>DASZMA010000130.1:0-52922 GCA_035552095.1 Acidimicrobiales bacterium | reverse complement strand
CTACACGCTGGATCAGGCCAACGAGGCGCTGGTTGACCTGGCTCACGGTCACGTCAACGGTGCGGCGGTACTGGTGAATTCCGTATCCGCCGCAGCGTCGCGCCTCTGACTCCCCCGTCAAGCCTTCCGCGAGCGGGCCAGCGGCGGGTCATTCGGGTGCGGCGAGAGCGGCACGACCTGGTCCGTGCGCCGGATCCGGAAAGGACACGCAGTCGCGGCCACGCCGCTCACCCTGGCGTCTCTCCCGGCTGACCGACCTCAGCACGACCCGCTCGTTCTCTTGCTTCACGTACCATGACCCGGTGGACATGGCGGTACAGGAGTCGGCCGTTCTGCCTGATGACGGGGGTGACTGGCCCGGTGAGGGACGCCAACGAGCCGGCACCCACCGCCGGGAGTCGGTGCCGAGTGGGCCTTCACTCAAGCGGTTCTGGAGCGGCGTGTCGGTCCCTTTCTGGATCGCCGTGTCGCGCATCGGCCTGGGGGTTGTCTTCGCCCACCTGGTGGTGGTCCTCCTCCCGCAAGCTCGGCAGCACATTTTGGGCGCCACACTCAACAACGGGACCTGGTTGGGCACCTTCGACCGTTGGGACAGCGGGTACTACCTGGACATCGCGCAACACGGGTACCCGTTGCACAACACCTTTCACGCCACCGCCTTCTTTCCCGGGTATCCCTTTCTCACCGCCGTGGTCCATGCCCTCACGTTCGGCACGCTCCCCTACCTGCAGTCGGCCACCGTGGTGTCGTGGCTGGCCTTCACCGCGGCGTCGGTCTTCCTCTACCGCCTGGCCAACCGACTCTTCAGCCCGCGGGTGGCGCTGATCGCCGCCGTGCTGTTCTGCTGGTTCCCGGCGTCCCTGTTCTTCCTGTCGCCGTACTCCGAGGCTCTCTTCGCACTGGAGATTCTCCTCGTCCTCACCCTGGTGGAACGGAAGAACTTTCTCGCCGCCGCCCTGGTCGCCGGGTTCGCCTCCGCCACCTCGCCCGAATCGGTGGCCCTCACGGTGGCCCTGATGGTCGCCGCCGCGCTGGCCGGCCGGGGCGTGGTCAAGGTGGTGGCCTACGGAGCGATCAGTGGGGCCGGCGTGATCGCCTACATGCTCTTCCTATGGGCCCGCTTCGGCCATCCCTTCGAATTCATCGCGGTCCAGAAGTACTGGAAGCGCTCGGAGCACTTCCCCTTTGTCGGCCTCTACCGCAACGTGCTCGCCCTGGAGCACTACGTCAATGGGGTGGGCCCTCTCCCGGGCGCGCCCTCGCCCACCTTCACCAATATCAAGTGGGTCTGGCTGCTGGACGACGGCGCCCTGGTGCTGGCCACCCTGCTCCTGTTCGGCCTAGCCGGCCTGTGGCTCACCCGGACCCGCCGCCACGGGTTGGCCGAACTGAGCCGCCACACGCCGGAACGGTCCGAAACCGGCACCATTCCGATCTCGTTTGTGGTGGTGACCTTCGTGATCGTCGGGCTGGCCGCCTGCACCACCATCTCTCCCTACGCGCTCCCCACGTTCGCCTCGAGCGAGGGCGAAGCGCGTTTCGTCAGCATCGCCTTCCCGCTCTACCTTTCGGGAGCCCTCTTCATCCGGCGCTCGGCCGCCCTGGTCTCGTTCGCCATCGGTGGCACCGTCATCGTGGCGCTGCTCTTCCAGGCCATGTACAACCTTGGGTACTGGGTGACGTGACGACAGCCCGATTGGTCGCCTGACCCCACGGTCCCTACAGGGCGGCCAGGACCTCTTCGGCCGAGCTGACGGCGAGGCCCGCACCGGGTTCGACGGCCAGCCAGGTGACGACGCCGTCCTCAATGATGGCCGCATAGCGCTGCGAGCGGGAGCCGAGCCCGAACCCGCTCCCGTCCATCGTCAGGCCCATGGCCTCGGTGAACTCACCATTCCCGTCAGCCAGCATGACGACGGATCGGCCCACGCTCTGGTCGTTGCCCCAGGCGCTCATGACGAACGGGTCGTTGACCGACACGCACACGATCTTGTCCGCCCCCTTGGCCTTGATCTCGTCGGCCCGCATGACGAATCCGGGCAGATGGTGGTCCGAGCAGGTGGGGGTGAAGGCACCGGGCACGGCGAAGAGGACGACCTTGCCGGTGCCCAGCACCTCAGTCGAGGTGGTGACCTCGGGCCCGTTCTCCCCGAACGTAAAAACCTTCACCTCGGGAATCCGGTCACCGATAGCGATTGCCATGTGTCTCTCCTCTGCTGGTCCGACGGTCCGGGCCAGGTTGCCACATGGACCCGTGCCACCCGCAATCGATCACGGGGCGATAATCTCCCCCCGAAGCCATGATCCGTGGCTTCATGGGGCTGGGTTGGACTGAAGTCTTTGGGGGTTTGCCATGACACACTCGTTTGACCGTCGTTCATTTCTGGCCGGAGGTGTCGCGCTGGGAGCCGGCCTGGCCGCGCTGGGCTCCGAGCCCGATTGGGCCGGCGCCGTCCTGACCAACGGACCGGGTCGAAACGGCGTGTCGAAGGCCAAGCCCAAGCGGGGCGGGTCGATCGTCTTCGGCATGGACACCGAGGAAGGTGGCTTTGACCCGACGTCGGCCCGCTGGGATGAGGGCGGCTTCCTCTACGGTCGCTGTGTCTTCGATCCCCTGGCCATCGTCACCGCCGCCGGGAAGGTAGAGCCGTATCTGGCCCAATCGATCACCTCCAACCCCGACTTCACCGTCTTCACCATCACGCTGCGCAAGGGCATCGTCTTCCACGACGGGACCCCCTTGGATGCTGCCGCCCTGCTCCTCAACCTGCAGAAACAGGCGGCGTCCATCCTCACCGGCCCGGCCTTCCAGAACATCGCCTCGTCCGCGATAACCGGCCCGCTGACCGTCGCCGTCACCATGAAGACCCCCTGGCAGCCCTTCCCGTACTACCTGGCCCAGGCCCAGACGGGCTACATCGCGGCACCGTCCATGCTGAACAACAAGAACGGGACGACCCATCCGATCGGCACCGGTCCGTTCGTCTTCCAGGAGTGGGTGCCCAACAGCCACTTCACGGCCACCGCCAACCCGCACTACTGGCGCCCGGGCCTGCCCTACTTGAGCTCCATCACGTTCAAGCCCATTCTGAGCTCGGCCTCGCGGGTGTCCGCGCTGGAGTCGGGCACCATCGACATCATGCACACCAACACGCCCCGCACGTTCGGCTCGTTCCGCCACAACACGAAGTGGGCCTACGTGGACAACAGCGGCGCCGTGCTGGGCCAGCCCGACGTCAACTGCGTCATGCTCAACACAGGAGCGGCGCCGTTCAACAACAAGACCCTGCGCACCGCCCTGGCCAAGGCCTCGAACTCCAAGCAGTACGCCAAGGTCATCGACCTGGGCGTCAACCAGCCGATGTCGGGTCTCTTCCTTCCCGGCAGCCCGTACTACACCAAGACGGCCTACCCGAGCTTCGACCCCAAGGGCGCGGCGAAACTGGTCAAGCAGATTGAGACGCAGACGGGCAGCCCGGTCTCCTTCACCCTGACCGCCACCAACGACCCCGACGTCGAACGGGCGGCCCAGTTTCTGCAGCAGGAGTGGCAGACGGCCGGCATGAAGGTCTCCATCAACATTCAGGAGCAGAGCGCGCTGATCAACGACGCGCTGGCCGGGACCTACCAGGCCACCACCTGGCGCCAGTTCGGGGCGGTCAACCCCGATCTCAACTACGTATGGTGGAGCGACACCACCACCAAGGCCCCGCTCCCGCTCAACATGGCCCGCAACTCCGACCCGCGCCTGCAAGCGGCGCTGGTGACCGGTCGGACCACCAGCGACCCGGCGGCGCGGGTCAAGGCCTACCAGCAGATCAACCAGTACCTGGGCGAGGACATCCCCTACATTTACGGGGACCGATCGACCTGGGCCGTGGCGGCCAACCCGAAGGTCCAGAACTTCGCCAACCCGACCACGCCCAGCGGATCCAAGGCCATCGGCTTCGACGCCGGGGTGATCTGGCCGGCCCAGATCTGGGTGACCTGATCCCGGCCTGATCGCGGTTCTGGCTAGCGCATCTCCACGTCGTCGAGGTACTCCTCGCGCCAGTGGGTGAACTGCTCTTCGGGCAGGCGCAGGCAGTACGTCGGTTTGAGGGCTTCGACAAATCCCCGCTCGTGGCTGACCGCGACGATGGTCCCGGGCCAGGCCCCCAGCATGTGGCCGACAGCCGTGATGGAGGACGGGTCCAGGTTGTTGGTCGGCTCGTCGAGAAGCAGCACGTTGGTCTCACCGGCCGAGAGCATGGCCAGGCCGAGCTTGGCCCTCTCCCCACCCGAGAGGGTGCCCGGCATCTGGTCGGCCGCCTTGGACGGCAACCCGAACGAGCCCAGGAGGGCGCGACGTTCCCGTTCGGTGGAGAGCACGGTGTCGGTCACGTTGTCCAGCGAGGTGAGGGTGGGGTCGATCTGCTCGTGCTCCTGGGCGAAGTAGCCGAGTTGCACATTGGCCCCGAACTCGATCACCCCGTTGGTCGGCTCCTGCACCCCGGCCAGGCAGCGCAACAGGCTTGACTTGCCGGCACCGTTGCGCCCGACGATGACGATGTGGTCGCCCCGCCCGGCGTGGAAGGTGATGTTGGACAGGACCTCGTTCTTGCCGTAGCGCACGGCCACCTTGCTGACCTCAAGGGGCGTGAGCCCGGACCGGGGCGGTGTGGGCAGCCGGAACTTGCTGGCCTTGTCGCGCTTGTCGACCACCGTGCGTGAGCTCTCAATGCGCTCGACCCGGCGGTCCAGGGCCTTGGCCGTCTTGGCCCGCTTCTCGGTCTGCCCGCGCATGGAGTCGGCCAGCATGGAGAGGCGCTTGATCTCCCGCTGCTCCAACTCGGACGCCCGCTCGCGCTGCGAGGCGTCGGCTTCGTGCTGCGCCTCGAACTTGGAGTAGTTGCCCTTCCACTCGGTCAGGTGCTGATTCGAGATGTGCAGGACCTTGGAGATGGAGCGGTCCAGCAGTTTCAGGTCGTGACTGACGACGAGCAGGGCGCCCGGGAAGCGCTCCAACTCATCGAGCAGCCAGCGCTTGGCCGAGCGGTCCAGGTGGTTGGTGGGCTCGTCGAGGATCATCAGCTCGGGCTCCTGGAAGAGGACCCGCATGAGGTCGACCCGGCGGCGTTGTCCTCCCGAGAGCGTCTCGATCTCCTCCAAGAGGAGTTCCTGGCGTAGGCCGAGGCCGTCAGCCAGACGGGCCATCACCGACTCCGCCTCGTAGCCCCCATTGCTCTGGAACTTCTCCTGCAGGTCCGTGAAGAGCTCAATGTTCTCCTCGGACGGGTCATCGGCCATGGCCTTGCGGGCCGTGCCCAGGGCGTCGTCCAGCACGTCGAGGCCACGGGCGGAGAGGATGTGGGAGAAGCCGGTGGGCTCCAGGCCGAGGCCGCCCGGGACCGGCGCCTGGGGCAGGAAGCCGAAGGAACCGAGCAGACGGACGTTGCCGCGATGGCGGAGCTGCGGGGTCGGCTCGCCCACCACCACGGAGATGAAGGAGGACTTTCCGGTGCCGTTGCGGCCGACCAGCCCCACTTTCTCGCCGGCGCCCACGACAAAGGAGGCATCGGAAACGAGCATCCGATCGCCGATTTCAATGGTAAGAGCCGAGCCAACGATCACAACACAGTCTACGAGCGGGAACGGCCTGTCGATACACTCCCAGCATGCCGACGCTTGAGCGCAAATGGTGGACCCTGATCGCGGTCTGTACCGCCATCTTCATGCTGCTGCTCGACATCACCGTGGTGAACGTGGCACTGCCCGATATCCAGCGCTCGCTGCACTCCAGCTTCTCTGACCTGCAATGGGTGGTGGACGCCTACTCGCTGACCTTGGCCGCCTTCCTGCTGACCTCGGGCGTGGTGGGCGACATCTTCGGCCGCCGGGAGGTCTTCGCCGTCGGCCTGGCCGTCTTCTCCGCCGCCTCCCTGGTCTGCGGGCTCTCGACCTCTTCCCTGATGCTGAACCTGGCCCGCGCCGTGCAGGGAGTGGGCGGCGCCATCATGTTCGCCACCTCGCTGGCCCTCATCGCGGCCGCCTTCCAGGGTAAGGACCGGGGTACCGCCTTCGGCATTTTCGGGGCCATCACCGGCGGGGCGGTGGCCATCGGTCCGCTGGTGGGTGGCGCCATCACGTCGGGCATCGGCTGGCGCTGGATCTTCTTCGTCAACGTGCCCATCGGCATTGTGGCCATCTTCCTGACCCTGACCCGGATCGCCGAGTCCAAGGACACCAGCGCGCGGACCATCGACTGGGTCGGCTTCCTCTCGTTCTCGCTCAGCCTCTTCGCGCTGGTCTTCGCCCTGGTGCGCGGCAACGACGAGGGCTGGTCCAGCACCACGATCGTCACCCTCTTCATCGCCGCCGCCGTGCTGATGGCGATCTTCTTCATCAACGAGAGCCGGCGCAGCGACCCCATGCTGGACCTGGGCCTGTTCCGTCGCCCCGCCTTCGTCGGCGTCTCGCTGGTGGCGTTCTGCCTTTCCGCCTCCATCTTCGCCATGTTCTTGTACCTCACGCTGTACATACAGGACGACCTTGGTTACGGCCCGTTCCCGGCCGGGGTCCGCTTCCTCCCCCTGACCGTGCTGTCCTTCGTGGTGGCGCCCATCGCCGGGCGGCTGACCACCCGCCTGCAATCGCGCTACCTGCTCGGGTTCGGCATGCTGCTCATCGCGGGCGGCCTGCTCCTGATGGCGTTCACCCATCCGGATTCGACGTACAGCTACCTGATCCCGGGCTTCTTCGTCACCGGCGCCGGCATCGGCATGGTCAATCCGGTGCTCGCCTCGGGGGCGATTTCGGTGGTGGAACATCAGAAGAGCGGCATGGCCTCGGGATCGAACAACACCTTCCGCCAAGTCGGCATCGCCACCGGCATCGCCATCCTGGGCGCCATCTTCCAGAGCCAGATTGTCAGCCGCACCTCGGCCGTGCTGGCGCAGAGCGCGACCGGCCAGAGCGTGCTGCACCAGGGCGGGTCGCAACTCAGCGCCGCGCTGGGCGCGGGCGGGGTGCATCAGCTGGCGGCGCACATCCCGGTGGCCGCGGCGCGGACCACGCTGCTGCGCGCCTATCACATCGGCTTTTCCTCCACCTTGAACCATCTGATGATCATCGCGGCCATCGTGGCCTTCGCCGGCTGCCTGGCTGGCTTCGGCCTGGTGCGCCAGCGCGACTTCGTGGCGGCCGGTGGGGGCGCGGTCGGCACTGGCGCGCCGGGTGGCGGGGACGGTGCGGCTCCGGTCAGCAGTCATGCTTGAGCCGTTCACGCTGCCGGGCCGGTTCGTCCGCCTCGAGCCGCTCTCGACCTCGCACATAGAGGCGCTGGTGGAGGCGGCCGCCGAGGACCGCACCGAGTACCAGTGGACGTACACGCCCGATGGGCTGGAGCAGATGACCGAGTACGTACACGACGCCCTGGAGAAGGTAGCGAGCGGGGCCCATGTGGCCTTCGCCACGGTGCGCCTGGGCGACGACGAGAGAGAGGGAAAGGCCGGCGCCGAACAGGTGGTGGGCGCCACCCGCTTCTGCGAGATGGCCTACTGGCAGTGGCCCCCGGGGGCCTCGCACCAACGACACGGCGTGCCCGACGTGGTGGACATCGGCTTCACCTGGCTGGCCGGCTCAGCCCAGCGATCCCCGGTCAATACCGAAGCCAAGCTCCTCATGATGGGTCACGCCTTCGAGACCTGGCAGGTGCACCGGGTGGCCCTGCAGACCGATGTCCGCAATGAGCGCTCCCGCGCCGCCATTGCGCGCATCGGCGGCCAGCTCGACGGCATCATGCGGGCCGACCGCCCCGGCGCCGACGACACCGTACGGACATCGGCCCGCTTCTCCATCATGGCGGCGGAGTGGCCGGCGGTGAAGGAACGGCTCTCCACACGACTGGGCGGGTGAGGCCACCCCTGCGGGCCAGCTGATCCTCTTGGTCCTATTGGGGCGTCAGGCCCGATCCAGGGTGGCCGTGATCAGGCGGCGGTGGAGATCCCGCACGGCGGCTTCGGCCTCTTCCTTGGGCCGGATGGCCGCCACCGCCTTGCCGGTCCGGTGGATCTTCCAGGCCAGCTGGTCGGCTCGTTCGACCGAGTGGTTGAAGATCTCCACCAGCGCGGTGATCACCGTCTGGAACGTGGTCACGTCGTCGTTCCACACGATGACCGCCCACAGGTCTTCGTTCTGGAAGAACGTGTCGACATCCACATCGCCGATGACCTGTTGGTCGACGGAAGCGGCGTGGTTGAGAATGAGTGTCATCAGCGGGTACGGGGGCTGGGGGCCGGAAATTCGGCCCCGGTCATTGTAGGTCGCCGGGGTAGCGTGCGGGCATGCGTGCCACCGTTCTGCAGGGTCCGAGGGATGTCCGGGTCGTGCAGGTCCCCGACCCGGTGCTGCCCGGGCCGGCCGGGGTGATCGTCACGGTCGAACGCACCGCCATCTGCGGTTCGGACCTGCATCTGTACCACGATGCCCCGACCGGGCCCGGGATCCAGCTGGGCCACGAAGCGATCGGGACCGTGGCCGAAATCGGGCCGGACGTGCACACGGTGCGGGTGGGAGACCGGGTGCTGGTGTCCGGTGTCATCGGCTGCGGAATGTGCCGGCCCTGCCTGGCCGGGCAACCCAACCTGTGCCAGGCCGGGAAGGCAGCCGCCTTCGGCACCATGCTGGACCTCCCGGGCGGCCAGTCCGAGGCCATGGCGGTCCCCTTCGCCGACTCCTTCGTCCTCCCGGTGCCCGACGGGATCGCCGACGAGGAGGCCGTGCTGCTGACCGACATCCTCCCCACCGGTTACGTGGGGGCCCTGCGGGCCGACATCGCGCCCGGGTCGACGGTGGTGGTGGTGGGGCTGGGACCGGTCGGCATCATGGCGCTGCAATGCGCCCAGCTCTTCGGCCCGGCCCGCATTTTGGCGGTGGACATGGTGCCCGAGCGCCTGGCCCGGGCCGAGCGCCTCGGCGCCGAGCCCATCGACGCCCGCCAGGCGCCGGGGTCACTGCAGGTCCTCGAGGCGACGCAGGGTCGGGGGGCCGAGTCGGTCATTGAGGCGGTGGGGGCGGACGCCACCGTGCTCGACGCCGTGGCCTGTGCCGCCCTCGGGGGCACGGTCTCGATCGTGGGGGTGAACCTGGAGATGGCCCTCCCCTTCCCCATGGCCCTGGTGTTCCTCAAGAGCCTGACCGTGCGGGCCGTCTTCGCGCCGGTACCGGGCACCTGGCCCGCCCTGGTCCCGCTGGTGCAGTCGGGCCGGTTCACCCTGACCGAGACGTTCACCCACCACATGGGACTCAGCCAGGCCGCCGAGGCTTACGAGCTCTTCGACTCCCGGACCGACGGCGTCTTGAAGGTCCTGTTGGATCCGAACAGCTGATCGCCCTCGGGCTTGTCCGGCGTGCGGTTGCGCACCCCGGGCCACTCGACCACCCCCATCTCGGGCCGCTCGATGAACCACGGGGCCGGCGGGGGCACAATGATCTTGGTCAGCACATCGACGATGGCCTCGTAGTTGATCCGCCAACCCTGGAAGTGCCGCCACGCGTCCTCGAACCCACGCTCCATCGGGAACTGCACCTCTTCCAGCCGGCGGTAACCGTCGGCGAACTCGTCCTGGCGGAGACGGATGCCGGCGGTGGGCAGCGGATCCGGGTCATAGGGGATCTGCAGGGCCCGGGCCATGGAACGCAGGCAGTTGGTCCCCATCGACAGGCAGAGCCTGGCCTGGCGCGGCGTCTCGTCCGGGCTCACCGCGCTGTAGAGCGCGGCCGAGTCCATCATGGAGACCAGGCTCAACAGCCAGCTGCGCGAGGCCACCGGTGAGCGGAACCACATGAGGGCGGGGTAGTTGGTGTGGCTCTCCGACACGGCGGCGGCCCAGCGCTCCCAGTCGGCGTACAGATCGGGCAGCTCGTTGATGTTGTCCAGCATGAAGTGGCGAGCCAGGATCTCGGGACCCCAGGCCGGCGTGCCGGACCGGGTGGCCAGCAGGGTCACCTCGGTCTCCCTGGTGGCGAAGGCGTTGTAGAGGGAGGGCAGGTAGGCGATCTCCAGGGCGATGACCAGGAAGCCGACCCCCGCCGCCAGGATCTCGACCGACTTGGCCCCGGCCTCGGGGGCGGTGGCCACGCCCAGGGTGAAGACGGAGGACCCGGCGATGGCCAGGGCGGAGGGAAAGGACTGGCCGGTCGTCCACCAGGTGATCAGGCCGAACCCGACGATGAGAAAGCCGAGCCAGGCCACGAACAACGCCACCATGGCGGCCGGCCCGACGAAGGACATGAGCCGATCGCGCAGTTCGTAGCTAGGAAGGCGGGGCAGGATGTGGCGGGCCGTGCCGCCCAGGACGCGGGCGATCGTGCGCATGGTGCGCGAGGAGGTGATCCGCGGCACGACCAGGGCGGTGAAGACGCTCAGCGCGGTGCCGAGGACGATGAGGATCCCGACCACGAGGCCCGCCGAGCGCAGGAAGGTCATCATCTCGTCATCCTGCCATGGGTCCCGGTTTTCTCGTCGTCCTTACCGGGTACGGGTGGCCCAGCGCGCCGCCGGCTTACCGGTCGCCAGCAAGGAGGACGGCACGCGGACCGGGCGCGAGCGCAGGAGCTCGGCCAGCCCCTTGGCCTGGGTATCGAGGCGGAGATTCGACGCCACGCCCCAGCCCAGGATCCCGTGCACCACGAAGTTCAACGAGCGCAGGTTGGCCAGTGGGTAGCGGGAGACCTCGAAGGGGTCGGCCTCGGGCAACACCGATTTGAACAGCGCCACGTCAAAACGGTCCAGCAGCCAGTGCGCCACCTCGTCGCTGTCGGCCCACAGCCCGACATTGGCGTCGCCCCCCTTGTCGCCGGAGCGACCACCGACCAGCACCCAGAGGGGTACGTCCACCGGCGGGCTATCGGGGGGCGGGCTGAAGCTGGCGTGGGCTGAGGCCGGCGCCTCGGGCGGAGGGCCGGGGTAGACGGCCCGCGGCGAGGCCGGCACCGGCTCGCCGGCGCATTCGATGTACGGCGTGACCTCGGTCGCGGGAACGGTCGTCGGCCAGTACCGGGCCACCGCCTGGGCGCTCGACGGCGCCGAGGTGAAGAACGTGCCCGGGTAGCTGGCCAGGCTGGTCTCCACCACCGCCCCCGAGAAGGCCCGCCCTACCGCGGCCTCGTCATCGCCCCGCACGGCCAGGCGCAGGAAGGCTATCCCGCCTCCTCCGAGATCACCCGAGAGGTCTTCGGAGGTCTCGGCAAAAGTGCCCCGTCCCCCGGCGATCCCCGACCACACGACGTCGGCGGCCAGACGGGCCTTCTGCTCGACCAGGGCCCCGGTGATGGCCATCGTCATGGAGTTGCGCCAGCCCCCGTCGAGATTGGCCGTGACCTTGAGGGTCGGCGGCGGCGCCTCACCCCTGACGCCACTGATGCGGACCCGATCCGGCCCGTCCTGGTGGAGCGCGATGGTGTCGAAGCGGGCCACGGCGTCGGGGCTCAGGTACCGCGGTCCGGCGATCTCGTAGAGTAGTTGTGCCGTCACCGTGCCGACGGTCAGCGCGCCGCCGGTGCCGGGGTGCTTGGTGATGACGGACGACCCGTCGGGGTGCAACTCGGCGATGGGAAAACCAAGATGGTCCGGATTCGGGATCTCGTCGAAGAAGGCGTAGTTACCCCCACAGCACTGCGCCCCGCACTCGATCACGTGCCCAGCCACCACGGCCCCGGCGATGGCGTCCAGGTCGGTGTCGACCCAGCCGAAGGCATGGAGCGCCGGTCCCACGATGACCGAGGCGTCGGTCACCCGTCCGGTCACCACCACCTGCGCCCCGGCCGCCAGGGCATCGGCGATCGGTCGAGCGCCCAGGTAGGCGTTCGCCGTGACCAGGGGGGCGCCGGGCGGGAGGGGCTCCTTGGTATCGAGGTTAAGGAAGGGGATCCCCGCCGCCATGAGCTGGGGCACCCGTTGGGTGAGGTCGTCGCCCGAGACCGATCCCACCCGCACCTCGACCCCTTGGCGGCGGGCCAACTCGCCGATGGCGGTGGCCAGCCCTTCAGGGTTGAGGCCACCGGCGTTGGCCACGATGGTGATGCCCCGCTCCAGGCAGGTAGGCAGCACCTCTTCGAGTTGTCGCAGAAAGGTGCGGGCGTAGCCGCCGCTGCGTTCCTTGGTCTTGTGCAATATGTACATCGTCAGCTCGGCCAGCCAGTCGCCGGTGAGCACGTCGATCGGACCGCCCTCGACCATCTCCCGGGCGGCCGAGAGGCGGTCGCCGAAGAAGCCGCTGCAGTTGGCGACACGGAGGACGCCAGGGGGCGGGCTCACTCCGGCTCCAGCGCCACCAGGAGATCACCGACATCGACCTGCTGGCCCGGTTGGCAGTCGACCTCGCTCACCGTGCCCGCACCGGCGGCCCGCAGGGTGTGCTCCATCTTCATGGCTTCGAGGACCACCAACCCCTGGCCTTCGGCCACCGTCTCGCCTACCGCCACCAGCACCTTGGTAATGGCGCCGGGCAGGGGCGCCCGGCACTCGCCCGCCGTGCCGCTCTGATCGTCGGGGTCGTCCTCGCTGCGCCGGGCAAAGGTGGACTGGCCTTCGGGCCCGTTGACGGCGGCGCCATGGGGCGAGAGCCGCACCTGGTAGCGGCGCCGGATGCCCCCGGCCGTGAGGTCGACCACGCCGTCGCCGGTCACCGCCGTGCCCACCTCGCTCCACTCGCCTTCGGCCAGGACCCAACCGGGTTGGTCCGGGCCGGTCGCCCGCACCTCCAGCGACCCGACCTCGTCGGTCAGCACATCGCGGTGCAGGGCGCGACCAACATTGCGCCAGCCGGCGGCCGGGACGGGCACGAGACTGCGGGCGGCCCGCTCACCCAGCAGAGCGAAGGCAGCCGCCACGGCGTGCCGGCGGCGGACCTCCTCGGGCAGGGCGGCGTCGCGCAGGTCAGGCCGTTCGTCGAGATAGTTGATGCCGGCGTCGCCGGCCACGAAAACCGGATCGCTGAGCACGGCGGCGAGCAGCGCCCGGTTGGTCTCGAGGCCGTCAAGCTCGAGCGCCTGCAGGGCCCGGGCCAGCCGGGCCAGCGCGGCCGGGCGGTCGGTGGCGTGCGCCATGACCTTGGCCACCAGGGAGTCGTAGGACGGGCTGACGGTGGTGCCGGACTCGATGGCGGCATCGGTGCGCAGACCCGGGCCGTGCGGCCACTGCACGTGCGTGGCCAGGCCCGGCGTGGGCCGGTAGTCCTGGCGCGGCCGCTCGGCGCACAGGCGCCCTTCAATGGCGTGCCCGGTCGCGGTCACCTCCTCCTGGGCGAAGGGCAGGGGCTGCCCGCCGGCCACCGCCAGCTGCAGGCCGACCAGGTCGAGACCGGTCACCAACTCGGTGACGCCGTGCTCGACCTGGAGCCGGGTGTTCATCTCCAGGAAGTAGAACTGGCTCCCCTCGACCAGGAATTCCACCGTGCCCACGCCCTCGTAGGCGACCGACTGGGCGGCCGCGATGGCCGCCTGCCACATCCGGGACCGGGTGGCCTGGTCGACCAGGACGGCCGGTGCTTCCTCAATGACCTTCTGGTGCCGACGTTGCACCGAGCACTCCCGGTCGAAGAGGTGCAGCACGGTGCCGTGGGCGTCGCCGATGACCTGCACCTCGACGTGGCGGGGCGAGTGCAGGTAGCGCTCCAGGAAGACCTCGTCGGACCCGAAGGCCTTGGCCGCCTCGCGCTGGGCGGCCGCCACCGCTTCGCTGAGATCACCCGCCGCCTCGACCAGGCGCATCCCCCGTCCCCCGCCACCGGCCGAGGCCTTCACCAAAAGGGGGTACCCCACCGTCGCCGCGGCGGCGTCGAGGTCGGCGTCGGTGACGCCGCTCGCCAGCACCACGCTGGGCAGTACCGGAACCCCGGCCGCCGCCACCGTCGCCTTGGCTCGGGTCTTGTGCCCCATGACGCGCATGGCCTCGGGTGGCGGACCCACCCAGACGATGCCCTGCACCTGGCACGCCGTGGCCAGCTCGGGGTTCTCGGAGAGGAAGCCGTACCCCGGGTGCACGGCATCGGCCCCGGCCTGCGCCGCGGCCGCCATGAGCGCGGCCGGGTTCAGGTAGGTCTCGGCCAGGGACCCTCCGGCCAGGAGCACGGCCAGGTCGGCCTCACCCACATGGGGCGAGGCGGCGTCGTCGGCCGTGTACACCGCCACGGCCTCCAGGCCGGCGTCGTGCGCGCCCCGGATGACCCGGCGGGCGATCTCCCCCCGGTTGGCCACCAGCACCCGGCGCAGTCGGGCCGACGCCATCAGTGGCGCACCACGCCGAAGACCGCCGTGCCCTGCACCGGTGCCGAGTGCACCGCGGTGAGGGCGATGGCGAGCACGGTGCGGGTGTCGCGGGGGTCGATGATGCCGTCGTCCCACAGCCGCCCGGTGGCGAACTGGGCCGTCGACTCCTCCTCAATCTGCGCTTCGGTGGCCGTCCGCAGCTCCAGGTCAGCCGCTTCGTCAAAGGGCCGGCCGGCAGCCTCGGCCGCGTTCCGCCGGACGATGGAGAGGACCCCGGCCAACTGCTTGGGACCCATCACGGCGATGCGGTGATTGGGCCAGGTGAAGACGAAGCGGGGGTCGTAGGCCCGGCCGGCCATGGCGTAGTTGCCCGCCCCGTAACTGGCCCCGACCATCAGGGTGAGGTGCGGCACGGTCGAGTTGGACACGGCGTTGATCAGCTTCGCCCCGTCCTTGATGATGCCGCCCTGCTCGTAGCGCGTCCCGACCATGAAACCGGTGATGTTCTGCACGAAGAGGATCGGCGTGTCGCTGCGATTGCAGAGTTGGATGAACTGCGCCCCCTTCTGCGCTTCGGGCGAGAAGAGGATGCCGTTGTTGGCCACGATGCCGATGGGGTAGCCGCCCAGGGTGCCCCAGCCGCACACCAGTTGGGGCCCGTAGGAGGCCTTGAACTCCTCGAACCGCGAACCGTCGAGGATGCGGGCTAGGACTTCGCGCGCGTCGAAAGGCACCCGGACGTCGACCGAGGCGATCCCCAGGAGCTCTTCGGCCGGGTAGAGCGGCGCCTCCGGCGGTCCGGCCGGACCCGGCCCGAGCCGGCGCCAGTGCAGGTGCCCCACGATGCCCCGGGCGATCCGCAGGGCGTCCGCTTCGTCCCGGGCCAGGTAGTCGCACAGGCCCGATGTCCGGGCATGCATCAATGCCCCGCCCAGCTCCTCCTCGTCGGCGTCCTCGCCGATCGCCATCTTGACCAACGGCGGCCCGCCCAGGAAGACGCGGGCGCGGCCTTCGACCATCACCGTGTAGTCGCTCATGCCCGGGAGGTAGGCCCCGCCGGCGGTCGAAGAACCGAAGACGACACAGACGGTCGGGATCCCCTGGGCCGAGAGCTGGGTGAGACGACGGAACTGCTCGCCGCCGGGCACGAACACGTCGGCCTGCCGGGGCAGGTCGGCCCCGCCCGACTCGACCAGGATGACCAGCGGGAGACGGTTGATCTCGGCCACGTCCATGGCGCGCAGGAGCTTCTTAATGGTGGTGGGGCTGGTCGTCCCGCCGCGCACGGTCGGGTCGTTGGCGATGACCAGGCACTGGGTGTGGGAGATCTCGGCCAGGGCCACCACCACCCCGCCGCCCACCGGGTCCGCGGTGTGCAGGCCAGCCAGCGGGCACAACTCCAGCACGGGGGTACCGGGGTCGGCCAGGGCGTCCAGGCGCTCGCGCACCATCATCTTGTCCCGGCCGCGGTGCCGCTCGACGTACTGGGGGCCGCCACCGGCCAGCACCTGGTCGTGCAGTGCCGCGACGTCCTCGGTCAACGCCGCCATGGCGTCGCGGTTGGCCCGGAACTCCTCGCTCGAGGGAGCGAGACGCGTGGTGATGGGCGTGCTCACGCGCCCGAGACATCCCAGGACGGCGTGCGCTTGTGCAAGAACGCGTCCATGCCTTCGGTCGCCTCCGCACCGCCGAACAGCTCGGCCGAGCGGGCCTGGGCCACCGCCAGCGCCTCGGCCCAACCCATGTCGGGCAGCTGGTGCAGTAGGGCCTTGGTGGCGGCCACCGCGCCGGGCGCCGACTTGAGCACGGCGGCGATGACCCCGTCGACCCACGCCCTGAGCGCGTCCTCGTCATCGACCACCGCGGTGAGCAGACCGGCCGCGGCGGCCTGGGGCGCGCCGAACGGCTCACCGGTCAACGTCATCTGGGTCAGGAACCGTCGGGTGGTGACGGGCAGGGCGGGCACCATGATCATGGCCGGCGCCACGCCGACGCGAACCTCACTGAACCCGAACGTACTGGCCGCCGCGGCCGCCGCCATGTCGCACGCGGCGATGAGGCCGAGGCCGCCGGCGCGGGCGTGCCCGTTGACCCGGCAGATGACCGGAGCGCGCGAGGTGGTGATGGTCGTCAGAATGTCGGACAGACCCGAAGTGATAGCCGTCTTGGCCTCGGACAGGTCCGCACCCGAACAGAAGACGGTCCCGGTTCCGGTGAGCACAATGACCCGGACCGCGTCATCGGTCGTTGCATCACGCAACCCCACGGCGAGCTCGTCGAGCAGCCGCGACGACAACGCGTTGCGGTTGTGCGGCGAGTCGAGGGTGAGCACCCGGATGGGCCCGCGCCGCTCTACGTGGACCAACGGGGCTGTCACAGAAGCGCAGTGTAGGGGGCGGCGCCGCCCCGAGAGTTGGAAAAGCCCGGTGGTATCGTTCGGCCGTGATTGAGACCGACGAGCACCAGATCTTTCGCAAGACCCTGCGGGACCTCTTCGAGCGAGAGATCGAGCCCCACGTCAACGCGTGGGAGGCGGCGCGCACCTTTCCGGCGCATGAGCTCTTCCCCAAGCTGGGGGCGGTCGGACTCCTCGGCCTCGAGTACGAAGAGGCCTACGGCGGCATGGAGGCGGACCACTCCTTCACCATGATCGCCGGCGAGGAGATGGGCCGCATCAGTTGCGGCGGCGTGCCCATGGCGATGGCGGTGCAGATGTCCATGGCCACCCCGGCGCTGGCCAAGTTCGGCTCCCACGAGCTCAAGGAGCAGTACCTGGCGCCCTCGATCAGCGGTGAGATGGTGGCCTCCATCGCGGTGACCGAGCCCGATGCGGGCAGTGACGTCGCCGGCATCCGGACCCGGGCCATCCGCGACGGTGACGAATGGGTCATCAACGGCTCGAAGCTCTACATCACCAACGGCACCCAGGCCGACTGGCTCTGTCTGCTGGCCCGCACGTCGGAGGACGCGGGCTACCAGGGCATGTCGATGATCGTGGTGCCGACCGCGGTAGAGGGCTTCGCCGTCTCGCGCAAACTGGAGAAGTTGGGCATGTGGTCCAGCGACACCGCCGAGCTGTCCTTCTCCGATGTGCGGGTCCCGGTGTCCAACACGATCGGTGAGGTCGGGCGCGGCTTCCAGCAACAGATGGGGCAGTTCCAAGCGGAGCGGCTCATCACGGTCTACAAGCAGGTCGGCTCCATTGAGCAGGCGTTGCAACGCACCAAGGCGTACCTCAACGAGCGCCGGGCCTTCGGCAAGCCGCTCATGGCCAACCAGCACCTGCAGTTCGTACTGGCCGAGCTGTCCGCCCGTCATGACATGCTCAAGCACTACGCCCGCGCCTCGGCTGATGCCGTGTTGCGCGGGGAGGACGCCACCCGTTTCGCCACCATCGGCAAACTCATGGGCTCGCGCCTCCAACGCGAGGTGGCTGACGTCTGCCTGCAGTTCCACGGCGGCATCGCCTACATGGAGGAGCACTGGGCCTCGCGCTTCTATCGAGACACCCGCCTCGACTCCATCGGGGCCGGGGCCGACGAAGTGATGCTGCGCATCCTGGCTCGCATGGACGGCTATTCGACCGAGTAGGCCGGCCGGCGCCGCCTGATCGGCCGGCCCCAGGGACGCCTTCCTGAAAGAACACCAAGAAACCGCCCAGAACTAGCCGAATGGATGAGGTACCGGACGAGACCACCCCAGTACGGTGTGACCAAGCGGCGGCACCGGAGGGAGACTGCGTGAGAGACCGACTGGCTGGCTGGCGTCCCCGTGACGTCGACCCTCGGGCATCAGGAAAGTAGGCGGACCCGGACATGGAGCACTTCCTCTCATCGTGGGGCTACCTCGCGGTCTTCGTTCTCAGCTTCATCTCAAGCATGGGCATCCCGGTCGGGGCCGAGCTGGCCATCATCGGCGGCGGGGCCCTGGCCAGCGGACAGATCGCCCACGTCCATCCCCTCAACGTGGTGCTGGTCATTGTGTTGGCGACGGTGGCCGAGGTCCTCGGCTCGTTGGCCGGCTACCTGATCGGCGCCTACGGGGGACGGCCGCTGGTGGACCGGTTGGGCAAGTACATCCTGCTCACCCACAAGGACCTGGACCGGGCCGAAACGTGGTTCGCCCGTCGAGGCGAGCCACTCGTCCTCTTCGGCCGGTTCATCCCCCTGCTCCGCTCCTTCGTCTCACTGGCGGCCGGGCTGGGTGAGATGGCGGTGGCCAAATTCATCCTCTACACCTTCATCGGCTGCGCCATCTGGTGCACCGTGCTGACCAGCGTGGGCTACAGCCTCGGGGCGACGTACAACCACGTGGTCAAGGACTTCAGCTACGCCGGCTACGTGCTGGCCGTGCTGGCCGTGCTGGCCGTCGTCGTGGTCTTCCTGCACCGGGTGCGGGTCGTGCGGGCGGAGCGGGCCACCGGGGGCAGGCACCGCCGGAGCTGATCGCCCCCGGCCCCGGGCGTCAGGTGTGGTGGCCTTGGCGGGCCTTCCAGCGCTCGAGGGTGAGCTCGGTCACGACCATCTCCTCACCCCGTTCGGCATGGTGGGTCCGCAGGAAGAAGGTGAAGCCCAGATGTTCCATCACCTTGCCCGAGGGCACGTTCTCGGGCTCGTAGATGCTGACGATGCGGTCCAGCCCGCCCTCGGTGAAGCCCCAGTCGACGGCGGCCGCCCCCGCCTCGGTGGCCAGTCCGCGGCCCCGGAACGGACCCGACAACCGCCACCCCACTTCGACGGCGGGGAGGATCTCGGGCAGAAAATGGGGCACGGCCAGGCCGGCCCAACCGATCATGGCGCCGCTGGTCCGGTCGATCACCGCTTCAATGCCGACGCCGTCGCTCTCGTAGCGCTCGATCGTGCGGACCAGGAAGCCGGCGGTCTGCTCCATCGACATGCCGCCGCGCAGGGGGTACCACCAGAACGACTCCTCGGCGTGGATCGGCGCCAGCTCGGCCAGATCATCGTGGACAAACGGACGCAGGATGAGGTGCTCCGTGGTGAGCACCGGGATGGTCATGGCGCGCCGTCGCTAAATGAGCGGGAGCCCGGGCGCGTCGGCCAGCGAGGGGTCGCGGCCGGGTCGGGCCGACGGGGCGTACATCTGGTCGGGCCGGAAGGAGCGCACAGCCCGGTCACCGGTCCGCCCACCGACCACCTCGACCCACTCCTCGCCGGTCTCCTGGTTGGCCACATGGGCCACGAAGGACCACGAGGCACCCCGTATCCGGGTGCCGGCGACCACCACCGGATCACCGGCCCGCAGGCCGGCCCAACGCGTGCTGCGCTGGAGATCGGCGGGCGGGCTCACCCTCTACTTTTTAGTGCATGGGCCAGAAGGGTCACAGCCCGGTCCTATCCTGGCCGCCATGGCGCTCGAACTCCCGCGGACCTTGACGCCATCGAAGGTGACGGCCTTCACCAACTGCCCGCTGGCCTTCCGATTCAGCGTCATTGAGCATCGTCCCGAGCCGCCGTCGCCCCACGTGGTGAAGGGCACCCTGGTCCACGCCGCACTGGAGGGGCTCTTCTGGAACCACGAAGCCGGACATCGCACCGCGGCGGCCGCCGAGGCGGAGCTGGCCCGGGCCTGGGACGCCTTGGCCTCCGATCCCGAGTTCGTTCAACTGGCGTTGCCAGCCGAGGAGGCAGCGGCCTTCCTGGCTGATGCGCACGTCCTGGTGCAGAACTACTTCCGGCTGGAGGACCCCAACACCGTCCGGGCCGTCGGGGTCGAGCTCGGCGTGGAGATGGACCAGGACGGCCTGCGCCTGCGGGGGATCATCGACCGACTCGACCTGGAGGCCGACGGCGGGTTGACGGTGGTCGACTACAAGACCGGGCGGGCGCCGTCGATCCGCTACGAGCAGGGGCGGATGAGCGGCGTCCAGACCTACGCGCTGTTGTGCGAGCGCATCCTCGGGCGCATGCCGGTCGAGGTCCGCCTCCTGCACCTGCGCGATCCGGTCATGATCTCTGCGTTCTCGACGGCGCAGACGTTGCGCGGCCAGCAGCTGCGGACCAACGCCGTGTGGGGGGCTATTGAGCGGGCCTGTGCCAACGAGGACTTCCGCCCCAAGACCGGGCCATTGTGCAACTTCTGCCACTTCAAGCCCTCCTGCCCGGCGTGGGCAGGGGCGGCGGCGGGCGCGGCCTGAAATGCCCGACCCGTCCGGCATGGCCAGCTTCGACGCGGCGGTCGACGCCGCCTTTGCGCCGCTGCGGGGCCGGCCCAGGGTGGATCGCGCCGCCGCCCTGGTCTCCAACCTGGCTGACTACGGGTTCGTCTGGGTGGTCCTGGCCACCTGGAAGGGACGGCGCCGGGGACCCGGCCGCCGGCGGGCCGTGCTGGCGCTGGGGACGGCCGGGGTGTCCTCGCTGCTGGTGAGCCGGGCCGCCAAGGCGGCGGTGGAGCGCCAGCGGCCCGAGGAGCACCTGACAGCCCGGGTGCGCACGCCGACCAGCAGCAGCTTCCCGAGCGGGCACACCCTGGCCGCCTTCTGCACGGCGGTCGTCCTGGCCGAGACCGAGGCCCAAACCGCGGCCTACGTCGGATTCGCCGGCGCGGTGGCGGCCAGCCGGGTCCATCTGCGGGCCCACCACCCGAGCGATGTGGTGGGCGGAGCGGTCATCGGATCCCTGCTGGGGGTGGTTCTGCGGCCGCTGGTCACACTGGTGACCCCGGGGCGGCGGCGGACCGGCGGGCGAGGGCGGCGCAGCCGGCGGGGAATGAGCGGGCCGACTTACCGGTTGGATAACGTATGAAGCCTTTTGCTGTGACCTGGGACTACCGCTGCCCGTTCGCCCGCAACGCCCACGAGCACATTGTGGCCGGGCTGGCCGACGGGGCGGACTGGGACGTCACCTTCCTGCCCTTCTCCCTGAGCCAGGGCCACGTGCCCGAAGGCGGGACCCCGGTCTGGGACGATCCGGCCAAGAAGTCTGACCTGCTCGCCCTGGCGGCGGGGGTCGTGGTGCGGGACCAGTACCCCGAGCAGTTCGGGGCGGTGCACAACGCGCTCTTCGCCGCCCGGCACGACGAAGGGCTCGACCTGCGGGTGGCGGACGTCGTGGCCGGCGTGCTCGACCGGGCCGGCGTCCCGGGCCACAAGATCCTGGCCGAGGTGGACGGCGGAGGGCCGATTGACGAGATCCGCCAGGCCCACACCCAGGCGGTGGACAAATGGAGCGTGTTCGGGGTCCCGACCTTCGTGGTGGATGGCCGAGCCGTCTTCGTCCGCCTGATGAGCCGCCCCGACGGCGACGCCGACCGGGCCCGCCGCACCGTCGAGGGTGTGGTCCGACTCTTCGACGATCAGCCCGACCTGAACGAGTTCAAGTACACCACGCTGTCGCGTTAAGCGCGAGCGAGCTCGCTGAGCAGCGCGAAGGTCCGCTTGCGCTCTTGCGCATCGCCGATGATGGAGGCCACGAAGTCGGTGGCGCCGGCCGCGGCCAGCTGCGCGATGGATGCCGCCACCGCGTCCTCGTCGCCCAGGAAGGCGATGTCCGCCGGAGTGTCCGCCCCCTCCTTGTCCAGCATCGCCTTGTAGGAGGGCAGGTTGGGATAGATGGCGAAATCCTGGTTGGCCCGCTCCTTGGCCGCCTCAATGTCGGCCGTCACCGACACCGGCAGCGAGACGGCGATGCGGGGCGCCGGCCGACCCGCCTTCTCGGCGGCGGCGCGGATGGTGGGCACGATGTGCGACTGCACGGTCTGGATACCCGTCATCCAGGTGATGGTGCCGTCGGCCACCCGACCGGCCAGCTTCAGCATGGTGTCGCCCAAGGCCGCCACCAGGACCGGTGGGGGCTTGACCCCGGGCAGCTCCAGCGCCTGGAAGGCGTTGGTCGTGATCCGATCTCCAGCCACGCTGACCGTCTCGCCGTGCAGCAACGGCATGAGGGCGGCCAGGTATTCCTTCATGTAGCGGGCCGGCTTGTCGAAGCTGATCCCCCACATCCCCTCGACCACCACCTGATGCGAGAGGCCGATACCGAGGATCAACCGGTTGTCGGTGGCCGACTGCACGGTCAACGCCTGCTGGGCCAGCATCATGGGGTGGCGGGGGTAGACGGGCACCACCCCGGTGCCCAGGCCGATGCCCGGAACCTGGGCCCCGGCGGCAGCCAGCAGCGTGAGCGCGTCGTGCCCGAAGACCTGGACGGCGAAGGCATGGTCGAAGCCGGCATCGGCGAAGCGACGCAGCTGGGCCACCGTCTCGGGCAGCGTCCGGTCGACATCAATCAAACTGCCGATACGCAGGGGTTTGGCCATGACTTTGCCTCGTCTCCTCTAGTGTGCCGGTCGTGTCCGGCCCACCGCTCCCGCTGAGGCTAGCGACCTGAGCGCCCACCAGATCGGGTTCGTCGGCGCCGGCCAGCTGGCCCGGATGGCCGGTGAGGCCGCTAGCGCGCTCGGGCTCTCCATGGCCGTGCTGGCTGAGGATCCCGGCGATGCCGCCTGCGCGGTGGCGGCCGAGGTCGTCCTGGGCTCTCCCCTGGTCGAGGCCGAGTTGCGCGCCCTGGCCCGGCGTTGCGACGTCATCACCTTCGACCATGAACAGGTGGACCTCGCCCTCCTGGCCGCCCTGAAGGAGGACGGGGTGGTCATCCGCCCCGGCCTGGACACCCTGGCCATGGCCGTCGACAAGGCCCACATGCGGGCGGTGCTGGTCGAGGCCGGCGTGGCCGTGCCGGCCCACATCGTGGTGGAGACGGGTTCGGGGGACGAGACAGCCGGCGCGGTGACCGGGTTCGGCGCCGAGCACGGGTGGCCCATCGTCCTCAAGATCGCCCGGGGTGGTTACGACGGCAAGGGCGTGTGGGTGGCCGGCGATCCGGCGGAGGCGGCCGCCATCATGGCGCCCCTGACCGGAACGGTGCTGGTGGAGGAGCTGGTGCCGCTCGAGGCTGAGCTGGCCGTCATGGTGGCCCGGCGCCCCTCCGGCCAATCGGTGGCCTGGCCAGCCGTCGAGACGGCCCAGGTGGGCGGGGTATGCCGGGAGGTGCTGGTACCCGGACGCTGGCCGCCCGAGGTGATCGCCCAGGCCGGGATGCTCGGGCAGCAGGTGGCGGAATTGGCCGGCGCCGTCGGGGTCCTGGCCGTCGAGCTCTTCTGGTCGCGAGGCCAACTGCTGGTCAATGAGATCGCGGCCCGGCCCCACAATTCAGGCCATTGGACCATTGAGGGGTCAGTCACCTCCCAGTTCGAAAACCACCTGCGGGCCGTCCTTGACCTGCCCTTGGGCAGCGGCGCCCCGCAGCACGCCCAGGTGGCCAGCGTCAACCTTTTCGGGGGTCCGGCCGGCGAGGATCCGGCCGCTCTGCTGGCCCGCGGGTTGGCCATCCCGGGGGCCCACATCCACCTCTATGGCAAAGGAGCCAGGCCAGGACGCAAACTGGGGCACGTGACGGTCTGTGGAGATGACGCCGCCCTGGTCCGGGAGCAGGCCTGGGCGGCCGCCCTGGCGCTCGGCACGCCCCGGCCCGACGGCCTCCGGCTCCCGGAAGGAGTGTCGTGATGACGGGTTCGATCGGTGCAGGCGGGATGCTGGTCGCCGTCGTGATGGGGAGTTCCTCGGACCTCGAGGTGATGGAGGGTGCGGTCGAGGTCCTGACCCGCTTCGGGGTAGCCCATGAAGTCCGGGTGGTGTCGGCCCATCGCACCCCCGATGACATGATCGCCTTCGGGCACGCCGCGGCGGGCCGGGGTCTCCGGGTCATCATCGCCGGGGCCGGCGGTGCGGCCCACCTGCCCGGCATGCTGGCCTCGGTGACCACGCTGCCGGTGATCGGCGTCCCGGTCGCCCTCTCCAATCTCGACGGCCTCGACTCGCTCCTCTCCATTGTGCAGATGCCCCGGGGCGTGCCCGTGGCCACCATGGCCGTCAACGGCGCCCGCAACGCGGGCCTGCTGGCCGTGCGCATCCTGGCGCTGGGCGACGAGACGCTGACTGCCACAATGGAGGCGTACCAGCAGGAGATCGCGGCCGCCGCCCGCACCCAGGACGCCGAGGTGGCCGGAGGAGGAAAGGAGGACCATGAGTAGAGCCAGTGCGAACTTGGCGCAGCGGCTCGGCTATGGGGCCGACGCCAAACTCCTCATCATCAACGCCGATGACCTGGGCTCCTGCCACTCCGCCAACGTCGGTGTCTTCGAGTGTCTGGCCACCGGGGTGGTGACGAGCGCCACGCTGATGGTGCCGTGCCCGTGGGCCCGGGAAGCATCGAGCCGGTACCGGGGCGAGGACATCGGCGTCCATCTGACCGTCAATGCGGAGTACGAGCTTTACCGGTGGGGCCCCATCACCTACGCCCCTTCGTTGTTGGGCGGCGACGGCGGTTTCCCGCGGACGGTGGAGGACGTGTGGGACCACGCCGACCTGGACGAGGTGCGGCGCGAGTGCCGGGCCCAGATAGAGCGGGCCATCCTGTGGGGCTTCGACGTGAGCCACCTGGACGCGCACATGGGGACGCTGCAGCTCCGCCCGGAGTTCTTCGACGTCTACCTGGACCTGGCAGTCGAGTTCGGACTGCCGTTGCGCATGATCAGCCCGGCCATGGAGAAGTACGTCGGCTTCCCGAGCCGGGCTGTGGCCGAGGAAGCCGGGGCGGTGTTCACCGACGACATGCGATTCGTGCCGGGCGTCGGCTCCCGCCAATTGTTCGAGACCGACCTCAAGTCGCTCAAGCCCGGGGTCACCGAGATGCACCTTCACCCGGCGGTCGACAGCGCCGAGCTGCGGTCGTTGGCCACCGACGACTGGGAAGCCCGGGTCGACGATCACCGCATGATCTGTAGCGAGGACTGGGTCCGCCAGGCCATTGACGACGCCGGCGCCACGCTCATCGGGTTCCGGCCCTTGCGCGAGCTGGCCCGCTCCGGGGGCTGACCGAGCGTGCCTGAGACAACCATGCAGGGCGTGTCGCTCTACACCAAGGAGCGGAGTAAGAGCGGCGACGTCTTCGACCTGGCCTTCACCTATGACGGCATTGAGATCCGCCGCCCCGGGGAGAACGCCCGCCACCTGGCTTGGGACCGGATCACCGAGTGGGAGATTGAGCAACGCCGGGGCGGGGTCCTCCTCACGCTGCGCGGCGGCGGCTCAGTGACCCCGTTGGTCATCCCCCGCTGGAAGGTGGACGACCTCGACGTGGTCCTGCGCGACGTCACCTCCCACCTGTCTGCCTCCGAGGCTGAGGGGGCGACGCTCGATCCGATTCTCGAAGCCGCGCTGACCGAGCCCGAGGTGGTGGTGGAGCCCGAGCCGCCGTTGCCGCCAGAGCCGCCGTTGCCGGTCGAGCCACCACTGACGCCAGAGCCTCCGTTGCCGGTCGAGCCACCCCGGCCGCCGGACCCGCCGCCGCCGCCGACCGCGCTGGTCAAGCCGGTGCGGGTGGTGGCCCAGGAGCCATCGCCCACCGTGGAGCCCGAGCCCGAGCCCGAGAGCGCACCCCAGCCGATGACGCCGCCGGCGCCCCGGCCCAGCTTCGAACGGTCGACGTGGGGGGCTTCGTCGGACCAGGTCGGCAAACGGGGCCATGACCCCATTGTGGTACCGGATCTGGTCTACGAGCCGCAGCACGAGGAAGGGCCCGAGCCGATCGTGGTGCCAAAGCTCTACTTCGACCCCGATGACGTAGAGACCCTGCCCGAGGGCCTGGTCGAACCCGAACTCGAAGCACTGCTGGAGATCGCGCCCGATCCCGACCCGGACCCCGACCCGACCTTTGAAGATGTCATCTCCAAAGCCTTCGCGCCTCCCCGGGATCCGGATCTCGAAGTCAATTTGGACGCGGTGCCGGCTCCGGTCGACGACAGCGAAGTCGACGGGACCCTGGTGTGGCCCCGCAATTCGCCTCTGGAGGCCGTCCCCGACCTGGTCTGGCCGATCGAAACCGTCGACGGGGAGCCGGTGCCCCCGATGGATGTCGGCTTGGTGATGGAAGCCCCTCCGGCTCCTCCCGCTCCTCCCGCGGCCGCTGGACGCCCCGCCGCCGGTCCCTCTTCTGCCGCCTGGTTCATTGAGGACCGGCCCGAGCCTGCGGTCGAGCCGGTGGCCAAAGCGCCGGTGGAGATGAAGACCCCGCCGACCATTGAGGCGTCGCCCCACCCGCTGGCGGTGCCACCCGTCGAGGGAGCAACCGCCGACGGCGCGCCGCCGGCCCCGGTAGCCCCGCGGCAGCGTTCGCCGCGATCGGCCCGACCGGCTCCGCCCACCTACCCCAAGCGAACGGCGAAGGCGGCCCGGGCTCCCGATGTCAGCGCGGCGCCCACCGCCACTCCGGCCCGGGCACCGGAACAGGCCCCAGAACGAATGCCAGAACAGGCCCCGGTGACGCCCCCCCCAGCGGCACCGGCCGCGGTGCGGAAGGCGCCCGCCGCGAGATCGGTCCGACGCAAGAAGGCCAAGACGAAGGCCAAGAGCCGCCGGGCGTTTCCCCTGCAGGCGGCCGCCACGATCGTCCTCTTAGCGGCCCTGGCCACCGCCGTGGCGCTCATCCTGGCTCAGAGCGCCGGCGTCATCCACCTGGGCTTCCTGGGCGGCGCGGCCTGAGCGCGCCGCTGGCGCCGGGCTGTCAGGCCGGGGGCACGCCGGCGAACAGGTCGTCCTCTTCGGCGTCGGTCGTCCCGACGTGGCTGCGGGCCAGGAAGAACTCGTCGACCGGGTGAATGTCCCGGAGCACCTCGGGCGGCAACCCGAACCAGAAAGGCGAATTCGGATCGACCTGGGTGGCGTGCGCCTTGAGCGCCTGGCCCCGGACGTCCTGGAAACCCTCGATGTCGATCGACGTGGTGAACGGCGCGTCCCGGGTGAGACGGGACAACCACTTCTCGTCAAAGGGCGATTTGAGTCCCAGCTCCACGAACTTGGCGTGGATCTGGCGGAACCGCTCCGCCGGCCAGACTGAGTAGTAGAGCTTGGCCGGCGTGAACGGGGGCCCGGCGTCGGGGAACCGATCGGGGTCCCCGGCCGCCTCGAAGGCCACCATGGAGATCTCGTGGACCCGGAGGTGGTCGGGGTGCGGGTACTCCGACTGCTCGTCGGGGTAGGTGAGGATGACCTGCGGGCGCTCCCGCCGGACGATCCTGACCAGCCGCTCGACCGCCTCGTCCAGGGGCGCCTGGGCGAAGGAGTCAGGACGGGCGTTGGCCTCGGTGTCGGGCATGCCCGAATCGCGGTAGCCCAGCATGACCGTCTCGTCGTAGCCGATGATGTCGGTGGCCGCCTTGAGCTCGGCCATGCGCACCCGCCCGATATCGGCCCGCACCTCGGGGGTGTCCATGGCCGGATTGAGGATGTCGCCCTCCTCGCCCCCGGTGCAGCAGACCAGCACCGTGCGCACACCTTCGGCGTGGTAGCGCGCCACGGTCGAGGCCCCCTTGGAGGACTCATCGTCCGGATGGGCGTGCACGGAGAGCAGGCAGCGACGGTCAGGCACGGCGGTGACCTTAATGGCGGGCCACGGCCCAGCCGCCCGTTGCCCCCTCCTGCCCGCTGGGCCTTATGCTCATCCCCATGGCAGGCACGTTTAAGCGGATCGCCGGGATCTTCCAGGCCAAGGCCAATAAGGTCCTGGACAAGGCAGAGGACCCCCGCGACACGCTGGACCTCTCTTATGAGAAGCAGCTGGAGCAGCTGCAGAAGGTGCGCCGAGGCGTGGCCGACGTGGCGACGGCCCGCAAGCGCATCGAGCTGCAGGCACAGGGATTGCAAAAGCAGGCCGACAAACTGCAGGCTCAGGCCAAGGCCGCCCTCGCCCAGGGCAACGAGGACCTGGCCCGGGAGGCCCTGTCCCGCCGGGCCGCGCTGGGCGAGCAGCTGTCCGAGCTCAAGACCCAGCACGATCAGATCACCGAGCAGGAGACCAAGCTGATCGACACCTCCCAGCAGCTGCAGTCGCGGGTGGAGCAGTTCCGCACCAAGAAGGAGACCCTCAAGGCCAGCTACACGGCGGCCGAAGCCACCACCAAGGTGGGCGAGGCGGTCTCGGGCATCTCCACCTCCATGGGCAACTCCGCGCAGGCCATGCAGCGGGCCCAGGACAAGATCGCCGGGATGCAGGCCCGGGCCGGCGCCATTGACGAGCTGCTGGCCTCGGGCGCGCTCAACGACTTGAGCACGCCGGTGGACGACATCCAAAAGGAACTCGACAAAGTGACTTCGACCAACCAGGTCGACAACGAGTTGGCCGCCTTGAAGGCCGAGTTGGGAACCGGGGCGGCCAGCTCAGAAGAAGCGGCGGCACTACCGGCAGCGGAACAGGGCGGATCTGGAGGAGCAACCGACTGATGGCCTTGTCCCGCAATATCAAGCCGGACCGCGGTTTGACCACACGGATGCTCATGACGGGGTTCTTCCTCGTCGTGCTCTACGCCGTCCTGATCGGGGTCCTCTTCATCTTCATCAAGAGTCTGGTGGTCATCCTGGTCATCGGGTTCGGGCTGCTCTTCTGCCAGTACTTCTTCAGCGACAAGATCGCCATGTACGCCATGCACGCCAAGGAGGTCACGCCCGAAGAGGCGCCGGAGCTCCACGGGGTCATCGACCGCCTGTGCGCCCTGGCCGACATGCCCAAGCCGAGGGTGGCCATCGCCCAGACCGACATCCCCAACGCGTTCGCCACCGGGCGCAGCCCCAAGGCAGCCGTGGTGTGCGCCACCTCGGGCTTGTTGCGACGGCTGGACGAGTCGGAAGTGGAGGCCGTGCTGGCCCACGAGATCTCGCATGTGGCCCACCGCGACGTCGCCGTGATGACCATCGCCAGCGGGCTAGGCATGATCGCCGGCCTCTTGACCCGGGTCATGTTCTACTCGGAGATCTTCGGCGGTGGTCGGAGCAATAACAACAACAACAATTCCAGCGCGGCGGGGATCGAGATGATCGTCCTGCTGGTCTCGGTCGTGGTCTATTTCGTCAGCTTCCTACTCACCATGGCGCTGTCGCGCTACCGCGAGCTGGCGGCCGACCGGTCGGGGGCCATTCTGATCGGGCGCCCGTCGCAGCTGGCCTCGGCCCTGGTCAAGATCACCGGTGAGATAGGCCGCATCCCGACCAAGGACCTGCGGGCCTCCGAGCCGTTCAACGCCTTCTTCTTCGTGCCGGCCGTGTCCGGTCAGGGCGCCCAGGACCAGAGCCGGGGCGGCGGCGGCGGCGGCGGGTTCAGCTTCGGCTCCCTCTTCCGCACCCACCCCACCCTCGAGCGCCGCCTGGCCCAGCTCGACCAGCTTGAGCAGCAACTCGGCCAAGCCGGCCAAACCGGTCGCTAGTCCTCTCCGCTGACAGTGGGTCTCTTCGACACCTTGCTCGGCCGCACCAAACCGGTGAAGGCCAATCTGGATGCGCTGTTCGCGCTGCCCACAGCCGCCCTGACGCTGCAGAGCGCGGGCGGGCTCGTCTCCTCCGGCCACGCCGGCGTGTGCTGGAAGCCGCCGTCGGGGCAGGGGTCCGAGGATCTGCAGACCGAGGTGTCCAAGCTGGTGGGGGACGGTTTCACCCAGACCCAGGACTCGTTCGGCTACGGCTGGCTCCTGTTGAGCGTGCCTGAGCTCGACGACCTGGTCACCCAGGCCCACATGGCCAACTCGACCCTGACCGACGCCGGCTGGGGCGCCCAGCTGTTGTGCTCGGTCTTCGGGTTCGTGCCCGGCCCCGACGCCGCCAGCGACGCCAAGCCCTTCTCGCTCGTCTACCTCTACAAGCGCGGCACGTTCTACCCGTTCGCCCCCGTGGCCGGACAGAAGGAGCGGCGCGACACCGAGCTCGAACTGCGCATCCGCGCCATGCTCGGCGTCGACCTCCCGGTCGAGACCGACCTGGCCCGCTGGTTTCCGATGTGGGACCTGCCGGTCAAGTGACGTTGCCGCGTCTCATCGCGCTGGAGGGCGCGGTCAACTTCCGCGACCTGGGCGGGTACGTCACGACGGACGGCCAGCGCACCCGCTGGCGGGTGCTGTTCCGGGCCGACGGGCTGGGCGAGCTGACCGAGGACGATCTGGACGTGGTGCGCCAGCTCGGCATCCGCACCGTGGTCGACCTGCGCTCGGGTTACGAGGTGTCGCAGAGCCGGTTCAACACGGACGCGCACCCGGTCACCCTCCACCACTTCCCCTTCATTGACGCGTTGCCCCACCCCGACCAGTTCGAACAGACGCCGGGCTTCCTGGGCACCCAGTACACCGAGATGCTGGACGGGGCGTCGCCGCAGATCATCGGCGCCCTGGAAGCCCTGACCGCCCCCGACGCCCAGCCGGCCGTGTTCCACTGCACTGCCGGCAAGGACCGCACCGGGTTGCTGGCCGCCCTGGTGCTGTCACTCCTCGGCGTGCCCGAGGAGACAGTGGTGGCCGACTACGCCCTCAGCGGTGAAGCCATGGCCCGCCTGCGGGCCAAGCTGATCCTGAAGTATCCCGATGGCAAGGACGTCATCGCCGATTCCGATGAGATCTTCTCGGCCGACCCGGCCCACATGGTCAGCCTCCTGGTCCATCTGCGCCAGCAGTACGGATCGGTGATCAACTACGCCAGCACCATGGGCGTGCCCGACGACGTGGTGTCGCGCTTGCGAGGGTCGATGCTGGAGCCGGCGGCGTAACGCTGGCTCGCTCGCTCCCCGGGCCGACCCGCCGTTAGCGCTGCGGGCGCAAGCGGTCGATAGCGGCGGCCAGCGCCAGGTCCAGCACGGTCAGGCCGCCGGCGCTGTGCGTGCTCAGCGTCAAGGTCACCGTGTTCCACCGGATGTCGATATCGGGGTGGTGGTTGGCCGCCTCGGCCGCCGCGCCCACCGCGTTGACGAACTGCAGGGCGCCGGCGAAGTCGCGCAGCGTGACCGACGTGGTGAGTTCGTCGCCGTGGCGTTCCCAGGCGATCGCCTGCTCGGCCAGTGCCGCGTCGACATCGGCGGCGGGGAGCACGGGCTCGTTCACGGGTGGGTCATCTCGTCGGGCCGCACGGCGGCATCGAACTCCTCACCGGTCATGAGCCCGAGGGCGACCACGGCCTCACGCAGCGTCATGCCCTCCTTGTGCGCCTTCTTGGCCACCTTGGCCGCATTGTCGTAGCCGATGATCGGATTGAGGGCGGTGACCAGCATGAGTGAGTTGTCCAGATGGCGCTGGATCTGCAGGTAGTTCGGCTCCAGTCCCTCCACGCAGAACTCGCGGAAACCCCGGCAGGCGTCGGTCATCAACGCGATGGACTGCATGACGTTGTAGATGATCACCGGCTTGCAGACGTTCAGCTCCAGGTTGCCCCGGCTGCCCGCCATGGCCACCGCCGTGTCATTGCCCAGCACCTGGATGCCCACCATGATCATGGCCTCACTCTGGGTCGGGTTTACCTTGCCCGGCATGATGGAGGAACCGGGCTCGTTCTCGGGCAGCGAGAGCTCACCCAGTCCGCTGCGCGGCCCCGAACCCAGCCAGCGCAGGTCGTCGGCGATCTTCATCAACGACACCGCCAGGGTGCGCAGCGCCCCGTGGGTGAAGACCAGGGCGTCGTGGGCGGCCAGAGCGGCGAACTTGTTGGGCGCGGTCACGAAGGGCAGGCCGGTCATCCCGGCGATGGCGGCGGCCACCCGCTGCCCGAACTCGGGGTGGGTGTTGAGACCGGTACCCACCGCGGTGCCACCGGCCGCCAACTCGTAGAGCCCGGGCAAGGTCACCTCAAGGCGTCCCACGTCAGCGTTCAGCTGGGCCACGTAGCCCGAGAACTCCTGTCCCAGCGTGAGGGGCACCGCGTCCATCAGGTGGGTCCGGCCGATTTTGGTCACCTCGGCGTAGGCCAGTTCCTTCTCATGCAGCGCGTCGCGCAGGGCCAGGACCGACGGGAGCAGGCGGTGCACGATCTCCTCGACGGCGGCGATGTGCATGGCGGTCGGGAAAGTGTCGTTCGACGACTGCGACATATTGACGTCGTCGTTGGGGTGAATCGGCTTCTTCGATCCCATTTCGCCACCGCTGATCTCAATGGCCCGGTTGGAAATGACCTCGTTGGCGTTCATGTTGGTCTGCGTCCCACTGCCGGTCTGCCAGATGTGCAGGGGGAACTGGTCGTTGAGCTTGCCCTCGGCCACCTCGGCCGCCGCCTGTTCAATCAGCTCCGCCAGTTCGGGGGCCAGCTTGCCCAGATCGCGGTTGACCTTGGCCGAGGCTCCCTTGAGGATGCCGAAGGCTCGCACCAGCGGGGTGGGCATCGTCTCGTTGCCGATGTCGAAATGGTGCAGTGAGCGCGCCGTCTGCGCGCCCCAGTACCGGTCCGTGGGGACCTCGATCTCCCCCATGCTGTCGCTTTCCACCCGAGTGCTGGTCACGTAAGTCAGCTTATGGCCGGCGCGCCGCCAGGCCCAGTTGGAGGGCATGGCGCGCCGCGGCGATGTCGATCGCCCTCGCCCCGTCGCCGTCACCGGGGACTTCGAGCATGGCCGGCAGATCGACCAGAGCCGGATGGCTGATCAGATTCCCCAGCGCCTCAGCGCCGATCGTCCCCTCCCCGATGTTCTCGTGCCGATCCCGGTTGGCGCCGAGCTCGACCTTGGAGTCGTTGAGGTGCAGACAGCGCAATCGCGCCAGCCCGATGACGGCGTCGAACTGCGCCACGATGTCGTCGGCCTCCTCCACCGAGGCGTAGCTGATGCCCGAGGCCCACAGGTGTTGAGTGTCGAGACAGACGCCGAGGGCCTGTCGACCGTCCCGTCCGGCCGCGGTGAGCAGGGTGGCCAGCTCGTCGAAGCTCCGCCCGACGGTGTCGCCGGTCCCGGCCGCGTTCTCGAGCAGGATCGGCGCCGCCTCTCCGGGCTGCGCGGCCAGCACGCCCAGCAGCGCGTCGACCACCTGGGGCACGCACTCGGCGAAGCCACGCCCCTTGTGGCTCCCGACGTGGAGGACCAGACCGGAGGCACCCATGCCGGTGGCCACGGCCAGGTTGGCGGCCAGGCAGGCCCGGGAGCGCTCGAGCACCTCGGGCTGGTCGCTGGCCAGATTGATCAGATAGGTGGCGTGACAGAAGGTCTCGGTCACCTGGGGATGGCGCTCCTGGGCCACCCGGTAGTCGTAGAGCACCTCGTCGGAATACTGGGTCGGCTTCCAGGCCCTGGGGCTCTGGGTGAAGACCTGGATCACCTCGGCCCCGATTTCAGCCCCGCGGTCGAGGGCCGGCACCAGTTTCCCGCCCGCCCGCACGTGGGCCCCGATGCTCATGGAGGAGGACGGTAGCGCGACTGGACGTAGGCACAAACTCTCACTTGAGGGTCGAGGGTTTTCGTGCCTGGGGCGGCGTGGTCGGTGTGGCGTTCAGTGCGGTCCAGGGTGACGATGCGGCAGGCGATGAAGGGTGGAGTGAACGGTGGTGGCCGCCGAGGGGTCCGAGGCGATGGATCCGCTGGACACGACCCAGGCACGGCGACTTGAGAATTATTCGAGAATTATTTCGGTAATTAGACCGCCAGGTTCCGCGGTCTCGCTCGTTTCACCTGCAAGGATGTGGCATTGTCCTGTCCAAATGCCTGAGCAATTCAGGCCAGCACCCATAACAGAATAGAAGGGGACCCCACCTCCATGTTGTTCACGCGAATCAAGCAGTCACTGTTGGCGGCAGTCATGGCCACCGCTGCAGTGGCCGGCACCTCGGCCTTCCTCAGTGCGCCGCTGCAGGCGGCGACCATCCCGGACACGGGGAGTGGGAGCGCCTACGGCCTGCAGGTGCTGCTGGCCGGCAGTGCCCTCGTCCCTCCCACGCCATCGGTGACCCTGCCGGCAGGCGGCTCCGACTTTCCGGGCGTGTCGAGCACAACCATCGCGTTGCCACTCCTTCCGCTGGTGACCGTCAATGTCGCCAACGCCCAGTCGTGGTCGAGCAAGTACGGCACGCCTGGTGAGGAAGTCGACGGCACCGCTGGTGTGGTCGGCAGCGCCACTATTGCTGGCATCAACCTGCTCAGTGCCCTCAACATTCAGTCTGTAACCACCGCTTGTGCCTCCAACGCGGGTGGCTCCACCGGCACGACCACGATCCTGGATCTGGCCGGTAACCCCATCGTGGGTAGCACGCTCCCCATCCCACCCGCCCTCAATCTCCTCGTGGCGGCCATCTCGATCAACAAACAGACGCAAGTTGACACGCACGCCACGCCCACCACGGCCGGAACGGCCAGCATGGACGTGATCGGCCTCCAGATTCAGCTCCTCCCTGGGGTCCTTCCCCTCAACTCCTCGCTGGTCGAAGTTGACCTGGCCCACTCCGCCTGTGCGGTGACCGGCTCGGACATTGAAGCCCCCCCGACGGTGACGTCGGTCACCCCGGCCGGTGGACCTCCTGCGGGTGGTACGACCGTCACGATCACCGGTAGCGGATTCACCCACGCCTCGGCGGTCAAGTTCGGCACCACCGCGGCCAAGAGCTTCACCATCAACTCGGACGGCTCCATCACCGCCGTCAGCCCCGCCGGAACCGGTGTGGTTGACGTGACCGTGACCAACCCGTTCGGCACCAGCGCCACCAGCGCGGCCGACAAGTTCACCTACGGCACGCCGCCCACGATTTCTGCGGGTGGCATTTCGCCCACATCGGGCACGGATAAGGGCGGCACCCCGGTCACCATCATGGGCACCGGCTTCCTCACTCCGTCTGCAGTTTCCTTCGGCGGCGTGGCCGCCACCGGTGTCACCGTGGTCAGTCCTACTGAGATCACAGCGGTAACTCCGCCCCACCCGGACGGCACGGTGGATGTCGCTGTCTCCGACGTCAACGGCACGGCCACGGCCACGAACGCGTTCACGTTTACCGCGGTACCGGCCCCGACCATCAACGTCAACGGCATCACTCCCCTCTTCGGGCCACTAGCTGGCGGCACCACCGTCACCATCATGGGCACCAACCTCACCGGTACCTCCGAGGTTGACTTCGGGGCCAACAAGGCCACCGGGGTCACCGTGGTCAACTCCGGCGAGGTCACAGCGATCACGCCTCCCGCTCTTGCACCGGGACCGGTAAGCGTGTCTCTGACCACTCCTGGTGGCTCGGTGACCGCCGCCCAGAAGTTCACCTACGAGCCCATCCCGACGATCAACGCCCTGAGCGGCATCTCGCCGCTGTTCGGTCCGACCGCGGGCGGCACGACGGTCACCATCACCGGTACGGGATTTGATCCTTCGTACCCGACTGCGGTGTCCTTCGGCGGGGTCGCTTCTCCCACCGTCACCGTCCTGAGCACGACCACCGTCACCGCCGTGACGCCGCCCCATGTGGCCGGCTCGGTCTCGGTGGCTCTGGCCGACGCCGGTAGCGTCAACCTCCCTGGTGGCGCTGTCACGGCCACGCAACTGTTCACCTACGTCCCTCCGCCGACCATCGCGGTCACCGGCATCAGCCCGGTGAGCGGACCGATCACCGGTGGCACGTTCGTGACCATCACCGGTACCGGCTTCGCCGGCCCGGTCAGCGTCACCTTCGGTGGCATAGCGGGCTCTAGCCCCACGGTCGTGAACTCCACCACCGTCACTGTCATTACGCCGCCCCACGCGGTCGGCGCCGTGCCGGTGGTGTTGACCGATGCCGGCGGTACCATCCAAGCCACACAGTCGTTCCTCTATCAGAGCGACATCGTGAACGTATCGGGCATCTCGCCGGCCTTCGGCCCGCTTGCTGGCGGCACGGTAGTCACCATCACTGGTTCAGGATTCGACGGCACCTCCACTGTTACCTTCGGCGGCAAGCCCGCCACGATCAGCGGCACGACGACCGCCACCACGATCACAGCGACCAGCCCTCCCGGCACCGTCGCTGGACCGGTTGACGTCGTCGTGACGACAGGTGCCAACTTCAGCCCATCCGTCGTGCAGGACCAGTTCACCTACGTCGGTGCGCCGGTCATCGCGGCCACCGGGCTGAACCCGACCAGCGGACCCACCTCGGGTGGCACGCTGGTGACCATCACCGGCAGCGGCTTCGCCGGTCCGACCGCGGTGTCCTTCGGCGGCGTAGCCGCCACCGACGTCATCGTGGTCAGTCCGACTGAGGTCACCGCCATTGACCCGTCCCACGCCGCCGGTGCGGTGGCAGTCGCACTGGCCGACCTGGGTGGCACGGTGACTGCACCTCAGCCGTTCACCTACGTGGTCGGACCGTCCGTCGTCGGCATCAGCCCGACCAGTGGCCCGCAACAGGGGGGCGAGACCGTCATCATCGGTGGCGCCAACCTCTGCAACGCCACCAGCGTGGACTTCGGTGGCGTCAACGCGCCGATCAAGAACATCAGCACGGACTGCACCACGATCACCGTGACAGAGCCTCCGGGTGACGGCACGGTCCATGTCACGGTGCACACGCCGAGCGGCGACGCTGTCTCGCCGGTCGACTTCACCTACATTCAGCCTGGGTACTGGGAAGCCGCGGCCGACGGTGGTGTCTTCTCCTTCGGTGGCGCCGTGTTCCACGGTTCGGTGCCCGGTGTCCTCAAGCCCGGTCAGCATCTGAACTCGCCGATCGTGGCCATGGCCGACACGCCGGACCACGGTGGGTACTGGCTCTTCGCCGCTGACGGTGGTGTGTTCGCCTTCGGCGACGCCCAGTTCTTCGGCTCGGTGCCCGGTGTCCTCAAGCCGCATCAGGTGCTCAATGGTCCGATCGTGGCCGCTGAGGCCACGCCTGACGGCCACGGCTACCGCGAGTTCGCGGCTGACGGTGGCGTCTTCGACTTCGGCAACGCCCAGTTCACCGGGTCACTGCCGGGCGAGGACATCACCCCGGCCTCTCCGATCACCGGTGCCATCTCGACCCCGATCGGCCAGGGCTACTGGCTGGCTGACGCGGCCGGAGGCATCTTCGACTTCGGCAACGCCGCCAACGTCGGCACCGCCGAAGGCGCCATCTTCGGCCGGGTGGTCGCGGCGGCCAGCACGCCAACCGGCAAGGGGCTCTACCTGTTCCTGGCCGGCGGTCAAGTCGGTGTCCTGGGCGACGCCACGTCCGGCCTGGGCGGCGGCGGGGCAAGCGCCCCGGTCGTCTTCGGTGAAGACACCTCGACCGGCCAGGGCTACTGGGAGTTCACCGGCAACGGTCAGGTCTTCAGCTTCGGCGATGCACCTGCGCTGGGTTCGGCTGCCAACATCCCGTTGAACGCACCGATCACCGCCGGCATCGCCTTCGGCTCGGACTGAACGCTTTACGACCCGCCCGGCGGATGGTCATCAGGACATCCACCGGGCGGGTCGTTGAAGTCCGGGTCTGACGTCCACGAGCCGGTAGGCCACGAGCTCTTGGCGGGAGCCAGACCGAAGATCGCCGTGAAGTCGGTCAGCACGGCATCGGCATAACGGGCACTGCCCTCGGGGCACAGGTGCACGTTGTCCAGCTTGCGCACCCGGATCCACTGGTCACGCGGCGCGTTGGGTTGTCCCACCGGCGCCAGCCAACTGGAGAACCGGCCGTGTAGCAGCACGGAGGCAGCCAGGGGGAAATACATCACCCGGCCCGGGAAGTCCGACGGCATCTGCGCCGCAATGGCGTTCCAAGCGCTGTTGCCCTTGGCCCGCGCCGCGTTGTACACCTGCTGATCGGCCGGGTTGGCCGCCTGAATGGTCCCCGACGGGGGGAACTCGGTGAAGATGACCCCGGCCACCCCGTTGCCCGGCGCCAGCATGGTCTGGACGGCCCGGCGCAGGAGAGCGGCGTAGGCCGCCGGCTGGTGCAACGCGTTGGGCGTGGTCGGCCCGTCCTGGTCCCAACTCCACGAGGCGATGATGATCTGCGGACGCTCGGTGCCGATGATGCGCGGGATCGACTGAGGCCAGTTGGTGGCCGTGGTCAGGCCGAAGCCGGGGACGGTGTTGGGATCCACCACCACCTCGCCGGTGGCCGAGAGGGCGGCGTTGATGCCGAAGTAGGCGTCGTGCAGAACCGAGTCCCCCAGCACCACGACCCGGAGGGGGTGGCTGGGCGAGAGCACGGTGCCGGCGGGCAGCGCGATGGGCACCTGGCCGCCGTACCCCCCTGATCCGGGCACCACGGCTCCGCTGGGGACCGTGGCCGGCGAGGTGGTGGCCACGGCGCTCGGGTCGGCCACGGCGGGGATGGTGGCGACCACCAGGGCAGCGGCGGTGGCCACCCCGGCCACGGGGGCCAACCAGTAGCGCAGCCGGCCCCGGAGATGGGCCCGGCGGATCGGCTGTTCGACCAGGACGTAGCTGGCGGTGGAGACGGCCAGGGTCAGGGCCACCCGCACCACGTCGAGGGGACCACGCGACAGGCCGGTCCGGGCCCCGGTGAGGTAGACGAAGATCGGCCAGTGCCAGAGGTAGATGCCGTACGAGATGGTGCCCAGGAAGTGCAGCGGGCGGATCGACAGGACCCGGGCAAACCAACCCCGGTCCAGCAGCCGGGCATCGGCCACCACGATGGCCCCCAGGACAGCGCAGGTCAGGAAGCCACCCTCGAACATCCAGTCCTTAGGCAATCCCTGGCCGGTGCCGCCGATGACCCAGAAGACGGCCAGCCCAGCGGCGGCCACCGGGGCGGCCAGGTGGAGGGTGCGGCGGGCCCGCGGGCCGGGCTGGGGCCGGGCGGCGGCCAGGAAGGCCAGGCTGACCCCGGCCATCAGGTCGAAGAGACGGGTGTCGGTGCCGTAGTAGATCCGGGTGGGGTCAGCCCCGGGGTGGAAGAGCAGGGCCATCAGCCCGGCCGAGAGGAGGGTGGCGGCCACCGCCACGAACAGCCCCACCTGGCGCCACGACCGGCGGGCTCCCCGCAACAGGAAGAGGAGCACCGGCGGCCAGACCAGGTAGAACTGCTCCTCAATGGCCAGGGACCAGGTGTGCTGCAGGGGCGACGGGGTGGAGAACTGGGCGAAGTAGGACTGGTGGGCGTAAATGGCATGCCAGTTGCCTACGTAGAGCAGGGTGGCCAGGGCATCGCCCCGCAGCGCGGGCAGGTCTATCAGGCCGTTGCCGCCGGCGGCGCCCACCCGGGCGTTGACGACCAGGTAGACCGCTAGCGCCAGCAGTACGACGAAGAGCGCCGGCAGCAGTCGCTTGGCCCGGCGGGCCCAGAAGTTGGCCAGGTTGAGCCGGCCCGTCCCCACCCACTCCTCCAGGATGAGCGTGGTGATGAGAAAGCCGGACAACACGAAGAAGAGGTCGACCCCCAGGTACCCCCCCGAGGCCCAGCCCAACTGCAGGTGGTAGGCCATGACGCCGAGGACGGCCAGGGCGCGCAACCCGTTGAGGGCGGGGAGATGGTGGCCGGTGACGGCGGTGGGAGTGGTCTCGCTCACGCGCCCAGAATCTGGCACACCTGGACGTCGGAGGGCAGTTCGGCCGGCGCCGCGGTGCCGGCGGGCAGGAGCACGAGATCGACCAAGGCCAGGAGGGTGGCTGGGGCCGGGTGCGCCTCGCTCAGGTCCAGGCCGATGGGCGGGCCGCCCTGCCTGACCGGGCCGGGCCGGTTGATGGCCCCGGCCACCGGAAAGTACGGCCCCTCGCTGACCGCCACCTGCCCCAAGAACATCTGGCGGCACAGCGTGACGGCCTCGGCGGTGGCCTCAGAGAACGGGCCCCGGAAGACCAGCACGGCCCGGCCTCCGCAGATGTGGTCCAGCGTGGTCACTTCACGGGCCAGCAGGGTGGGGTGGCGGTGGGCCTCCTTTTCCAGGCCGGCCCGCACGCCGATCAGACCGTCCGTGCTCCACGCCCCCAGGGCGGCGGCCAGGGTGATGGCATCGCCCAGGGGCCCGTCGGAGACGAAGACAATGGCCACGCCCTCAGCCCGGGCCTGCTCGGCCGCGGCCCGCAGGGCGTCCACACTGGGGTGATTGAGGAACCGTCCTTCCACGGCGAAGGACACTATGTGCTGTTCGGGACCCTGATCCTCCCGCATCCAACCTGAGGATGAACCTGGGCGTCCAAATTTCATTCTTTAGTCGGGGAACCGCTGCCCCGGTGAACTCCTAAGGTTGGGCCCTTGATGACCGAAAGCGACCGCAACGGCCAGCGCCATCCGCCCATTCTCGGGATCTTCGCCGAGCCGCTGGCGCCGAAGGTCCCCGAGATCATCCCCCTGTTCTGGGTGATCAAGATCCTCACGACGGCCGGGGGCGAGGTCACCTCGGACTATCTGAAGACCTTCGGGAACATCGGGGGCGGGGGGATTGAGGTCGGCCTGTTCGTCATCGGGCTCGTCCTCCAATTCGGCACCCGGCGCTACCGGGCCGTTTCCTACTGGTTCTTGGCCTACTCCATCGCCATCTTCGGGACCGGGGTGGCCGACTTCATGCACCTCGATGTCCACATCTCCTATTTCGGCACCAGCTTCCTGTGGGCGATCGTGCTGGCCGCCGTCTTCTGGTTGTGGAACCGCAACGAAGGGACGCTGTCGATCCACAGCATCAACACGCGGCGACGGGAGACCTACTACTGGGCCACGGTCTTCGCCACCTTCGCCCTCGGCACCGCCCTCGGGGACTACACGGCCACCGCACTCGGCCTCGGCTTCTTGGCCTCGGGCATTCTCTTCGCCGTGATCATCCTCATCCCGGCCCTGGCCCGTTGGAAGTTCAACCTGAATTCCGTCGCCGCCTTCTGGATGGCCTACGTCGTGACCCGTCCGCTCGGCGCCTCCTTCTCCGACTACGTCAGCAAGCCCCACCTCCTCAGCGGTGCCAACTTCGGCAACGGCCAAACCGCGGTGATCGTCACCGTGGTCGTGGCGGTGCTCGTGCTGTACCTCTCCGTGGCCCGGCCGGATATTCAGCCGCCGTTCACCGTCGGCGCCGGCGCCTCGCCTGATCAGCAGCCCGACGTGACGCCCGCATCGGAACCGCCCGACTGAGGCCGCTGCCCGCACCGGGCTAGCCCATCAGATCCCGCTGCTGGCCGTAGGCAGCCGTGATCTCCCGGTACCTTGGTGATTCAGGTCCGATTGGCCACCGGGGCAGTCGGGGTGGCAGTGGCCGAGCACGCCCGGGGGTCCCAGGGCTGCAGGCTCGAGGTGGTGGGCGATGGTGTGGCGATGGCACCCGTCGCCGGAATCGTGGTTGTTGTCGCCGGTGCGCTGGTCGACGAAACCGCCCCCGATGGGGCGGACGGCGTGGCCACGGTGAACTGGGTCCCGGTCACCACCGTCACCTGGGCCCCGTCGGCCACCTGGCTGGGGTCGTAGCCCATGATGACCGAACCGGTCATGGCGTGGGCGACCGTTTCGGCGGCGGCTTCGACGCTGGGCGTGCGGGAACCGTAGTAGACGTACGTCTCGGCCACGTCACCCGTCGGCGTGGTGTCGCCCACGCCGACGGTGTGAAAGCCGAGCGCGGCGAGGGCGGCGCCCGTATCGGTGGCCTGGTTGTAGGCGCCGCTCCCGTTCATCACCGAGACGGTGACCGACGATGGTGCGGGGAGGGCGGTCCCGGTCATGGTGTCGACGGTCGGCCCGATGCCGAGCAATTGGTCGACCGCGCTCTGGTCCTGCGCCTGGGACGGGAACTCGACGTCGCCGTAACCCGAGCCCTCGAAGACGAGTCCCCCACCCGATCCGTCGGGGTCGGTGACCACGGCGACCGGCAGGGTGAGCTGCGGCACCGAGTTGATAGCCACCGAGTGGAAGGCGAGCACCAGGTTGGCCATGTCACTGACCGACCAGGACTGGTCGAAGGTCAGGTCCGCTTTCACCGAGTTGATGAGACTCAGGTCGCTCACCGGATTCCCGAGACCCCGCTTGGCCACGGCGGTAGCCAGAACCCGTAGGAATTCATGATCGCGTCGAATGCGAGCCAGGTCGCTCTGGGTCTCCTGGGGCCAATATTCGGCGTTAGTCGTCGTCGTGCCGGGCGCGTCGTACTGGAGATGGCGGGCCCGGACCACCTGCAGGGCCTGGGTGCCGTTGAGGTGCACGCACGAGGCCGCCGCGACGTTCAGACCCGACTCGGCATCAAAGACCGACTCGGGGAACGAGAGGTTGATGCCGCCGAGCGCATCGACGATGTTGGCGAATTGGTCGAAGTTGAGGGAGACCGCGTGCTGAATGGGTATTCCGAAATCCTCTTCGATCGCCGCCACCACCTGGGAGATGCCTTGATACAGGCCGGCATCAATTTTGTTGGCCCCGGTGCTGCGGGCGTTGGGGATGAAGAGATCACGGGGGATGGAGAGCAGCGCCAGTCGATGATGGGCCGGATCGGCGTGGAGGATCATGATCACATCGCTGTTCACGCCATTGACACCCTGTGAGCACAAGCCGTAGGCCGCGTTCTGTTGCGTCAGGGCACAGCGGGAGGTCGAGCCCACCATGAGTATGTTCTCAGTCCCGGCCTCCTGGCCCGAGGTGAGGGCGTTGGTCAACCCGTGGACGTCGACCCGACGGAGGTCGTGGGTCACGTAGTAGGCGTAGCCGGCACCACCCCCGATCAGCACCAACAACATGGTCAGGCCGATCAGCACCGCTCGTCGGACCCGCCGCCGGCGTGGGGGGCGCAGTCCCTTATCGTTGGCGATGGCCGCGGGCGCCTCCGAGCTGCCCGGGCGGCCCCTGACTCGCCGTCGGTGCTTAGCCACGGGGTTCAGACCCAGCCGAACCCGCCGGCGCGCACTCACGATCCATGCTCGACAAGGTGATCTCGCTTCTTTCTCGGGCCGCGGGTGGCCAACGCCAAAGGGCGGGCGGCCGCAAGTGGCCAGCCGACGTGTTCAGAGGCGAGCGTACCGGCCCCTCCATCGCAACGGGCGGCGCAGCTGGGGGTCGTATTACCTGGTGAATGGCAGTTTTTGACTCAATTTCTCCGACCTAAGGATGAGAGTCGAAGGCCCGAAATCATCCTTGAGGAGGTGACTGTTTAGCCCGGGCCGGTTGCTCGTGCCCGGCTCATAGCCGCTCCCACCAGCCGCCGAGGTCCCGGGCCACGCGGGCGCTGGCCAGGCGCTCCAGCCCGCCGCAGAGGGCGGGTAGTTCCAGCCCGGTGAGGCGGACCAGCTCATCGAGCGAGACCGGGTCGGAGGAGAGCATCTCCAAAAGGGCCTGGTCCGGCCCGTCGTACTCCGCCCGCTCCGGCCGGGTCGTCCGCGGTGGCCCGGGGAGCTCGGCGCCCGTCAGCGCCAGGGCCATCAGGATGTCGCCCACGTCGCGCACCGGGAAGCCGCCCTCGGCCAGGATGGCGTTGGTGCCCTCGGAGGGCGCGCTGCGGATGGAGCCGGGGACGGCGCCGACCGGAGTCCCCCGGGCGACGGCGGCGTTCACCGTGTGCATCGATCCGCCCCTGGCCCGGCTCTCCACCACGATCACCACGTCGCTCAGGGCGGCCAGCAGGCGGTTGCGCACCGGGAAGCGCCATTTCTCGGTGCGCACGCCCGCCGGGGACTCCGAGAGCACCGCCCCCTGCTCGGCCACCCGCGCCCACAGCCGGGCGTGCCGGCGGGGGTAGGGGTCGTCCAGCCCGCCCGCCACCACAGCCAGGGGCGCGGCGCCGGCCCCGCAGGCCCCCTCGTGGGCCGCCCCGTCGATGCCCAATGCGAGGCCGGAGACGACGCTGACCCCGGCCGCGGCCAGCTCGGCGCCGAATTGGGCGGCCACCCCGATGCCGTAGCGGGTGGGGCTGCGGGTGCCCACCACGGCCACGGTGGGATGCCGGTTGACCACGGCCGGATCACCCTGGCAGAACAGCACGGCCGGCGCCTCGGGGTCGCCGGCCAGGCGGGCCGGGTACTCGGGACGGTCGGCCAGGAGCACGGTGATCTCCCGCTCCTCGTGGCGCTGCCAGATCCGGGCCACGTCGCCGCTGAAATCGGACCGGGACCAGGCCACCGACGGCGGCGCGGCCGCCAGGACGCGACGCAGGTGGGCCGGGCCGACGCCCGGCACTGAGGCCAGGGCGGCCGCATAGGCCTCTTCGGGCAGGTCATTGGGAGGGTTCACATTTAAGAACGGTCGGCCCGGCCGTTGGAGAAGTCTGAAAAAGATTGACTTATTTCGCGCCCACGATCGACCGGTGATGGTTGTTTACGGCGTCTCCCCCCTCCGTCCCTCGTCGACAGCGACGAAGTCCCCAGTGATACCTCCCGGCTGCCGCACCACCCGGTCGGGACCGGGCGGTCAGGCCCGCCGGCCTCGCACCGCCTGCCAGGCGGCGGCGGCGAGGGCGTCGCCCGCCTCGACGAGCTCGTCGGCGCTCGTCGGGTGCGCCATCCACAGCCGGGCGTATTCGAGCGTCGCGCCCATCCAGAGCGCCTGGAACATCCGTGGTGACAGCTTCTGTATCCGTCCCGCCCGCACATGCCCAGCCAGCCATTCCGACCCCACGCGGTACAGCTCCTCGTTCAGCGCCGTCAGCGCCGGTTGGCGCCGGTCGATCACCTCCGGCTCACGCCAGTTGAAGACGTAGCGGGCACCGTCGCGGTTGGCGGCGACCCACCTGAGGTGGGCGTGCACCGCTCCCGTGACGCCGGCCTTGGCGGAGCGGCTGGTGCGCAAGGCGTCGAGGTAGTTGGCATGGTGGTCGGCGAGCACCTCGACGTAGAGCTGGGTGGCCAGCCCGTCCTTGCTGCCGAAGAAGTGGTAGATGCTGCCGACGCTCGCCCCGGACCGGTCCCGGATGGCGTCGATCTTGGTGGCCGAGACGGTGTTGGCCAGGAAGCACTCCAAGGCAGCGTCGAGGATGGCCTGGCGGCGAGGACGGCTGGGGGCGACGACGGTCGACATCAGCGTCGAGGCTACTCGCTCGGCGGCTTGACTAGAAGGATATTTTAGAGGAATGTTCTAGTATGACTGGCCCCTTGGAGCAACTGCAGGCGGAAGGCTTCGTCGTGCTGCCCGACGTGGCCGGGACGGATCTCGTGCGGCGGTTTCGCGAGGAGCTGGCCCCGTACCTCGCCACCGCGCCGTTCGGCCGCAACGACTTCGAGGGTTTGCGCAGCCAACGGCTGTACGCGCTGCTCGCCAAATCCCGGGCGGCGGCCGAGCTGGTGGCGCATCCGGCGGTGCTCGAGCTGGTCGACGCGGTCCTCGGCGGTCCGTGTCTCCTGTCGGCCAACATCGCGATCAACGTCCACCCGGGGGAGACGGCGCAGTTGCTTCATCCCGACGACGGCTATTGCGGCGTGCCCCGGCCCCGCCGCCCGTTCGGCGTGTCGGCGGTCTGGGCCATCGACGAATTCACCGCCGAGAACGGCGCCACTGAGGTGCTCCCCGGCAGCCACCTGTTCGGCAGTGAGCCGATCGCCCCTACCGACCCACGGATCCGCCCAATCGAGATGTCGCCCGGGTCGGTGGTCGTCTTCCTCGGCACCACCCTGCATCGCGGTGGAGCGAACCGCAGCGAGGGCGTCCGGCTCGGGCTCACGCCGCAGTACTGCGAGCCGTGGCTGCGCCAGATCGAGAACATGGCGCTCGCCGTCCCGCCCGACGTCGTCGCCACGTTGCCCGAGCGGGTGCAGGAGCTGCTGGGCTACAGCATCATGCCGCCGTTCATCGGCTACGTCGACGGGCAGCACCCGCGGCGGATGTTGGGGCCCGGCGGTGGGCGCCGCCCTGTCACGCCGTCGCCGTCACCGTGACCCGGGCCGCCCGCAGGCTCAACGCGTCGCAGACGTGGTCCACGCCGACCTGCTCGTCCCCCACCAGATCGGCCACGGTGCGGGCCACCCGGGACACCTTGTGCAGGCCCCGGGCGCTGAGGTCGCCCGCCCGCAGCCGGTCGGCCAGCACCGCTTCGGCGGCCGGGTGCATCGGGATCGGCGGTCCAGCCTCCCGACCACGCGCCGCGGCCCGGGTCCGGGCGGCAGCCACCCGGGCTGACGAGAGAGCGCTGGACTCCCCCGGGACCGCCGCCAGCAGCAGGTCGGGGTCGGGGCGGGCCAGCGGCACCACCAGGTCGAAGCGGTCGAGCAGGGGGGCCGAGAGGCGCCGGGTGTAGCGGGCCCGGGTGGCCACCGAGCAGCGGCAGGCCCCGGGGACCACGCCCTCGCCGCAGGGGCACGGGTTCATGGCGGCCACCAGCAGGAACTGGGCCGGAAAGGCGACCGTCCCCCCGGCCCGGCTGACCCGGATCACCCCCTCTTCCAACGGCTGGCGCAGGGCTTCGAGGACGGCCACCGGGAACTCGCCCATCTCGTCGAGGAAGAGGACGCCGTGGGTGGCCAGGCTGATCTCGCCGGGGCGCAACGACCAGCTGCCCCCGCCGACCAGGGACACCATGGAGGCGGTGTGGTGGGGGGCCCGGAAGGGTGGCTGGCTGACCAACACGCCCTCGGGCAGGTTGCACCCGGCGGCCGAGTGGACCCGGGTCACGGTGAGGGACTCGGCCGGGGTCAGCGGCGCCAGGAGGCCGGGCAGGCGCTCGGCCAGCATGGTCTTGCCCGAGCCCGGCGGGCCGACCATGAGCAGGTGGTGGGCCCCGGCGGCGGCCACCTCGAGGGCGTGGCGTCCGACCACCTGCCCCCGCACGTCGGCCAGGTCCGGGGGCACCGGCGCCGGTGGAGCGGGGCGGGGAGCCGGGGTGGCGGGCCAGCCGGCCCGGCCCCGCAGCACCGAGGCCAGCTCGGCCAGGGTCGACACCCCGTGGGCGTCGTCCCCCCGCACCAGCGCGGCCTCCCGCAGGTCACACAGCGGCACCACCAGCCCCAGGGGCACCGTGGCGTCGGCCAGGGCGATCATGCCGGGCACGTGGCGCAGGGCGCCGTTCAGGCCTAACTCACCGCAGAAGGCCACCCCCTCGGTGCTGCCCGGTGCCAGTTCACCCGTGGCCACCAGCAGGCCGACGGCGATGGCCAGGTCCAGCCCGGCGCCCCCTTTCCTGATACCGGAGGGGGCCAGGTTGACCGTGACCCGGCGCAGGGGCCAGGGCAGCCCACTCGAGAGCAGGGCGGCCCGGACCCGGTCGCGCGATTCGCGCACGGCGGCGTCGGGCAGGCCGACGATGGTGAACCCGGGCAGGCCGTTGGAGACGTGGACTTCGACCGAAACCGGGTGGCCGACGGCACCGGTCAGGGTGGCGGTGGATATGGCGGCGAGCATGCGCCCTCCGTTCGAGGAGATGACGAACGTAAAGGAGGGCGCGGTACTGGCGCGCGCCCCGAGCGCGTGGAACGGTGCGGACTAGGCGGGCGGTGGGTCGGGCAGCGCGGCGGCCGGCTCCAGGGGCTCGGAGCGCAGCGTGCTGAGCAACACCTCGGCCGCTCCCATGAGGCTGGTGGCCTCATAGGGCACCACCACCTTGGCGTTGTTGGAGGCGGCGATCTCCTGCAGCGCCCGCAGCTGCAGGACAGCCAGGGTGCGCGGGTTGATGGTGGCCGTGTCGAGGGAGGTCAGCCGGGCCGCCTCGCCCTCACCCCGGAGCACGAAGGCCTTCTTCTCGCCCTCGGCTTGGAGCTCCAGCACCTTCATTTCAGCCTCGGCCCGCAGGATGGCCGCCTGCTTGGCGCCCTGGGCCTCAAGCACGGCGGCCTGCTGGCGCCCACCGGCGCTGTTGATGGCCGCCTGCTGCTCACCCTCGGATTTCAGGATGGCCGCCTTCTTGTGCTGCTCGGCTTCCTTCTGCTCGGACATGGCCTGGATCACGTTGGTGGGCGGGGTGATGTCGAGGATCTCGATGCGGTTGAGGCGCACCCCCCACTTGACGGTGGCGTCGGCCATGTGGTCCTGCATGCGGCTGTTGATCGTCTCGCGCTCGGAGAGGGCCTGGTCCAGGGAGAGCTCGCCGAACACGGCCCGCAGCGCGGTGCGGGAGAGCTGGTCGACGGCCAGGCGGTAGTCGTTGATCTCGAACAGGGCGGACTTCACGTCGATCACCTGGCAGAAGATGGTGGCGCTGACCCAGAGCGAGACGTTGTCCTTGGTGATGACCGACTGCTGGTCCCCGGTCATGGGGAACTCACGCATGTCGACCTTCTCCATCCGGTCGACGAACGGGGTGAGGATGCGCATGCCCGGCTGATCGACCGACTGGAACTTGCCCAGCCGCTTGACCACCCCGACACTCCCCTGCTGCACGATCTTGATGCAGCGCGACATGAACCAGGCGCCCAGGGCCACTCCGGCCACCACGGCGACGACGATGATGCCTGCCACTTCTCCGGCTGATGCCAGCATGGTGCTGCTCCTTCTAACTGTCCGAAGCGTAAACCACGAGCAGGCCGCGCTCTACGTCGGCCACCACCACGCTCGTGCCCACCGGAATGGTCATCATCGGGTCCAGCGGGATGGCGAACCACTCCTCGCCCCGGGCCCGGATCCGGCCCGGGTGGTGCTCGCCCTCGATGGCCTTGGTGACCAGGGCGGTATCGCCCACCATTCCCTGGACCCCGTTGAGCACGCCACCACTCTATTCAACGCCCGACGAATTTGGGCTCCCGCTTCTGGGCAAACGCCGCCATGGCCTCGGCGGTGTCCTGGGTGGAGAAGTTCACCGCCTGGCAACGGGCCTCGTCCTCGACCGCCTGCTCCATGGTGGACTGCCATGAGGCGTGCAGCAGCGTCTTGGTCAAGGACAGGGCCAGCGGCGGGCCGGCGGCCAGGGTGGTGGCCCAGTCGTCGACGAAAGCGTCGATCTCCTCGAGCGGCAGGACCCGGTTGACCAACCCCAGCGCCAGGGCCTCCTGGCCGCTCCACATCCCCCCGAAGAGGGCGATCTCCTTGGCCCGGGCCAGGCCGACCAGCCGGGGCAGGAGCCACGAGGCGCCGTTGTCCAGCGACAGGCCGCGCTTGGAGAAGATCATGGAGAGCTTGGCCGTCTCGGTGCAGACGATCAGGTCGCAGCCGAGCGCCAGGGAGAGACCCGCCCCCACCGCGAACCCGTCCACCTTGGCGATGGTGGGCTTGGTGATCCGGTGCAGGGCGAGCGCCACGTCGCCCAGGCGGCGCATCCGGTTGAGGAAGTGTTGCGAGGCCTCGGCCGAGGCGGGGCCGTTGGGATCGGAGAGGTCGGCCCCCGAGCAGAAGGACCCGCCGGCGCCGGTCAGCACCATGACCCGGTCCGCCGCGCTCCGCTCCACCTCCTCGAAGGTGGTCAGCAGCTCGGCCAGCATGAGGCCGTTGGCCGCGTTCTTGCGTTCGGGCCGGTTCATGGTGACGGTGACCACGCCGTCCTGGCGGTCCACGATGAGGGTTTCCATAAGGCATGACCCTAGGCCGGAGTGGTTTCAAAACGCACCTTCGACCACGGTCAGCGTGGTGCCGAGAAGGGACGCCACATCGAAGCGGATCTCGTCGTAGCCCCCGGGTGCGCCGGCGTCGCGCAGGTAGGCCGCGGCCAGCCGGCGCAGGCGGTGCTGCTTGGCCGGGGTCACCGCCTCGACCGGCGCGCCCAGGCGATCGCTGCGCCGGGCCTTGACCTCGCAGATGACCAGGATGCGCCGGCGGGAGCAGACGAGGTCGATCTCGCCCTGGCCGTTGCGCCAGTTGCGGGCGCAGACGGCGTAGCCGCGGGCGAGGTACCAGGCCGCGGCCCGCTCCTCGCCCCATCGGCCGAGGCGCTGACTGGGGCTGGGACCGGGACCGGGACTGCGCTCAGATGGCACACGGGGGAACGGTCGCCCCGGCGCCTACGTGTGGGCGATTAGAGCTCCTGCTCGGGTAGCCGCTCAATGTTCACGTCACGGAAGGTGATCACCCGCACCGAGGGGACGAAGCGGGCCGGGCGGTACATGTCCCACACCCAGGCGTCGCGCAGCTCCAGCTCGATGCAGGCCGGCGTGGTGTCGGAGCGGACGTTGACCGAGACCTCGTTGGCCAGGTAGAAGCGGCGCTCCGTCTCGATGACATAGCCGAAGACGGGCAGGACGGCTCGGTACTCCTGGACCAGGCCCAGCTCAATCTCGGCCTCGTAGCGCTCGAGATCCTCTTCGCTCATCCGGGTTCACTCACGAGGACTCGCCATCTCGGGCACTTACGGCTTAGCGGTCCGCAGTTCCTTGATCTTGGCGGCCTTCCCTGAACGCTCACGCAGGTAGTACAGCTTGGCCCGGCGGACGTCGCCCAGGGTCATGACCTCAATGTGGTCGATGGTGGGCGAGTGCAGCGGGAAGGTCCGCTCCACGCCGACCCCGAAACTCACCTTGCGCACGGTGAAGGTCTCCCGGACCCCGCCGCCCTGGCGCCGCATGACCGCACCCTGGAAGACCTGCACGCGCTCCCGGGTGCCCTCGACCACCCGCACGTGCACCTTGACGGTGTCACCAGGGCGGAAGTCGGGGATGTCGTCGCGCAGGCTGTCGCGGTCGATCGTTTCAGTGGGGTGCATGGGAGGCGTCCTTAGCTCGCGTCGGCTCAGTGCCGGACGGAACATGGTAGCCGTGCTCGGCCAGGTCCCGCATATCGCCGTCGGAGAGGGCTCCCGCCCTGACCAGGTGGTCCACCAGGTCAGGCCGCCGATCGGCGGTCCGCCGCAGGGCCTGGGTCCGCCGCCAGGCCGCCACGGCGCCGTGGTCGCCCGAGCGCAGCACGTCCGGCACCTCCCAACCCCGGAATTCGGCCGGGCGGGTGTAGTGGGGGTACTCCAGCAGGCCGTCGCTGAAGCTCTCCTCGCCCGCCGAATCCTCGTTGCCGAGCACCTCGGGCAGCAGGCGGGCCACCGTCTCAATGACCACCAGTGCCCCCAGCTCACCGCCGGCCAGCACGTAGTCGCCCACCGACAGCTCCCCGTCGACCAGGTGGTCGCTCACCCGCTGGTCCACCCCCTCGTAGCGCCCGCAGAGGAGGGAGAAGCCGCCCGGGCTGGCCGCCAACTCGGCGGCGGCGGCCTGGTCGAAGCGCCGGCCACCCGGCGCCAGGAGCAGCAGCGGCCGCGGGGCCTCGGGCACCAGCTCGACGGCCCGGAAGACCGGCTCGGGCATCAGCACCATGCCGGCCCCGCCCCCGAACGGGCTGTCGTCGACCGTCCGTCGGGCGTCGTCGGATCCGTCGCGCAGGTCGTGGGGCACCACGGTGAGTGCCCCGGCCGCCTGGGCCCGGCCCAGGATGGAGGTGGCGCAGTAGGAGGCGATGGCCTCGGGGAAGATCGTGAAGACGTCGATCCGGGTCACGGGTCCAGCAGTCCCTCGGGGATGTCGACCACCAGGGTGCCCGCCGCCACGTCGCTCTGCGTCACGAAGCGCAGCGGGATGAGGCCGCCGCCCTCGAGCACGAGCAGGTCGCTGGCCGGGTTGGCCTCCACCGCGCTGACCGAGCCCAATTCGGCCCCGGTGACGTCGAAGACGCGGGCGCCGACCAGCTCGTGGACCCAGAGCTTGCCCTCGATCTCGACTGCCTCGGCCTCGAGCTCAATCCCCCGCATGCGCTCGGCCTGCGAGCGATCGACGATGCCCTCGAACTGGACGATCCAGCGGTCCTGGAACGGCTTGGCCCACTCGACCGTCAGGGTGCCCCGGGGCGTGGTGAGGACCGAGCCCGGGTCGAGGCGTTCGGTCAGGTCGGTCCAGAGCTGGACCACGACCTCGCCTCGCAGCCCGTGGGCCTTGGTGACCCGGCCGACTTTGAGGAGGTCCGGCGTGGACTCAGTCGTCGACGATGTCGACGCTGGCCTGGACGCCGTCCTTGGCGCCGGCCACGTTCACCAGCGTGCGGATGGCCTGGGCCGTGCGGCCCCGCCGCCCGATGACCCGTCCCATGTCGTCGGGAGCCACGTGCAGGCTGAGTCGCAGCCCGCCCCGGCGCTCCTCGGTGTCGATGACCACCGAGTCGGGATCGTTGGAGAGTGAGCGGGCCAGGTAATTGAGCACGGCCAGCGGGGTGCCGCCGTCGAGCTCGCCTACGTCGTTGCCGTCGTCGGCCTCGTCGCTGTAATTCCCGTCGTCAATGTCCTCGGCGTCGTTGGTGGTGTTGATGTCACCCGCTTCGTAGAGGTTGGTCACTTGGCCCTCGCCGCGGTGAACTCGTCCCAGGCGCCCGAGGTCTTGAGCAGCTTCTCCACTCGCTCGGTCGGCTGGGCCCCGTTGACCAGCCACTTCACGGCCTTGTCGTTGTCGATCTTGATCACCGCATCGGGCTCGGCGGTCGAGGCACCCCGGGGGGCGTAGGTGCCCACGATCTCGAGGAATCGACCGTCACGCGGCGACCGGCTGTCAGCGGCCACGACCCGGTAGGTCGGCTGCTTCTTCTTTCCCATCCGCACCAAGCGGAGCTTCACTGCCACGAAACAATTCCTCCATCATCTGGACTTTGTCCGTCCATTCTGGCAGATGGAGGCCCTACCGACTTTTCGGCGGGGTCACCCGGCCACCTTTTTTCTTCTTTTTGGTCCCTTTATTGCCACTGACCACGGGCCGGGGCGACCCTCCGGCCGGCAGTCCGGGCAGCCCCGGGAGCTCGGGGAAGCCGCTCGGCAGCTCGCCGGACTCCCCCATGAGCTGGGAGAGCATGTCGAAGTCCGCGCCACCGGCGCCGGCCGCCTGTTGGGCCAGTTTGCGGCCGGCCCGGCCGCCCATGCCCCCCATGGCGCCCATCCCGGGCAGGTTGGGCATGTTGCCCGAGGCCATCCCCTTCATCATCTTCTGCATCTCTTTGAACTGCTTGAGGAGCGTATTGACCTCGGGCACCGAGGTGCCCGAGCCCCGAGCGACGCGACTGCGTCGAGAGCCGTCGAGGAGAGTGACGTCGTCCCGTTCGGCCGGGGTCATGGAGCAGACGATGGCCTCGACCCGGGAGATCTCGCCATCGTCGATCTGACCAGCGGCCTGGCGCATCTCCTTGGACACTCCCGGCA
>DASZMA010000129.1:0-36782 GCA_035552095.1 Acidimicrobiales bacterium | reverse complement strand
ATTCGACCGCCATCCCGAGCTCAAGTTCGCGCTGACCGAGGACGGCGCCTGGTGGCTGCCGGGCATCGTCAAGCGGATGGATGAGAAATGGGTGGGTGGGCACAACACGGCCAAGTTGGGCGATGCCTTCCGCCAGCACGTGTCCCGGCCACCTAGCGAGTACTTCGGCACCAACATCTTCGTCGGCGCTTCGACGCCCAGCCGGGAGGAGATCGATCGTCGTCACGAGATCGGCGTGGCCGCCTTTCTCTGGGGCAATGATTTCCCGCACCCCGAGGGAACCTGGCCGCACACCCGCCAGAGCATTCACGAAAGCTTCTTCGACGTCCCCGAACTCGAGGCGCGTCGGATGCTAGGTGGCAATGCCGCCGCGCTGTACCGATTCGATCTCGAGAAGCTGGCTGGGTTGGCCGAGAAGGTCGGCCCCACCTTCGAAGAGGTGCACGCATCGGCGGGCGTTGCCGCCCGCTGAAGTGTCAATGACGGGGGTCACCGCGCCAACCCAACCGCGTCGGGTCGGACGTCCCGCCCGGATCGACAAGGACGCCATCGCGGAAGCGGTACTGCAGATCGGCCTGGATAAGAGCAGCATGAAGGCGGTGGCCGATCACCTGGGCGTTAGTGTCCCGGGTCTCTATCATCACGTCCGGAACCGGAAAGAACTCCTGCTCCTGGCCGCGCAGCGGTCCATGGCCCAGATGCAACTACCTAGTCATGAGGGCAAACACTGGTCGGAATGGCTGCGCGAGTGGGGACGGTACTCGCGCAACGCCTTCATTGAGGAGCCCGAGGTACTGGGGCAGTACCTCAGCGGGGCCGTCAGCTGGGAACGAGTGGTCGAGGTCACCGACAGTGTGATTCGAGTGCTCACCGCTCAAGGCTTCACGCCGGCCTCAGCCATGGCCGCCTGGGACGTGGTGGGCGGGTGTGCCGTCGGATCGGCGGTGACCGCCATCCGTTACCGCACCGCCGTGGTTTCCGGTCATCCACCCAACCTGGAGTGGCGGCGCGTGCTGGACGGACGGCCGCCCGACGAGCTCTTGGGCGCCCGCGCCGTCCTCGAGGGTTTTGGTGAGAACCTCGAAGTCCACTTCGACGAGGAGTTGACGACGCTGCTGGTGGGCATCGCGGTGAGAAGGGGCGAACCCGCGGAGGTTGTCCTCTCCCGCCACCAGGTCCCAGGCTCCGCTCCCTAGGGGGAGATCGGCAGGCGGCTGAAGCCGCGGACCGTGCTGGTGAAGAGCAACACGGCGCGTTCGGTGTCCACTTCCCAGGTCGGGTAGCGCTTCAGGGTCTCCTCAATGGCGATTCGGGCTTCCAGCCGGGCCAGGGCGGCCCCTATGCACAGGTGGATCCCATAGCCGAATGAGACGTGGCGAGCCATGAGGCGGTGGATGTCGAATCGATCGGCGTCGGGGAACGTCCGCTCGTCCCGGCCGGCCGAACCGGTCAGGAGGAGGACCTTGGCGTCAGCCGGGATGACCTGACCGTGCAGCTCCGATGAGGCGGTGGTCCAGCGGCCCTGCACGGGGGAGGGGGACTCGTAGCGCAGCAGTTCCTCAATGGCACCGGGGATCAGCGACGGGTCGGCCACCATTTCCGCCCGCTGATCAGGATGGGAGGCCAGCAGGAGGCCGGCCCACCCGATCAGCCGAGCCACCGTCTCAGTCCCGGCCCCCACCAGGAGGATGGCGAAGTTGGCGCTCTCGGCCTCGGTCAGCTGTCGGGCCACTCCGGAATCGTCAACGATCTCGGCCTGGACCAGGTCGGTCAACATGTCGTCTTGCGGGTTGGTCCGGCGTTCGGCCAACTGGCCGCCGATGTACTCATGCAGTCGGGCCCCGGCCATCATCGCCTGGTCGTTGGCCATCCCGACATCGGGCTCCTGGTGGAACATCCCATCGATCGTCTTCCTGACCTCCTCCCGGTCGGCCTCGGGAACGCCGAGCAACGAGGCGATCACCACTGCCGGCACAATGGCCCCGAACTGCTCCACGTAGTCCCACGATGGATCGTCCCGCCGTTCGTCCAGCAGTCGAGCGCAGAGTTGTCGCACGCTCCCTTCGAGTTCAGAGATCCGACGAGGGGTGAAGGCCTTGGAGACGAGGCGGCGCAAGCGGGTGTGGTCCGGGGGGTCCAGGAAGATCATCATCCCCTCGGTACTGACCAGATTGTTGGTCATCATCTCGAGCACCGTGCCGTGAGCGGAGCTGAAGAGGCCGGGATCACGATGGGCGGCGTCAACGTCCTCGAATCGACTCAAGGTGAAGAAGTCGTAGCGCTCGTTGTAATAGACCGGAGCTTCATCGCGCAGGCGTTTCCAGACGGGGTGGGGGTCCACCCGCAAGCCCTTGTCGAGTGGATCCCAGTAGAGATCGGCGCTGGGTGATTGCTCAGGCATGGCCGAGTTGGTGACGCTCACTGTCCCTCCCGTTCGATGACCGGCCCATGCTCCCGCATCTCAGGCTGGGCCGCCCGCCGACCAGCGGAGAAGTGGCCATGGTTGACCTCGCGCCGACCGCAGGCCGGCCGGGCCGGGCCTGTCGGGGGCTCATCGTTACCATAACGTATACCATATACAGAATATAATTCTCCAGAAGTGACCCCAGGAGGCAGGAGAGACATGGCACAGACCCTGACGTCGGCCCAGGACCGATTGACGACCGAGGGTGGGACCATTCCACTCATCGTCGACCTGGATGCCCACGTGGTCGAGCCCCCGGACGTGTGGTCGAGCCGGTTGCCCGCTCGCTGGCGCGGCGTGGGCCCCCACATTGAGTACAGGCCCGGCGGAGTGCCCAAGCTCCAGGGCTCCTCGTATGTCGAGTCACCCGGAAGCAGCGGACCCGACGTGGCGTGGTGGTGCTACGAGGACCACCAGGCCTCGCTCAAGCGCACCATCGCCGCCGCCGGGTTCACGGCCGATGAGGTGGAGCTGCGGGGGGTGACCTATGACGAGATGCGCCCGGGGTGCTGGCGGGAGGCTGACCGGATAAAGGACATGGATCTCAACGGCGTCGAAGCCCAACTGTGCTTCCCCAACTACCCACGTTTCTGTGGCCAGCAGTTCTTGTGGGGCAAGGACCGGGAGCTGGCCGCGCTCTGTGTCGGGGCCTACAACGACTGGATGGTGGAGGAGTGGTGCGGCAATAGCGGCGGCCGCTTGCTCCCGCTGTGCCTGGTGCCACTGTGGGACGCTCACTTGGCGGCGGCTGAGGTGGTGCGGAATGCGGCCCGCGGCGTGCGGGCCGTGGCCTTCAGCGAGCTACCGACCTTTCTGGACCTCCCCAGCATCTACAGCGGCTACTGGGACCCGTTCTTTGCCGCCTGCCAGGAGACCGGGACGGTGATCTGCATGCACGTGGGCTCGGGGACGAGGACCCCGACCACCTCGCCCGATGCACCCAATGCCGTCCCGGCGACGATCATCTTCGGCAACAGCGTGGGTGGGTTGACCGACTACCTGTTCTCCGGCGTGTTGCACCGGTTCGCCAGCTTGAAGCTGATGTTCGCCGAGGCCCAGATCGGCTGGATCCCCTACTTGCTGGAGCGGGCCGACGACGTGTGGGCCACCCATCGGGGTTGGAGCGACTCGCAACGGTTCTGCCCCGAGCTGCCGTCCACCTACTACTACCGCCAGATCACCAGCTGCTTCTTCAAGGATCCGGTCGGGGTGGCCCTGCTGGATCGGGTCGGTGAGGCCAATGTCGTCTTCGAGACCGACTACCCGCACCAGGACGGGACGTGGCCCCACTCACGCCAGGCGGCCGCGGACCAGTTCGGTCACCTGCCCCAGGCAACCATCAACCGGATCGCTCGGGGCAATGCCATTGAGCTGCTCGGCCTACCACTCCATCCCGCCGGCTGACGCTGAGGTCGGACGGCTATCTGGCCCAGGACTGCAGGCCGCGACCCTGGGTACCGAAGATCTGGGTGGCGAAGACATCACCGATCTTCTCGGTCTGCCAACGGGCGCCGTCATTTGACGCACTGGCCGCCTCGTGCCACCCACCCATGAGGTGGATCCGGTCGCCGATGACCCGTATGACCTGACCCGTTACGTAGTGCGCCTCATCCGAAGCCAACCAGGCGACTACCGGCGAGCTCCCCGCCGGGTCCAGGGGGTGGAAGGAGTCTTCGGGGATCTCATCGGGCTCAACGACGGTGGGGGCATTCGGCATCGTCCCGGTGATGCGGGTCGCCCCGGCCGGCCCGATGGCGTTGACGGTGACCCCGAGCCGGTGCAGTTCCAGGGCGAGGGTCTGGGTCAGGCCCACCACCGCCGCCTTGGCGGTGGCGTAGTTGGTCTGGCCGAAGTTACCCACCAGGCCGGCGCCCGATGTCGTATTGATGATCCGGCCCCGGCTGTCCAGACCCGATTTGGCCAGCGACCGCCAGTGGACGGCGGCGGCCCGGCTGGTGAGCCACGGCCCCCTGACGTGAACGCGCATTACGGCGTCCCACGCCTCCGCGCTCAGGTTCCAGATGACGGCGTCCCGCACGATGCCGGCGTTGTTGACCAGGATGTCGAACCGGCCCCATTCGCTGAGAGCCCGTCCGACCATCGCTTCGGCGTCACCCTCCTCGGCCACGTTGCCGTAGTCGGCGACGGCTACCCCGCCGCGAGCGGTAATGAGGTCGACCGTCAGGTCGGCATCTCGGCTCGACCCCTCGCCCGCCACCGAACTCCCCAGATCGTTCACGACCACCCGGGCGCCGTGACGGGCTAGCTCCAGCGCGTGGCCCCGGCCGATGCCATGGCCGGCACCGGTGACGACGGCGACCTTCCCCTCCAGCAGACTGCTCATCCGGTGTGTGCCTCGCAGTGGTGAGTGGTGGAACGGGCCCGGCGGCGATGCGCCGCGACTCCCGTCAGCTTGTGTAAGCGCATATCATATACAAGTATCCATTTCGGGAAAGTGAGATGGGCGCGTCTGGGGGTCATCGGCTGCAGACAGCTGGGCCGCTGATGCCGCCCCGAGGTCGAGATGCATGAAGGAGAAACGAAACGTGTCGAGCGCAGCCTGGCGTAGTGAGACCGAGCAGCTCACCTTGCGCGTCCTCTTGGAGCGCCGCCTTGAGAGCGATCCTGACGGCGAGTACCTCGACGTCTGCGCCTCGAAGCTCTCGGCCCGCCAGGTGCACGACACTGCCAGTCGCCTGGCCAATGCGCTGGCCGAACTCGGCGTCGGCCCGGGGGACCGGGTGTCAACCCTCATAGAGAACTCGCCGGAGGCCACCCTGAGCTGGTGGGGGACGGTGCAGGCAGGGGCCATTGGGGTGCCGATCAACACGGCCTACAAGGGCGAGTACCTGCGCCATCAGTTGGCCGACTCCGGATCGAAGGTACTGGTGGTCGAGGCATCGCTGGCCGATCGGGCCGCCTCGGTCGTGGCCCAGATTGACGACCTGGAGCACCTGGTGGTCATCGGCGACGCTGAGCTGGAGCTTCCGGGCAACGTGCACCGTTGGGACGAGCTGTTGCAGGCCAGCAATACCCCGCCCACCGTGACGCCGGCGCCGGGCGATCTGGCCACCTTCGTCTACACCGGAGGCACGACTGGGCTCTCCAAGGGATGCATGCTGAGCCACAACTATCACGCCGCCCTGGCCGCGCAGATCGGGATCTGCTGGGACCGGTCAGCCGACGACGTGGTCTGGACCCCCCTGCCCCTGTTCCATTTCAACGCCATCACCACTGCGGTCGTCGGTCCCCTGCTCTACGGCGGTCGGGCGGCCATCTACCGGCGTTTCTCGGTGTCGAACTTCTGGAGTGAGATGAACCGGGTGGGGGCCACCATCACCTCCACCCTGGGCACCATGGCCTATCTGCTGGCGCACGACACCGACCGGCCCGAGATGCCCCTGTCCAACGCTCCCGAAGCCAACCGCACGTTGCGTCTGATCGGCGCCGCCCCGATGCCGGTCGAGGTCGACGATGTCATTCGGCAGCGTTTCGGGGTCAAGACGTTCTCCGGTGCCTACGGCGTCACCGAAGCCAGCCTGGTCTCCTGGCAGCCCACCGGGATGACCAATCGCCCCAATGCTGCCGGCGTGGTCAACGACGAGTACTTCGACGTCCGCATCTTCGACGACGACGACAACGAGCTCCCTGCGGGTGCCGACGGTGAAATCGTCCTGCGGCCCAAGCGTCCTCACGTCATGTTTGCCGGCTACTGGGGCCAGCCCGAAGCGACGGTGTCGACCAGCCGGAACTGGTGGTACCACACGGGCGATATCGGCCATGTGGATGACGATCGCTATCTCTATTTCGTCGATCGCAAGGCGGACTACCTCCGTCGCCGGGGCGAGAACATCTCGAGCTTCGAGGTGGAGCGGATTCTGATGGGCCACGGTCAGATCGCCGACGTGGCCGTGCACGCCGTGCCCAGCCAACTCACCGAGGATGATCTGAAAATCACCGCCACCCTCCGGGAGGGGGCCCAGGTGACCGAGGAAGAACTGTTTCGCTGGTGTATTGAGCAGCTGCCCTACTTCGCCGTCCCGCGCTACATCGAGTTCAGGTCCGAGCTGCCGCGCAGCCCGGTGGGTCGGGTGCTCAAGCGGGAGCTGCGCGACGAACCCATCTCCGACACTGTGTTCGACAGCGAGGCGTCCGGCATCACCTTCGAAAAGCGGTGAGCACCGACGGCGCTTGATTGGTGGACAGTAATTCAGTAAAATAAATATCCATCAACCTCCCATCCGCTTCCGAGTCCGTTGCGCCCGTTTCGAACGCCGACCTGGTTCGATCGGCGGTAACGGCCATGAACGCGGGGCAGGTGGCCACGTATCTCAGCTATTTCACGCCGACCTGTCTGAGATGGGTGGCCGGGTTCGATGAGCCGTTGACAGTCACTGACGTCGAAGTGAACCTGCAGCAGCTGGTCGATGCCTTTACCCCGCTCCTCCTCCGGGAGGAGCTCCTCATGAGTGACGGCGCCTTCGTGTGCGCCCGGTGGCGACTGCAGGGCACCCAGACCGGAGAGTTCATGGGCCTGGAGCCCGTCGGTGGTCACATCGATGTCTCGACCTGCGAGATCTACGAGATAGCCGACGAGAAAGTCGTGACGGTCTGGACCTATCAGGACCCGGGGCAGCTCTTCCGCCAAATGGGCCCCGCGGCCTGAACAGGGGGATGGGATGAGCGAGGTCCCGGGCACGCAACTGCTTGACCCGGCGGTCATTGACGACCCGTATTCGTTCTACCGCCGCCTCCGCCAGAAAGCGCCGGTGTGGCACGTCCCCGGGACCGACGTGTTCACCGTGAGTACGTATGCCGCGGTGGCCGAAGCGGTCTCTCGGGTTGAGGACTTCTCGTCCAATATTCGCCATCTGCTGTACCGCGACGATGAGGGGCTACCGGCACGAATCTCCTTCGGCAGTGCCGGCGTCGACGTGCTGGCTACGGCCGATCCACCCGTGCACAAGGCTCATCGAGACGTGGTGTTCTCTGAGCTGGTGGCCAAGCGCATGGAGGCCCTCGAACCCGAGGTCGCCGACATGGCCGGAGATCTCCTGGGCCAGGTCATCGGCCAGGGGCCCGTCGACTTCATGGCCGCCGTCGGCAATATCGTGCCGATCACCGTCATGAGCCGCCTCATCGGCTTCACTGACACTGATCCGATGCGGCTCCTGGAGGCAGCGTTCGATTCCACCTCCATGCTCGGGGCCACGCTCTCCCGGGCCGAGTTGGATCAGCGCGTCGTGCGAACGATTGAGATCGAGGCCTGGATTGCCGATCAGCTGACCGGTGCGGCCGCTCAGCCCAACAGCGAGCTTCTCGGAACGGTTGCCCGCGGCATTGACGACGATGTGCTCAATCTTCAAGAAGGTGGCGTCATCCTTCATACCTTGTTGAGCGCAGGTGGCGAATCGACGACCAGCCTGATCGGGAATGCCGTCCGCATCCTGGGCGAACGCCAAGAGCTTCAGCAGCACCTCCGCTGCCATCGGGCACTCGTTCCCGCCTTCATTGAAGAGGTACTGCGCCTCGAGTCGCCCTTCCGGTTCCTCATGCGGACGGTAGCCGGCGAGACGATGCTCGGGGACGTGGCGATTCCGGGCGACTCCACGGTCCTGCTCCTCTGGGGCGCCGCCAACCGGGACAGTGACACGTTCGAGCAAGCCGATGACCTCGACCTTGATCGCAAGGTGCCCCGTCGTCACGTGGCCTTCGGTCGTGGCATCCATCATTGTGTCGGAGCCCCACTGGCCCGGATGGAGGCCAGGGTGGTCCTGACCGCGCTCCTTGACCAGACGAGTGCTCTCCGTCTGGACCCCGATCAGCCTCCTCGCTGGGTGTCGAGTCTCATGGTCCGACGACATGATCAGCTGTCCGTTCTCATGTCGCCCCGATGACCCCGAGCCCTCAGCGTGTTGCCGGTTTAAAGGAGGTATCAGATCTCCGGGATCGGCGCCGCAACGATCGGCGAGAGCAGAATCGAAACGACATGTTGGATGCCGCCGAGCAGGTGTTCGGGCTGGACGGATTCCGGGATGGCTCGCTGCGCAGGATCGGAGAACTCTCGGGATTTTCGACCGCCGCCATCTACCTGTTCTTCGAGAACAAGCAGCAGCTTCTCACCGAGATGCTTTCCCGACGGGGTGAGGATTGGAGCGCAAGGGTGGCGAGTGCGGCCGAGCGTGACCTGTCGCCCCTCGACAAGCTCCACGCCATCGTCGACATGGCGACTGCGTACTTTGCCGAGCACCCCGACTTTCTCAGGGTCCTGGGTCATTTGCGTGGTGAAGCGACCTTGGCCCGGCTCGATTTCGGCGACACCTCGAACGTCGGGCGTGACTATTTCGTTGAAATCAGGGACTGCATCGCCGGCATTATTGAGGACGGACAAGAGCAAGGAGACCTGCGTGAAGGGCATCCCCGAACCCTGGCCCACCTCTTCTCGCTCCTGGTCAATGAGTTCCTGCTCTTGGGGGACGGTTCAAGGGTCGACCCGTTGGCGGCGTCCCAGTTTCATGCACTGGTGGGCGGAGCCTTCGGGACGCACCCCGACGTTGGCTGAGGGGTGGCTGAGCCGGCTGGTTACGTGGGAATGGAGCCGCCGTTGATTTGAATGGTCTGAGCCGTCACCCAGGCCGCCTCATCAGAGGCCAGCCATACGCAGGCCGCGCCGACATCTTCGGGAGTCCCGGTCCGTCCCACCGGGATCGACTTGCTCAGCTTGCCGGTGATCTCAGGGTCCTCCATTCTCATGAGCCCGAGAGCAAGGGAGTTGGCCGTCACACCGCTACGAGCCACCTCGAGCGCCAGCGTACGGGTGAATGACAGACCCCCGCCCTTGCCGGCGCTGTAGGCCGAGACCCCGATAGCCGCTCCGCCGGTACCGGCACCCGAAGAGATGGTGACGATCCGTCCCCAGCCGCGGTCACACATCCCGTCGATGACGGCTTTGCAGCAGTTCATCACGCCATAGAGGTTGACCTCCACTGGTCCGACCCACTCCGCCGGGTGGACTTCGCGAAACGACGCCGCCCGCATGCCGCCGCTGCCCCCATTGCCGGCATTGTTGACCAGGATGTCCACCGGCCCCAGGCGCTGGTTGACCTCGGCCACCCCGGCCAGCACCGACTCCAGGTCGGTGACGTCGAACGGTGAGTCGATGGCCGAGTCCCCGATGGCATTCGCCATCTGCCGGGCTCGTTCCGGTAGGAAGTCGTTGACGGCGACCCGGGCCCCCTGGGCCGCCAGCATGCGCGCGATGCCGGCTCCGACGTTCTGCCCGGCACCCGTCACCAGGGCGACGCGGCCCCGTAGGTCGAATACCACCGTGCCCTTAGTTGGACCGGACGAATTTCTTCGTGCCCTTGGGGTAGTAGTACCCGCCCGGGCTACACAGGAACCCGGACTTGGGGCTGGGACTGGTCCTGACCCACTGGCCGTTCTGCACCTTGGCCAGGAACCAGCAGCTCTCCGGAATTTTCTGGGCCGGGTTCCCCGGCGCCAGGAGGCCTCCCCCGTCAAAGCTGGTGATCTTGTTGAGTTGGGCCAGGAGGCTGGCCCGGGTCGGACTGGCCCCGGCGGCCTGTAGGGCTTGCACGAAGAGCTCGGCGGAAGTCCATCCGTACACGGCGTAGCCGTCAATGGGAAACTTGGGGTCGACCTTCTTCATCCACTTGTCGAAGAGAGCAACTGCCGGCACCACCTTGGCGTCCTGGCCCTGGTAGAGCGCGGTGAAAACGCCGACTTCGTGGCCGTTGGCCGCGCTTCCGGCCAGGGGGATGAAGTTGGCGTCGTACGAGGTGCCGCTGGAGGCAAACAGTTTCGGTTTGAAGCCCTGAGCGGCCATGTCCTTGGCCAGGTCGGCCACCTGGGTCACGGCCATGCCAACGATGATCACCATCTGCACCCCGGCCGACTTCATTTTGAGGACATCGGCGGTGAAGTCGGAATCAAAGACGCCGACCACGCGCTGGTAGTCCACGTGGTAGCCGATCGACTCCATGGCGGAAAAGGCGGTCAAGGTCTGGGATTCGGCCGAGCCCTGGTTGGAGTACAGCGTCCCTACATGCTTGTAGGCATCGCCGTACGCCTTCTTGTAGTACTTGTAAGGACCGAGCGCGGCGGAGCCCGGCACCAGAGGAACCGGAGCGTAGTTGTACTGGTCGGTCTCACGGGCGGAGGACAAGGACATGGTGACGTCGGGAATCTTGGCGGCGTTAATGGCCGGCACTCCCGAGTCGTCGAAGAGGGAGAACCCGCCAACCAGGGCGAAGTCTTCGTTGACGAGCTGTTGCGTGGCCGTGGTGTAGTTGGCGCCTGAGAACTTGTCGTCCCCCACGTCCAGGTGGATCTTGCGACCGTTCACCCCGCCCTTGGAGTTGATGTAGTCCAGGTAGGCCTGGGTGCCGTCCTCGGCGCCTTTGAACAGACCGGGAACCGGTCCGGTCAAGGTGTCGACCTGTCCCACATTGATCGTGGTGGCGGTAATGCCGACCGGGCTCCCGACGGCGGCAGTGGCCGCCCCCGAGGGCGCCGCCAGGCTGAGCGACAGCGCAGCCGCGCACAGCGCGATAACGGCCCCCTTGAGTCGTCGATCCGGCACGGCCACCCCCTTGGTCATAGTCCCAAATCCCGCAACTGAATATAATATCCAACTAGGTACGGTAAAGATAGCTCAACCAGCCCCCGGCCGTCCTCCCCTGGGGTGGGTGGGCCGGCCACCCTGGAAGGTCGTGGCGGACTGGTGGAGATACCGTGCAGGGCGACGCCTGTCACGCAAGGGTTGCGTCGGGCACCACCGATCGAAAAGGGGTAGTTCCGAGATGGCTGGACCAGAAGGAATTGGCATCATCGACACCATGATCGGATTTCCTCACCCCGATATGAAGGAGACCTACCGATTCATCACCCAACAGACCAAGGATCGGGAATCCACCGAGGAATTCGAGTTCCCGGCTGAGTACATGTTCAAGGACGTGCCTGAAAAGCGTCTGCGTGACGTGGCCGATCCGATCGCGCTGACCCTGGCCGAGATGGACCACTGGGGCATCGAAAAGGGACTGATCGGGTTGGCCGGGCCGGACAGCGACGGCGTCAAAGCGGTCAAGGAGCATCCCGACCGTTTCATCCCCTCCATCAGCGCTGATCCCAATGACGGCATGAAGGGCATTCGCTTCATTCAGAAGATGTACGAGCAATACGGCATCCGCGCCGTCGGCGTCTTCCCCGCCGGGACCTTCCCGCAGGTGGCGATCAACGACAAGCTGATGTATCCGATTTACGCCAAATGTGTCGAGCTCGACATCGCCCTGTTCTGCTGCGCCGGGGTACCCGGGCCACGACTGAAGTTCGCCCCGCAGCACGTCGAATTGATCGACGAGGTCATGTTCGACTTTCCCGAGCTGGTGTTCGTGACCCGCCACGGGTGCGAGCCGTGGACGGAACTGATCGTCAAGCTGATGCTGAAATGGCCCAACCTCTACTATTCGACCAGCGCCTTCGCGCCCAAGTACTACCCCAAGGCGGTCATTGACTTTGCCAACTCGCGTGGATCCGACAAAGTGATGTATGCCGGGTACTTCCCCATGGGGCTCTCCCTGGAACGGATCATGACCGAAATGGGTCAGGTGCCCTTCAAGGACGAGGTGTGGCCGAAGTTCCTCCGCGACAATGCGGCCCGGATACTCAAGGTGTGAGGTAGAGACCGTATGACCGCCACCCTGGTGTTGGTCCATGGCGGCACCGTGACCTCGACCATGTGGGATGCCGTGCTGCCCCATCTCAAGGGTGCTGTACTGGCCGTTGACCTGCCCGGTCGGCGCTACCACCCGGCCGACCTGGGGCGGGTCACCCGGGCCGACTGGGTGGCGTCCGTGGTCGACGAGATCGTCGAGCGGGACCTCGGTCCGGTGGTCCTGGTTGGCCACTCATCGGCCGGCTACGTGATCCCGGAGGTGGCGGCGGCCGTGCCCGAACGCATCGCCCACCTTGTTTTCTTGGCCGCCACGGTGCCGGCCGACGGCATGCGCCCGGTTGACTACATCAAGCCTCGTCTTCGTGACCTGGCGATCGACCATGTGGACATGGTCCGGGAGATGGCGGCCGGTAAGACGTTGGGTGGGTTGCGACCGGGCGAGCCTCCCATTGCCACTGATCTGGAGATCGTGGAGAACGACCCCCGGATGGGCCTGGAGGCTCCGGGTCCGCTCCATGAGACCTATTCCGGCTGGAGCCAGGTTCCGGCCGATCTGCCCAGAACCTTCATCCGTTGCCGGCAGGATCGTGTGGTGAAGGCCGAGTTGGTTGAGCAGATGCTGCCTCACATGGGTGACGTCACCGTGGTGGACATTGACGCCGGTCATAACGTGGCCAATGAGGCACCGGAAGAACTGGCCCGGCTGCTCAATCAGGTTGTCGCCGGACTCTTCAGGAAGACCCCAACCCCTCTCGTTGACGGGCCAGGAGATCCTCGCGGGTAGTAGCTGGCCCCCAGGACGTACCCAGAACCGGTGAATTGGGACGCACCACAATGTGCTCCAAACCCACGCCCGGATAATCCAGCGCTGTGGCCAAGATCCCAACCAGCGTGCCGGCGACGTCCTCCGGACTCAACATCCGCTCAGTCATCAGCCCACGTCGGGTCCAGTCATTCAGCGTTTCGGTGAGGAGGTCCGGGTCAAACGCGTGGCCGAACTCGGTCGGAAAGGTGGCGCCGATGGCGGCAGTGGAAAAGCGGAGAAGTGGATGCTCGTTGCGCCAGGCCCCGACCGTCTCCTCCAAGGCCGCCTTGCTTGCCCCGTAGGCACCGAGGCCGGTCCGGGGGGTGCCCACCGTCTCGGACGACAGGACCATCACAACGGCGGCGGGCGAAAGATGGCCCAGCACGGCCTGGACGATGTGGTGCACGCCGATCACGTGCGTCTCGAGAACCGAGGCCCAGTCTTCGTCGGTGGTGCTGGTCATCGGCCGCAGCGGGGCGACCCCGGCGGAATAGAGGACGACGTCGATCTGGCCCAGGGCGCCGACCGCCTCGGCCACCATGCGCCGGCAGTCCTCGGCGTTGCGCACATCACCGGCCACGGCATGCCCGTGGGCGGAGTGGCCAACCAGGCTTTCGAGTCGGTCGGCCCGTCGAGAGGTGGCCACCACGCGGCCTCCCTGGGCCAGGGCCAGCTCGGCGAAGCACCTCCCGATTCCGGCTGACGCTCCTACGACGAGGATCGAGCGGTCCTTCAGCCCATGACCGAACATGGGGCGGGTCGGGGCTCCTTCGGGCGGATCAGTTGACAGGGAACCCTCATCGACCATGTCGAGTGCTTCCTGCGGTGACAGAAACCCCGGGGTCGGCGTCGATTGACCTCATGCGTTGGCTCCAATGAACGGATGTCCCGGGCGACCTCACTGATCCCCGGCCGGGTAGGCCAGCGGTGGGTCACGTTTGGTTCAGAACAATGCAGATCATATACAATCGACCGCCGCCCGACGATCTTTCCAGTGGGTCGGGGATCACGAGTCCACATGAGAGATACCCCAGGAATGGAGCAAACATCGTGACATCGCTATGGCATGAGGAGCGCATGTTGATTGGGGGCAATCTGGTCCCGTCGGCCGACGGGGCCACCTTCGAGAACATCAACCCGGCCACCGAGGAGGTCATCGGCATGGCGGCCGACGGATCTGCGGCCGACATGGAGGCGGCGGTCACGGCGGCCCGCACCGCGTTTGACACATCGGACTGGTCGACGAATGTTCCCTTCCGCCTGCACTGCCTTCGCCAATTGCATGAAGGCATGCTTCGCCATGCCGACGAGTTCAGCGACACCCTGGTGGCCGAAGTGGGGACACCGGTGCTCCTGATCAACGGACCGCAGTTCGCCACCCCCGTGGGCAGCATCACCTGGGTGGCGGACCTACTGGAACGCTACGTCTGGGAGACGGATCTCGGCGAAGTAGAAGTCTACGGTTCCAAAACTCGCCGGACGTTGCGCCGTGAGGCCACCGGTGTGGTGGGTGCCATCACTCCGTGGAACTTCCCGGTGCAGATCAATCTGGCCAAGTGCGTGCCGGCCCTGGCCGCCGGCAACACCGTGGTGCTGAAGCCGGCGCCGGACACCCCGTGGGCCGCGTCCCTGCTGGGTCGCATCGCCCACGAGGAGACCGATCTGCCCCCGGGAGTCCTCAACGTCGTCACCTCAGCCGATCATCTGATCGGCCAGCAGCTGTCGGAGGACCCGCGGGTGGATCTGGTCTCGTTCACCGGGTCCACGGCCACGGGGCGCAAGGTGATGGTGGCGGCGGCGCAGACCATCAAGAAGGTCTTCCTCGAGCTCGGCGGCAAGTCGGCCTATGTCGTGCTCGACGATGCCGACATCGCGAACGCGGTGGCCGGCGTGGCGTTCCAGATCACCGCGCACGCCGGTCAGGGTTGCGCGGTGACCAGCCGGCTCCTGCTGCCCCGGGACCGGTTCGACGAGGGGGTGGAGGCCGTGGTCGCCGTCCTCGCCGGCTTCACCTATGGCGATCCGACGGATCCGTCCACCATGATGGGCCCCCTGATCAGCGAGCGGCAGCGACAGCGCGTGCTCGGCTACATCGACAAGGGCATTGAGCAGGGAGCGACGGCTGTTCTCGGTGGTGGCGTACCGGCGCACCTCGGCCGCGGCTATTTCGTGGAACCGACGGTGCTGGTCGGCGTGGAGCGCGGGGCCGTGGTCGCCCAAGAGGAGATCTTCGGGCCGGTTCTGGTCGTGCAGCCCTACGACGGCGATGACGACGCGGTGGCCCTGGCCAACGACTCCATCTATGGGCTCTCGGGCGCGGTCGTCGGAGAATCGCTGGAGCGAGCCCGATCGGTGGCTCGACGCATCCGCACCGGAACGATCTCGGTGAACGGCGGCATGTACTACTCGCCTGACGTTCCGTTCGGCGGATACCGGCAGAGCGGCATAGGGCGTGAAATGGGCGTGGCCGGATTCGAGGAGTATCTGGAGATCAAGTCCTTGGCCGAGCGGAGTTAGCCGACCACCTTGGCGCCATTCGCGGCGATCCGAAGTGATGGCGGCGGGGGCCGTTCAGCCCTGACCACAGAGCCGGCCACCTTCTGGGGACTCTTGCTGGCTCGGACGGAGGCCACCCCCGACGCCCTGTTCCTGGTGGACGAAGAGGGCCGGCGATTGAGCTTCTCGGAGTTCCACGCCGCGGCCCTCTCGGCCGCCGCCGGTCTGAGGGAACTCGGCGTGGGTCCCGGAGTCGTGGTGGCGTGGGCCCTGCCCACTTCCATCAACACCTGCGTGATCATGGCGGCCCTCTCACGGTTGTCCGTTTGCCAGATTCCGATCGTCCCCACCTACGGGGCCCGCGAAATCAGCCATATCGTGCGGGACAGTGTGGTCGACGTGATGGTCGTCGGTGCTTCCAAGGCGGTCGCTGACTACCCGGCCATCCTCGGGTCCATCGCCACGACGAATGCCGGTCGGCCCGAAGTGATTGCGCTCGGGAGCCAACTCCCTACCGGGGACGAGGGCTCCCTGCCACCGCCTCCGGCCCGGCCCCGCCCCGGCGATCCCGGTGCCGTGCGCTGGCACTTCTACACCTCGGGGTCCAGTGGACTGCCCAAAGGTGTACGGCACAGCGACCGCGGGTTGGCCGCCGTGGCCGGGGCCATGGCGGCCCGCCTCGAAATGGGGCCGTCCGACCGCAACGGCCTGGCCTTCCCCATCGCCCACGTCGGCGGCCCCATCAACCTGCTGGCCAGCTTTGTCGCCGGCTCCGCTCAGGTGCTCTTGGAGCGATTCCATCCGGCCCGTGCCGTGGCGGTCCTGCAGCGCGAAGGGGTCACCATGGCCGGATCCGGCACCGCGTTTCACCTGGGCTATCTGGAAGTGCAACGCGGCCAGCCCGGTCGCCCCATCTTTCCCGGCTTGCGGTGCTGTCCCGGCGGCGGTGCCCCGAAGCCGCCGGGGTTGCACGAGGAGGTCAAGGCGCAGCTGGGCGGCGCCGGGATCCTTTCGGGGTGGGGACTGACCGAGGCCCCGGTGCTCACCATGGGTCAGTCGGGGGATCCGGACATCAAGCTCTCGTCAACCGAAGGCCGCCCCCTCCCCGGTGTCGAGGTGCGGGTGCGGTTGGACGATGGCGAGGACCTCCCAGCCGGCGCCGTCGGCGAACTCCGGGTACGGGCGCCCCAGATGATGATCGGCTACGTGGATCCACTGCTCAATGCTGACGCCTTCGATGAAGACGGGTTCCTCCGTTCGGGCGACCTGGGCCTGGTGGACGACGACGGCTACGTCACCATCACCGGTCGCCTCAAGGACGTGGTCATCCGCAACGGTGAGAACATCTCGGCGGCGGAAGTCGAGGAGCTGATCCGCCTCCATCCCCATGTGGTGGACGCCGTGGTGGTGGGACTGCCCGACGAGCGGACGGGGGAGCGGCTCTGTGCCGTGGTGGAGCAGCGGGCCGGCCGGGAGCCGTTGGACGTCACCCGGATCGGCGCCCACCTCCAGGCGCACGGGCTGCGACGGCTGGCCTGGCCCGAGCAGGTCGAATTGGTGCCGTCACTCCCTCGCACCGTCGCCGGCAAGGTGGACAAGCCCGAGCTTCGGGCAAGATTCACCCCCGGGCCCGCGGACAATCCATTGAGCCGGGATCCAGGAGATGAAGGAGATGCACCGTGAACGATCCGATCTCGGCCGGGCCGCCCCAGGGGGACTGGCTGGGCACGCCCTACGTGCGGCTCGAGCGCCACGGGAGCTTGGCCTATTGCATCGTTGATCGTCCCGAGGCCCGTAATGCCATGACCGGGTCGATGTATTTCGCCGTCCGCTACGCGGTGGACGTGGTGAACGCTGACCCAGGACTCTCGGGCCTGCTGCTCACAGGCACCGGTGACGTCTTCATCCCCGGGGGAGATCTGGGTGCGGCCACCGTGGACGACTGGGGCGACCTCACCCGGCTTCTTGCCATGGACACCACCCCGTTCGAGACCATCCGCAATTCGCGTAAGCCCGTTGTCAGCGCGGTGAACGGCATCTGCCAGGGTGGCGGGCTCCTCATGGCGTTGCTGTCCGATGTGGCCGTGGCCAGCGACCGGGCCACGTTCCGCGCCCCCGAGCTCTACCGGGGTATCGCCGACACGGGCTACGCCGCCTTCCTCCCGGCTCAGATCGGCCCGGCCCGAGCTCGGGACATGCTGCTCACCGGGAGGACCCTGGACGCCGACGAGGCCGGTGCCTGGGGTCTGGTGGCCCGGGTCGTCGAGCACGATCGTCTGCTGCAAGAGGCCGACGACGTCTTGCGTGCGTGCTGCCGCACCGCCCCGCAGGCCCGACTGGCGGTCAAGCGTGTGATCAATGAGAGCTATGGCCACTACGACTGCATGTCGATGGACGAGAGCCTGGCCGGTCCCGAGTGCCTGGAGGGCTGGCTGGCCTTCAAGGAACGCCGGTCGCCGGCCTGGGTGGCCGAAGACCTCCGCCAGGACGGGCGACTCTGAGGCCACGCGGTACCCGGGGCGGAGCCGCCCAACTTTCGTGAGTGTATATTATATGCGGGTGCAGTTCAGCTAGTCGAAACACCATGGCGCAGGGATCCGCGCCTGGGAGGGAGGGACGCTCATGCAGGCCGACGACATGATCATGATCAGCGTGGACGACCACCTGGTGGAGCCACCGGACCTCTTCTCGGGTCGGCTGCCCGCCGCCATGCAGGGTCTGGCGCCCCGGGTTGAGCGTCTGGCCAACGGGAGCGACGTCTGGGTGTTCAACGGAAGCCAGATCCCCAACATCGGTCTGAATGCGGTCGCCGGCCGACCCAAGGAGGAGTACGGGATCGAACCGACCGCCTTCGACGAGATGCGTCCCGGCTGCTTCGACGTTCACGAGCGCATCAAGGACATGAATGCCGGCGGCGTCCTGGGCTCCATGAACTTCCCGTCCTTCCCCGGTTTCAGCGCCAGGCTCTTCGCCGCCTGCCCCGACAAAGAGGTGGCGCTCGCTGTCCTGCGGGCCTACAACGACTGGCACATCGACGAGTGGTGTGGCGCGTACCCGGGTCGCTTCATTCCCATGGCCCTGCCGATTCTCTGGGATGCCGAACTCTGTGCCCAGGAGGTGCGGCGGGTGGCGGCCAAGGGGTGCCATTCCCTGACCTTCACGGAGAATCCGTCCGCTCTGGGCTTCCCCAGTTTCCACGATCCGTTCTGGGACCCGCTGTGGACGGCGCTCTGCGACGAACAGGTCGTGCTCTCAATCCACCTCGGCTCGTCGGGCAGCATCACCGTCACCTCCCCCGATGCCCCGGTGGACGTCATGATCACCCTGCAGCCCATGAACATCTGCAGCGCAGCATCGGACCTGCTGTGGTCGCGCGCGCTGAAGGGTTTCCCCGACCTTCGGATTGCCCTTTCTGAGGGGGGCACCGGGTGGATCCCGTACTTCTTGGACCGGGTCGATCGGACCTATGACATGCATCGATCCTGGACGGGGCAGGACTTCGGGGACAAGCTCCCGAGCGAGGTGTTCCGGCAGCACTTCTTGACCTGTTTCATTTCCGATCCGGTGGGCATTCAACTGCGCCACCAGATCGGCATGGACAACATCGCCTGGGAGTGTGACTATCCCCACTCCGACTCCTCGTGGCCCAATGCGCCCGAAGAGCTGGCAGGCGTCATGGCGGGTGTGCCCGACGATGAAGTGGAGAAGATCACCTGGGGGAACGCCACCCGTTGGTACTCCTTCGACCCGTTCACCCAGCGCGCCCGGGCCCAGTGCACCGTGGCTGCGCTGCGGGCGGAGGCGGCCGGGCATGACGTGTCCGTTCGATCTTTCGACAAGGGCCGGTTCGCGCGGAGTGGGAAGGGCGTGGATTTGGGCCAGCTGGCCGCCCAGGCCACCGCGTAGCGGGTGTCGCCTGCTCGCCCGCGTGACCGCTCGGGTGATCCTCGTTCCGACGGCACGCCACACCGAGTCCGATGAGTGAATTCCTCACCTTCCTGATCATCGGAGTGGTCTCGGCTTCTATCTACGCCGTCACCGCCATGGGTCTGGTGGTGACGTACAACACCACCGGCGTGTTCAACTTCGCCCAAGGCGCCGTCGGCATGGTCCTGGCCTTTTCCTTCTGGCAGCTGTGGCAGGGGTGGGGTCTCCCCTTGCTCATCGCGCTCGGTCTGGTCCTCTTCGTCCTGGCGCCGGTGCTCGGTGCGCTGGTGGAGCGCACCATGATGCGCAACCTGCACACTGCAGCCACCGGCATCCCTCTCGTGGTCACCATCGGGCTGCTCCTTCTCTTGGTCGGGGTGGCCAATTCGGCGTGGAACCAGGGCACCGCCCGCACCCTGCCGGCGTTTCTGCCCAACGTCGAAGTGAACCTGGGGCAGGTCAATGTCAGCGGGGAGCAGCTGATCACCATCGGCTTGGCGGTGGTGGTGGCCGTGGCGCTGCGGCTCTTCTACCGGCGCACCCGGACGGGCGTGGCGATGCGGGCCGTCGTCGACGATCCCGAACTGGCCGCGCTGAACGGCGCCCGCTCGGGTCGCCTCGCCTCCTATTCGTGGATGATCGGCACCATGTTGGCCGGCGTGGCCGGAATATTGCTGGCGCCCCAGACCAGCATGAACATTCTCGACCTGACCGTTCTCGTGGTTTACGGCTACTCGGCCGCCGTGGTGGGGCGGTTGAAGAGCTTGCCGCTCACCGTCCTGGGAGCGCTCATCCTGGGCATCGCCAATTCGATGGCTATCGGCTACGCGCCGTCGTCGGCTGTCTCCATCATCACTGCGGCACTGCCGATGGGTTTGCTCTTCCTCACCCTGATCATTCTCCCGCAGGCCCGTCTGACCGTAGGGCGAATCGTCAGGGAGCGCCCCTTGGCCGTGGCCAGCCTCCAGAAGAGCATGGTCGGCGCCGGGGTGCTGGTGCTGGCTTCCATCGGCCTGGCCCTGGCCCTGAACGGGAGCAACCTCATCACCTTTGGCGACCTGCTCGTGTTCGCTATTCTGGGTCTCTCTCTGGTGCCGCTGTCCGGCTACGCCGGTCAGATATCCCTCTGCCAGTTCACCTTTCTCGGGTTGGGCAGCGTGGTGATGGCCAAGGTCGGCGGGGGCCACTCCGTACTGGGCGTGCTGGCCGCCATCGGCGCCTGCGCGGTCGCCGGGGCCCTGCTGTCCCTCCCGGCCCTGCGCCTCCGGGGCCTGTATCTCGCCCTGGCCACGCTGGCCTTCGCCGTCCTCATGGACAACCTGTTCTTCACCGCCACCTCCATCATGGGGACCAACGGCACGCTCCCGGTCGGCCGCCCCGACATCTTCGGCTTCTTCTCGGGCAACCGTGCCTTCACCATCCTGGTGGCCGTGGTTCTCGGCATCGGCATTGTCGGGATCGGCAGCCTGCGGCGTTCAACGTTCGGGCGACGCCTGGTTGGCATGAACGACAGCCCGGCCGCGTGCGCCACGGCGGGCCTGAACCTCACGGTGACCAAGTTGGTCGTCTTCTCGGTCTCGGCCGGTCTGGCCGGTCTGGCCGGTGCCCTTTACGGAGGCGTGGAACAGAGCATTGACGCCGGCCAGTTCCAGTTCCTCCTTTCCCTGGCCTTCTTCCTCACCGTCACCCTGTGTGGCATATCGAGCCTCAGCGGTCCGGTCATCGCGGCGATCTTCGTCTCCGTCATCCCCGTGGTGGCCGGGCATGTCTCCAGTGTCCCCGATCTGCTCTACCTCGGCGCCGGAGTGGGAGCGATCAGCATCGGTCGCTCGCCCAACGGAGTGGCGGGCTCCATTGCCAAACTCAGTGCACGCTGGCGGCCGAGTAATAAACCTGCCCCGGCTGGCCGGTCCCCGGTCGTCGCCCCCAGGGAGCTCGTCAGTGACGTGGGGATGAAGTCCGTTGGCTGAGCTGGTGGTCGAGAAGGTAAGTGTGCGCTTCGGCGGCATTCGAGCGGTACACGAGGTCAGCTTGGCCGTCACCGGCGGCGAAGTGCACGGGTTGATAGGCCCGAACGGGGCCGGCAAGACGACCCTCTTCAATGTCATTACGGGCACCCAGGCGCCCACGTACGGTGACGTGCGATTCGACGGACGGATGATTACGAATTACAAGCCCTACCGGCGCGCTCGACTGGGCCTGGCCCGGACCTTCCAGCGACTCGAAGTGTGCGGTTCCCTGACCGCCCGCGAGAACGTCATGCTGGCGGCGGAGGCGCAACCGCACAAGGTGCCCGACGGCATGGACCTCGGGGCCTGGGCGGACCACCTGCTCGAGAAGGTGGGCATCAGCGCGATCGCCGGCGAGCTGGCCGACGCCCTGCCCACCGGGACGGCCCGCCTGGTAGAGCTGACCCGGGCCTTGGCCACATCGCCCTCGGTGCTGCTGGTGGACGAGCCCAGTTCTGGACTTGATGCCGCAGAGACGACGGCGCTCGGGGCCGTCCTGGCCGAACTGGCCGCCAGTGGCATGGCGGTGCTCCTGGTTGAACACGACCTCTCCCTCGTCCATGGCATATGCCAGCGCCTCACCGTGCTCGACTACGGCGAGGTCATCGCCAGCGGGGATCCTGTTGACGTCCGGGCCGACTCGGCGGTCCAAGCGGCGTACCTCGGGACTCCTGCCGGGCCAGCCTCACAGGGAGGGGCAACGCAGGGAGGGGCAAGGGCAGTGCCGATCTCGGTGGCCACCCCGCCGGTCGACCGCGCCGAACCCATGATTGCGGTATCCGACGTCCACGCCGCCTACGGGCGCATTGAGGTGGTACACGGCGTCACCCTGGCCGTGGCCGCCGGTGGGGTCTGCGCCCTGCTCGGGCCCAACGGGGCCGGGAAGTCGACGCTGCTCAAGGTGCTCAGCGGTCGCATGGCCCCGACCTCGGGACAGGTGAGCATCGGGGGCCAGGTGATCAAGAAGGTGGGATCGGACAGCCTGGCTCGTCAAGGCATCTGCGCCATACCCGAGGGTCGGGCCGTGTTTCCGAACCTGACCGTCGCCGAGAACCTGATGATGTGCACGTACCGCGGCCGCTCGTTGGCGCTCAGCCAACTGGCCGATCGGACCTATGAACGGTTCCCGCGCTTGGCCGAGCGACGACGTCAGTTGGCCGGGGACCTTTCCGGGGGCGAGCAGCAGATGCTGGCGCTGGCCCGTGCCCTCTATACCGAGCCCAAGGTGCTCCTGCTCGATGAGATCTCCATGGGACTGGCTCCCCTCATCGTCGAGGAGCTCTACACCCTGGTGGGAGAGCTGGCCCGTACTGAGAACCTCACCGTGGTGCTGGTCGAGCAGTATGCCGACGCCGCGCTGGCGCTGGCCACCGAGGCCGTGATCATGGTGAACGGGACGGTGGCCCACGCCGGTACGCCCCAGGAGATCCAATCGCGGCTGGTCGAGAGCTACCTGGGCGCGAACTAGTGGATCTCGGGCTGACCGGCGCCGCGGCCATCGTGAGCGGCGGCTCCAAGGGGATGGGGCGGGCGGCCGCCGAGAGCCTGGCCGGGGAGGGTGCCCGGGTGGCCGTGCTGGCCCGGACGCAGGTGACCATTGACGAGACCGTCGATGCTCTACGGGCCGCCGGGGCACCCGACGCGTTCGGAATCGCCGTCGACCTCTCCTCGTCAGAGGGGGTGGAACGCGCCGTGCGCACGGTCGGCCAACGGTGGGGCTCGCTCAACGTGCTGGTGAACGCCGCCGGTCCGGTCGAGGTCGGGATCGGGGAGTTCGACGACATCGATGACGCGCAGTGGCACGCCACCTTCGATATCGGCGTCCTCAGCGCGGCGCGTTGCGTGCGGGCCGCCCTCCCCCTGCTGCGCTCGGCGCCGTGGGCCCGCGTCGTCAACCTCTCGGCCCATTCGACCAAGCGACAGTCCAACGGTCTGGTGGCCTATACGGCGGCCAAGGCGGCGCTGACCAGCCTCAGCAAGAACCTGTCGGCCTCCCTCGCGCCCGACGGGATACTGGTGAACACGGTGTCACCCGGGTCGTTCCTTTCCGAGGGGATGAAGTCCTACCTGCGCGCCCTGCCGGCGGAGCGGCGGGTGGACGCCGACAGCCTGGTGGACGCCATGCGGGTGATCCGGGAGGACTTCGGCCATCCCGCCCAGCTGGGGCGGGCGGGCGACCCGAGCGAGATCGGGCCGCTCATCGCCTTTCTCTGCTCCCGGGCCAACACCTACATGACCGGAGCCGACGTCAACATCGACGGAGGCTCGGACTTCGCCTGAGGATCAGGGGCGCGGCGCCGGCTCAATCAGGCAGAGGGCGTTGTCCACCATGATGGTGCGGATCTCGTCGTCGTTGAAGTTGCACCGGCGCAGATCGCTGACGAAGGACAGTGGATCGGTCAGTCCTTCGGCGTGCGGCCAGTCGGAGCCGAAGAGCATCTGGTCGAGGCCCAGTACGTCCCGGATTTCCGAGAGGTCGTCCTCGTAGAACGGCGCGACCCATATGTGGTCCCGGAAGGTCTGCACGGGGTCTGACGCGAACCCGGACGGGTTCTGCCCGTAGGCCTTCTTGAGCTTCTTGGCCAGGATCGGCACCCACTGGGCACCGGCTTCAATGCTGGCCACCCGGACCCGCGGAAAGCGGTCGAAGATGCCCTGGCAGATCAGCGCGGCCATCGTCTCGTACGGCGGACGGTCGGCCGAGAGCACCTGGCGCAAGGGGGTATGGCGGAACGCTTCGAAGCTTCCGGTGGGCTCCCAGTCGTCCAGGTAACGGCTGTAGCCGGCGTCGCCCGAGTGGATGCCCACCGTCACCCCGGCTTCGTTGACCCGGGCCCAGAACGGGTCGAAACGACGGTCACCCGGAGAGGTGCGGCCGGTGGCCGTCCGCACGGGCCCACCCTTGACGCACACCACCCGGGCGTCGCGCCCGAGGGCCCATTCGAGTTCGGCCACCGCGGCGTCCGGATCGACCAGGGTGATCAGCGGGGCGGCGAAGATCCGCTCCTGGTAGGCAAAGCCCCAGTCTTCGTCGAGCCAGCGGTTGAAGGCGCGGAAGGCGGCCACGAGCGCGGGCGGGTCATGGGAGAGCGATTCCTCCATGCCGACGGCCAAGGTGGGGAAGAGGAAGCAACCGGCCAGCCCCTGGTCGTCCATGACGGCGAGTCGGGCGTCCCGCGACCGGTATTCAGGTCGGATCGGTTCGAGGTCGCCGAAGAGCGCGCGCATGTCCTTCTCGTGGGGGTTGCGTCCCCGGAAGTACTCGTCCAGGCTGCCGGGCTTGGCCACCGGGTCGAACAGCGGGTTGGGGATGAAGCGGTTGATCTGCCCGCCGACCAGCAGTCGTTGCCGCCCGTTGACCTCGGCCCATTGCATCGCTCGCTTCGCCATGGCCGGCTCGATGTGGCGGGTGAAGGCGTCGGTGGCCTCGTAGTAGTGGTTGTCGGAGTCGAAGGCGTGGCCGACGATCCCGTCCGGCAGAGCCACGGCATCGCCTTGGGCGGTGAGTACGGTCATGGACCTATGATAGAACCTTATTTCAATTGAGTGTCAATAATGGCCATTTACAAGGATCTATTGAGCTAGATTGTGATTCTAGAAGTGGTCGAGAGGCCCTCCCCGCATCCGAGATCGCAGCACTGGAGGTGAGATGACCGGGCCGTTAGCGCAGGCCGTCTTGACCGGCGCCCAGGCTGAGCGTCGCCAACGGGCGATTGACGCCGGCCTGGCCCTGTTGCGCCGGGGCGACTACGCCCAGATTCAGGTCAAGGACGTGGCCGAAGAGGCCGGCGTGGCCCTGGGCACGCTGTACAACTACTTCTCTTCCAAGGAGCACCTGTTCGCCGAAGTGCTGGTGCAGTGGGCGGCCACACTGCGCGCCAGCTTGGCCCATCATCCGCTGGACGGAGCCACGCCGCAGGAGCAGCTGACCCAAGCGCTCCACCGTTCAGTGCGGGCCTTTCAGCATCAGCCGCAACTGGCTCGTCTGGTGTCCACCCTCCAGATGTCGTCTGATCCCTTCGCCACCGAGATCCTGCTGCGGCTCGACCAGGCCACCCGGGGTGTCTACCTGGAGATCCTGCAGGATTTCGAACCGGCGCACGCCCAACGCATCATTCGCGCCGCCAGTGCCGTCTTCGACAGCCTCCTGCGTTCGTGGTCGGCCGGGCGACTCTCCACGGTCGATCTGTACGACTACCTGACCGACAGTGTGTCCCTGCTGTTCGCATCGGCCGGCGACGACCGGGAGCTGATGGCGGCCCGAGGCGACCAACGTGGGCGATCGTGACGTGAGTCCACCCGAGTTCCACCTCTTCCTGCCCCAGATGCGTCTCTCGCCGCATGGTCTGGTCGATCGGGCCCAGGCGGCGGAGGAGGCGGGGTTCGCCGGGGTGGCCCTCATGGACCACCTGGCGCCACCCCAGGCCGAAGATCAGCCGATGTTCGAAGCGATGACCACCGCCGCCTGGCTCGCCGCCCGGACCCGGCGCCTGGTCATAGGGCATCTGGTGCTGTGCGACTCCTTCCGGCATCCGGCCGTGCTCGCCCGCCAGGCCGTGACGCTCGACCACCTCTCCGAGGGACGCTACGAGCTGGCTATTGGCTCGGGCTCCACCCCGCGTGAGCTGAGGACGTTCGGCCTCAGCCAGGCCAACGCGGCCGAACGCTCGGCCCGACTCCGTGAGACCCTCGAGGTCCTCAAACTGCTCTGGACCGGGGAAGCGGTCAGCTACGACGGGCAGTTCCACCAATTGGCGAATGCCCGCCAACGGCCCACCCCGACCCGACCCATCCCGGTGATCGTCGGGGGCACCGGTCCCGCCACCTTGCGGGTGGTCCAGGAATTCGCCACCTGGTGGAACCTCCCGGCCCACCACATCGACCGGTTGGAGGCGTGCCGGCCGCTCATCGGCGCGGCCCGGATGTCCTTGCAGCAGATGGTGACCTTCGTGCCGGACGGGGCGGACCGCCCGGCCATCGTCGACACCGCCCAACGTCGGTTCGGATGGATGGGCCCAACGGCGCGGACGGTCGGCTCGGGTGAGGAACTGGTGACCGTCTTCAAGGGCTACCGGCAGCAGGGTGTCGAGCGGTTCTATGTCTGGTTGACCGATTTCGCCGAACCGGAGACGCTCCGTGCCTTCGGCTCCGAGGTCATCAGCCGCGTCGGCTGACCGTTCACAGCGGCTTCGGGCTTCCCGGCGACCCCAGCTCGGCCCACCGGCGTAAGAAGACCGCCGGAGCCAAAGTGCATATGATCTACAATCACCGGCCGAGCGACGCGCTGCTGGCGTGGAGCCCGTTCGAAAGGATTTCTCGTGCCCGATTCATTCGACTACGTCGAGCGCCTCTTCCCCGAGCCCGTCGATCTGGGGATCGCCCAACCCGATCGGGCCGTGTCATCGGTGACCTACGGCACTCGCAGCTTTCTCGAAGGGGAGGGCGGCGAGGGCAAGGCCTGGTACGAGGGCGGCGGCTCGGCCAGCGACCAGGCCGTGCAGGGGATCACCATCTACCCCCCCACCCGGGGCGTGGCCACCCAGGGCGACGCCTTCGAGCCGGTGAAGATCGGGATCCTGATCGACATGGACCTCAACCAGCTGCTGGCCGATTGGATCGATCCCACCATCCTGGCCCTGGAGGATGCGTTGAACGAGGGGGTGTGGGCCCGCTCTCCGGTGCAACTGATCATCGCCGACGCCCGCGGGCTGCCCCGGGAGAACTACAAGAAGGTCATCGACGGGTACCGCTGGTTGGTCGACCAGGGCTGCGTGGTCGTGCTCGGCCCCATGATCTCGGACAACTCACTGGTCCTCCAGGAGACGGCCAATGAGCTCGGGGTCGCCTGCATCGGGTGGACCGGGGCCCACCGCTTCGCGTCGGAATACTGCTTCACGGTGGCCAACGGGGACATCCCGACCGAAGGGGTGATCTGCGCCAACTGGCTCTACCAGCAGGGATTGCGCAACGTTGGCCTCTTCTGGGAGGCCGGCTCGTCGGGACGCGACTACGCCGACTACTTCCGCGACGAGGCCATCCGGCTCGGACTGACCATCACCCGGGAGGTGAAGCTCGAGCCCAACCCGAGCAACTTGGGCGACCACTTGGCGGCCATGAAGGAGTCGGGCACGGAGGGTCTCTACTACGGGGGCTACGGCTACGCCGCCTTCCATTTCGGCCCGGCGCTCAAGGCGCTGGAATGGGATCCCCCCCGCATTATGGGCACCGCCTTCATGTTCTATTCCAACAAGAACCGCTGGGGCGAGGGGCTCGAAGGCTGGCACGGCATCGACCAGCTCGGCGAGGACGGGGCCAACCCGAACTACAACGCCATGCGGCAGCGCTTCGAAAAACGGTTCAACCGCTCCACCGGGAACGTGGTCGTCGCCCTGGCCTATGACACCGCCCGTGTGGCCATACACGGGATCGCCAACGCAGCCATACCCGCACCGCGTCAGGTCAAGGATGGGATAGAGCGCATCCGCTGGATGCCGGCCACCAACGGTGGTCCCTCGACCTACATCCAGTTCGGCCCGGGCGACCGCAAGGGGTACAAGGGTGACTTCCTGACTATCCGCGAACTGCGCGGCGGCGAGCTGCGTTTCGGTGGCTACTTCCGGCCGGAGTGGCCCTCCAACGACCCAAGTTCTTAAATGACGCCAGCGTCGAACCTGTCCGCCCTGCTGATGGAGCATCCCTGGGCCGACGGGGACGTGCTGGTCAGCACCTCGGAACGTGACGTCGGGGCCGGTGCCATGCGGGCCGGCGCGACGGCCGTGGCCGAACAGCTCCGCCGCGCCGGCGTGCAAGCCCGGCAGGCCGTGATCGTCGAGCTGCCCAACGGTCCCGACTTCATCACCGCCATGTTCGGGGTCTGGCTGGCCGGGGCCGTCTTCGTGCCGAGCAATGCCCGTCAGCCCCGGGCCGAATCCGAACGGGTCGTCGCCGCCGTGGCGCCCGCCGCCGTCATCGACGTCGAAGGGGTGCGCGCCTTCGCCGGCGCCGCCACCTCGTACGAGCCGGATGTGGCCTTCGTCACCTGGACCTCGGGCACCACCGGACAGCCGAGGCCCATTCTCCAATCCCATTCGGGCTATCTCGAGTTGCTGGACCGGGTGCTCGGGCCCTTGCGGGGCAGGCCGGCCGATCCCGACCGCCGGCCGTCGCCCAACCTCGTCCCCGTCTCGCTCGCCCTCAACGCCGGCATCTACAACGTCCTATTCGGCTTGCGGGCCGGGGCACCGCTGGTGTTGATGGATCGGTTTTCGACCACTGAGTTCGCCGACCTCGTCGCCCGTTTCGCCATCCGCTCGACGGTGCTCCCGCCGCCGGCGCTGGTCATGCTGGCCGACGATCCGGACGTGGCCGATCTCTCACCGTTGCGTTACGTGCGGAGCATCACCGCACCCCTCTCGCCCCTGGCCGCCCGACGGTTCACCGACAAGTTCGGGGTGACCGTGCTCAACGGGTACGGGCAGGCCGAAATCGGTGAAGTCATCGGGTGGACGGCGGCCGACGCGCGCGAACACCCCGATCAGGTGGGCGCCGTCGGGCGACCGCACCCAGGGGTGGCCATAAAGGTGGTCGCACCCGACGGCGAGGTGGTGCCACCGGGGACGGTAGGGGAGCTGCTGGTCCGGCCGCCGCGCATGGCGTCGGGCTACGCCGACGGCGAGCGCCTGGACGATCGGATCGACGGCGAGGGCTACCTGCGGACCGGCGACTACGCCCGGGTGGACGACACCGGCTTCGTGTGGGTCGAGGGTCGGGTGGGCGACGTCATCAACCGGGGCGGCAACAAGGTCTTTCCCGGCCAGGTTGAAGAGGTGCTGTGCTTATCGGGCCAGGTGACAGACGCGGCCGTGGTGGGCGTGCCCGATGCTCGGCTGGGCGAGGTCCCGGTGGCCTTCGTCGTGGGGTCGGCCACGCCCGAGGAGCTGGCGCAACTGTGCCGGGAGCACCTGGTGGCGTACAAGGTCCCGGTGGCCTTTCATTTCCTCGACGCGCTGCCCCGGAGCGAGGTGGGCAAGGTGCTGCGGCGGGAGCTGATCGCCGGCCTCCCCGGGGCGGGCTGACTATCCGCTCTATTCGTTCCAGTCCTCGGTGCGGTCGCTGCGGGCGGGCTGCCGTCCCAGCCGCATAGGGGAGAGGGCGGAGTCCACCAGGAGGATCCGTTCGCTCCGCTCGGTGATGGCCAGGTGGCGGGTTTCCCACCTGACCAGGGCGGGATTGCTGCGCCGGGCCTGCTCGCGGGCCGCCCACTGCTCCCACGTCGGAATGGCCCAGAGCAGGATGCACTCGCTGTCGTCGCCCAGTGCGGTCTCCCAAGCCCCGGTGAGTACCCAGCCGAACTGCTCCAGGGTCGGCTGCGCTTCCTGGCGCACTGTCTCTAGATACTGCTGAGCGGTTCCCCGGGGCACCCGGACCAGCTCATGGGCGTAGACCGCCCCGCTGGTCCCCTGGGCGCAGGTCTCCTCAATCGTCGGCATCCACGGCGCCGGCACCAGAATGCGGTCCAGCCCGCCCGCTCGCAGCGAGGCGGCGGCGGCCCACCACGCCGCCAGTTTGGGGTCCTGCAGGTCGCGGTGTCCGAGCTCGTGCCCGAACGAGCGAGCCAGTCCCTCGAACCCGTCCTCCTCCCAGATGTTCACCACCTGGGGCCAGCGGCCCGTGCTGCCCACCACCCCCCACACCCCGAAGCAGAGTTGGTGGCGATCCTCCAGGGCGGCCGGGCTCCAGTTGGCGGTCATGTGGTACATGTAACGGCCCCGGTTGTGGCCGATGATGTCGATGAATTCGTGGATGTAGACCTTCTCATTCATGGCGGCCCCCGTTCATGAATTGCATATTATCTACAATGCTGACCGGGCCTAAGCCGGGCGGGGCGAGAAGTAGGGCAGGGTGATGGTGCCCGACGCCGGGTGGAATTCGACCGCCAAGCGCAGGCCTTCGTGGAGCTGGTCCGGCTCGCAGCCGACCACGGCCGTCATGAGGAAGTAGTCCTCGTCGAGACAGACGATGGCCGGCGCGTACGGCACGGCGAAGGACGGCGCCGGAGGGCGCCAGACCACCGTCCAGCTGTAGAGGGAGCCGAGCCCGGCACTCTCCTCCCAGGTCAACGACGATCCCCGGCAGGAGCTGCAGAGGCTGGCCGGCCGCAGCCCCACCGAGCCGCAGGTCGAACAGCGTTGGTACAGCAGGCGGCCCTCCCGGCAGCCGTCCCAGTAGGGCTGGCTGCGGACGCTGGGGTAGGGGGCCGGGATCCCCGGCGCCTGGGGTTGGAGCACACTCACGGCCGCTCCCGGCCGAGCAGCACGACGTCGCAAAAGAGGGCGCCGGCGCCGCCGTTGGAGGCCAGGGCCACCTCGGCCCCTGACACCTGGCGGGTGGCGCAGGTCCCGCGCAGCTGTTGGGTGGCCCGGATGACCCGTTGCAGCTGCTGGGCGCTGATCCCGGCATGGCTGAACGACATGGTGCCGCCGTCGGTGGTGACGGGCAGCCGTCCTTCGGGTGAGATGTTGCCCTCGCTGACGAAGGCACCGCCGTCGCCGTCAGGACAGAACCCGAAGGTCTCGAGCTGACGGATGATCTCGAAGGAGAAGGGGTCGTAGAGCTCGGCCACATCCACGTCGTCGGGCGACAGTCCGGCCATGGCGAACGACCGGCGGGCGGCTCGCCGGCCGACCCGGCCGAAGGTGTCGCCGCCCGGACGCGGCTGGAAGTCCCATACCGGCGGCACCATGTAGGCCGGCCCGAAGGAGTCACTGGCGCCCCCGAGGATCCAGATGGGCGCCGGGCCATCCGCCGCCCGATCGGCCGCCACCAGCACCATGGCGCAACCGCCCTCCGATGTGGTGGCGCAGTCCAACAGGTGGAAGGGGTCGGCCACCATGCGCGATGCCACGATGTCTGCCGCGCTGAACGGACCACGGTTGAAGTAGATCGCCTCGGGATTGACGTGGCCGTTGTTGCGAATGGTGGCCGCCACGGTGGCCATCTGCTCGGCCGTGGTGCCATAGGTCAGCATGTGCCGGCGGGCCATGAGGGCGAACTCGGCCGCGGTGAACAGCCCGTAGCCGACGACCAACTCGTTCATTGGTCGTGTCCACGGCGCGGTGGTCGCCGGGTCGGTGTGCACGCCGGCCCCACCGGCGGCCACGACCACCACGGTGCACTGGCCGGTGGTGATCAGCGCGGCCGCGTCCAGGAAGGCCGGGATGCCGAGCCCACTTGGTCGCCGGGTGCACGGGCCGAGACCGAGCTCAAGCACGATCTCGGCGCTGGCGGGACCGACGATGCCGTCGACCTGCTCGGGCGGGATGCCGGCATCGGCCAAGGCGCCCACGGCTCCGGCCAGGGCGATGGAGGTCGAGTCGTGGCCCGGCAGGTGACGGGCCTGCGGGGTGTTGTAGACGCCGGCGATGGCCACGTCGCGGAACGGGTGCGTGGCCACGTTGGGTTGCCGATCCGACGCTGGGTGGATTCAGGTGGCGGCGACAGGCGGATCAAACAGGTTGCGCTCCTTGAAGAGCTGCACCACCGCGTCCCCGACCGTCCCCATCATCTTGAGGTACTCGGCCGACGCCTTCTCCCCGTCACCCTTCTGCATGGCGCGGACAATGGCCGCCAGTCCCTTCTTCTCCACGTCGATCGCCCCCGGCACCGAGGCGAAGAAGCTTCCCGGCACCAGCGCGGACATCGCCCGGAGCGGCACGTTGATGCGGGGAGAGGCGGCCGCTTCCACAATGGTCCCGTTGAAGCTCATCGACAGTCGACGTAGTTCGTCCGGATCGGTGGCGTTGGCAAAGGCGGATTGGATTTCGGCCAGGCGATCAGCCAGCCCGGGCGTCGCCCGGGCCAGGGCGCGTCTGGCCGCGAAGCCATAGAGCAGCCCGAAGAGCTCGTAGTGGTCGTGGACCGATTGCTCGTCGAGCGCATTGATGAAGGCGCCCCGATGCATTTCGATCGTGACCCACCCTTCCCGCTCCAGGACGATGAGGGCCTCGCGGACCGGGATCCGGCTGACGCCCAGATTGCGGGCGATGGCATCCTGGGGCACCCGCATGCCGGGCCGCAGCGACCCATCGAAGATGAGCCATCGGATGTGCGAGGCGATCTGCTCGCCGCTGCTGGTGCGGACGATCTGCCCGTCCCGGTCCGCCACCTCGGCCTCGGCCTTGTTCGGACCAACGGAGGACGGCGCCATTTCCATATCATATGCGATGTGCCGCCAGCTCAACGTGCCCGGGTGCCCGTCACCGCGGGCGGGAGGGCGGGACCTCGGACCGGCCCGCCGCTCCTGGTTCGGGCGGAGAGGAAGGGCTTCCTGCCCCGAGTGGTCCCCAATGGGGGACTCCAGGACCGTTCAGGCGGTCCCCTGGGACCCAGATATAATCAAATATTCAATATGCGATTGAGCGCCGGGTTCGGATCGACCGCTAGCCTCTGCCGGGCGGGGTCAGACGCAGGGCCGAGGGGGACAGATGGCTGGTGACGGGACGATTACCGACGACGGGATCAACCGTCTGCGGGCCCGCATCGGCATTCCCGAGCCCCACCCGCTGCCCCCGCACTACTTCCGGCCCGGACCAGATGACTTTCGCCATGTGGCAGTGGCCTATGGGGACGACAACCCCCTCTGGTGCGATGCCGACTATGCCGCGGCCACCCGCTGGGAAGGGCTCATCGCCCCACCGCCCCTGGTCGGCGGGGACACCCTGATCGGCGAGGACGAGATCTCCGCCGTCCCGATCGATCAGCGCGAGCTCATGAAGGGCGACCCGTTGCGCGGCGTCCATGCGTTCTACTCGGCCAGTGTCCGGGAATGGTGGGCCCCCCTTCGCCCGGATCATCGGGTGTACCGGCGCAATGCGCTGGTCGGCGTGCTCGACAAGCCCAGTGAGTTCGCCGAGCGGGCGGTGCATGAGTGGACGGCGCAGGTGTTCCGGGACGACGGGGGTTCGCTGCTCTCGGCCCAACTGCGCCTGATGATCCGGACCGAGCGGACCAAGGCCCGTCAGCGCAAGAAGTACGACACGACTGCGATCGCTCCCTATGCCGATGCGGACATAGAGCGCATTGAGGCGCAGTATCTGGCCGAGTCGCCCCGCGGCCCCGAGCCCCGGTGGTGGGAGGACGTGGCCGTCGGTGACGAGATCGGGCCGATGGTCAAAGGACCATTGACGGTGACCGACATGGTCTGCTGGCATGTCGGCATGGGGATGGGCCTCTACGGCGTCAAGCCGCTGCGGCTCGGCGCGCAGAATCGGCAGCGTATGCCGCGGTTCTTCCACCGCGACGAGCTCAACGTGCCCGATGTGATGCAGCGGGTGCACTGGGATCCCGAGTTCGCCCGTCGCAGCGGCAATCCCACCACCTTTGACTACGGGCGCATGCGCGAGACGTGGCTCATCCACCTGTGCACGGATTGGATGGGCGACGACGCCTGGCTGTGGAAGTTGGACTGCGAGTTCCGCAAATTCAACTATGTCGGTGATACGCAGTGGCTGGGCGGTCGGGTGGAACGCACGTACCTGGCGGCCGGGGATCGCCCGGCGGTGGATCTCGAATTGTGGGCCACCAACCAGCGGGGCGAGGTCACCACCCCCGGTCACGCCACGGTCCTGCTGCCGAGTCGGGAGCGGGGCCCGGTGCGCCTGCCCGACCCGCCGGGTGGGGCCACCGATCTCCAGGGCGCACTCGACGCCATTGCCGCCGGATACGAGCGTCAATGAACCCGGATGACTTTGAGGTCGACGGCCTCGAGCTGACCCAGGACGACGGAGTGGTGCGCGTCGTCCTGAACCGGCCGGCCCGCCGCAACGCCATCACCGACACTGTGGTGGAGGCGCTCAGCGACGTCTTCGACGCGGTGGCCACGGACGAATCGGTCCGCGTCGTGGTGATCTCGGGCCAAGGCGACCACTACTGCGGCGGTTTCGACATCGTCGCTCGCAACGCTGACCTGGACGCCCCCTCACCGCGGGTGGGGAGTATTCAACGCCGCTTGCCCACCCAGTCCCACCGGCTGATTCCCCTCATGCTCTCGGTCCAGGTCCCTGTGGTCTCGGTCGTTCGTGGCTGGGCGGCCGGGCTGGGGCTGCAGCTCGTGCTGGCGTCGGACTTCGCCCTGGTGGCGGAGGACGCCACCCTGTGGGAGCCCTTCACCCAACGGGGATTCACCCCCGACAGCGGGGCGACCTGGTTGCTGCCCCGACGGGTGGGCGAGGTGCGGGCCAGAGAGATGATCCTGCTGGGGCGCACGGTGACAGGCCTCGAAGCGGCCGAGTGGGGCATGGTGCACCGCGCCGTGCCGACGTCCGACCTCGGTGCGGCGGCAGAGGCGTTAGTGGCCGAATTGGCGTCGGGACCAACCGTTTCGCTCGGCCTGTCGAAGTGGTTGTTGCACACCGGCGGGACCGGCGACCTGGCCACGGCGCTCACCAACGAGGCACTGGCGCTGGAGGTGTCCTCGCGCAGCAAGGATTTCCGGGAAGGGCTGGCTGCCTTCCGCGAGAAACGCTCGCCCGATTTCAAAGGCCGCTAGGCGCCATGGGCGAGTTCAGGTCGACCGGACTCCTTGCGGTGGCACCCGACGCCCCGGCCGATGAGGTGGTGGCCGCCGTTCAGCGGTGGGTGGCTGCTGAAGTGCCGCCGGCCTGGGTTGACGCGGGCCGCCGGGGTGGGGCGGCGGCGGTGCGGGAGGTAAGGACCCGGGCGCAGTACGAAGCCTGGTATCCGGTCTTCGGTCGCTCCGGTCTGGTGGCCGCTACCTGGCCCAGGGAGTACGGCGGCCTTGATCTGGCGCCGAAGGTGGCCCGGCGGGTCGACGAAGAACTGCGACCCTTCAATCTGGGCCGGCTCAATCCGCTCGGATTGAATCTGGCCGCACCCGCCCTCTTCGCCCACGGCAGCGAGGAGCAGCGACGGCGCTTCCTGCCGCCCATCGTGCGCAACGAGGAGGTCTGGTGCCAGCTGTTCTCCGAACCCGGCGCCGGATCCGACCTGGCTTCTCTGGCCACCCGGGCCCAGCGTGACGGGGAGGAGTGGGTCATCGACGGGCAGAAGGTGTGGACGACCTGGGCCCATCTGTCGGACTGGGCCGTCCTGCTGGCCCGCACCGACCCCGACGCGCCCAAGCGCAAGGGACTGACCTACTTCCTCATCAACCTGCACCAGCCCGGTGTGGAGGTGCGACCCCTGCGCCACCTCGGCGGTGAGGTCGACTTCAACGAGGTCTTCCTCGACGGGGCCCGGGTGGCTGACGCCTGCCGCGTGGGGGAGGTCGGGTCCGGGTGGAAGGTGGCCAACGCCACACTCTCCGGCGAGCGTCAGATGGTCTCGGGCGCCGGTTCCGGTGGGGTCGACCGCATCGGTGGCTCCGGTGTGGGCTATCTGATCCGGCTGGCTCAGAAGAAGAGCGGCCAGGGCGCGCCGGGCGGCTGGAGCGATCCGGTGCGGCGGGATGCGATCATGCGCCTGTACTGCGAAGAGCGCGTACGCGAATGGACCAACCTGCGGGTGCGGGGACAGCTGCGGGCCGGGAAGTCCCCCGGGCCCGAGAGTTCGGTGGGCAAGGTGCACCAGGGCGAGCTCAACCAGCGGATTCAGCTGGCGGCCACCGACGTGCTGGGAATGGCGGCCACGGCCTGGCCGGGTGAGCTGGGCGACTACGGGTCGTCGCTGCCTCATGAGGTTCGGGGGATGCTGCGCAGCCGGGCCAACACCATTGAAGGTGGCACCACCGAGGTGAACAAGAACATCCTGGGGGAGCGCGTGCTGGGGCTGCCGCGGGAGCCCGACCCCTATGCAGCCGTGCCCTGGAAGGACGTACCTCGAAGTTGAGCCCCTACGAGACACTGCTGGTGGAGCGGCACGGCCCGGTCGGATGGCTCATCTTCAACCGGCCCGAGGCCGGGAACGCCATGGACGCCGCCATGCTCGACGAGCTGGAAGCGGCCTGGAGCGAGCTCAACGCCGATCCGGGCGTCCGGGTCATCGTCAACACCGGGGAGGGGAAGGCGTTTCAGACCGGTCTCGATGTGGTCCAGCTGAACCGCAACCCTGACGCGTTGCGCACGCAGTCCGGCCGGACCCGTCGTGCCGAGCTACGCCTGACCGGTTGGCACAACGGCGTCTGGAAGCCGATCATCGCGGCCGTCAACGGCGTCTGTGCCGGTGGTGGCCTGCACTTCGTGGCTGACGCCGACATCGTGATCGTCTCGTCGGGTGCCACCTTCCTCGACACCCACGTCTCGGTGGGCCAAGTGGCGGCCTTTGAGCTCATCGGGCTGGCCCGCCGCATGCCCTTCGAGGCCGTGCTGCGCATGGCCCTGGTCGGCCGGCACGAGCGGATGTCAGCCGAGCGGGCGCTGGCCCTGGGCATGA
>DASZMA010000128.1:0-73978 GCA_035552095.1 Acidimicrobiales bacterium | reverse complement strand
CCGGGACAGGGACGGGCAAGTCCCTGGCCTACCTGGTGCCGGCCGTGCTCAGCGGCAAGAAAGTGGTGGTGGCCACGGCCACCAAAGCCCTCCAGGACCAGCTGGCCGAGAAGGACCTGCCCCTGGTCGAGGCCGGGCTGGGGCAGTCGTTCTCCTACGCCGTCCTGAAGGGGCGGAGCAACTACATCTGCCGCCAGCGGGTGGCCGAGGTGGGGTCCGGGGGGATCCAGCCCGAGCTGGGGGCCGACCGGGGCAGCGACCGGGGCAGCGACCGGGGCAGCGAGGAGGTCGAGCCGGCCGAGGGTGACGGGGGGGCTGCGGCGGGCGCGGCGGGCGCGGGTGCGGGTGGGGCGGGCGGCGCTGGTGCGGCGGGTGCGGCACCGGAGGGCCTGGTCGACGAGGTGCGCACCCTGCTGGCCTGGTCGGAGACCTCGACCACCGGTGACCGGGGCGACTTGAGCTTTGAGCCCAGCGTGCGGGCGTGGAACATGGTCAGTGTCGGGCCCCGGGAGTGCCCGGGCGCCTTCAACTGCCCCTCGGGCAACCGCTGCTTCGCCGAGGCGGCCCGGGACCAGGCGGCGGCGTCCGACGTGATCGTGGTCAACACCCACCTGTACGGGGCCCACCTGGCCAGCGGCCGGGCCGTGCTGCCCGAGCACGACGTGGTGGTGTTCGACGAGACCCACGAGCTGGAGGAGGTCATGACCTCGTCCCTGGGGGTCGAGGTCACCCCGGGCCGCTTCCGGTCCCTGGCCGTCTCGGCCCGTTCGCTGGTGGAGGAGCGCGACGCCGACCTGTTGACGTCGCTGCAGACGGCGGGCGACCAATTGGGGGCGCTGCTGGCCGATCGGGTCGGGACGCGTGTCCTGCACGACGATGCCGAGCCACCGGTCGACGACCGCGAGCTGGCCGAGCTGCTGGGCCGGGCGGCCGACCTGGCCAGCCGGGTCACCGGTGCCCTGCGGCGCGGTGGCATCCAGTCCTCGCTGCTCTCCGAGGGCAACGCCGACGCCGACCGGAGCAGCCGCAAGACCCGGACCATTAACGCGGCCACCCATCTGACCGATGACCTGCAGCGCCTGGTGGCCCGGCGGGACGGCGAGGTGGCCTGGGTCGACGGCACCCGGCGCAATGTGCGGTTCCGCCTCTCCCCCATCGACGTGGGGCCGGTGCTCTCGGCTTCCCTGTGGGGCGAGGTCACCGCGGTGATGACCAGCGCCACCGTGCCGCCGCTGCTGGTGGACCGGATCGGACTGCGCAACTTCGAAACCGAAGAGCTGAACGTGGGCAGCCCGTTCGACTACCGCGCCCACGCCCTCCTTTACGTGGCCCGCCACCTGCCCGACCGGAGGGCGCCCGAGGCGGAGGCGGCGCTGCACGAGGAACTCGCCCTGTTGATCGCGGCGGCGGGTGGGCGCACGTTGGCCCTCTTCACCAGCCGTCGGGCCACCGAGGCGGCCGCCGTGGCCCTGGCTCCCGACCTGCCCTACACGTTGCTCCTGCAGGGCGAGCTGCCCAAGGGGCGGTTGCTGGAGCAGTTCGCCCAGGACGAGACGTCGTGCCTCTTCGCCACCATGGGCTTCTGGCAGGGCGTCGACATCCCAGGACGCGCGCTCTCGCTGCTGACCCAGGACCGGCTTCCCTTCCCGCGCCCCGACGACCCGTTGCTCCAGGCGCGCCGGGCCCGGGCCGGTAGCCGGGCCTTCTCCGTGGTCGACCTGCCCCGGGCCGCCACGCTGCTGGCCCAGGGGTCGGGACGCCTCATCCGCAGTGCCGAGGACCGGGGTGTGGTGGCCGTGCTGGACTCCCGCCTGGCCACGGCGTCCTACCGGGGCGTGCTGCTGGCGGCTCTGCCCCCCATGCGTCGATCGGTGGAGCGGAGCGAGGTTGAGCAGTTTTTGCAGGACGCGCTGGCCGAATAGCCCGAACGGGGCGGTCCGAGGAGATCAATGCCAGGTTGGACCGATGAGGCGGGGTGCCACGCCACATACGCCGTACACGCCACAACCGGGCTGATGCAACGCCTATGCATTGCCTTTTCGACGAAGGGTGGGGCGGACTCGCCCAGAGCTTGTGCAACACGCCCGGTCATCTGGCCGGGCGTGTTGTCACATCCGGGGTGACGTGCGGTCGTCGGCCCGGAACCCGCTGACCATCAGAACTCCACGTTTCTCATGCGAATCTCGTCATTCTGACGTTCAATGACGACGGCCCCGCCGTCATTGAAGATCCAGCCGACCTCGCGCCAGGGCTTGAGCTCGCGAAGCGGCTCTTCCCGATGGTCCTCGGTCGAGGCGACCTTCTTCGTCCCCATGGCGTGCAACATGCAACCAGTGTGAGCCGCGGCTGTGGCGGCTCAGGTGTGGCGCGGTTGCGATTCGGGTGCCCGCGCCTCAGTACCCCAGCCGGTTGAGCATCTCGTCGCGGTCCTGCCAGTGCTTCTCCACCTTGACGTGGAGGTCGAGGTAGGCCCCCTCGGGGAGCGTCTCGCGCACGGCGATGCCGACGGCTTTGAGCACTTCGCCGCCCTTGCCGATGACGATGCCCTTCTGGGAATCGCGCTCGACAATGATCTCGCAGCGGATGTGCGGCCATTCCCATTCGGTGACCCGGCACGAGATGGAGTGCGGCAGCTCGTCGTGGGTCTTGGCCAACAGCTGCTCGCGCACCAGCTCAGCCACCCAGAGCGCTTCGGGGGTGTCGGTCACCACGTCATCGGGGAAGAAGGGCGGGCCCTCCTCGAGGGAGTCGACGATGTAGTCGGTCAGTCCCTCCACCCCCTTGCCGCTCCGGGCTGAGACCGGGAAGTACTCCACCGATTGCACGTCGAAGATGGCTTCGACCGCCGCCTTCACCGACAGCAGGCGCTCGAGGATCTGGTCCCCGCTGGCCTTGTCGATCTTGTTGATCACCACCACCAGTTTCGGCGGCTCGTCGCCGCGCTGAATCTCACGCAGGGACCGCTCGAGCACGGTGCGGTCGCCCGGCCCGACGGCGGCGGTGGCATCGACCAGGACCAGGATCATGTCGACGTCGGTGAGCGCGCTGGTGGCCGTCTCGTTCAGCCGGGCCCCCAGGGTGCTTTTGGGACGGTGGATGCCCGGGGTGTCGACGAAGACGACCTGGGCGTCCGGCCGGTGCAGCACGCCGAGGATCCGGTGGCGGGTGGTGTTGGGGCGCGAGGACACGATGGAGACCTTGGTGCCCACCATCTGGTTGACCAGGGTCGACTTGCCCACGTTGGGACGCCCGACCACGGCGACGAAGCCAGAGCGCATGATCAGTCGTCCGCGGGGACGGGTTCGGCCGGGGCGACCCGCTCAATGCGCACCCGCCCGATGCGGCGGCCCCGCACGTCCAGGGCGGTGAGCCGGAAGCCGTCGACCTCCACCGAGTCCCCGTCGTCGGGCACCCGGCCCACCAGGTCGAGCATGAGGCCGCCCACGGTGTCCCAGGCGCCCTGCGGCAGCTCGGCATCGAGCAGCTCGTCAGCGTCGTCCACGGCATAGCGGGCGCTGACCACCACCGACCCGTCCGGCTGGCGCTCCACGTCGGGCTCCTCCACGTCGAACTCGTCGACGATTTCGCCGACCAGCTCCTCCAAGAGGTCCTCCAGGGTGACCAGCCCGGCCGTGCCGCCGTACTCGTCGACCACGATGGCCATATGGAACTTCTCCTCCTGCATCTGGCGCAGGAGGGCGGATACCTCTTTGGACTCGGGGATGAAGACGGCGGCCCGGGCGCTGCTGCGGACAGGCTGCTCCCCCTTGCCCACCCGTTCGGCCCGCACTAGGTCCTTGGTGTAGGCGATGCCGACCACGTCGTCGATCTGCTGCTCGTGCACCGGCAGGCGGCTGTAGCCGGCGGCCAGCGCCGTCTCCAGGGCGCCGGTCACCGTGGTGTCCGCTTCCACCGCCACCATGTCGGGCCGCGGCACCATGACCTCGCGCACCACGGTGTCGCCGAAGTCGATGACCGAGTGGATGAACGTGCGCTCCTCGTGCTCAATGACGTTCTCCTCGTGGGCCACGTCGGCCATGGCCTTGAGCTCGGAGTCGGTGATGTAGGACGGCCGGATGCCGTCCTCGGTTTCCCCGGAGCTCCCGATGATCAGGTTGGCCAGCCCGATGAGGAGAGAGGAGACGAAGTGGATGGGCGGGAAGCGGACCAGGGTGGTGACGATGGGCGCCGTGAAGAGGGCGGCCCGCTCGGGGTTGTGCACGGCCCAGTTCTTGGGCACCGCCTCGAAGAACACGAAGATGACCACGACTTCGAAGACGGCACCCACCAGCACGCCGATGCCGCCCAGGAGGTGCTCGGCCACCACCCCGACCAGGGTGGCTGAGACCAGCTGGCAGATCAGCACCAGGAGCAGGATGGGGTTGAGGAACTGGGCCGGCTGCTCGACCAGGCGGGCCAGCTGGCGAGCGCCCCGGCGCTTCTCGTCGACCATCGACTTCGCCTTGATCCGGTTCATGCGCACCAGGGCCGTCTCGGCCAGGGCCAGCAGGCCCGACGCCACCAGGAGGACGACGATGACGACGATGAGGGCGACGTCCTCGGTATGGAAACCCGCGGTGGCGATCACGCCTCGGTCACCTTGGCCCGGTAGTAGCGGTTGAGCAGCTGCTGCTCCAGCGCCTCCATGCGCTCCGCTTCGGCGTCGTCTTCGTGGTCCATGCCCAGCAGGTGGAGCAGCCCGTGCACGACCAGCAGGGCGATCTCGTCGTCGAGCGACACCTCGTGCTCGACGGCGTTGCGGGCGGCCACCGCCGGGCAGATGACCACGTCGCCCAGCAGGGTCAGCGCTCCCTCCTCGGGTGAGGCGCCCGGGCCGCTGCCCCCGAAGTCAGGCGACCGGCCGGTCGGCCCGGGCTCGTCCTCAATGGGGAACGACAGCACGTCGGTCGGCCCGCTCTTGCCCAGGAACTGCTCGTTCAGGGCGGCGATGGCGTCCTCGTCCAGGAAGAGGAGCGAGACCTCGGTCTCCCCCTTCACCCCCCGGGCGATCAGGACCTGCTTGGCCAGATCGGCCCAGCGGGCCACCGTGATCGGAATGTCCTCCTGCTCATCGGCGGCAAAGACGTCGATGCTCACTGGGCGGATCCCGCCCGCCCTTCCGCCACCTCGTAGGCGTCCACTATGTCGGCCACGATCTTGTGGCGCACCACGTCGCGCCGGGTCAGGTGGACGAAGGCGATGTCCTCGACGGCGCCCAGCACCGGCTCCAGGCCGATGAGCCCCGAGCGGCCGCCGCCGATGTCGATCTGGGTCACGTCCCCGGTGACCACGCACTTGGAGCCGAAGCCGATGCGGGTCAGGAACATCTTCATCTGCTCGGGCGTGGTGTTCTGCGCCTCGTCGAGGATGATGAAGGAGTTGTTGAGGGTGCGCCCCCGCATGAAGGCCAGCGGCGCCACCTCAATGGTGCCCCGGTCCAGGAGGCGCTGGGCCCCTTCGGGCTCGAGCAGGTCGTAGAGGGCGTCGTACAGCGGGCGCAGGTAGGGGTCCACCTTGGCCATCAGGTCACCGGGGAGGAAGCCCAGCCGCTCGCCCGCCTCGACGGCGGGCCGGGTCAGGATGATCCGGGTCACCTGGCGGCTCTGCAGCGCGTGCACGGCCTGGGCCACGGCCAGGTAGGACTTGCCGGTACCGGCCGGGCCGATGCCGAAGGTGATGATGTTCTGCGAGATGGCGTCGGTGTAGCGCTTCTGTCCCGCCGTGTTGGGCCGGATCGTCTTGCCGCCGGCCGCCCGCACGACCTCGGCCCGCAACACCTCGCTCGGGCGGATGTCGTCGCGCACCATGTCGATGGTGCGGGCCATGATGGACGAGTCCAGGCCCTGGCCGGACTGCAGCAGGAGGATCACCTCGTCGAAGAGGCGCACCACCTGGTCCGAGTTGGGACCGTCGACGGTGATCCGGTTGCCCTGCACGGCGATCTGGTCCTCGGGGAAGGCCTGTTCCACCTGGCGCAGCAGTTCGTCACGGGTGCCGAGCAGTCCGGCCATCAGGTGGTTGCCCGGAACCAGGCATTCGGCGTGGGTGGTGGTTGTCATGCGATCGCGAAGTGTCCTTTGAGTGGTTGGCCACCGAGCACATGGAGGTGCAGGTGGGGTACGGAGTTCATGGCGTCGGGCCCGACGTTGAAGATGAGCCGGTAGCCGCGGTCAGGTCCGGCCACCCCGGCCTGCTCGGCCACGGCCCGGGCGGCCAGCACCATGTCGGCCAGCAACGGGCCGTCCTCGGCGCTGACGGTGGAGGCGTCAGTGATGTGGCGCCGGGGCACCACCAGCACGTGGAGCGGCGACGCCGGATTGATGTCCTTGAAGGCCACGGTGGTCTCGGTGCTGTGCACAATGTCGGCCGGCACGTCGCCGGCCACGATGCCGCAGAAGAGGCAGTCCTTCATGCGTCGCTGTCGCTGCCCTTCAGCGGGGGGTAGAGATGCTCCAGCTGGCCCGGCTGGATCCGGCAGGCCTCAATGAACTGGTTGATGTCCTCTTCCTTCAGCCTGATCACCCGTCCGAACTTATAGGCGACCAGATCACCCTCGTCAATGAACCGGTACAGGCTGCGCAGGGTGATGCCCAGGCGGGCGGCGGCTTCCTTGGTGCCCACCCATGCCTTCTCGCCCGTCACGCCGACGATCCCACTGCTGCCACCGTACCCGTCCGGAGGGAGACCATTAGCGCTCCGGCTGTCACGGCCGCCGTCTCGGCCCGCAGGACGCTGAGACCGAAGCCGACCGTCGGCAACCCGCCACCCAGCTCCTCGCTGCTCCACCCGCCTTCGGGCCCCACCGCCACCACCCGCTGGCTGCGGCTGGGGCGATCCCCGCTCAGCTGGGCCAGCACCACTTCGCCCGCCGCGGCCAAGGTGGGCAGCTCGGCGAAATGCACCACCTCGGTCACCTCGGGCAGCCAGACCCGCCGGCACTGGGCGGCCGCTTCCCGGGCCACCCGGCGCAGCCGGGCCACCGCGCTGGCCCCCCGCTCGCCGTCCCAGCGCACCACGCTGCGCTCGCTGACCAGGGGCACAATGCGGTCGAGGCCCAACTCGGTCAGCTTCTGCACCACCCACTCGGGGCGCTCCCCTTTGGTCGGCGCGAAGGCGACGGTGAGCGATGGGTGGGCCGACGCCTCGAGCTGCACGCGACCGTCACCGCCGAGCCCCGAACCGTCACGCAGTGGCGCCAGCGCGTTGGTTCCCTCGCCGGGCCAGGTGGTGCGGGCCCAGTGGCCGGCACCGTCGGACGCGATGACCTCCTCGCCGGCGCGCAGGCGCAGCACGCGGGCCAGGTGGTGAAGGTCGTCGTCGCTGAGGACGGCCTGGGCCGGATCGTCGACGAAGACCTGGGCCGCCGCCGCGGCGCGCACGGCGATGGCTTCGTACCCTGATGGCATCGGCGGCACGCCCTTAGCCGAAGGCGGAGCGGAGACGGGAGAACACCCCGTCGCCCCCGCTGCCGGGTGCGGCGACCGGCTCACCGCGGGCGGCGGCGAACTGGCGCAGGAGCTCCTCTTCGGCCGCGCTCAACTTCACCGGCGTCTCAATCGAAATGTGCACGTACTGGTCGCCCCGGCCCCGGCCGCGCAGGTGGGGCACGCCGGCCCCGCGCAACCGCTCGACGAACCCGCTCTGGGTGCCGGCGGCGACCACCAGCGTGTGGGTGCCCTCGAGGGTGTCCGCCGACACCTCGGTGCCCAGGGCCGCCTGGGCCAGGCCGATGGTGACCACGGAGTGGATGTCGTCGCCGTCGCGCTCAAAGCGGGCATCAGGCCGCACCACCAGGTGGACGAAGAGGGATCCGGTGCTGCCGCCACGCGGCCCGGCCGCACCGCGTTCGGCCAGGCGCAGGGTGGAGCCGTTTTCCACGCCGGCCGGCACCTCGACGGTGAAGGTGCTCTCCTCCATGCGCCGTCCCTCGCCGTTGCAGTCCGGGCAGGGGTTGGGGATCGTCTCGCCCGAGCCGGCGCAGCGCGAGCAGGCCACGCTGGTCACGACCTGGCCCAGCAGGGACTGGCGGACCCGGCGGATCTCGCCGGTGCCGGCGCATTCGAGACAGGTGATGGGCTGGGTCCCCGCCGCCGTGCCCCGCCCGGCGCAGGTGGTGCAGGCGGCCGGGAGGCGAACGGAGATCTCCTTGCGGCTGCCGAACACCGCTTCGGCGAATTCGAGGTCGAGCCGGACCTCGGCGTCGGCTCCCGGGGCCGGGCCGCGGCGCCGGTTGCCCCCGCCCTGCATCTGGCCGAAGAAGGCCTCGAAGATGTCGCCGATGCCGCCCTCGAAGCCGAACCCGCCGGCGCCACCGCCGCCCTGGCTGCCGAAGACGCCTTCGGGGCCGAAGCGGTCGTAGCGGGCGCGGCGCTCGGGGTCGCGCAGTACTTCGTAGGCCACCGAGACCTCTTTGAACTTGGCCTCGGAGACGGCATCACCCGGATTGGTGTCGGGGTGCAGCTCGCGGGCGCGGGCCCGGTAGGCCTTCTTTATCTCGTCATCGCTGGCATCGGGCCGGACCCCGAGGAGCCCGTAGAGGTCGCCCAACCCGTCACTTGCGGCCATCGTGGCTCCCCAGTCGTTCGCCCAGTCGTTCGCCGACCACATGCGCCGCGGCCAAGGCCCGCGGGTAGTCCATCCGGGTCGGTCCGAGCAGGCCGACGGCGCCCAGGGCCTGGCCGTCAATCGACACCGGCGCCACCACGACGGCGCACGAGGCCAACGGCTCGAAGCCGTGCTCGGTGCCGATGGCCACCGACAGGCCGCGCTCGAGCACGTCGCGGAGCAGGGTCACCACCACCAGCTGCTGTTCCAAAATGCCCAGGACCGAGCGGACCGTCTCGACGGCGTCGAAGGAATCGGCCAGGCGGGCCGGGCCGCCCACGAAGACCTGGTCGGCCTCGCGGGAGCGCTCCATCAGGCCGAGCGCCGTGCCGGCGGCGGCCACCACGTGGTCCACTTCGTTGTCACCGCTGGACGGCGCCGACCAGGTGGCGCTCGATGTCTTCCCGATCAGCTGGGTGCTCAGCAGTGCACCGACCCGACCCAGTATCTCGTCGCTCACGTCGAGGTCGAGTTCGAGGGTGCGCTTCTCCACGGCGCCGTCGGAGAGCACCATGACAAGCAGGGCGTGGCGAGGCGCCAGGCCGACCACCTGGACCGAACGGATGGTGGCCGAGTCGTGGGAGGGGCCGACCACCACGGCGGCGTAGGAGGTCAGCTCGGACAGCAGGCCGCTGGCCCGCTCCAGCATGGTCTCCATCTCGAAGTGCACCTGGTCGAAGAAGAGGCTGACCTGCTTGCGCTGGGTCGGCCCGAGCACGCCCGGCGCGGTCAAGTGGTCGACGAAGAATCGGTAGCCCTTGTCGGTCGGGATGCGGCCGGCGCTGGTGTGCGGCTGCACCAGGTAGCCGTCCTGCTCCAGAGCCACCATTTCCGAGCGCACCGTGGCCGAGGAGACCTGGACACCGGGGGCGTTGGCCACGTGGGACGAGCCGACCGGCTCGGCCGTGCCGATGTACTCGGTGACCACGGCCTCGAGAATGGCGGCCCGGCGCCCATTGAGGGCGCGCTCGTCCCCGCTCTGGTCGGTCGGTGTCGCTCGGTCGGCGTTGGTGGTCATGGGAGTGCCTGGCACTCAAGTCTACCGAGTGCCAGCCGAGCAACCCCAGGCACCCCGGTCAGGTCTGGTCGGGTCTGGTCGGGCCGCGCCGGTCCCCCGGCCCAGGTACTCAGTCGTCGGAGAGGCGCAGGGCCGAGATGAAGGCCTCCTGGGGCACCTCGACCCGCCCGATGTTCTTCATGCGCTTCTTGCCCTCCTTCTGCTTCTCCAGCAGCTTGCGCTTGCGGGTGATGTCACCGCCGTAGCACTTGGACAGCACGTCCTTGCGCTTGGCCTTGACCGTCTCGCGGGCCACGATGCGCCCGCCGATGGCGGCCTGAATGGGGACGTCGAACATCTGCCGGGGAATGAGCTCGCGCAGCTTGTCGGCCATCCGCCGGCCGTAGGTGTCGGCCGACGAGCGGTGGACGATGGTCGAGAAGGCGTCGCAGGGGGCGTGGTTGATGAGGATGTCCACCCGGACCAGGTTGGCCGTGGCATAGCCCTCCGGCTCGTAGTCCAGGCTGGCGTAGCCCTTGGTGCGGCTCTTGAGCTGGTCGAAGAAGTCCAGCACCACCTCGGCCAGCGGGATGACGTAGACCAGCTCGACCCGCTCGGGCGAGAGGTACTCCATGCGGGTCATCTCGGCCCGCTTGCTCTGGCACAGCTCCATCACCGTGCCGGTGTACTCCGTCGGGGTGATGACGGTGGCGGTCAGCATGGGCTCGTCAATGTGGTCGATCCGGCTGGCGTCGGGGAGCTCGGTCGGGTTGTCCACATCGATCTCGGTGCCGTCCGTCAGGAAGGCCCGGTAGGCCACGCTGGGGGCGGTGGCGATGAGGGAGAGGTCGAACTCGCGTTCCAGGCGCTCCCGCACGATCTCCATGTGGAGCAGGCCCAGGAAGCCGCAGCGGAAGCCGATGCCCAGGGCATGGGAGGACTCGGGCTCGAAGGTGAAGCTGGCGTCGTTGAGCTTGAGCTTCTCCAGGGCGTCGCGCAGGTCGGGCAGCTCGTCGCCGTCGACCGGGTAGAGGCCGCAGAAGACCATGGGCTTGGGGTCGCGATAGCCGGCCAGGGCATCGGTGGCCCCGTGGCTGGCCGTGGTCACCGTCTCGCCGGAACGGGCCTCGCCCACGTCCTTGATCCCGGCGATCAGGTAGCCCACCTCGCCCGGCCCGAGCGCCTCGACCGGGACCCCGACCGGCGTGCGCACGCCCACTTCCTCAATGTCGTGCACGGCGTTGGCCTGCATGAAACGGAGGCGGGCGCCGGCCAGCAGGGTGCCGTCGACGATGCGGATGGAGCTGACCACCCCGCGGTACTGGTCGTAGGACGAGTCGAAGATCAGCGCCCGCAGCGGGGCGGTGGCGTCCCCCGCCGGGGCTGGGATGCGGGCGATGATGGCGTCGAGGAGCGCGTCCACGCCCTCCCCCGTCTTGGCCGAGATCCGCAGCACCTCGTCGGCCGGCAGCCCCAGCACGTGCTCAATCTCGAGGGCGCAGCGCTCCGGATCGGCCGCCGGCAGGTCGATCTTGTTGAGCACGGCCACGATCTCGAGGTCGTTCTCCAGGGCCTGGTAGCAGTTGGCCAGGGTCTGGGCCTGAATGCCCTGCGAGGCGTCGACCAGCCGGACGGCGCCCTCGCAGGCAGCCAGGGACCGGCTCACCTCGTAGCCGAAGTCGACGTGGCCCGGGGTGTCGATCAGGTGCAGGACATGGCCCTTGTGCAGGACCCGGACGTTCTGGGCCTTGATGGTGATGCCCCGCTCACGTTCTATGTCCATGGAGTCGAGGTACTGCTCCCGCATCAGTCGGGGGTCGACCGCCCCGGTGATCTCGAGGATCCGGTCCGAGAGCGTGGATTTGCCGTGGTCCACGTGGCTGATGATGGAGAAGTTGCGGATGTGCTCAATGGCGACAGGGCCACTGGCGGTAGCGGGGGGCGGCACGGTCCGTCGATCGTACCGGTCCACACCGGCGTGGCAGTTCAGGAGGCCCGCCGACCGAATTGGGGTCCCAGGCTGCTAGAGTGGTCGTTCGCAACCGGTGGGCTGTCGCCTGCCCAGCTATTCGCGCCGTACCCCCATTCGAAAGCACCGAGGACCTCTACGTGGCCAACATTGCCAGCCAGATCAAGCGGAACCGCCAGAACGAGAAGCGCCGGCTGCGTAACAAGTCGGTGCGGGCCGAGCTCCGTACCCGGGCCAAGAACGCCGTGGTGGCGGCCGAGGCCGGCTCCGAGAACAGCGTCGAGCAGCTCCGTCTGGCCGTGAAGCGGTTCGACAAGGCCGCCGCCCGGGGCGTCATCCACAAGAACACCGCGGCCAACCACAAGTCCCGCCTGGTCCGCCGTATCGCCCGCATTGAGGCCGAGGCCGCCGCTTCGGCCGAGTAGGTCCCGCCGGGCTCCCGAGGGGGCCGGCTCGTCGTTCCGATCTTTCAGCTTGGCCCTCTCGTCTTTGTCGCGCCCGGTCTTTTTTTCGCGCCCGTTCCCTTAAGCGCGACCCACCCGGTACCTGAGATGGGTGGCCGCCTCCGTGCGAGCCCGACTCACCCTTCCATCTGGAAGGTGAACATCTTCTCCGCCGCCAGGCGCGCCCCCAGCCCGTCCAGCTCGTCCAGCCACGTCTCGAAGGCCGGCCCCTGCAAGGGCAGGTAGTGGTCGAGCATGGCCTGGCGCAGCTCAATGTGGGCCGGATCGTTCAGCTCGAAGAGCTCGGCCCGGCCGTGCACGGTGACGGCGAACTCCTCGCCCGGCAGGTGGGTGGCGCTGCAGGCGGCGCGGGCGGCCAGGTGGCGCATGCGCACCGAGTCCCGGCCCGAGCTGAAGTAGAAGGAGCCGTGGAGGAAGTAGCCGTCGACCGGGCCGACCAGCGGCCGCCCGTCGGCCGTCACCGTGGCCAGCACCAACAGCCGCATGCCGGTCAGGCGATCGGCCAGCGCGGCGGCGCTCACCCGCCGCTCCGGGCTGATGATGCCCGACAGGTGAGGTCCGGCCCCCGCCGCACTGGCGTCGAGGATGTCCTGCAGCAGCTTCAGCTCAGCGGGGGTTTCGTACACGGGTGCGTCAGCGGCGCCCGGCGCCGGCCCGTTGCCGGGTCTGGCGGCTCAACCGGGCCACCAGGATCTCCACCACCAGCTCGGGGGGCAGGCCGGAGCCGCCCTTCACGTCGGAGTCGGCGTCGGCCAGCAGCGTGATGGCGGTGGCGATGCGGGCGCTGCCCAGGCGGCGGGACTGCTCCAGTGCCTTCTTGCCCACGTAGGCGCTGCCGACCGAGAGCAGTTGGGCCGCCTCCTCGCCGGAGGAGACGTTGGCACCATCGAGCGTCAGCATGTTGGAGTAGTGGCGGTGGAGGGAGAACAGCACCTCGACACCACTGAGCCCGCCGGCCTCGACCAGGCGGTGCAACACCGCCAGGGCGGCGGCGGGGTCACCTCGGTCGATGGCGTCGGTCAGCTCGTAGCGGGCCACGTTGCCCGCCTCGCCCAGGTAGGGCTCCAGGTCGTCGACCGTGATGCGGGCGCCCTCCCCATAGGCGCTGGAGAGGGCGCTGAGCAATCCCTCCACCCGGCCCAGGTCCTCCCCGACGTGCTGGCCCAGGAGCTGGGCCGCCCGCGCATCGAGCTTGACCGGGGCGCTGCGTAGATGCTCGGCCAGCCAGGCTTTGCGGTCGTTGGGCCGGTTGACCGACACGTCCATGACCTGACCCGCCGCCGTGACCGCCTTGACCAGGGGGGCCGGGATGGTGCCGCCGCCGCCGACCAGGATGAGGACGGTGGTGGGCAGCGGATCGTTGACCACCTCGACCAGCCGGGGCACGTCGGCGGTGAGCAGTCGGCCGGCCTCGCGCACGACCACCACCCGGCGGTCGATCAGGAAGGGCGGGGTCAGGCAGGCGTCGACGACGGCGCCGACATTGATGTCGTCGCCGGTTCCCCCGCCGACCTCCTCGACCACCAGCGCCTGGTCCCGATCGCCCACCACCTCGGCCAGCAGGGAGCGCACGGCCAGCGCCACCAGCGAGGGGTCGTCGCCCTTGACCAGATAGGTGTTCTTGGTCAGCCGACCGGTTGTCATCCGGCCTCGCTCACCGCGGCCAGCGCGTCGCGGACCCGGCGCGTGCCCTTGACATCGTGCACCCGCAAAATGCGGCAGCCCCAGCAGATACCCAGTGCCGCCGCGCCGAGGGAAGCCGGGCCCCGCTCGGTGATCTCCAGATCAAGCGTGACCCCGAGGAACGTCTTGTTGGAGGCCGAGAGCAGGAGCGGGTAGCCGAGCGCAGCCAACTCCGCCGAGGCCCGCAGCAGGGTGAGGGACTGGGCGGCGGTCTTGCCCAGGTCGAGACCGGCATCGAGCACCACCCGCTGCGGGGGGATGCCGGCGGCCCGGGCCCGGTCGGCCCGGTCGAGCAGGTACTCGGCGACCTCCTTGACCACGTCGTCGTAGTGCGGCTCGGGGTCGGCCACCCGGGGGGCCAGCCGGATGTGGGTGGCCACCACCGCCGCCCCGCCTTCGGCGGCGGCCGGCAGGTAGTCGGGGTCGGCGAAGCCGCTGATGTCGTTGCCCATGACGGCGCCCAGCCGGTAGGAGGCGCGGGCCACCGAGGCCCGCCAGGTGTCGACCGAGATCGGGGTGTCGAAGCGGGCGACCAACCCCTCGACCACCGGGAGGACCCGCTCCATCTCCTCGCGCTCGGTCACCTCGGGTCCGGGCCCGGCTTTGACGCCACCCACATCGAGCAGGTCGGCGCCGTCGGCCACCAGCGCCTCGGCCCGGGCGTACAGGTCATCGAGGGCGTAGGTGGCGCCCTTGTCGTAGAAGGAGTCGGGCGTGCGGTTGAGGATGCCCATGACCAGCGCCCGGTGGGTCAGGTCGTAGGTGCGGCCGCCCAATTGGAGGGTGGTGCCAGCGACGTCGGCGGGACCGGCGGGGCCGGCGGCCGTTTCGGCCGGGCCGGCGGCCGTCCCGGCCATGCCGGCCATGCCGGCCATCAGAAGAGACGAGTGGCCAGGGCCCGGCGGAATGAGTTGGTGCGCGGGTCCTCGGCGCCCAGCGTCTCGAGCAGGTCCAGGAATTCCCGGCGGGCCGCCTCGTCGTCGCGCACCTGGTCCAGCAGGGCGTTGAGGCGGGCCTCCACTTCGGCCGCATCGGTGGATGAGAGGTCCATCCCGCTCTCGGCCAGGCGGGCCTCGGCGGCCAGGGTGCGGCCCTCCGCCGTCTCGGGGATGCGAGCCAGCAGGGCCAGGGCGTCGGCGGCGTCCCCCCGGTCGATCAGGATCCGGGCCAGGGCGTGGGTGGCGGCGGCGTGATCGGGCTCCAGCTCGAGGGCCTGGCGCAGCGAGAGCTCGTCGCCGGCGGCTACCAGGGTGTCGGCCTGGCTGGGCGCCGGGGCCAGCTTCTGAACGAAGGCGGTGACCTGCGCCTCGGGCAGGGCGCCGATGAACTGGTCGGCCACCTTGCCGTCCACGATGGCGAAGACGGCCGGGATCGATTGCACACCGAAGCTCTGCGAGATGCGGGGGTTGTCGTCGACGTTGACTTTGGCCAGCTCAACGGCACCATCGGTGGCCGCCACCGCCCGCTCCAGCATGGGGCCGAGGGTGGTGCAGGGGCCGCACCAGGGGGCCCAGAGGTCGACGACCACCGGCACCTCGCTGCTGCGGGCCAGGACAGCGGTCTGAAAGCTCTCGTCGGTGACATCCATCGCCTATGACGATAGTCATCGGTGGGATGGGGGCGGCCGGGACGCCAGGCGACCACCGCGGCCGGGACGCCAGGCCCAGCGCAACGGGCACTAGCGTCAGTAGCCGTGCCGAAACAGCCTGAGGGCATTCATGCCGCCAACGTCACCAAGTGGTTCGTCGACCACGTCCCCGAGATCACCACCCCGCTCACCTTCACGCTGATCGCCGGTGGCCGCTCCAACCTGACCTTCCGGGTCGAGGACGCCGAGGGCCGGGCCTGGGCCCTGCGCCGCCCACCCCTGCACCACGTGCTGCAGAGCGCCCACGACATGGTGCGCGAGCACCGGCTCATGCACTCGCTGGGCCCAGTCGGCATCCCGGTGCCCAAGACCATCGGGCTGTGCACCGACGAGGCGGTCAACGAGCGCCCCTTCTTCGTCATGGAGTTCGTGGAGGGCCACATTGTGCGCACGGCCCCCGAGGCCGAGCAGGCGTTCGACGAGGCGACCCGGCGCGCCGTGGGCGACCACATGGCCGACACGCTGGCCGCGCTGCACGCGGTCGATCCCGACGCGGTCGGGCTGGGAGATCTGGGACGGCACGAGGGGTACATTGAGCGCCAGCTCAAGCGGTGGCGGGGCCAGTACGAGCAGATGCAGGTCGAGGGCGTCGACCACGGCGGCCTGGTCGAGCGGGTGAGCGACGAACTGGCGGCCCGGATACCCAAGCAGCAGCGCACATCGGTCGTCCACGGTGACTACCGCATGGACAACGTGGTGTTGGCCGACGACGGCACGGTGCGGGCCATCTTGGACTGGGAGATCTGCACCCTGGGCGACCCGCTGGCCGACCTCGGGCTGCTGATGGTCTATTGGGCCGACCCCGACGACGCCATGGCCGTGCTCGGGCTCTCCCCCACCACCGCCCAGGGCTTCTCCACCCGGGCCCAGGTCAGGGACCGCTACGCCAGCGTCTCGGATCTCGATGTGTCCAACCTCGGGTACTACGTCGCCTTCGGCTACTGGAAGCTGGCCTGCATTCTGCAGGGGGTCTACGCCCGCTATGTGGGCGGAGCCGGCGCCGGTGACCAGGGCAGCGTCGATACGTTCCCGCTCCAGGTGGCCCGCTTGGCCGAAATGGCGGCCGAGTCGTTGGAGGCCACCCCGTGAGCCCCGACGGCCTGACCGAGATCTTCCAGGTCCACGGTGAGCCCACCTTCGACCGCCCGGTGCTGGTCATCGGGCTCGAGGGCTGGGTCGACGCCGGGCTCGGGGCCACCACGGCCATCGCCGCCCTGCTGGGCCAGGGGCCGACCGAGGCCCTGGTCACCTTCAACGGCGAGCACTTCCTCGACCAGCGGGCCCGGCGCCCGGTGGCCCACATCGTCAACGGGGTGACGGCCGAGCTGACGTGGCCGCGGACGGTGGTGCGCCAGGGGCGCGACGGGACGGGCAAGGACGTGCTGTACCTGGTCGGCCCCGAGCCCGACTTCCACTGGCGGGCCTTCACCGACGCCGTGGTCGGCCTGGCCAAGTCGTGGCGGGTCCGCATGGTGGTGGGCCTGGGCGCCTTCCCGGCCCCGGCGCCGCACACCCGACCGGTCAAGCTGGCCGCCACCGCGCCGGCCGCCTCGGCCAACCTCATTGAGCAGGTGGGCATTGTCCAGGGCGAGCTGGAGGTGCCGGCCGGCGTCCTCTCCGCCCTCGAACTCGCTTTCGGAGACGCCGGCATCCCGGCCATCACCCTGTGGGCCCGGGTGCCCCACTACGTAGCCGGCATGCCCTTCCCCGAGGCCAGTGCCGCCCTCATGGACGGGCTGTCGAGCATTGCCGGCCTCACGCTGGATTCGGCGGCACTGCGCCATGCGGCCGACAGCTCCCGGCGGCAGGTGGACCAACTCATCGCCGACAACAACGAGCACCAGGCCATGGTGCGCAAGCTGGAGGAGAACATCGACGCCTCCGAGGGCAATGCGATGGGAGTGGACGAGGTGCCCACCGGGGATGAGATCGCAGCCGAGCTGGAGAAGTTCCTGCGCGGTGAAGAGCAGTAGGACTCGGCGAAGCGCAGTAGGAAAGGGACGCAGCACATGAAGATCGACGGTGGCATCGGGTTCGACCCGAACGGGATCGCTGAATCGGCGAAGCGGTCGGAGGCCAACGGCTACGACGGGGTGTGGTCGGCCGAGACCGGGCACGACCCGTTCCTGCCCATCGCCATCGGGGCGGCCGCCACCGAGACGCTCGAGTTCGGCACCGGGATCGCCGTGGCCTTCGCCCGCAACCCGATGAACCTGGCCATGATGGCCAACGACCTGCAGCAGCTGTCCAAGGGCCGCTTCATCCTGGGCATGGGCAGCCAGATCAAGCCGCACATCACCAAGCGTTTCTCCATGCCGTGGTCGCACCCGGCTCCTCGCATGAGCGAGCTGATCATGGCGATCCGGGCCATCTGGGCTTCGTGGGCGGGCGACGGGAAGCTCGACTTCCGGGGCGAGTACTACACGCACACGCTGATGACGCCGTTCTTCAACCCGGGCCCCAACCCCTTCGGCAATCCGAAGATCCTGCTGGCCGCCGTGGGCGAGCTCATGACCGAGGTGGCCGGCGAGGCCGGCGACGGCCTGCTGGTGCACGGCTTCACCACCGAGCGCTACCTGCGCGAGGTCAGCCTGCCCGCGCTCGAGCGCGGCGCGGCCAGGGCGGGCAAGACCCGGGCGGACCTGACGGTGTCGTATCCAGGCTTCGTGGTCACCGGAGCCACTGACGCGGACGTGGCGGCGGCCGACCAGGCCGTGCGCCAGCAGATCGCCTTCTACGGCTCCACCCCGGCCTACCGGCCCGTGCTCGAGTTGCACGGCTGGGGTGACCTGCACCCCGAGCTCAACACGCTGTCCAAGCGGGGCGAGTGGGTGAAGATGGGCGAGCTGATCAGCGACGAGGTGCTGGATGCCTTCGCCGTGGTCTGCCCGATCGACCAGGTGGCCACCCAGGTCAAGGCCCGCTTCGGCGATGTGGTGGACCGCTTCAGCTTCTACGCCCCCTACAAAATGGACCCCGTGGAGTGGAAGGGCGTGCTGGCGGGGTTCCGCTCGTAGGGAGCGGGCTGGCCGTCTAGAGACGAGGACGGCCGCCTAGACGACGAGGACAGCCGCTTAGACGACGAGGTTGACCAGCCGGGGCGGCCGCACCACGACCCGCTGCGGGGTCCGACCACCGAGGGCGTCGATCACCTTGGGCGACGTCACGGCCACTGCTTCGGCCTCGGCCTCGCCGATGGCCGGGTCCACCTGAATCTTGTCGCGCAGCTTGCCGTTCACCTGCACCACCATGGTCACCGTCTCCGCCCGGATGAGCTCAGGATCGAAGGTGGGCCAGCGCTGCAGATGGACCGACGGCTGGCCCGGGTGGCGCTGCTCCCACAGCTCCGCCGTGACGTGCGGGGCCAGCGGGGCCAGCAGGGCCAGGAGGGCATCGGCCGCTTCCTGCCACACCACTTCGTGGGGGCCCGCGGCGTCGCGGGCGTAGCGCTGCAGCAGGTTGAGCTGCTCCATGCAGTGGGCCACGGCGGTGTTGTAGGACCAGCGCTCCAGGTCGCTGGTCACGGCGGCAATAGCGCGATGGGTGGCCCGGCGTACGTCGCGGTCGGCGTCGGTCTCGGGACCCGAGCGCAGTGCCGCCGCGTGCTCGCCCTCGGGTGAGAAGGTGCGCCACAGCCGGTCCAGGTACCGTCCGCATCCCTCAATGACCTGATCGGTCTGGTCCGACCAGTCCATGTCGTCGAAGGGCGGCCCCACGAAAAGGTGGAAGAGGCGCAGCCCGTCGGCCCCCACGGTGTCGTAGTAGTGCTCGGGCGCGATGAGGTTGCCCTTGGACTTGGACATCTTGGTGCCGTCCATGCGGATCATGCCCTGGGCCAGGTAGCGCTTGAAAGGTTCGCGGTCGAGGCCGGGAGCCAGGCCGACATCTATGAGGGCGCGGGTGTAGAAGCGGGAGTAGAGGAGGTGGAGGATGGCGTGCTCAATGCCGCCGATGTACTGGTCCACCGGCATCCAGTGGCGGGCGGCTTCGGGATCGAATGGCCGCTCCGCCTTCCAGGGATCGCAGAAGCGCAGGAAGTACCAGGACGAGTCGACGAACGTGTCCATGGTGTCGGTCTCGCGGCGGGCCGGCCCGCCGCAGATCGGACAGGTGGTGTTGAGGAAGCCCTCGTGGGAAGCCAGGGGCGACTGCCCGGTGGGGAGGAACTCCACGTCGTCGGGCGCCAGAACGGGCAGCTGCTCCTCGGGCACCGGGACCACCCCGTGGTCGGCGCAGAACACGGCGGGGATGGGGCAGCCCCAGAAGCGTTGGCGCGACACCAGCCAGTCGCGCAGGCGGTAGTTGACCTTGCGCTCACCGATCCCCTTGTCCTCCAACCAGTCGATGGCGGTCGCCTTGGCGGTGTCGATGTCCAGGCCGTTGAGGAAGTCACTGTTGATCTTCTCGCCGTCGCCGGTATACGCCTGGCCCCCGGTGGCGTCCCAGTCGGCCGGCGGCTGCACTGTGCGCACGATGGGCAGGTTGTGCAATTGGGCGAAGTCCCAGTCGCGCTGGTCCTCGGCCGGCACGGCCATGATGGCGCCGGTGCCGTACCCCATGAGGACGTAGTCGGCCACGTACACCGGGACCGGGGTGCCGGTGAAGGGGTTGCGCACGCTGCTGCCGGTGAAGGCGCCCCGCTTGCTGAGCGCGGCCAGGTCGTCGGCGGCCGTGGCGGCCGATCGCTCAATCTCGGTCTCTCCGGCGGCGCGGGTACGGAGCTCGTCCACCGCTTGGCGCTGGGCCTCGGTGGTGAGAAGGTCGAGCATGGGGTGCTCAGGGGCCACCACGGCGTAGGTCATGCCGAAACTGGTGTCGGGCCGGGTGGTGAAGACCCGCAGGACCAGCTCGTCGTTGCCCACCACCGGCAGGTCGAACTCCGCCCCCTCGGAACGCCCGATCCAGTGGCGCTGCATGGTCTTGACCCGCTCGGGCCAGTCCAACTCGTCCAGGGCGTCCACCAGCTCGTCGGCATAGGCCGTGATGCGGAAGAACCACTGCTCCAGGTTGCGCTTGTAGACGAGGTCGCCCGAGCGCTCGCAGGTCCCGTCGGCCAGCACCTGCTCGTTGGCCAGCACGGTCTGGCAGCCGGGGCACCAATTGACCGGCGCCATGGCCCTATAGGCCAGGCCGGCCTCCCAGAGCTTGAGGAAGATGGTCTGGGACCACTTCATGTAGGACGGCTGGTGGCTGTAGAGCTCCCGACGCCAGTCGTAGACCGCCCCCAGCCTGATCAGCGAGGACTTGAGCTCGGCCATGCGCCCCTCGGTGAAGATCCGGGGATGGGTCCCCGTCTTGATGGCGGCGTTCTCGGCCGGCAGCCCGAAGGAGTCGAACCCGAACGGGGAGAGCACCGCCTTGCCCAGCATGGTCTGGTAGCGAACGGCCAGGTCACCGAAGGTGTAGTTGCGCACGTGGCCCTGGTGGGCCGCCCCCGACGGGTAGGGGTACATGCACAGGGCGTAGAACTTCTCCCGGGGGTCGTCGTTGTCCACCTGGTAGGTCCCCTCGACCTCCCAGTGGTGCTGCCACTTCTTCTCCACTTCGTTGACGTCGTACGCCCGGGCCATCGCACCAGGGTAGGCGAGGCAATGGCGGTGCCCGGTCGCCCGATACGGGGTGGAGGGACGGTTTCGCAGGCGGTGCGACGCCTGGGCCAGGGTGATCCGGATGGCTGCTCACCAGGACCGAGCATGGCCGCACCTCGCTGAACTCCTCGAATGGGAGGCCGGGTTCGTGACTGCTAGCGTTGCTCCTCGCCGCTTGGGGGTGTAGCTCAGCTGGTAGAGCGCCTGACTGGCAGTCAGGAGGTTCGAGGGTTCGAGTCCCTTCACCTCCACCCAAATGCCGCACGCGACAGAAGTGTGTCGCGACAAGAGGCGTGGACTCTCCCTTAGGAGGGCTCACGCCTTTTGTCATAGGGGGCCCGTTTTCAGGCTCCTTGCCTATGTCGGGGGGATTGCATGGGGCTGTTGCTACGAGGGCACCCAGTTCGTGGTCGGTGAGGCCAGCCAGCTGAGAACCTGGCGCCGGGTGGTCGGGCCGTGGGGGGACCACGGCGACGGAAGGGCGCCGACCTGGCGGAGATACGCCGACTCGTCAATATTCGAGCTCAGGGGATCCGTGGTCAACGCGCAGCGGCTGGCGGTCGGATCGACGCCGAACAGCTTGGCGGCGTTGAGCCCGAAGATGCCCGCCTTCACCTGGTCGGTCAATGCCGGGTACCGGTAGGTGTCCTGGAACTCCGGGGTGATCTGAAAGGCCCGCAGCGCCATGATCTGAGCCTGAGGACTGCCGTACCAGACGGCATCGGTGCCCCACATGACCCTGTTTCCCCCCAGCCGGCTGAGCAGCTTCCCCAGTGCGTGTGCGGCCTGGTCGGGTTGCGTGAGCAGTTGGCGCCACAGTGTGGCCACGTCCACCCACACGTTGCTATTGGGCGGGACGCTGTACCGATCGAGCGCGGCCAGCAGCGTGTCGATGCCGATGGTGGCGTTGGGGTCGTAGGGGCCTTCAACGTGCGAGGGGTCCCAGGCGGCGTGGTACACCACGAATTCCATGTCGGGGAACATGCGTGAAAGGGCGACCATGTCGTCGGGGTGGTTGAAGGTCGGGTCGAAGTTCACGAGCGGCAGTCCCTTGTGGGCCACGAAGACCTTGACCCCGAGATCGTGGGCGTGCTGCACAGTGGGCAGGCCAATAGCCGGGTCCTGCAACGAGAAACCCTGGCCGGTCGGGCTCCAGGCCGTGTAGACCTTGAACGCCGCGGGCGGCCCCGACTGCATGGCGTTCGACATCTCATCGAGGGTGGCGTTCACTAACCCGACGTTGGGAGCGATGATGTTCTCCACCAAGAGGCGGCTGGCGCCGCCGTGGAGTAACCCCTGAGTGATGGTCTGGGTGCTGAGCGCCTCGGCGAACGGTATCGGCGCATTCGACGGTCCGGAGTTGGGCACGTCCGTCAGAATGGCCATGGTGGTGTCACTGGCCAGGAACAGGTCATGCAGGTAGGCCGACCGGTCGACGCAATCGAGTTGATCGGCGTCGGTACAACCGGGCGGCAGCATGGACCGGACCAGGTCGACCGTCTCGGGGGCGTTCTGGACCCAGGGCCCGCTCGGGATGACGTGATGGGTGGACGTCGAAGATGAACTCGCCGCTGCCGCCGAGCGCTTGCTGGCAAGCCGCTATGTCGTCGGACGGTGGCGTGGTGAAGGTGCCACCCCGGCCATACCGCTTGGCGCCGGCGGACTTCAACGCGGCGGGAGAGGCGCACCCGGCCAGCTCAAAGGCGGCCAGCGAAGCCGCTACCGCGCCAGCGCTCTGCAGGAAACGCCGGCGGTCCATGCCCAGCACACGGGCCGAGTCGTCGACCGAGGACCGGATCAGATCATTGACCGCCCGGTCGTGCGCGCTCGGGGCGGCGGGGACAAACTCCCCATTGGAGACCGGGCCCGGCGGCAGCGGAAGGTGTGACGGCGCACCTTCCAGATTTCGCTGATCCCGAGAGAACTTCCCCATGACGGCCTCCCCAGATGAGGCTACGCCAACCGCCCAGTTCGGTGAAGGCGCCCGGGGAAGGTTGAAAAGCTGACTAGGTCAACGGGAGGGCCGCGGGATTCTCAACCGTGCGGGTTCAACTCGTTGGTCGAATTGGACGTGAGGTAGTTCCCGTCGGTGTCGTAGAAGATCCCCTTGATCACGTAAGGAACATTGGTGCCGAAGTTGGCAAAGCAGGTGGTGGCTTCGCCGGCCTGGCCCGTCAGGTAGATGGTGCACCCGTTGCTCGGACCTGGAAGAAGACGAAGCCAAGGGCGTGGGCCGGCAACCCCGTTTCACCCAGGACCGCGGTCGTCCCGTTCTTGGTCTTGGTCAGGAACTCCGTCACCTTGAACGAGGTGGGCGCTTTGACGATCTTGATGGTGCCCACCACGTTGGTGATGACGTAGTTGGGGTCGCTGGCTCCCGTGCCACGCCGAACGTCATTGACTTGTTGTCAGCGGTGACATTGAGCGGGACCGGCTGAATGGTCAGCGTCCCCGTGGCCGACGAGCCTCCTCCGGCGCAAGAGATGAGGTGGTCGGGGTCGGCGGCGCTGCTACAGGTGACGGTGTACATGCCTGGGTTGGGCGGCGAATAGGCGCACGTCGCTGGCGTCGATGTAGCGACGCCCGTGCTGTACGTCGGGTCGGGCGTCGGTACGACACCGCCGTAGGTGATGGTCGGGCTATCCGACCATGGCCAGTTACCGACGTCGCCACGCGATTGCGTAAGTGTGTGGGCGGGAGTTTAAGGGCCTGAACAGGTGTTTGCAATGTTTCAATCGCGTGTCAGATTTCGTTCGTGGAAGTCCCCGAAGAAATCCGGAAACGGACAGATTCTCATTTGAGCCAGGCGTCAAATTGCCGCAGCGACCATGCACTACGTCAGTGTGCTTCGACTCGACGGCGTCGCTCAGCGGGGGGCGCGAGGTGACCTCGAGACGATTTTCGGCAATGATGTACCCGTTGTGCACGACGGAGAGTGGGTCCAGGGCCCCTCAATGCCGCGGCTAACCAGGAGAGCCTGGCTTCTCCGGCGGGGAATAGTGCCCGCTCTAGCCGTCCTCACAGTGGGCCTCGTCACTGTGCTTCCTTCCACGCGCCCGGCCGGCGCCGACCCGCTCTCCGACGCCAAGGCTAAGGCGGCGCAGATTGAGCAGGAGATCCAGTCGACCGAACAGACGATCTCCGCGGAGGGCCAGCGCTACGACGAAGCGCAGATCCAGATCGCCTCGTTGAATCAGCAGATCACCCAGACACAAACTCAGATCCACCAGGACCAACAGGTGGTGGCCAAGGACAAGCGAACTCTCAACAAAGCCGCCATCAAGGCGTACGTTGATGACGGCGCCAACGCGGCTCAAAATCCCCTCTTCGCCGGCAACCAGTCCAAGCTCGGAGCCCAGAGTGAATATTCCCAAATCGCTGAGGGCAACGTAAACAACGCCATCGACGCCCTGCGGACCGCAGGAACGCAGCTCGCCGTTCAGCAGAACGCCTTGGCCGCCAAGGCCACGCAGGCCCAGAGCGCGGCGAATGCCGCCAAGAGCGCCACGCAGCAGGCGGCGGCCGCGCAATCGCAGGAGAACGCCGCCCTGGCGCAAGCCAACGGTCAGGTGGCCACGATCATTGCCCAACAGCAGGCCGCCGCGGAAGCGGCCGCGCGGGCGGCAGCGGTGGCGAAGATAGCGGCCGCACAGCGGCTCGCGGCCGAACAAGCAGCAGCGGCCAAATCGCAAACCAGCCGGGCCGTGGCGTCGGCCTATCAACCACCACCACCACCAGCCTCGGGCGGCGCCGGCGGCCAGGCCGTCGCGGCTGCGGAGAGCTACCTCGGTGTGCCCTATGTCTGGGGCGGCGCCAGCCGCTCCGGTGTCGATTGCTCAGGCCTGGTGATGTTGGCTTGGGAGGCCGCCGGAGTGAACCTGCCCCACTTCTCCGGTGCGCAGATGGCAGCCACCACTCCGGTGCCGCTGTCCGACCTGCAGCCCGGCGACCTCATCTTTTATGGACCTGGTGGCAGCGAACACGTGGCGATGTACATCGGCGGCAGCAGCATGATCGAAGCCCCGCACACCGGAGCCGTGGTGCACATCACCGGGCTGCGGTTGGGTGGCAACTTCGTCGGAGCCGGTCGACCCTAAGGACCCTGGGCCTGAGAGAGCGAGTACCGCCCCTTGGTCGCTCGGTAGTCGTGCTCGGTAGTAGTACTGGCGGTGTGCGCCCGGAGTCGTCGTCACCCCCCGATGGAGTGACCGATCTGGTTGGACCGGATCTGCGCGTCCTCTTCTGCGGGATCAATCCCGGACGGCGTTCCGGCGAGCTGGGACAGCACTTTGCCCGCGCCGGGAACCGGTTTTGGAAGTTGCTCTATGCGGGCGGATTCACTGGGTCGGTCCTGGCGCCTTCGGAACAGGGCATCCTCCCCGCTCTGGGCATCGGCATCACCAACCTGGTCGAGCGAACAACCGCGGCGGCCAGCGAGCTCAGCAATGAGGAGCTGCGGGCCGGTGCGGTTCACCTCGAGGCGAAGGTACGCGCTTGGCGACCGCGCTGCGTGGCGGTGCTCGGTCTCGGGGCGTACCGCACCGCCTTCCAGCGCCCGCAGGCGGTGATGGGCCGACAGCCCGAACCGCTGGCCGAGGCGATCGTGTGGTTGTTGCCCAATCCGAGCGGACTGCAGGCTCGCTATCAACTGCCCGAGATGACCGAGATGTTCCGAGATCTGCACCTGGTGGCGTTCGACGGCGAGGGTGCCTAACTCCCGATCGGCAACCCGACGAACGCGGCGCCGACGCCGAGGACACCTACGGCAAACAGGGTGAGGACGACCCCACGACGCAGGAGCACGACCCAGACCACTGTTCCGGCCAGCAACGCCACCTGCCACAGATGGGCGATGGCCAGACCGAGTGGAAGCGCGGAGCCGGCGATGGCCCCGATGGCAGCCGGTCCGGCTCCGGACAGGAAAGCCTGCACGGCCCGGTTCCGCCGCAACGCGCTGAAGTGCCGCCCCCCGGACGTGACGAAGACGAACGAGGGGGCGAACGCCACGAAGGCCGCCAGGAGCGCGCCGCCCACCCCCGCCGCGGCGTACCCCACCACCGCTACCGTCTGGACCACCGGCCCCGGCGTGATCTGGCCCAGGGCGACGGCGTTGAGGAACTGGGCGCTGGTCATCCAGTGGTAGTGGTTGACCGCGTCGGCCTGCATGAGCGGAATAATCACGAATCCGCCCCCATAGGAGAGTGCACCCACCTTGAAGGCCACCCAGGCCAGTGCGCCCAGGCCACCCACCACGCCCGACGCGGCCAGGAGGGGGGGTAGGAGGACGGTGCTCAGCCCCCGGGGAGGGTTGAGGGTTCCGGCGGTCAGCGCCAGCTCGAACGCGCCGCAGACCAGGAGCACCAGGACCAGGTACTCACCGACGGTGGCCCCCGCCGCGGCGCCGAGCGCGGCGTAGACGACCCAACGGACACGCGGGGCTCTGGCCGTACCGGCCCGGCGCCAGCTGCCTGGAATCAGGCCCACTGCTGCGTTGAGCGCCACCGCCGCCACCGCGGCGCCGGTCCCCAGTGCGGCGCCGCGCACCCAGCGCGGTGGATCCCCGGAGAGGAAGAGCGCGGCGAGGCCGATGATGACCAGGAGTCCGGGCACAATGAACGAGAGCCCGCCCACCATGGCGCCGGCCAGGCCCCGCAGGCGCCAGGCACAGAGGATGGCCAGTTGGGTCGAGGCCGGACCGGGGAGGAGATTGGTGGCCGCGATGGCATCCTCGAACTCGGCCTCCCCCAGCCAACCCTCCCGCTCCACGCAGAGCTGGCGCAACATGGCGATGTGGGTCGGCGGACCACCGAACCCCGTGCACCCGATGCGGCCCCACTGCTTGGCAATGGTGCCCAGGGGGACCGATGCAGGGCCCCCGGTGGTGCTGTCGGGGACCACGGCACATCTTCGCACGGGCGGCAACCCTGGTCGCGGGCTAGTGGCGGCCTCGTAGGCGGCCCCGTGGGCAGCCCCGTGGGCGGCCCCAGGTTGGCGCCGAGGGAGGGCAATTGTCCAGGGAATGCGTGCTCCCCGGCGCGAATTGGCAGGCCAGAACCCTTGCGGCAACCGCAATGAATATTGCTAACCTGTGCTTGCTTACCTTCTACAGCGAGGGTTCCGTCAGGACGGCCTGCGCCGCCCACTGCATCCAGAGGCGCCCAGCGCCTCTTTGACGCTTCCCTAGAAGGTATGACGTTTCGACACCGAGCACCCCGCGCACGGTGGCCGTCCCGCTCTCCTCTCTGGGAGACCGAATGGTTGTGGTGGGCGGCGCAGGCTGGCTTTTGACTGCTTGCACCATCGGCGAGCCGTCCCAAACCCGCCAATCCCAACGTCACCTCCGACGAGTTGGTTGAATACGGGGGTGTCCACATCCCGGCGGGTCGTCAGAGCTGGGGTGCGAGTGGGATCCACCGCGGCCATTGGCCTGGCCGCCGGCGTGGCGGTCTCCTTCTTTACTTTCTGGCAGGTGGCCGTTCTCGTCGGTTGGGATGTAGGAGTGGCCTGCCTGCTCACCTGGGTGTGGCTGGTCCTGGTGATGTTGCCGGCCGACGAGACCAAGTCCCACGCCAACCGGGAGGATCCGAGTGCCCCCTTGGCTGACATCATGATTCTCGGCGCCGGGGTGGCCCTGCTGGCCGCGGTCGCCTTCATTCTGATTAGAGCCGGGAGTTCCAACGGTGGGACCAAGGCCTGGCTGATCACCCTGGGCGTGGTCAGCGTGGCGTTGTCGTGGGCCCTGGTCCACACGGTCTTCACCTTGGTCTACGCCCGCGCGTTCTACCTGTCCCCGGAAGGTGGGATCGATTTCAATGAGGACGATCCGCCGTCGTATCTCGACTTCGCCTACCTGGCCTTCACTCTCGGAATGACCTTTCAGGTATCGGACACCAACCTGACCTCCAAGCGGATGCGGCGCATCGCGCTCGGCCATGCCGTGCTGTCGTATCTCTTCGGGGCGGTCGTCGTGGCCCTGGCCATCAACGTAGTGGCCAGCCTGCTGCACTGAGATCAGCTGGCGGCGGTCATCGTCGGGCCCGCCGCGGGATGAGCGAGACGCCCAGCGCCACCACGGCGCCCGCCGTCAGCGCCGCTCCCGCTTCCTTTATCGTGTGACTGGCCGACTGGCAGGAGCTCTGCGCCGCCGCCAGGTTGGTCACCGAGGTGCCGTTGACTTGGAGCGCAGCCGGCTGGGCGTGGTGCGTCCATTGGTCCCACACGCTCGAGCACTGCACGGTCACGCTGACTTTGGTCACCAGGTCCGCGCTGGCGACGTTCGCCTTGGGCGCCCACACAATCAAATAGACGGCCACGGCCAGCAGCACGACGGCGGCGAACCGGAGCAGGACACGGAGCAATCTCCACATGGCAGACGGAGCGTAGTTTGGTGGCCATCACTCCTGATGGCCCCGTGCCCTATCTGTCCCTCCAAAGCGTGGAGGCCGCCATACGCCAGTCGTGGGCGCTCGACACCTGCGATCCGATCGACGTCCCCAACTGGACGCCGGCCAACCCGTCGCGGGGACAGTGCGCCGTCACGGCGCTGGTGGTGCGTGACCTCCTCGGCGGCCAGCTCCTCGAGGCCGAGGTGCACTTCCTCAACGGGTCGCGCCAGGGCTTCCACTACTGGAATCGCCTGGCCGGTCTGGAGGTGGATCTGACCGGGGACCAGTTCAACGCTGACGAGGTGGTGCAGGAGCCGATCGTGGTCGAAGGACCGCCCGCCGTCTCATGGATCGTCGATGAGCAGTACGCCCGCTTCCGGGAACGTGTCTTCGCCGCCTTGAAGCTGACCGCCCCTCCCCCGGACGCCCCGCCCGGCTGATCGTAAGCTCGCCGCGTGATCAATTGGTCGACGATCTCGTCGCTCGCCACGGCCGGCGGGACGCTGGTCCTCGGAGTGGCCACGTTCGCCGCGGTGCGCTCGGCCAACCGGGCGGCCCGCGTCGCCGAGCGATCGTTTGAGATCGGGCTGCGACCCGTGCTGGCGCCCTCCCGGCTGGAGGACCCACCGCAGCGACTGATGTACTCCGACCGCCATTGGGTCACGCTCAAGGGGGGCCGGGCCGTGGTCGAGGAGTTCGACGGGATCATCTACCTGGCCATGCTGGTGCGCAACGTGGGCAGCGGCATGGGCCTGATTGAGGCGTGGGAGCCCAGACCGGGCCAGGTGAACATTCAGGACGGCTGGGGTGCCGTCGAGGATTTCCGCCGGCAGAGCCGCGACCTGTGGGTCCCTCCGGGCGACGTGGCCTTCTGGCAGGGGGCCCTGCGCGACAAGGACGAGGCGATCTACCCGTCGATCAGCGAGTCGGTGCAGGCGGGTGCGCTTACAGTCGAGCTGCTGTACCTCGACCATGAAGGTGGGCAGCGCACCGTCAGCCGATTTTCCTTCGTTCGACGCGACGACGAGGGCGAGGCGGGGGACCAGGAATGGTGGGCGTCGCTCTCCAGCCACCGAACCCTTGGCCCGGCCTGACCTCGCTACCGATGGCCGATCGGCGTGGCGCTCCCTCTGATGGAAGGCCGGATGAACGGCGGCGCGCCCCGCAGGCTGGCCCGCTCAATGGCCACCACCTCGAAACCGGCGCTGGTGATCGCTTCCTCGGTCGATCGGGTCAGGTGACAGTTCCCCGCCAGAAGTCGCCACAACGGCTCGATCCGGCGCTGCCACTTGAGGCGACGGGGTCGATCCTCTGCCGCCACGTGCTCCACGAACACGAAATGCCCGCCCGGGCGCAGGACCCGGCGCACCTCGCCCAGGACGGGAGCCTGGTTCCGCACCGAGCACAGCACCAGGGAGGAGACCACGGCGTCGAACGTTGCGTCGGCAAAGGGGAGGCTCTCTGCCGGGGCATCAATGACGTCGGCCGCTCGGCCCTGCCCGGCCACCCGCTCACGCAGTTGCGTGCGCATGTGGCGGTCCGGTTCGGCCAACGTGAGTGACGTCACCGCCGGTGGGTACATGGCCAGGCTTCGTCCCGTACCGGCTCCGATCTCCAGGACCTTTCCGGACAGCGCGGCCAGGAGCTCGGCGCGCCACTCAGTCAGTCCGGCTTCCTCCATGCCGCGCATGACGCGGTCGTATGACCTGGCAATCGGCTTGAGCACGTGACCGATCCTTTCAGCAGGGGCTCCCCAACCTGATGGCCACGCCCGGACTGGGTGCGGTGGCCTCGTCGGTGGCGAAGGGGACGAAGATGGCGACGGGGAGGGTGTCGTAGGCGAAGGGGTACAGCAGCAGGCTCCCGGTCGGCGGACTGCCCACATCACTCAGCGGCACGTCAATGGTGAAGGTGTGATTGGAGAAGGAGCCGGCGTCCCGGTGGGTAATCGTCGGCGAGACGCTGCTGATGGTGCCGTCGCCATAGGTCACCGATCCGGTGGGTAGGGAGATCGGAGCGGGAATCGAGTTGGTGAGCGGCGTCTTGGGCAAGGGCAGTGGGGGGTTCACCTCCGCCGTGGCGAAGTAGGTCGTGCCCTGATAGGTCCAATCGACGTAGAAATTGAAGCCGTCCAGCGCGTCCAACGGACCGGTAGTGGACAACCCGGGTCCCGAAATGGTCGCGACGAGGTCCTTCCCGTCGGCACTCGGGGTCAACGAGGCTGACGTGATGTCAAGCGCGGTGTCATTGACCAGGGAGGTCACCGAGAGGGTGGTGTCGTAGGCGTTGCCCGCTGGACTGGTCATGGTGGCACTGCAGGCCACGGCCGGGAAGAACGACTGAGTGGGTGCGTTGGCCGAAGGGTGGGTCGGCACCATGGCGGGGTTGTGGTCGATGTCCCTGATGAAGTTGGACACGTCCGGCGCACCCCAGCCCGTGGTGTAGTCCCAGCCCGAGCCGGCCCTCTCGTAAAAGTTGCCGATGAGCAGTTCATTGGAGGTCACGTCGAAGAAGTCCTTCGCCGCGTTGCCCAAGGTGCCCTTGCCCACGGCGTAGAAGGTCTCGTTGGCGAAGCCCAGCCCCCTGTAGACGCCGGGGGCCGTAGCCGGGGCCGCCGCCTGAATGGCGGACCACATACCCACCACGAGCGGCGAGGAAAGGCTGGTCCCGCCGACGCCCGCGGGCATCATGTCGACGTTGGCCAGGAACGCATTGGCGCCGACGATCTCGCCATCGACGAGACCCGAGCCGGACATGGCCGCCACATCAGGAGCTCCTCGACAGGTCGTTCCCAACGCGATTGCCGTCCCGTCGGCCTGGTGGAGCGCGGTGCAGGGCAGGTGGATCGCACTCACGCCAACTTGATAGGCCGGCCGGGGGACATTGGCCGCCGGCCCTCCCCCGGTGTAGGCCCAGGCCTGCTCGGCTACCCGAACGGGCTTGGTGGTCTTGTTGGCCGCGGTGGCACCGGCGGCCACCGGGTTGGACGTGCCGTTGGTCGTCACCACGGTGCCGCCGACGCACACCGCGTACGCGCTCACGCAGGGGTACCCCTGATCGAAGGGCAGGGGCTGTGGGATCACCCCGTTGCCGGCGGAGAGCACCGGCAGGATCACCAATGGGCACGAGCCCCCGGTGTCACCGGCCGAGGTGAACAACGTCCGTCCCTCGAGCACGGCCTGCTCCAGGGAGTGATCGGCCTCAATCTGCATCTCGTTGCCGATGGACAATCCAAACGTCAACGGCAGCTGCGGGATCTTGCCCGACGTGGGATCGGCTTCACACTCGCCAAAGCTGGCGTCCATCTGCTTCGGACCGGCCGGATCGTTGGCCCAGGAGGAGAACATGGTGACGGTGTCCGCATCGAGTGGGGTCGAAGCGAAATACATGTCGAGCTGCGAGAGCTTGGGCGCCATGCCGGTGATCGCCTGCGTGTCGAGGTTCCATTCGTCGTCACCCAGGACGTCGTTGTCGGTGGCCACCGGAGGGTTGGTCACCTGAGCCTCGGTCACCACACGCACCGGCACGGCGGGCAACCCGAGACGTTGCTCGCCGACCCGAAGGTCAGCGATAACCCCGTTGGTGTAGCCGTAGCCGAACATGCCGGCCGCCTCGCCCTGGCCTTGATCGGTGGCGGGTGCGTCGTACACGTCCCACAGGTCCTGCGGAACCAGCGTCCCGGTGTAATTGGCGGCGGCCACCGGTGCGGTCGGCACGGCCTTGGTCAGTTGATTGGCGCTCAACTCAGGCTCGCTCCAGGACCGTTCGAGCGTATTGAGGCCCACCACATCGGTGATGGGGAGTCCGGTGGGCACCGAGGGGGCCACCTGATTGGCGATGAAGTTGATGGTGCCCACGTGGTAGTTGCCGAAGGTGGTGTGGAGGAGCGAGCCGAATTGGGCGACCGTTCCCTGGACGCTGATCAGGTCACCGGTGCCCGAGACGTAGGAGACGGCGAGACCCCCGGACTTGAGCCACGACTCGGTGGCGGTCACCGCGGCGGCGGGAACGTGGAAGCGCTGATCGAACTGGTCCGGCGTCAGGAACTGGTGATACTGGGCGCTGCTGGGGTTGTAGAGGTCGCTCAACAGGCTCGACTCGGAGGCTGCATAGGGATCGGCCAGGCCGAAGTCCACGGTGAGGCGGGTCGACGGCGCTGCGGTCCCGCGCGCAATGGCGTTGGCCAGACCAGGTAGGAGGTTGGCCGTGCGGGTGAGATGGTCCGTCAGCGCGACCAGCGGATTGCCCGGAGCGGAGGCGTTCGCTCCAGCGCCGGGCAGGGCCAGCCCGATGAGCACGACCGGCAGCAGTCCGAAGGCCCATCGATTCGAGTGGTGCTTCACACCTCCACCTCTCTCCCGGTTCTCGCCCCGGTTCTCTCTCCAGCTATGCATCCGACCAAGTACGACGACCAGCTAGCTCACGGGAATGGTTGAGCCGCAGGTCGAGGTTTCGTAGGCCTGGAACACCTTGCCGGCGGCCGCCATCTTGGGCGTGCTCAACGCGGCTTCGAGCGCGGTCTCGTATTGCGTGATGCTGTTCGAACTCTGAATGGCCTTCTCCTCGGCCGGGACAGCCTTGAGGGCCTCTTGGCCCGCTGCCTTCACGTTGGCCGGTACGGAGCCCAGCGCCGTGATGAATTCCTTCTCCACCTTGCCCTCCTGGCTGAAAGAGGCGATGAGCAACTTCTTGGCCGCCGGCCAGTTGCCGCCCTCAACCGCCTTCTCCAGTGCGGCACTGCTCTTGCTCGATGCGTTCAACTCGTCCTTGTAGAGGGTGCAGAAGGAGCCGCTCGGATTGGACCCCTTGTGCGTCGTTGTCGTGGTGGTCTTGTGGTGCTTGGCCTTCGCCTTGAATTGGGCCGCCGAAACAGGTGCCGCCGCGGAGAGGAAGACAGCCAAGCCGACACTGGCGACCGCGATTCCGAGCCTCACTCGATGGAAATTCATCTCTTCCGCCTCCGAATCGATTGCCCGGCCACCAAAGGTGCCACAGGTGCCACAGCTGGGTCTAAGGATCCTACCGGCGCCCAAAACAGGGCACAAACTATTGCCGCAGGCCTCCCCGGATGATCTCTTGGTCGATGCAGCTTGCAGTTGGCGTGCACACACTTGCCATTTGGAAAGGTTGTTGAGAGGTGGGAGAGGTTGGTGAACCACGGCTCAACCGCGGTCAGCGGTGCGCGTACGCAGGCCGAGGTGGCTACGTCCGGGAATGTGGGCGTCTTCGGATCCTGTCGGCGTGTTTGGAAGAAGTTTCCTATCTGTCTTCCGCGCCCGCTCGATCGGCGGCCTCGGGCACCAGAAACACCTGTGAACGGTCCGATCCGGCGAGAAGTTGGACATTTATCTGAGATTTATGCGCTTCAATGTGCACAACGGTGCGCCGTTCGGCCACAATGTGCACCATGAATAAGCGAGAACTTGCAAAAGCAGTAGCCGTACAGGCCGATGTTGAGCTCAAGACGGTTTCTGCCGTCCTCGACGGATTCACCGATGTGGTGACCGCCGTCGTCTCCAAGGGGGAGCCGATCTCGATCCCAGGGTTCGCCAAATTCGTCAAGGTCAACCGGGCCGCTCGCATGGGCCGCAATCCGGCCACTGGTGAGTCCATCCGGATCAAGGCCTCCAAGAAGGCGCGTATCACCCCGGTGAAGGCGTTCAAGGATGCCGTGTTGGCTCCTGCCCTCGCCCCCAAGCTCAAGTCGGGTGCCTACCCCACCAACGACGCGGCCGTCGCCGCCGCCGGCAAGTCACTGGTGGCCGCCCCGGTCAAGAAGGCCCCCGCCAAGAAGGTCGCCGTCAAGAAGGCTCCGGCCAAGAAGGCAGCGGTCAAGAAGGCCCCCGCCAAGAAGGTCGCCGTCAAGAAGGCCCCCGCCCGCAAGGCACCGGCTGCCAAGACTCCGGCCAAGAAGGCTTCGGCCGCCAAGAAGGTCGTGCGTCGCACCCCGGCCAAGAAGGCCGTCAAAAAAGCACGCTGACCCCGTGAGCTCGGTTCCGGGCTCACCCCAGTGGAGCAAGCCTTATGGGTGATCCGGTCGACCGTCGACCTCTCACCGAGCCACACCCGGATCGGCTCTCGCCGGCCGATCCTGACTACGCCGAGATCCTCGAACTCCACGCCGCGGCGCTGGACCGGGGGTCGATGTTCTACATCGACCCCCGCACGGGGTTCTCGGTGCTCACGGCGGGGTACCTCAAGGCCCGGGGCAGCTGTTGCCATTCAGGTTGTCGGCACTGTCCCTATGTGGTCTGAGGCTTCCACGGCGCCTCCGGCAACCGTGCGGCGACCCCACTGCGCCCCACGACCAACTCCCGTCTGGGACACTGACGGGGAGGAACGAGGGGGATCATGAGCGACGCATCGCAAGGCGCAGGTTGGTGGCTGGCTTCGGACGGGAAGTGGTACCCGCCTGAGACATGGACCGGAACGTCACCCCAGCCGGGCTTCGCACCCCAGCCGGGCTTCGCATCCCAGCCGAGCGTCGCCGCCCAGCCCACCGGGTACGCCCAGCCCATGGGCGCAGCCCAGCCCACCGGGTACGCCCAGTACCCCACGACTCCGTCCGCCGGAGCCGGGGGGTGGGTCTGGGCCGGCGGGCCCGTGCCGGCCGCACGTCACACCAACGGTCTGGCCATCGCCTCACTCGTCTGCTCCTGCGCCGGTCCGTTCTTCCTCGGCATCGGGTGCGTGCTGGGCATCATCTTCGGATTCGTCGCCCGCAGCCAGATCCGCAAGTCCAACGGCGCGCAGGACGGCACCGGCCTGGCCCTGGCCGGCATCATCGTCGGCTTCTCGGTCATCGCCATCTTCATCATCGTGGTGATCCTCATCGCTGCGTTCGCCGGGCCCAGCACGTGTTCAAGTACCTTCAGGACCTACAACTGCTCATTGAACTGACGGCACCGCCGTCACGGGCAGACCGACACCGACGAGCGGGTCGGCACAGAGGGGGGTACTGGCATGCAAGGACTGCTCTACGGGGTGCGGCCCGAGCGCTGGACGCCTCCTGACGAGGAGAACCACCTCCTGGTCGGCCTGTCCCGGGTACCGATGCGGATGGAGGAGCTGGAGCAGCCCCGGCCCACCCGGGACGACTGGGTCATGGCCAAGACCCGGCTGACCGGCATCTGCGGCTCCGATGCCAAGCAGGTCTTCATGGACTTCGGCGACGACTACACCGACAGCGCGCTCAACGGGCTCTTCACTTTCCCGACCGTGCTCGGCCATGAAGTGGTGGCTGAGGTGGCCGAGGTGGGCCGCCAGGTGAGCGATCTCCAATTGGGGCAAAGGGTCGTGCTCAACCCGTGGCTGTCCTGCGGGCCGCGTGGCATCGACCCGCCCTGTGGCTCGTGTCAGGCGGGCGACTACAGCCTGTGCTGGCACTTCACCACGGGCCCCCTGGCCGCCGGCATCCACACCGGTACGTCGAAGGACGCCCCGGGCGGGTTCGCCGAGTATCTGCCGGCGCACCACTCCATGCTGATTCCCATCCCCGACTCCATCAGCGACGAGGTGGCCGTGCTGGCTGACCCCTTCGCCGTCTCGCTGCACTCGGTGACCCGCAACCCGCCGCCGCGGGGCGGCAAGGTCCTGGTCTACGGGGGCGGCGCCCTGGGCACCACGGCCACCGCCATCCTGCGCGCCCTCCATCCCGACGTCGAGGTGATGGTGGTCGCCCGGTTCCCGGCCCAGGCCGCCCTGGCCCGCCGCCTCGGCGCCACCGTGGTCGATCCCTTCCCGGTCGAGCAGCTCTTGGAGGAGGCGGCCGCCTGGTCCGGTGGGGTGCTGCAGCACGTCGAGGGCTCGCTGCCCATGGCCCACCCCGGCGGCATAGATGTGGTCTACGACACCGTGGGCAACGGCCAGACGGCCGAGATCGGCGTGCGCCTGCTCAAGGCCCGCGGCACCATGGTCAAGAGCGGGGTGCACGCGCCCGAACGTTGGGAGTGGTCGCCCCTCTACTTCAAGGAGATCCACTGGGTCGGCTCCAACGCCTTCGGGGTGGAGGAGGTCGACGGAGTGCGCCTCCACGGCATTGAGCACTACCTGCGCCTGGTCGAGGACGGCCGAATCGACCTGAGCGGGTTGCTGACCCACACCTTCCGCCTGGAGCAGTGGCGGGAGGCCTTCACTTCGTTGGCCACCCAGGGTGAGAGTGGCGCCGTCAAGGTGGCCTTCGACTTCCGCTAATCGGCATTTTCCCCGCCGTTGTTGACAATTGGTCCAGACGGCGTAACGTCGGAGCGTCGTCAGCCGTCCTCGTGGCGGCACCTGACCCAAAGGGGGGTCCATGACCACCAGCTCCACCGTCCGTGAGGTGACCGGCCAGCCCGATCCGAAATGGGGCATCGAGTCGCCGGCCACCACCATGTTCGACTTCAACTACACCGGTGGGCGGGACCAGCTCCTGCGGCTCTACGACAAGGGCACCCGGCGCCAGTGGATCGGCAGCGACCGCCTGGACTGGTCCCAGGAGGTCGATCTGGACAACCCGGTCGGCCTGCCCGACGACATCAATCCGCTCTTCGGCACCGAGTGGTGGGACAAAATGGACGACAAGCGTAAGGGCGAGGTGCGGCGCCACTTCGAGGCGTGGCGCTTCAGCCAGTTCATGCACGGCGAGCAGGGGGCGTTGATCTGCACGGCCAAGATTGTGCAGACGGTGCCCGACATCGACTCCAAGTTCTACGCCGCCACCCAGGTCATTGACGAGGCCCGCCACGTCGAGGTCTACAGCCGCTACCTGCACGAGAAGGTGCAGATGGTCTACCCGCTGAACAAGAACCTCAAGAGCCTGCTGGATGACGTGATCTCCGACAGCCGCTGGGACATGACCTATCTGGGCATGCAGGTGCTGATTGAGGGCTTGGCCCTGGCCGCCTTCGGGGTGATCCGCAACATGGCTCAGGAGCCGTTGGCCAAGGCGCTCAACGCCTACGTCATGCAGGATGAGGCGCGCCACGTCATGTTCGGGCGGCTGGCCCTACGCGACTACTACCCCCAGCTCAGCGAGGCGGAGCGCACCGAGCGCGAGGAGTTCTGTGTGGAGGCCTGCTACCGCATGCGCGACCGCTTCCTGGGCGAAGAGGTCTGGGAGCAGCTCGAACTCCCACCAGAGGTCGGGACCTACGTCGAGAACTCCGAGACGCTGCGGGTGTTCCGCAGCTACCTGTTCATGCGGATTGTGCCCATCCTGAAAGACATCGGGCTGTGGGGACCGAAGATCCGCACCGCCTTCGAGGAGATGGGCGTGATCGCCTTTGCCGAGACCGACATCGATGCCGAGATGGCTGACGACGAGGCCGCCGCCGAGGAGTACGACAAGACCCGCATGGCCCACATCACCGAGGTGGCGGCCCAGGCCTAAGGACCGGCCAGGCCTGACGGCCCAGCCTTCTCCGGCCAGCCACGCTCGCCTTACGAGGGCTTCTGCTCCTTGAGCCCGGCCTGAATCTGCGCCATGGGCTGGTTGGTGTCGAGGTAGTCGCGCCACGACGTCACCAAACCGTCACCGTCCACCGCGATCACCGTGGCGCCCTGCATGACGATGGGGATGCCCGCCCCGCCCTCGACGTTGAAGGTGCCGGTGCCGGTCCATTCGAAGACGGCCCAATCGGACCCGCCCCGGATCTCGTCCACCCGCTGCTGCCAGTCAGGAAAGATCTGGTCGGTGTCGTTGGCCACCTTGTGCAGGTCGGTCGTCCAGGGCGTCACCGGGTCGCAGAAGCGCCCGTCCGGTGCGAACAGCGCGGCGAAGGCATCGGCACCCTCAATGTTCTCGAACGCCCGGGCCCAGGCGGGCCAGTCCATGGCGAGGCTCATCAGCTCACGAGCTCAGGACCCACGCAGGCTCTGGGCCGCAAAGGTCACCACTGCGTCATCGAGCGGCAGAATCAGGTCGGGCCGCACGAACTGGTGGGACTCGGCCACCAGCTTGACCGCGGTGCCCCAGGCCGTGAACCCCACGGCGTGCCGGGCGAAGGTCATCGGTCCTTCGGTCACCTTGACCTGGACCACCCCCTGGCCCCCCACATCGAGCGCCGAGCGCTGCATGCGCTCCATGGCCGACTCCCGGGCCGAGTACATGGCCTCGGTGAAGTTGGTCAGCTCAATGTTCTGGGTCTTCTGCTTCATCGCCGTCCCCGCCGTCCGGCGGGGGGCGTAGACGAAGCTGGCCCCGAAGGCCAGGCCGACCGGCATCCACCCGGCCCCGTTCAACAGGGTGAAGTCACGGGCCGAGAGATCCGACACGAAGGGCGTGGGGTGCGTCTTGCTGCCCCCAATTGGGCGGACGGCCGTGCCCACCAGCTCGACATCAATGTGGTGGGTCCGCACCTCGACCTCCACCCGCACCCCGACCACGCCGTGGCCATCGACCTTGAGGCACTCGCCCCGCAGGTGGTCGGCCGCCCCTTTGACCGCCTGGTTGTGCGCATCGGAGGCCGAGGAGATCTCGCCCTGGCCCCAGTTCCACACCCCGTAGGGGACCGAGACCACGCTGACCCCGCAGACCAGGTCGACCGGCTCCCAGCCGGCCGCGTGCAGGAGCAACGCCTCGTCAATGGAGAGGTCGGAGGTGATCCCCCGGGTCTTGCTCGGCGCCGGCGCCACCGCCAGTGACTGGGCCCCACGCAACATCTCGGCCCGCACGTCGAGCGGTGTGTATCCGCTCATGTGAGCCGCACCGTGGGTTTCGGGGCCGGCACCACGTCGAACTCCTTGAAGCGGCGCATGCGGTTGCCCCGCAGGGTGCAGTCGATGACCTCGTCACCCTGGGAGAGCTCGCGCTTGACCACGTCAATCCGGGCCCCGTGCAAAGCGTCGCCCTCCAATTGCTCGCGCACATGCTTTCTCGCCAATTGGCGCACCGCCATGTGGGCCTTGGTCACCTGCTCCACCTCCTGGGTCCCACTGGGGCCGCCCCACATGCGAGCGCCCTCCATGAGGTACTCGGTCATGCAGTAGGCCCATACCCGCACCGACGCCATGGAGGCCACCACCGCGATGGGCATGAACCCGGCCTCGATCGACTTGGTCAGCCGTTGGCCGGCCAAGTACGTGGTCCAGGGCGTCCCACCCGCCGGCGGGGGGCCGCCCTCGACCGTCACTGCGGTACCCAGGAAATGGAACTCGGTGGTCTGCGAGTCGGTCAGGTGGGTCACCCGGTCGACCACCCCGATCACGCCGTGGGCCTTGGCCTCGGTCGCCTCTTCCAGCATGCGGCTGTAGGCGGCGCCGTAGCCGTCGGCCCAGGCCGACTCGACCCACGGCTGTTCAATGTTCTGCCCCCACATCCGGTGCTCGTTGGAGACGAAGCCGTGCGGGCAGCGGTAGCTCTCCACGTAAGCCCCCGAGTACTGCGACCCCATGTTGTAGGGGTTCATCCCCCGCCCGAAGCCCGAGCCGGCGCCGTACCAACCCCAACGCATGACGCAGAACCCCTGCACCAGACCGACGGGCTGGAGCCCGAGCTGCAGGCAGGCGGCGAAGTCGGGCACGGTGAGGCCGGAGGAGAAGGCCGACGAGTCAAGCCGCCGGATGGCCGCCTCGGGCAGGTCGCCCGCGCCTGCACCCGCCGCCGCACTCACACTCCCCGCTTCGGTCCCCATGGAGTCGCTCATCGGGTCACTCTCAATTGTCGAGCGAGATGATGGTGATCGGCTTGGGCAGCGTGACCTCGCCCGTGGTCTTGGTCACGGCCGTCCCGAGCGCGAGGAACTCAATGGTGTGCGAGCCCCACTGGTGCGACTTCTCCTCCAGGCGCACCCCGACGATGCCGCTGGCGTTGAGCTGTTGCGCCTCGTCCTGCATGCGGGTCATGGCCAACTCCCGCGCCTCGTAGAGGGCCTGGGTGAAGTTCGGTAGCTCCACGTTCTGGCCCACCGAGCCCAGCGCCTGGGTCAGTTTCCGATGGGCGATGTGGTAGACGCAGGTCCCCATGACCAGGCCCTGGGGCACATGGCCGGTCTGCATCAAGGTCCAGAAGTCCTGCCCCGAGAGGTCGGAGGTGAACGGCTTGCCCAGGGCGTTCTTGTACGAGGTGCCGTCCTCCGCCTTGACGGCGGTGCCGAAGGCGATGAACTCAGCCGAGTCGCTGCCCCATTCGTAGTAGTTGACGTCGAGCCGGACCCCGACCACGCCGTCGGCCCCGAGCTCCTCGGCCTCCTCCTCCATGCGGGTCATGGCCAGTTCCCGGGCCGTGTACATGGCCTCGGTCAGCTTGGTCAGCTCCTGGCTCTCGCCCCACTTCCGGGTCTGCAGCCCGATGTGGTAGATCGACGAGCCCATCACGAAGCCCAGCGGATGGAAGCCGGCCTCCTTGACGAGGAGGAACTCATTGACCGACAGATCCGACGTGAAGAGACCGTGCTCCAGTTCCTCCAGTCGGTGGGCGGCGTCCTTGGGCAGGTCTTGGGGCTGAGTCATGACGACTCTCCGATCACAATGTTCTCTAGGGCGAGACGGGTCTGCTCGCTATGGGACGCTTCGTTGTGCAGGATGGTGAGGAGACGGGCGAGCCAGGCATCCATGCCGACCTGCTCACTTCTGATTCGGATCCCACCGGAGGCGTGACCGATACTGCAACGGACCGTGGCCCCTTCGACCATCGCCGCCAGGGTGTCGTCACCCAAGGTGATCTGGACCGACTTGATCTCGTCGGACTTGCGGAACCGGCTGCCGGCATGCTCGACGGCGATGCGGTCGCCCAACACCTCGGCCAGTTGCCGCACCAGCAGCTTCAGCATGATGCGGGAGTCGGTGCTGTTGGACTGCAACGTCGATATGGCCATGTCGAGGTTGAAGGCGTCGTCCCCCTCGCTGCTGGCAGGCTCCATGGTCATCGGTGGCATCGTACCGCCCGACCTCGACTTTCACCCGGCGGCTCAGCCCGGGCGACCGGGCCACTCGACCTAGCTGGCCCGCCCACGGCCAGCCCCTTCGGGCGACTAAGCGGGTCGGGGCTCGCAGATGACGACGGGGATGTCACGCTCCGTCTTGGTCTGGTAGCCGCCGTAGCCCTTGTAGGCCTTCACGATCTGCGGCCACAGCTCGGCCTTCTCGGCGGCCGAGGCGGTCCGGGCCCGCAGCTCCCTGGTCTCCCCCCGGATGGTGATCTCGACATCGGGGTTGGCCGTCAGGTTGGTGTACCAGTCGGGATCACGGTCGTCGCCACCTTTGGAGGCCACGACCACCACCCGGTGCTCGTCATTGAGGGGCGATGTCAGCATGGTGGAGCGCTTCTTGCCGCTCTTGCGCCCGATGGTCTGGAGCTCGACGGCCGGCATGCCGAAGGCCGAGTTCAGCAACCTGCCCCCGCTGACCTGCAGGATCATCCGGTGGGTCTTGCTCATGACCTTGCCCCCGACGTCGGTGATCATCTGCTGCAGGCTCATCGGTTTCCCTTTCTTCCAGTCCCTCACCCAGGTCTGTCGGCGATCATCGATCGGACCCGACCAGCCCCTCACCGCCGTGGCGACGCACCCTGCCCACCCTCGCCGCAACGGGAGTTACCCACACTAGGTCGCCACAGCCGGCCCACGGGCGACGCACATCTGCGATCGGTCCATTGGCACAAGGGCAGGAGGGTACGGTTTGGTGTTCGAGCGGATCGATCAAGGACGGCAGTGACGGCGTCGATTTCCCCCACATTGAGGCGTGTCCGTACCCTGATCTGTGCCGTGACGTCCCTGTTCATGGTGGCCATCGCCACCGTCACGGTGGCGGGCGCCCCGCCGGCGGGAGCGGCCAACCAGTGGTCGCCCGTTCACCCCGGCGATTTCCCCGACCCGAGCGTCATGATCTACAACGGCGCCTATTACGGCTTCGCCACCCAGAACTTCACCTCAGCCAGCCAGACCATCAACATCCAGACGTCGACCTCGACCGACGGCGTCAACTGGACGGCGTCGGGCATCGACGCCCTACCCACCCTGCCGTCTTGGGCCGAGGCGGGCAACACCTGGGGCCCGACGGTGGCCTACGACGCCACCGACCAGCAGTTCGTCATGTATTACACCGCCACCCAACGGTCCAACAGCTACCAGTGCATCGGGCGCGCCGTGTCGTCGTCGCCCCAGGGGCCCTACGTCGACAACTCGACCGCTCCGGTCATCTGCCAGGACGGGGTCGACAACGGGACCGCCGGGAACTACGGGGGGAGCATCGACCCCGACATCTTCACCGACCACGGGGTCTCGACCCTCATTTGGAAGAGCGACGGGGACCACCTGGTGGGCGAGAACACTTACATCTGGTCGCAGCAGCTCACGTCCAATCTGATGACCCTGACCGGCAGCCCCACGCCGATCCTGGCGGCCGACCCTCAACAGTCCTGGGAGAAGGGCATCATCGAGGGCCCGAACATGGTCGATCACGGCGGTGTCGACTACCTGTTCTTCTCGGCCAACGATGAAGGATCGGCCAACTACGCCATCGGCTACGCCGTGTGCACGGGCGGACCCAGCGCGTCGTGCACCCTCGGGGCCGCCAACCCCATCCTGACCTCCCAGTCGGGCATGTCCGGCCCGGGTGGTCCGGCGGCCTTCCTCTCCCCGTCCGGCCAGCTGAATCTGGCGTTCGCCGCCTGGCAGGGCACCACGATCGGCTATCTCAGCTGTGGCCTCCGCCCCATGTACCTGTCCGCGGTCAGCTTCACCTCCGGTGTGCCCTCCCTCTCCCCGGCCGTCAGCACCGGGAGTGCGGCCAGCCCGGCGTGCGTCACCCCCCCGTCCACCCCCGGGTACTGGCAGGTGGCGGCCGACGGGGGGATCTTCACTTTCGGGTCCGCCCAGTTCTACGGCTCGACCGGGTCGCTGCGCCTGAACAAGCCCATTGTGGGGATGGCCGCCACGCCGGACCGTAAGGGCTATTGGCTGGTGGCCTCCGACGGCGGGGTCTTCGCCTTCGGTGACGCCGCGTTCTTCGGTTCCACCGGGTCGATCCACCTCAACCAGCCGATCATCGGCATGATCCCCACCTTCGACGGCCGGGGCTATTGGCTGGTGGCCTCCGACGGCGGCATCTTCGCCTTCGGCTCGGCCCAGTTCTACGGGTCACTGGGGGCGGCCCCGCCCGCCTACCCGATCACCGCGGTGGCACCCGGTTTCCTGGGCGGCGGGTACTGGATGGTGGACGCCAATGGTCAGGTCTTCAGCTTCGGTGACTCCAAGTTCTACGGCCAGCCCCCGTTCGCTCCCGGCGGCTACCGCATCACCGGCATGGCCAGCACCCTGAACAGCAACGGGTACTGGCTGGCCAGCGCCAACGGCAACGTGGTGGCCTACGGGAACGCGGCGGATTACGGCTCACCGGTCAGCACGGGGGTCGACGGCACCATCGTGGGGATGACCGCCACGGCGGATGCCAAGGGCTACTGGCTGCAGGGCTCCGACGGCGGCATCTTCAGCTACGGCGACGCCGTCTTCGAGGGTTCCATGGGCGGCCAGCACCTCAACGCCCCCATGGTGGGCATCGCCTCAGCCAGCAGCTAGTCGCCCACTTCCGCCAGCAGCTAATGGCCGGGGGTCACGTGGCCACCGGGATCGACTGGGCGAAGTGGAAGAAGTCGTCGGGGTCGTAACGCCGCTTCACCCGCATGAGCCGGGGCAGGTTGGAGCCGTAATACGCCTGGCCCCAATTGGGCAGGGTGGCGTCGATGTAGTTCTGATAGGCGCCCTTGGCGAAGGGGGCAAAGGTGCTCTGGGTCTGCTCCAGCCAGGAGTGGGCCGCCGCGATGACCGAGGACCCCGGAGCCCCACTGGCATAGGTCACCGAGTACTGGGCACAGGCGATGGCGCTGCGATGCACGAACGCCGTGTCGCCCGCAGCCACCTGGTTGATGACGCCGCCGTAGCCGTCGAACACAATGCCGCCCCCGACCTGGGGCACCTCGGAGCCCAGCGCTTCCACCGCGTCGATCATGGCGGTCGTCCCCGCGGTGGAGAACGGCGCATCCACGAAGGAGGACTTGGCCGAGAAGGCGGAGCGGCCGAGCGTGCCGGCGGGACTGCGCGAAGGGAGGTTGCATTGCGCCACCGTCTTTCCCTCACAGCCCGCCTCAATCATCATGGCCCGCAGGTAGTCCTCCGGCCCGACGAAACGGTACGACGGCGCGGCACCCACCGCGCTGAGCAGAGGGGCCAGGGCACTGGTGCAGGCGGCCGTGGTCCCCGCGAAGACCCCGGTCACCTTCAGCGACCCCCCACCGGCGCTGCCATTGGAGAAGAGCTGGCAGTTCGACCACAGCTCACTGGGTGTCGTGGGCATCCAACTGAGCCACGCATCGAGCACGGTCCCCGCTTCGGCCCAGGGCCATTCCAGGGTGAACAGGGTCACGGCCGGGATGGGGTGCACCTTGAAGGTGAACGACGTCACCACCCCGAAGTTCCCGCCCCCGCCGCCCTGGCTGGCCCAGTACAGGTCGCTGTTCTGGGTGGACGAGCACTGGCGCAGTGAGCCGTCGGCGGTCACCACATTGAGCGACGAAATGTTGTCGCAGGTCATCCCGTAGGCCCGCCCGAACACCCCGATCCCCCCGCCGAGGGCCAGACCGGCGATGCCCACCGTGGGGCAGGAACCACCGGGCACCAGCACGCCCGCCGACCCCAACTGGCTGTAGACGTTGATGAGCTGCGCCCCGGCGCCCACCACCGCCTGCGTGCTGCCAGCGCCCACGGCGATGTCGTTGAGGGCCGACACGTCAATGACCAGCCCGCGGCTCGATGAGTACCCGCCGTAACTGTGACCACCCGAGCGAGCCGCCACCGGCACGTCATGCTTCCGGGCGTAGGCCACGCAGCGCTGCACGTCGGTCGGGTTGGCGCAGTAGGCCACGGCGGCCGGGCCCGGCGTGAACAGTTCGTTGTAAAGCTCAACGCTGCTGGCGTAGGTGGCGTCACCCGGCATCACCAACGAACCGGTGAGCGTGCTGGCCAGGACACTCCAATTGGCCGGGCCGATGCCGGGACCGGTGCCCGTGCTCGTGCCGCCCCCCGATGTCGTGGGTCCCGTCGTCGTGGGTCCCGTCGTCGTGGTCGGCGACGCGTTGGGACTCCTCCCGGTGCTGCACGCCTCCGCCGAACCGATCAGCGCAGTGGCTCCGAGCGCCGCCGAGGTCGAGCCGACCCGGCGCAGGAACGATCGACGGTTCATCGAAGGAGCGCCGGGCGGCATCCCGGCGAGATTACAGCGGCCCCACCGCCGATTCGGGGTGGCTCGTCGAGGCTGTCCTCCTCACCCCGGGCCTCCTCACCCCGGGCCTCCTCACCCCCGGCCCTCTCACGCCGGCCCTCTCACGGCCGGGCCAATGCGCCCGGCGGCGCGGGCCTGTTCAGCCAACACCACGATCAGGGCCACGGTGCTCAATAGCTCCGACCCGACCGCGACATCCGCCCAGACGGTCACCTGAGGCAACGTGAACCCGAGGAGGCCGACGGTGGCCCCCAAGGCGAATCCCACCATGGTCCCCACCATCAGGAGGACCGATCCCAGCATGATAAGGACCAGCCTCGTCATGGCCAGTAACGCCGCTCCGATCAACGCGGCAACGGCCTGCACCAGAAAGAGCGGCCCCAGAGAGGCCACGTGGCGGTAGGTGTTATCCCACAGGTGGAGGTGGACCACGGCGGAGAACACCATGAGCACGGCGGCGGCCAGCACGAGAACGACTTCGCCGGTGCGAGTGGCCCACGAATTGAGGAACGACTTAGCCATCGTGTGCTTCCCCGGTCCCCGGTACCCGATCCCTCACTCTCCCCGCTCCCGGACGCCGGGAACTAAAAGCCAGCCCCCCCGGTCGGAGGCGCCGTCGTCGTGGTGGTCGTCGGCGGAGGCGTCGTGGTCTTGGTTGTGGGCGGCGTCGTGGCGGCCGGCGCCGGCGCCGGGGCCGGGGCCGGGGCCGGAGCCGGGGCCGGGACCGTCGTGGAAGTGGCCGCCGGGAGCGGCGTGGTGGTGATCTTGTTGCTGGCCAATTCGGCGAACCACTCGCCCTCTACGCCCTGCCCCTTGTCCCGCCCCTTCTTGAGGTCACCCTCGAAGCGGTAGAGCGCCTGACCGTGGAAGGTCACCTGCAGCTGACCGTTGGCCGTCGCCACTGTGGAAAACCCCGTGAGCCCTTTGGGCCCCTTTACCTTGGTGTCGCCCTTGGGCACGAGGAGCGGCGGCCAGATCTTGGCGCACTCGCCGACGCAGGTGGCCATGCCAGTGGGATCGGACGCGTACCGGTAGAGGGTGAGTCCGGAGCCGGTGGCCAGGACGTTGCCGAGCTTGGCGACGTGAACCTTGGTGAGGGTGAAGGTATGGCCCTTCGAAGTGGCCGCCGCGGCCGGGGCCGCGCTGGCCAGAGGCAGCACACCGGCCAAGAGCGCGGCGGTGCCCAATGAGCCCCCGACCAACAGTGCAGATCCGAACTTTCCCGTACGCGTCGCCATGGTGGCAATGTCCTTTCCTCGACCACACGTCATACGGTCGGGGCAGCCGGCGAGATTGCGCCTCATGCGGAGTCGAGCCGCGCCAAGGGAGGCCGAGCGGTGCCTACGAGACCTGGACCGGCGGCCGGACGGGCCGCGCCCTAACCTGGGTCGAGTTCAACTGGATCGGGGAGGATCGTGTCATGGCAACACCGAGATTCGAGTTGCGGGGAATCAACCATCTGGCCCTGGTGTGCCGGGACATGGCCCGCACGGTGGACTTTTACACCAACGTGCTGGGTATGCCGCTGATCAAGACCATTGAGCTGCCGGCGGGCATGGGCCAGCACTTCTTCTTCGACTGCGGCGGGGGCGACTCGCTGGCCTTCTTCTGGTTCCCCGACGCGCCCGACGGCATCCCGGGCATCAGCGCCCCGGTGGCCCGCCCCGACCAGGGTGATCTGACCAGCGCCATCGGGTCCATGAACCACGTGGCGTTCGACGTGCCGCCCGAGAAGATCGAGGAGTATCGAGAGCGCTTAATAGCGGCCGGCGTCCCCTGCACCGACGTGGCCAACCACGACGACAGCGAGTGGACCATCAGCGACGATCTCCATCCGGGCGTCTACGTGCGCAGCGTCTACTTCCAGGATCCCGACGGAATATTGCTCGAGTTCGCCTGCTGGCTGCGTGAGTTCGGGCCCGATGATGTCAACCTGGCGCCGGCTCGGGCCACCCGCCCCGCGCCCACACCCGCCGCCGCACCCGCACCCGCCGCCGCACCCGCACCCGCACCCGTCTCCGCCTGATGCCCCGCCTTCGCCAGGTCCCCAAATCAGAGGCCACCGCGCCCATCGTCACCACCATGTACGAATGGCTCTTCGAGGGCCGCGACCCGGTGGCCGAACCGGGCCGGTGGGACGGGACGCCGGGCGACTGGTGGACCGTCTTCGCGCTGGTCCCCGACGTGCTGGACCACGCCGTCAAGGGCTTCGGTCTCTACCAATCTCCGACTCGCATCCTCGAACCAGAACTGCGCGAACTGGGTCAGATCCGCGCTGGATGGGCCGCCGCCAGCCAGTTCGTCTTCTCCCAGCACGCCAAGTCGATGCGGGAGTTGGGCATGCCCGAGGTGAAGATCACCTCCATCCCGGCCTGGACCGTGGCGGACTGTTACGACGCCACCGAGCGCGCCGTGCTGGCCTACACCGACTGCCTCGTCTACGACCACGGCCGCGTCCCCGACGACCTCTTCGCCGAACTCAAGCGCCACCTCTCCGACGAAGCCATCCTCGAACTCACCTACATCACCACGCTTTACTTCCAACACGCCGTGATGTCACGCGCCCTGCGCACCGAGTTCGACAACCGCGACGAGGTCATCGTCGAGGTGCCCGGCCCGCCCGGCGCGTCGGCCATGCATCGAGGGACCGAGCCCGCAGGGAACACCGCCTCGGCGGACTCCACCTCATGACGGCGGCCTGGACCGTCTCCCCTTCCGATGAAACCCGGCACACCCCGACGGACGAGGACCTGTGGAGCGAGTCGTACTACGCCGACTTCGTCCAGGAGGACGGGTCGCTGGGCGGCTGGCTGCGCCTGGGCATGTACCCCAACCGGCAGGTGGCGTGGTGGACGACCTACATCGTCGAGCCCGACCGGCCCGGAGTGTGTTCGGTCAACTACGGACTGCCGGTGCCCGCCGGTACCGGTCTGGTCACCGAGGACGCGGCCACCCAGGTGACGCTCGAGGTGCGCGACCCGCTCCAGGAGTTCCGGATCACCGCGTCGGCGGCGGCCACCGTCTTGGAGCGCCCCGAGCAGGCCTACGAAGTCGGCGGTGACAGCGGCGGCTCCCCCGGCTCCCCCGGCTCCCCCGGCGCGGCGGCCCGGCTCGACCTCGACCTGACCTGGACCACCGACGGCACGCCGTACCACTACATCCTCACGCCCCGCTATGAGATTCCCTGCACCGTGGCCGGCACCATCACCATCGATGGCGCCGTCATGTCCATCGCCGGGCCGGGGCAACGTGACCACTCGTGGGCGGCCCGGGACTGGTGGGCCTTCGGGTGGTGCTGGTCATCGGCCCGGCTCGACGACGGAACCCGCATCCACTTGAGTGACATCCGGGTGCCCGGGATGCCCGTCTTCTTCGGGTACGTCCAGCCGGCCCTGGGCGAGGTCCGCCCGATCACCGCGCTGTCCGTGACGGAGGAGGCGGGTGCGCATGGGCTGCCGGCCTCGGCCCGTATCGAGCTGTCCACGGGGGTTGGGCCAGATCTGGCTATTGCCGTGACGCCCCTGGCCTACGGCCCGGTCCTGTTGCGGGACGACAAGAGCGGTCGGACCAGCCATTTCCCCCGGGCGATGGTCCACTATGAGGCGGAGGACGGCGGGAGCGGCCTGGGGTGGATCGAGTGGAACCAGCCCGACGGAGCGACCTGATTCGCCCAATTGGGTGGGCTGATCACGCCAACCGGCCCAGGGCTCTCACCAGGGAGAATGGGCGGCGTCGGCGGCGGGTGCTCAATTGGGGACGTGGGTGGCAACTACCCTTCACAGCGTGCCCCGCTCCTTTCGCCTGGTTGTCGCCCGCCCCCTGCTCGCTCTGAGCGGCGCCGCCCTGATCGTCGGGCTGGCCTCGGGAGCCACGGCGTCGGCGAAATCCACCACCACGACGACCACCGCGCCGGCCACCACGACCACCACGGCTGCGGTGAGCCAAGCCGACACCTGGCTGCTCAAGGCCATCGGGGCCGAGGCGAAGCTGGGCAGCGTGCGCATCAACGGCACGATCTTCCAGGGGAAGACGAACATCTACCTGTCCCTGCAGGTCAACGGCGATGGCGAGGGGGGCGGGACGTTCAAGCAGCAGGGCAGCTTGATCCACCTCAAGCGGGTCGGCCCCCTGCTCTACTTCAATGCGCCCGAGAAGTTCTGGGCCGCCCACGCCACCAAGGCGCAGACCAAGTCCTACGGCGGGAAGTGGATTGAGGTGTCGGCGCTCGATTCCCGCTTCCAGTCCTTCGACCAGTTCCTCAACGCATCCGATCTGGTCCAGGCCGTCTTCCAGGGCCACACCACGCCGCTCTCCCTGAGCCGGACCACCCTCAATGGCCGCAAGGTCGAGGTGGTGACCGACACCGTCACGGTGAAGGGCAAGAAGACGACGGGCAAGATGTACATCGCCGCCACCGGCAAGCCCTTTGTCCTCAAGATCGTCGACCGGGGCCCGACCGAGAACGGGACGATCAGCTTCACCTCGTACGGCAAGCCGGTGGCCATCACCACGCCGCCGGAGCCGATCAACCTCACGCAGTAACGGGGGCCGCCCCGGCGGCGGCGCCCAATTGGAGGCGGCGGAAGCAACGCTGGCCCGCCCCTTTGCCCTGGCCGCCCCTTTGCGCTGCCCGCCCCTTTGCCCTGCCCTGTTTGAACCGCCCTACTTAAAGATGCTGCCCAGGGCGCTGGCGGCAATCCCACCGGCAGCACCGGACTCAACGGAGTGGCCGTCGCTAGGCAAGAAGGGCTGAATTGCACCGGCCAGGATGGCGACGGGCATCGACTGCAGCCAGATGCGCCCCGGGCCCGTCATCACCGCAAAATGGTGGCCGTCCTTGCCCATGTAACGGTTGATCAACCCGGGTACCCGCATGACCTGGAACTGCACCGACGCCTGGAAGAGGCCGACATGGCCCGGGTGCACCCGCATGCTCTGCCCCGGCTGCAGGTCGAAGGCCAGCACCTCGCCGGACAGGTCGACGAAGGCCCGGCCGGTCCCGCCGATCTTCTGCAGGACGAAGCCCATGCCGCCGAAGATGCCGCCGGTGATGGACTGCTGGAAGCCGAGCCCGAGTTCCACCTGTGGGGTGGCGGCCATGAAGCCGTGGCGGTGGACCATGAACTCGTTGCCCGGGGTGACATCGATCGGCACAATGTGACCGGGCAGCTTGGAGGCGAAGGAGATTGAGCCCACCCCGCCCTCGGCGGTGTAGGTCGTCATGAGGATGGAGCTGCCGCCGACGGCGCGCTTGACGGCGCCCATGATGCCCTTGCCGCCGACCCCACCGCCCATGCCGGTGGTGAATTGGATGGAGTCGGTCATCCAGCTGAACTCCCCGACTTCGGATACGACCGACTCACCCGGCTGGAGGGAGAGCTCCAGTACCGGCATGACCGTGCCGTGAATCGTCTCTTCCATGATGCCCTCCCTCGTCGGTGCCAACCGGTGCTGAGCGTAGCGGTGGTGCGGTCGCCGCACCTGGTCCCGTCACCCGTTGGTCGCCGGCGGCACTGGCACCGGCACCGGGTCCGGCACCGGCACCGGCACCGGGTCCGTGGGCGCCGTTGAGGAGGCGCTCAGCGAGCGAGACCTCGACCAGGCCGAGCGCCAGCCCGAAAATCAGGCCCAACGCGGCGTGACTCAGGAAGACCAGGGCCAGGTTCTCGTGGGGAACCAGGACGGCCACCGCGGTGACCACCTCGTTCTCCACGGCCAACGGGAGCGTGATTATCCCCAGCACCAGCAGGAACTGGGGCGCCACCAGCCGCACGGACTGGCGGAAGGCGGCCCAGACCGTGGTGCCACGGGTCGAGATCACGGGGCCGACCAGGGCGAACAGGGTGGTGGCGATGATCCCGGGCACCACGAAGGCGGCCGAGGCGGCGGCGTCGAGCACGAGCAGGATCAAGTCAGCCACCAGCAGTCGCCCGTAGGGCAGCTGGCGCAGGACCTGGCGGACCGGTGGGGCCGGAAGATCCCGCTCCACTGCGCCGACCAGCCGTTCCAGCAGGCCGCTGTAAAAGGTCAGCCCCAGGGTGGAGAACATGAAGACGACGAAGCCGGCCACCTCCGCCAGCCCGTGGTGGTCGGCGGTGAGCTCGGTGAAGGTGGTGGTGCTGAACGCATCGAGAGCGAACACGACCACCGCTGGAATGAAGACCCGAGCCGGCTCCTGGCGGGCGGTGCGGGCCGCCATGCGCAGGAGCTCAAGAGGGAGGACGGGCGTGGGCTGGGGCGTGGGCTGGGGCTGGGGCGTGGGCTGGGGCTCCGACTTCATGCCGGCAGCCCGCCGTCGCCGGTGAAGGTGAAGAACGGGGTATCGGAGTCAAACCGGCTCGGCTCGGGCGGCGCGCCCACCAATTGGTGCCGCCCCACACTGAGGACGTGGGGCACGGGCGCCTCGAACGACATCTCTTCGAACCCGGCCTCCTCGAACCAGGAGCGGATGGCCGGGGTCAGATCGGGGGCCCGACGGTGGCGGGTCCAGATCACCGACGCTCCGGGGGCACAGAAACTGGGCAGGCGAGCGATGAGGGCGGCGATGTCGCCGTCACTGATATTGCCGAACACCCCGCAGGCCAGCACCAAGTCGGCTGGCAGGAACCCGTCGCCGCCGCCACCGCCATACGACCGCGGCATCGATGCGTCCCCGTCCATCACACGCACACCCGCACTCACCCCAGCGGCCGCCGCCCGGTCGCGGGCGAAGCGCACCAGAGCGGGATCCCGCTCGACCAAAAGGGCCCGGACATCAGCCGCTCGGGGATGCCCGGCGACCTCGTCAATCACATCTCGCCCCTGCCCGGCGCACATGCTGATCACCCGGATAGGGCCTGCCGCCGCCCCATTCAGCGCGGCCCGCACCCCCGCCTGCACCAGCTGCAGCCGCAGAGAGAGCGGCGAGCCGGGATCCTCGTACCCCTCGTGCCATTGCTCCCAGTGCGACGGCGACTGCGATGGGGCATTCTCCGGCACCATGGGCCACCATCGTAGGGTGGGCCGATGAGCGGGCAGCGGAGCCGATGAGCGGACAGCGGGGCCGATGATCAAGTACCTGGGCAGCAAGCGCCGCCTCATCCCCGTGCTGGCCCAAGTCTGTGCCGCCTCGGGCGCCCGCACCGCGCTCGACCTCTTCACCGGTACCACCCGCGTGGCCCAGGCCTTCAAGGCCCAGGGCGTGCACGTCACCGCGGTCGACTCCGCTCGATACGCCCACGTCTTTGCCCAGTGCTACATAGAGGCCGACGCTGCCGCCGTCGACATGACGGCGCTGACCGCAGCCATCACCCACCTGAACGAGCTCCCGGGTCGGCCGGGCTACGTGCACGACACGTTCAGCCGGCAGGCCAGATTTTTCCAGCCGTTCAACGGCGCTCGGATCGATGCCGTGCGCGACGCCATTGACTCTGAGTATGCGGGGTCACCTCTGTACCCCATCCTGTTGACCAGCCTGATCGAGGCGGCGGACCGGGTGGACTCGACCACGGGCGTGCAGATGGCCTATGTGAAGCAGTGGGCGCCGCGGTCGGCTCGGCCGCTGCTGCTGCGGGTGCCCGAGATGCTGGCCGGCCCCGGGCGGGCGGTGTTGGGCGACGCGTTGTCGGTGACGCCGGGACTGGGGCGGTTCGACCTGGCGTATCTAGACCCGCCTTACAACCAGCACCGGTACTTCACGAACTATCACGTGTGGGAGACGCTCGTGGCCTGGGATGCGCCCGAGCCGTACGGGGTGGCGTGCAAGCGGGTGGACGCCCGGGACGACCCCGCGACCCGGAGCGCGTTCAATTCGAAGCGGACGATGCCCGAAGCGCTGCGGTCGGTGGTGGACGCGGTCGACTGCGAGTTGCTGGTGCTGTCGTACAACGACGAGTCGTGGTTGGGGGTGGACCAATTGGAGGCGCTGTGCGGTGGCGGTGGTGGTGCGGCGAGCAGAGGTGGTGCGGCGGGAGGGGGCGGCAGAGCGCGGGAGGTGGCGACGCTGGCCTTCGACTCGGCCCGGTACGTGGGGGCCCGGATCGGGATCTATGACCCGTCGGGGACCAAGGTAGGCACGGTGGGGCACCTGTCCAACCACGAGCTCCTGGTCATCGCCGGCGAAGAAGACCTGGTCCGGCACGTGGTGGACGCCGTCGGCGCCTTCCAGGAGTCGGCGCGCTGAGCTCTGATCGGCTTCAATAGGCGCCGTGACCGACAAGCACCACGACCACCCGTACCCCCGGTTGGAGGATGTGGACCTCACCGCACGTGTCTCCAAGGACGAGGAGGCCAAGCGCCTCAACCATGCGCAGCTGCGGCTGCTGCGGCTGCGGCTCATCAACGGTGGCCAGCTCTCGGGCGGGAAGCTGGGTCCTCCGGTGTGCATCATTTTCGAGGGCTGGGACGCCGCCGGGAAGGGAGGGGCGATAAAGCGGCTGGTCGAGCCGTTGGACCCCCGCCATGTCCACATCGCCCCGTTCGCCGCCCCGACGCCCGACGAGTTGCGCCACCACTTCCTGTGGCGCTTCTGGCCCCCGCTGCCCGGATGGGGTGGCATGACCATCTTCGACCGCAGCTGGTACGGGCGGGTGCTGGTCGAGCGGGTGGAAAATCTGGCCACCGAGGTCCAATGGCGCCGGGCCTACGACGAGATCAACGACTTTGAGCACTCCCTGGCCGAGGAGGGCATGGTGGTGATCAAGCTGTGGATGCACATGTCGCACGAGGAGCAGCTCCGTCGGTTCGAGCGACGCCGAGATGATCCGTTGAAGTCCTGGAAGCTGACCGATGAGGACTGGCGCAACCGGGAGAAGCGGCCGGCGTACAACGCGGCCGTGTCCGACATGTTGCGGTTGACCCACGGCGCGCTGGCGCCCTGGGACGTGATCTCCTCGGAGCACAAGCGAAATGGGCGGGTCGAGGTGATCGAGACGGTGATCCGGCGCATGGAGGTGGGCATGGAGCGCTGGGGCATCACGGTCCCCTCGGCCGACGACGAGGAAGAGCACAAGACCGAGCTGGCCCTGGCCGTGGATGACGCCGAATTCGGCGAGGACAAGGACGAGATGGCCGAGGGGCACGACGCGAGCGGAGGGCGCGACGCGGTCGAGGGGCGCGACGCGGTCGAGGGGCGCGACACGGTAGGGAAGCACGACAAGCACGACAAGCACGAGAAGGGCGACCCAGTGGACAAAGACCCAGTGGATAAAGAGGAGAAAGAAGAGAGGTTGGAGGCATGAGCGGCACAACGGGGGCGGCGAGTGGGGCGGGGGCGGGGGCGGCAGCGGGCACTGGGACGGGCGCGGCGGCGGGCGCTGGGGCAGGGGCGGCGGCGGGCGCTGGGGCGGGCGCACGGCACGGGATCACCATCCCCTTCGACGGCATCCCGCTGCATGCTCACCGGGAGTGGTTCGCCCGGCTGAAGGAGCTCGGCTACACCGACGTCTGGTCGGCCGAGGTCGACGGGTCGGACGGTTTCACGCCCCTGGCCCTGGCCGCCGCCTGGGAGCCTTCGCTCAAACTGGGCGTGGCCATCACGCCGGCCTTCACCCGTGGTCCGGCGCTGCTGGCCCAGAGCGTGGCCTCCATCGCCGACGCCGCGCCCGGCCAATTCGCCTTCGGGCTCGGCGCCTCCTCGGAGATCATCGTGGCCCAGTGGAACGGTCTGGCCTTCGAGAACCAGTACCGCCGGGTGCGCGACACCCTGCGCTTCCTCCGGCTGGCCCTGACCGGCGAGAAGATCACCGAGAAGTACGAAGGCTTCTCCGTCACCGGCTTCCGCCTGGCCCGGGTCCCCGAGCAGCAGCCCGCCCTCTACCTGGCCGCCCTGCGCCCGGGCATGCTCCACCTGGCCGGCAAGGAGGCCGACGGCGCCATCCTCAATTGGCTGAGCGCCGACGATGTGACCAAGGCGGTGGCCGAGGTGGCCAGCGCCGGCGGGGCGGGCAAGGCCATCGTGGCCCGCATCTTCGTCATCCCCACCGAGGACGCCGACCTGGCCCGCATGGTGGGCCGCCGCATGATCACCGCCTATCTGAACGTCCCCGCCTACGCCGAGTTCCACCGCTGGCTCGGGCGCGGCCCGGCCCTCCAACCCATGTGGGACGCCTGGTCGGCCGGCGACCGCAAGGGCGCGCTGGCCGCCATCCCCGACGAGGTGGTCGACGCCCTGGTGGTCCACGGGTCGGTGGCCGAGTGCCGGGCCCACGTCCAGCGCTACGTGGACAACGGGGTGACCATTCCGGCCCCGGCGGTCATCCCAATTGGGATCGAGCTGGGCGATGCCGTGGTCGGCCTGTCGCCGTCAACTGGCCCGGCCAGCCCGGCTGGCCCGGCATGACCGGGCAGCCCGGATCGGCCTAAACATAGATATGGCCACGAACCTGGACTTCCGCACCACCTCCATCGCCGACCTCTCCCGCCAGGTGCGCAACAAGACCATCAGCGCCCGTGAGCTGACCCAGACCGCGCTCGATCGCATCGCCGCCCTCAACCCCACCTACAACGCCTTCGTGGCGGTTGATGGTGAGCGGGCGCTGGCGGAGGCCGCCGCGGTGGATGAGGTCATCGCCGCGGGCGGTGATCCCGGACCACTGGCCGGCATCCCGCTCGCCGTCAAGGACAACCACGACGCCGTGGGCTACCGCACCACCTGCGGCTCGCCGATGCTGGCCGACGTCCCGGCGGCGGCGGCGGACATCCCGTTCGTGGCCCGGCTGCGGGCAGCCGGGTGCGTGGTGGTGGGCAAGACCAACACGCCGGAGTTCGCCTGGTCGGCCAACACGACCAATGCCGTCTTCGGGCCCACCGCCAACCCGTTCAACCCGGCGCACGGGCCGGGCGGCTCCTCGGGCGGGTCGGCCGCCGCCCTGGCCGCCGGCATGGTGCCGCTGGCCACGGGTTCGGACGGCGGCGGGTCCATCCGCATTCCGTCGGCCTGTTGCGGCCTCTCGGGCATGAAGCCCTCGCTGGGGCGGGTGCCCGGTGGCGGCTCGGCGCCTCCCGGCTGGCTCGATCTCTCCACCAGCGGCCCCATGGCCCGGCGCATCGCCGACGTGGTCACCGCGCTCGACGTGGCCGTCGGCCCCGACCCCTCCGACCTGCGGGCCCTGCCCCGGCCCGAAGCGTCGTGGCTGGCCGCGCTGGAGGACCCACACGTGCCGGTGCGGGTGGCCTGGGCGCCCACGCTGGGCTACGCCGACGTCGACGCCGAGGTGCTGCGGGTCTGCGAGCGCTCGGTCGAGGTGCTCGAGTCGCTGGGCGCCGAGGTGTCGGTCATCGACACCGTCTTCGACGAGAACCCGGTGGGCGACTTCCTGACCTTGATGGGCGTCTGTCAATTGCGGACAATGCGCCCGTTGATGTCTCACCCCAATTGGAGTGAGAGTGACGTGGTGCTGCGGGCCATTATCGAGGCGGCGGAGGCGACGACGGCCGAAGCGTTGGTGCAGATCTTCGACCGCTTCCACCTGATGAACCTGCGCCTGGTCGAACTGTTCCACGAGGTGCGGATCCTGATCACGCCCACCTGCGCCGGGTTGTCGCCGCTGGTGGGTGAGGGCTCCAGCCTGGTCAACGGCGTGTCCACCGCCAATTGGGTGCAGTTCACGTATCCGTTCAACATGACCCGCTCGCCGGCGGCCACCGTGTGCGCTGGGTTGTCGTCGGAGGCGACGGGCGGCCTGCCAATTGGGCTGCAGTTGATCGGACCCCAACACGGCGACCTGGTCGTGTTGCGTACGGCGGCCGCCCTGGAAGCGGCCCTGAATGTCGATGTGCTCGCCCCTGTTCCCAGCTCCAGCTCCAACTGACCCGCCCGCCCAACCCGACCCGCCCAACCGCCCGCCCCGCCTGAAAGGAACCCCACCCGTGCCAATTGCCAGCGAAAAAGAACAAGACGTCGTGCGCCTCGTGCGTCCCGACGATGCCCCCTGGGCCGACACCGGCACCGGCGTCCTGCTCAAAGTGGTCCGCTTCGATGCGCTCCGGGGCACCTGGGTCATCCTCAATCGCTTCAACCCCGGGGTTCTCCTCCAGACCCACCGCCACACCGGATCGGTTGACGCCTACACGTCCGCCGGCCGCTGGCACTACCTCGAGTACGACTTCTACGTGACCGAGGGGTCCTACCTGTACGAGGCGGCCAATTCGGTGCACACCCTGCACGTGCCCGACGACAACGTGGGCGACACCGACGTCTGTTTCATAATTGAGGGGGCGCTGCTGAACCTGGCCGCCGACGGCTCGGTGGAGTCGGTCACCGACGGTCCCGGGATCCTCGAGGCCTATTACGCCCTGCTCGAGGCCCAGGGCGATCCCCGCCCCAACGGCCTCATCGTCTGAGTGGGCGACTGAATGGCCGACTCAGTGGGCGACCCTCCTCGTCCGGGCTCGGGCCGGCCGGGTTCAGCCCGACCGGGCTCGGCCCTGGCCAAGCGCCTCACCGACCCCCATCTGTACCAGCACGGTGACCCGTTCGTGCTCTACGCCGAGCTTCGGGAGACGGCCCCGGTCTCCTGGCATGACCCTGATGAGCGGGCCGGCGGTTTCTGGGCTGTGGCCACCCACCCCGAGGTCTCCTCCATCGGCACCGACCCCGAGGCCTTCTGCTCCTCACGGGGGATCCTGACCGACGAGATCGGGACGAGGTACGACTCGCCGCCGACCATGATGCACACCGACCCGCCGCAGCACACCCGATACCGCCGCCTGGTCCAGCCGGCCTTCAAGCCGTCGATGGTGCGGCTGATGGAAGACGGGGTCACCGCCAAGGCCCGGGCCCTGATCGATCTCATTCCCTCGGGCGCGCCCGTCGATATCGTGCCGACGCTCTCCATCCCCTACCCCCTCCAGGTCATCTGCGAGCTCCTCGGCGTGGACGGCGAGCAGTGGCCCCGCTTCTTCGAATGGTCCGAGGCGGTCATCCCAGGTGAGAACGAGCGATCCGAGGAGGAACGGGGTCGGCTCCAGGGCGAGATGTGGGAGTACCTGATCGGTGTGGCCAATGAGCGCCGGCTGGCCCCGGCCGACGATGTGGTGTCGGCGCTGGCCACCGTTTCGATGCCTCACGAGTCCGCCGATGGCGCCGGCGGGGGCGAGAACGAGGACGCCGGCGGGGACCAATTGAGCGAAGCCGAACTCGCCATGTTCTTGATCCAGCTCCTGGTGGCCGGCAACGAGACCACCCGCAACCTGCTCTCGGGAGGCCTAGCGGCGTTGGCGGAGCACCCCGAGCAGTGGGCCGCCCTGCGGGAGGATCGCTCGCTCCTCCCCGGCGCCGTCGAGGAACTCCTGCGCTGGACGACTCCGGTGATCTCCTTCATGCGCACGGCGACCGCTCCCACCACGGTGCGCGGCCAGGCCATCGAGGCCGGAGATCCGGTGCTCTTGATTTACGCCTCGGCCAATCGCGACGAAGAGGTGTTCGGGCCCGACGCCGGCCACCTTCGCATCGATCGCCACCCCAACCCGCATGTCAGTTTCGGCTTCGGGCCGCACTTCTGTCTCGGTGCCGCCTTGGCCCGACTCGAGGCCCGCACCGTCCTGGACCAGCTCCTCACCCGCTTCGTCACCATCGCCCCCGCCGGCCCGGTCGAACGCACCGCCAGCCCCGTCATCGCCGGCGTCCACCGGGCGCCGTTGGTCTTCACGGCCTGATCGGCGTGGGACCGCTCGATGGCAAGGTAGTACTCCTCAGCGGTGGGGCCTCGGGCATCGGACGGGCCACCGCGCTCCTGCTGGCCCGGGAGGGGGCCTCGGTCGCCATCGGGGAGGTCGGCGACGCCGCCCTCGAGAGGGCCGAGGCCATCGCCCAGGAGATCGTCCGGTCCGGGGGCCGGGCCCTGGCCGCCTCATGCGACGTGCGGCAGGAGGAGTCGGTGGCCTCCTTCGTCGACCTGGCCGCCGCCCAATTCGGCGGCATCGACTGCCTCGACCACAATGCGGCCTGGTCGCACCCCCGGCTCGATACCGATGCGGGCGGCATCGACCTCGGTGTCTGGGACCGTGTTCTGGAGACGAACGCCCGCGGCGCCCTGCTGCTGGCCCGGTATGCCATCCCGAAGATGATCGAGCGGGGCGGGGGTTCTATCGTGAATATCTCGTCGGGGACGAGCACCATCGGCGAGTCGACCCGGATCGCTTACGGCGTCTCCAAGGCCGCCATCAACCAGCTGACCCGGCATCTGGCCACCCGTTACGGCCGGGACGGGATCCGAGCCAACGCCATCGCCCCGGGCTTCATCCTCACCGAGACGGCGGCGACCAATGTGCCCGAGGCGACGCAGGCCCGCCTGGCCGCCGCCAACCCCACCCGTCGGCTCGGGCGGCCCGAGGACATCGCCCGAGTCGTCGTCTTCTTGTGTAGCGAGGCCGCTTCCTACGTCAACGGGCAGGTGATCCACGTCGACGGCGGTCATCAGATCGCCGGGATGATGTAGCGGGGGCGAGCGGCGAGCGGGCGAGCGGCGAGCGGGCGAGCGCCACCGGGCGAGGCGCCCGGGCCACCCAACCCCTCAGGCGTCCACCGTCAGCGTCTCCAACAGATCGGCGAACCGCCGCTGCGCCTCAGCCCGCCGGGTCGGGATGTGCTCGGTCGGCACGTCGACCGCCACGTACCCCTTCAAGATCCGCCGGGCCACGGTCTGCTTGTGCACCTCATCGGGACCGTCATAGATCCGTGCGGCCCGAGCCGCTCGATACATCGATTCCAGCGGCAGATCACTCGAATACCCGAGCGACCCGTGCACCTGCAGCGCCCGGTCGATCACGTTGTAGAGCACCCCGGCGCCGAAGTACTTGATCATGGCGATCTCCACCCGGGCCGCCGCCTGGCCCTCCTGGTCCATCTTCCAGGCCGCCTGCAGGGTCATGAGGCGGGCTGCCTGCATCTCAGCCAGGGACTCGGCCACCCAATTCTGAATGGTCTGCTTCTCGGCCAGGTACGACCCGTGGGCGTACCGGGAGACGGCCCGCTCGCACAGCATGTCGAAGGCCCGCCGCGACTGGCCCAACCAGCGCATGCAGTGGTGGATGCGCCCGGGTCCCAAGCGTTGTTGCGCCAATTGGAAGCCGGAGCCCTCACGCCCAATTAGGTTCGCCACCGGCACCCGCACATCTCGATACACAATCTCGGCGTGGTTCCCGAACCGCCCGTACGGCGTGTGCGGGTCGTCCATGGTCGAGACGTCACGCACAATGTCCACTCCCGGCGTCCCCACCGGCACGATCAACATGGAAGAGCCCTGGTAGGGGTGGACGTCGGGATTGGTCACCGCCATCACAATTAGGAAGTCGGCCACCGACCCGTTGGACGTGAACCACTTGTGCCCGTTGATCACGTACTCCTCCCCGTCGCGCACCGCCGAGGTGGCCAGCAGCGTCGGGTCCGACCCGGCCGTCCCCGGCTCGGTCATGGAGAAGGCCGACCGCAGATCCCCGTCCAGCAAGGGCTGCAGCCACAGCCGGCGCTGCTCCTCATTGCCCGACGCCTCAATCCCCACCGCCAGCAATTCGGCGTTACCCGAATCCGGCGCATTGTTGCCGAACACCAAGGGCGCCAGTGGCGACTGGCCCAGGATCTCGTTCATCAGCCCCAACTTGACCTGCCCGAACCCCATCCCGCCCAGATCCGGCGGCAGGTGGGCCGCCCACAGCGCCTGCGCCTTGACCTGGTCCTGCAGCGGCCGCACGACCACCTTGACCTGGTCGTAGGTCAGATCCAGCGTCTCGAGCGGGAAGATCTCCTCCTTGACGAAGGCGCGCATCCACTCCAGCTTCTCCTCGAATTCGGGCTCCGTTGAAAAATCCCAGGCCATGCAACACTCCCTGTGCGGTCGGTCCGGCTCGGCTCAGCTACCGGAGGCCAACACCTTGCCACTACCTTGTGGCTCGTGCCTACCGAGACCCCCGTCGCCTTCAAGAATTCGCCTTCGGCCATACCGCCCCTGCCCCAAGCCGCCCTTTCTGAGGCGGAACGGGCCGTGATCGCCACCGCCGAGCGGGCCCTGCTCGACGAGCGCCGCCTGCTGAGCGCCGCCGAATTGGAGGCTCTGGCCGGCCTGCCCGACGGCGCCGTCATGGCGCTGGCCTCGCTGGCCCACCAGGTGCGCCTGTCCTGGTGCGGGCCTGAGGTGGAAATTGAGGGGATCCTCTCGGCCAAGACCGGTGGCTGCCCTGAGGACTGCCACTTCTGCTCCCAGTCCTCCCGCTTCGACACGCCCGTCAAGGCCACCCCCTTCCTCGATACGGATGAGGTCCTCACCGCCGCCCGCGAGACGGCCGCCCTCGGGGCGTCGGAGTTCTGCATTGTGCTGGCCGTGCGTGGCCCCGACGAGCGCACCATGGGGCGCCTGCTTGAGCTGGTGCCCCTGATCCAGCGTGAGACCGGCCTCAACGTGGCGGTCAGCGCCGGCATCCTCACCGAGGAGCAGGCCACCCGCCTGGCCGCCGGCGGCGTGCACCGCTACAACCACAACGTCGAGACGGCGCGCTCCTACTTCCCGACCATCGTGACCACCCACACCTGGGACGAGCGGGCCGACACCTGCCGCTTGGTGCGGGAGAACGGGATGGAGCTCTGCTGTGGCGCCCTGATCGGCATGGGCGAGTCCGACGCCCAGCGGGTCGAACTCCTCCTCCAATTGCAGGAATTGGAGCCGACCGAGGTCCCCATCAACTTCCTCAACCCCCGGCCGGGCACGCCGCTGGGCGACCGTGAGGTGGTCGGCGCGTGGGAGGCGATCCGCTGGATCGCCCTCTTCCGCCTGGCCCTCCCCTCGGTCATCCTGCGCTACGCCGGCGGGCGGGAGGTCACTCTGCGTGACCTGCAGGCCATCGGCATGACGGCCGGCATCAACGCGCTGATCGTGGGCAACTACCTGACCACCCTCGGCCGCTCCAGCGACGAGGACCTGCAGATGCTGGCCGACCTGCGGATGCCCATCGGCGCCCTCACTGCCGCCATCTGACCGATCCGGCTGCTCCAATGACCGATCTCCCCCGCGGTGCCCCCAACTCCGCGCACTCCACGCACTCCGCCCACTGCACCGGCTGTGGCCAATTGGCGGCCGACTGTCCCGGCTGCGGGCGCGCCTATGACCCACCCCGCTTCTGTCCTGAATGCGGGCGGCGCATGACGGTGACGGTTATCCCGACCGGCTGGGTGGCTCGATGCCGCGACCACGCCGAACTGACATCGGCCTCACCCTGATCAACTCCATTTCGCCGGCGCTCAACGCCGCAGCGGACCCTGCCTCGGCTCAGTATTCGGCCCGGTATTCGGCCCCGCCCGCCCCGCCTTCCCCGCCCGCCCCGAGCTCATCTTCCACGTCGGCGACGGCAACGACGTCTTGACCTGCCCATGAGGGCCTATGAAGGTCATCTTCCCGTTGGCGTCGCCCTCCATATGCCAGCCCGACTCGTGGACTGCGTTGTGATGTCGTTTGCAGAGCGAGATCAGGTTGTCCAAATCCGTCAAGCCGCCCAATGTCCAGTGGACCACGTGGTGGGGCTGAGTGAAGTCGACAAAGGTGCAGTCAGGGAACCGACAGCCCTTGTCTCGACGGGCGATCTCAATCCGTTGGGCGACCGACGGGTCACGGCTGGCTCGGCCCTGGTCGAGAATAGAGCCGTCCCTTCCCTCCACTGAGAGGATGATGTCGGCGTCACAAGCCAAACGACGGGCCACCTCCACGGAGACAGGGCCCACACCCTGAATCTCGGCCACAGATCCCCCGCCGCCGGAATCATCCCCGCCCCCACTCCAGCTCCCCTCCCCATTGGCTCCCAGGTCCCCGCCGATCCCCAAGAGCAGGTCCAACGGGGCATGCACGATCACCGTGGGCCGGAACCGAGGACCACCACCGCTACCACCGCCATCACCGCCATCACCACGGCTCCAACCGCCACCACCGCTACCACCGCCACCGCCACCGCCACTCCAACCCGCTCGATACAACTCCATCTGCGCGTCGTACAACCGCTGGTCGAGCGGCACGTACCCCGCCTCACCCTCCGACGCCGCGCCGCGCCGGTCAAGACGCGCCGCCAGATTGAGCAACGACGACTTGGCGACCGCGTAGTCGTCATCGGTGAAGGCGGCCCAGATGGTGCGCTGGGCGTCGTTGCAGTGCAGGGAACGGTGCTCGAACCGCCGTGCCGCCGCATCCTTGGTCGCTCCCCGCTTCCACCGGGCCAGATCCCGGATCTGCCTAACCGACCAATCCGGTGAAGCCTCCGCCAATTCGGCGTCGGTCTCGGGGGTGGCCATTGCGGCCAGCGGGGCAAACGCATCGAGCGAAAGGGAGCCCTCGGCGAATGCGTCAGTCAGGAGCGGCAGGGACGCCACCTTGGAGGATGTCCCCGCCCACACCCGGGCCGTGGCGCTGCTGATGCCGCACCGCTCCCGCAGCCAGGCCAGCATCGACACGGCCCCGTCGCCTCGCCAGGCCTCGGACCGATCGAATTCGTCGATGTCGGCGAACAACTCCCGCTGCAGGGCCGAGATGGCCCGTCCCCGCTCGACGATCCGCTCCGCCAGCTCGAGGGAGCGGGGATCGCCCCCGAAATCTCGGCACGGGGCACGCCGACGACGCTGAGCCTTGCCCTGGCCCGCGCCCTGGCCCCCGCCCCGGCCCGCACCCGCACCCGCACCCGCACCCGCACCCCAGCCCCCACCCACCTCGGCTGCAGCAGCTTCGCCCACACCTTTCACACGAATGAACGGTCGCACCCTTGCGCGAGAATGGTGCATGGAATCGAGCACGGCCCCCAGCACGGCCTCCAGCGGGGCCCTGCCCACACCCCCAAACCTGGACATCATCGGCGTGGTCGACACCATGTTCGCCCGCTACGACATGGGCGGCGAGGCGCTCGATGAGTTGAAGCAGTGCCCCGGCTACGGCACCCGCTTCATCACCCTGCGCCGCACCGTCCCCGGCTTCAAGGACCTCGCCGTGGCGGCCAAGAGGATGATCGAGGTGGACGGCGCCAAAATCGTCGTCGCCCTGGGCATGCCCGGCAAGGAGCCCGTCGACAAGGTCTGCGCCCACGAGGCCTCGACCGGGATCATGACGGCGCAGCTCATGACCAACACGCCCATCCTCGAGGTCTTCGTGCACGAGGATGAGTCCGACGACCCCGCCATCCTGGCCTCGGTCTTCAAGAACCGCTCACGGGACCACGCCCGCAACGCCTACCAGATGCTCTACGAGCCCGAGGCGCTGACGGCCCGCGCTGGCCAGGGCATCCGCCAGGGCTTCGGGAACGCCGGGCCCCTTCCCACCTGACCCTTACCGGCGGGCCGGACCCTTACCGGCGCGCTACCGGCTGCTCAGGAGTTCCAGGCGACGCTGAAGCCATTACCCGCCGCGTTGAGGAACGACGGGGTGGCCTCGACGGTGCCGCCCGAAGCCATCTGGACGGCGACGTTGTTGAACTTGCTGATCGGGCCCGAGGCGCCCGCCGTGTTCGTCACCACCGCATTGGAGAAGGCCACCGTGCCGAAGTCGGCCAACGGCAGCTGGCTGCAGAACAGGAAGTTGCACTCCGACGGAGCCTCGGCCACCCACTCGGCCGAGGACCGGGCCAGGCCACTGCTCGATGCGGTGAAGGTGAACACCCAGTGCGCCGTGTTGTCGGTCAGCGTCATGGTGAAGGTGGAGGCGCTGGGGCTCGAGGTGACCGATCCGGTCATCACGTCGCCCGGCTTGACCGGGTAGGTCGCGGTCGAGAGCTGAATGGAGCCGGCCGGGTACATCTCGTACCAGGCGTAGTAGCTGGGCGTGCCCGAGCTGGTGCAGTCCGAGTCGGTGCCGGTCTGCTCGACCGACTTCGAGGTGTAGCCATCGAGGCCGACCCAGAAGGAGGAGTAGGCCGACGAGCCCGAGGCGCCCCCGAGCAGGCCGCCCAGGAGGCCGCCGCCCCCACCACTGCCCGCCTTGCAGGTGACGGTGGGCTGGGTCCACGACGACGAGATGGTCTGGAAGGTGTCCGACGTGTCGACGTAGCCGGACCAGTTGGTCGACTGCGCCGTGGCCGTGTAGGTCAGCCCGGCCTTGTGCACGCCGAGGACGCGCTCACCGCTGAGCGGTCCGACCAGGTGCTGAATGGTGGTCGAGACCGAGCCGGCCAGCGCCGAACTCAGCGAATGGGTGGTCGCGGCCAAGTTGGCGTTCCGGGTCACGGACGCTCCGGCCGACGCTCCGGTCGCCAGTGCGCCAACCGGGGCCACGACACCGAAGAAAACAATTGCCCCCGTCACGAACAGCTTGCGCATGTTCATCCCCACCTTCCGCTCATCAGCCCGGAGGCTGTCCTGCCCAACAGCCCGAAGGCCGTACCCGCACCACCCCCGCCGCACCGGCGATTGCTCTGCCGTCGCGGCGCGATTGTACCCACTGTTGCGGTAACGGGAAACTGGCCCGTGACTTATGCGCGACTTTCCTGATGAGGCGGAATTAGGGGTCCCGGGGCAGGCCCAGGACCTTCTCAGCCACGATGTTGCGCTGGACCTCGGAGGTCCCGCCACCCACGGTGAGCGCCGGGGCGTACAGGAAGCCGCGGGACCAGGTTGCATCCCCCATTGCCACTCTTCCCATTGCCACCGTTCCATCGGCACGGGTGGGGCCCCAACCCCCAATTGGGCCCGTCCCGGCCAGCATGGCGAACGGCCCGGCCAGGTCGCGGGCCACGTTCATGACGTGCTGGCCGTGGGCGTCGGCGATGGCCTTGCGCACCGAGGCCTCGGCCCCCGGCACCTTCCCGGCCAGCACGGCCGAGACCATGCGCAGCCGCAGCACCCGCAAAATCTGGCTCTCGATCCACACCCCCACCAAGCGGTCCCGCAACGCCGGGTCGGGGGCGCCGCCGGCCGTCCGCACCAGGTCGACCAGGTCGTCGGCCGTCGGGCCCATCCCCCACAGCGCGCCCTCCCCCGACAGCGAGACCCGCTCGTTGCCCAGGGTGACTTTGGCCAATTCCCAGCCGCCGTGCTCCGCCCCGATGAGGTGGTCCGCCGGGATGCGGACGTCGTCGAAGAAGACCTCGTTGAAGGCGTGCTCGCCGGTCATATCGATGAGGGGGCGCACCTCGATGCCGGGCGCATCCATCGGGCAGACGAAGTAGCTGATGCCCTGGTGCTTGGTGGCGGCCGGGTCAGTGCGGGCCAGCAGGATCCCCCACTTGGCGATGTGGGCGTAGCTGTTCCACACCTTCTGCCCGTTGATGACGTAGTCGCCGGTGGCGGGGTCGCGCTCGGCCCGGGTGGTCAGCGCGGCCAGGTCGGAGCCGGCGCCGGGCTCGCTGAAGAGCTGGCACCAGAAGTCCTCGCCGCTGAGCAGCGACCACAGCCAGCGCTCCTTCTGCTCGTCGGTGCCGGCGTACATGAGGGTGGGGCCGGCCCAGCCGATGCCGATCGGGTTGATGGGCCGGCGCACGCCCGCCGCCCGCAGCTCGTCGTCGATCATGAGCTGGGTCAGCGGATCGGCGTCCCGGCCGAAGGGCGGCGCCCAGTGCGGGACCACGTACCCGGCCTCGGCCAATTGGCGGCCGGAAGGATGGGGATGGGCCGCCAGCCACTGGCGCACATCGATGCGGCGGGGGTCATCTTCTCCGGGGAGGCCGAGATCCACGCCGGCAGCGTAGGCTGACCGCCGCAACGGGCGCATTCGAGCCGGGCGCCGCGGGGTCCAGGGAAGATCCAGGGGAGGAGTCGTCATGACCAATTGGAACTACGGGGACGTCTGGGAGGCCGTGGCTGACATTCAGCCCGATGCCATCGCCGTCACCCAGGGTGACCGCCACGTGGCCTGGAGCGAGTTCGACCGCGGGGCCGACGGCGTGGCCCAGTTCCTGCTGGACCTGGGCGTGGCGCAGCAGGACAAGGTGGCCATCTACCTCTACAACTGCCCGGAGTACCTGCAGACCATTTTCGCCGCCACCAAGATCGGCCTGGTCCAGGTCAACACCAACTACCGCTACGGCGACGACGAGCTGAGTTACCTGTGGGAGAACGCCGATGCGGTGGCGGTCGTGTTCCACGGGGCGTTCGCCGAGCGGATTGAGCGCATCCTGGACCGGGTGCCGGGGGTCAAGGGCTGGCTCTGGGTCGACGACGGCTCGGGCCCCTGCCCGGACTGGGCCACCCCCTACGACGATGCCGCCAAAATGGCCACCGGTCGCACCGCCGCCCCCTGGGGCCGCAGCGGCGACGACCTCTTCATGCTCTACACCGGCGGCACCACCGGCATGCCCAAGGGCGTCATGTGGCGCCAGGACGACCTCTTCGTCCGCCTCATCGACAGCGCCATCCGCCACTACCCGGTCGACGGCGGGGTGGACGCGGTGCGGGCGGCCCTGACCGAGAGCCCGGGCGGCGTGACCCTCATGCCGGCCTGCCCCTTGATGCACGGGACCGGCGGCTTCACCGCCAACACGGTGCTGGCCGAGGGGGGCCGGGTCTGCCTGCTCGAGTCGCGCAAGTTCGACCCGGTGGAGCTCTTCGACACCATTGAGCGCGAGAAGGTCAATGCCCTGGTCATCGTGGGCGACCCGTTCTCCCGTCCGATGCTGACCGCGCTCGATGCGCAGCCCGGTCACTGGGACCTCTCCTCCCTCATGATGATGGTCTCCTCGGGCGCCATGTGGAGCGAGTCCATTAAGCAGGAGCTCCTGGCCCACCACGCCGGCATGCTGCTGGTGGACGCCTTCAGCTCCTCCGAGGCGCTGGGCATGGGCGTCTCGATCAGCGGGGCCGGCAACGCGGCCCAGACGGCCAAGTTCACCCTGGGCCCCGACGTCAAGGTGCTGACCGAGGACGGGCGGCCGGTGACACCGGGCTCCGAGGAGATCGGCGTGCTGGCGCTCGGTGGGCGCAACCCGCTCGGCTACTACAAGGACGAGGAGAAGTCGGACCGCACCTTCAAGGTGATCGACGGCGTGCGCTTCTCCATCCCGGGCGACTTCGCCCAGGTCGACACCGACGGCACCATCCACCTGCTGGGCCGGGGCTCGGTCTGCATCAACTCGGGCGGCGAGAAGATCTTCCCCGAGGAGGTCGAGGAGGCGCTCAAGACGCACGAGGCCGTGCGCGACGCCGTCGTGGTGGGCATTCCGCATCCGACCTACGGCGAGCAGATCGTGGCCGTAGTCGAACTCGGTGACGTTGCCGGGGGCGGGGTCGGGGTCGGCCAGCCGGGCGAGGCCGAGCTCATCGACCACGTCAAGGACCGCCTGGCGTCCTACAAGGCACCCCGGCGGGTCCGTATGGTCGAGACCATCGGGCGCGCTCCCAACGGCAAGGTCGATTACAAGCGGCACCGGAGTGAGTCGATCGAGGAGTTGGAGCCAGCCGGCTAGGGCTGGCCCGGGGGTGGGCGGGCGACTGGGCGGGGCGGGCGACTGGGCGGGGCAGGGGCGCCCCAGGCCGGGTGCCACACTTCCTGCATGTACATCGCCCCGGTTGATGCCACGCTCGGTGAGGCGGAATGGCGGCCCTTCGTCCAGGCCAACCGCTTCGGCCACCTGGTGGCGGCCGGGCGCGGGCGCGATGTCCCGGTGGTCGTCCCCACCCAATTCCTGCTCGACACCAGTAGCGACTCCGACACCGTCTCGCTCCACCTGGTCCGGGCCAACCCGATCTTCGAGGCCTTAGCCGAGAACCCCCGGGTTCTCCTGAGCGTCGCCGGCGACTGGGCCTTCATCCCGTCGGCCTGGAAGGCGATCGACCAGGAGGATCCGCTGCTCGGCATACCGACCACCTACTACGGCGCCGTGCAGCTGATCGGCACGGCCACCGTCTGGGACGAGCGCACCACACCCGGGAGCGTCGCCGCCATCCTGCGCCGCCAATTGGCGAGTTACCAGCCCGGCATGGAGGTGGCCGACCCCGAGGTGGCCCATCCCAAGCGGCTGCAGACCATCCTCGGCCTCAGCGTGGCCGTCGACACGGTACGGGCCAAGTTCAAGTACGGCGGCAACGTCGACGAGGCCCATCGCCTGGCTGTGGTCGACCGGCTGGCGGCGCGCCAGGGGTCCGGGGACGCCGCGGCGGCCGCCCAGGTGGCGCGACGCCTGGCCACGCCCGGCCGGCCCGGCTGACGCCGGTGGCCGACGCCGTCACCATCCGCCCGCTGGGACGGCCCGGCGACCTGGGCTGGGTGGTCACGGTGCACGGAGAGCTCTACGCCGAGGAGTTCGGCTGGAACGACGAGTTCGAGGCCCTGGTGGCTGAGATCGTGGCCGAGTTCGCCCAATCGCACGATCCCGAGCGGGAGGCGGCGTGGATCGCCGAGTACGAGGACCAGCAGGTCGGCTGTGTCTTCGTGGTAGCCAAGGACGCCGAGACGGCCCAGCTTCGGATTTTGCTGGTGCATCCGTCCGGCCGCGGCCATCACCTGGGCCGACGCCTGGTGCAGACCTGCCTCACCTTCGCTCGAGCTGCGGACTACCGGCGGATGGTGCTGTGGACCAACCACCCCCTGGTGGTGGCGCGACGGATCTACGTAGAAGCCGGGTTCCAACTCACCAGTGAAGAGCCGCACCACAGCTTCGGGGTGGGCCTAATCGGGCAGACCTACCAATTGGAGCTGTGAGCAGCTGTGAACAGCTACCCCTCGACCACCCGGGCCAGGCTGGCCAGCGTGGCCGCCATCTCGCTGCGGGCGTGGTCGGCGCTGTGATCACCCATGACGGCGCCGACCATTTTCATCCAGTCGGCGCGATGGTCCTCCCACGACTCGGTGACCCGGCAGCCTCCTGCCGTCGCCTCGAACTCGTAGCGCCAGTTGGCCACGGCCGCCGGTCCGAAGGTGACGGCGATCTCGAACAGCTTCCCCGGTTCGCACCCCACCACCTTGACCGTCGTGCTCCAGCGCCGGATGCCGTTCTTGTTCCTGCCCTTGAAGGTCGCTCCGACTGCCGGGCTGGTGGCGCCCTTGACCCATTTCCCGCCGGCGTTTTCGGGCGACCACTCCCCCATGCGGGGCAGGTCCGAGACCAGCGCCCACACCTTCTCCGCCGGGACTGCGATCTCGAGGGACTCGGCGGTGGCGTAGGTCATGGCGCAACGATAGTTGGGGCAGCTCAGCCCGCTGGGTCCGCCCACCAATCCATTGACATAGCCTTGAGACCATGACCGCACCAGCCCGGACGCTCCTCGAAGGCCAGCAGGAACTGATTGACCTGACGCCGCCCATCTTCGCCACGGTGGAGGAGGAGCGCCTGCACCGCAAGCAGCGCTTGGCCGGGGCCCTCCGGCTCTTCGGCCGTTTCGGGTTCTCCGAAGGGGTGGCCGGCCACATCACGGCCCGCGACCCCGAGTTGACCGACCATTTCTGGGTGAACCCGTTCGGCATGAGCTTCCGCCACGTCCGGGTCTCGGACCTCATCCTGGTCAGCCACACCGGCGAGGTGGTCGAGGGCAACCGCCCGGTCAATCCGGCCGCCTTCGCCATCCATTCGGCCGTGCATGCGGCCCGACCGGACGTGATCGCGGCCGCCCACGCCCACTCCATCTACGGCAAGGCCTGGTCCTCCCTGGGGCGCCCGCTCGACCCGATCACCCAGGACGCCTGCGTCTTCTTCGAGGACCACACGGTCTGCGAGGAGGGCGGCGGTGCCATCGTGCTGGAGGAGGCCGCAGCCAAGGCGCTGGCCAGTGCGCTGGGCCCGCACAAGGCCACCATCCACCGCAACCACGGTCTGTTCACGGTGGGCCAGACGGTCGACGAGGCGGCCTGGTGGTTCATCACCATGGAGCGCTCATGCCAGGCCCAGTTGCTGGCCGAGGCGGCCGGGACACCGCTCCTCATCAACGACGAGGGAGCCCGCTACACCCGCGACCGAACGGCATCGCCGATGGCGGGCTGGTTCTCGTTCAAGCCGCTCTGGGACGAGATCGTGCGCAGCGACCCCGACCTCTTCGACTGAGTCCGCCCCGCCGCCCCGCCGGGCCGGCCCCCCGGGATGCCGCGGTGCCCGCCGCCGCGCCCGTTGAGCTCACGGTGCTCGATTCCGGGGCCTGGCGCGTCTGGCTCGTCACCCACCACACTGAGCCCGCCGGGGTCTGGCTGACCCTGGCCAAGAAGGGCGTGGTGAAGCCGACGAGTCTCACCTACGACCAGGCGCTCGAGGAGGCGCTCTGTCACGGATGGATCGACGGACAGCGTCTCCGACTGAACGCCGTCACGTTCCGGCAACGATTCACGCCCCGGCGCTCACGTAGTCCCTGGTCCCAGCGCAACGTCGGCCTGGTCGAACGGCTACGGGCAGAGGGACGAATGCACCCGGCCGGCGTGGCCGAGGTGGAGCGGGCCCAGTCCGACGGACGCTGGACCGCCGCCTACGCCGGGCAAGCGACCATTGACGTGCCCGCTGACCTGGCCGCGGCGCTGAAGGCCAACCCGCCGGCCCAGGCCACCTTCGCCACGCTCTCCAGCCAGAACCGCTACGCCGTCCTCTACCGGATCAACTCGGTCAAACGCCCCGAGACACGGGCTCGCAAGATCGCCACCTATGTCGACATGCTGGCCCGCGGCGAGACCCTCCATCCGCAGTAGGTGGTGGGAAGGATCCGGCTGCCGGCATGGATCCGCCGACCAGACGGATCCGCCGCGCACCGCTGCGCATCGGCGTGCCAGCCTGAGGGCATGGACCTGAGAGAGCTCCTCGACATTCCGGGCGTCGAGGAAGAGTGCGAGCTTCGCTCCGCCGTGGGGTTCATGGCCCTGCACGGCGGGTCCCAGGACCGGGGCACGGACGCCATTGCCCGCCGGGCGGCCGCTCAAAGCAATGCGTCGTACTACGCCATTGTGCAGCCGCCGTGGCTCCGCCTCCACCTCACCTCGCGCCGGCACGATCCGGCGCTCTCAGCCACCCTGCGCCGATTCCTGGACCACGTCCGCATCGTCATCTCGGTGCACGGCTTCGGCCGGGACGGGTTCGCCCTCTGGGTCGATCCCGACCGGGGTCTGGTGATTGAGCCGTACGGCCCGGCCATCCGCGGCACCCAGCAGGGTCCGCTGACCGGCATCATCGTCGGGGGCCTGAACCACCAACTGCTGGGCCGGGTCCGGGCGCTGCTGAGCGGGCGCTTCGAGGCGTACCACGTGGCCGACGAGCGCCTGCGGCTGGGCTTCCACCCTGAGAACCCGGTGAACCTGCCGCCGGACCATGGCGTGCAGATTGAGCTGCCACCCGGCCTGCGGGGTATCGGGGCCTACGGGGAACGCCTCGTCCCCGACCACGATGACGGGCCGGCCGCGGTGGTCGCGGCGCTGGTCGAGCTGGCGGAGGCCGCGGCGGGGATGGTCGGTCCGGCCACCACCCCGCCGTCTCAGCAAAAAGTCTGACCGCCGCTCAGGGGCGGCGCAGTACGTCCCGGTCAGCCAACGCAGTCTGCTCGTGTGCGGCGCGGGCGAAGTCGGGGTGCACCCCGGTGAGGGTGACCCAGCGCCGGCTGGCATCGAGTTCGACCCCGACCATGGCCAGACTGAACCGGCGCGACGCCAGCACGGCCATCACCACTGCCGCCAGCGCACCGGCACCCAGAGCCGCCGCGGCCGATCTGGCGTCCAACCCGTCCGCCGAGATTGCCACCAGTGCGAACAAGGTGATGGCCAGGGCCGTCACCGCCGTCCAGATCCGGCGCAGCCGCCGGGACACCGTCATGCGCCGGTAGGCGAACTCGGAAAACGGCAGTCTCGCCGTGACGTAGTCGGACGGGCGCTGCGCCAGGGCGATGATGAAGAGCCCGAGCCATCCGATCGGCCCGATCAGGATCAGCAGCCAGGCCACACCGAGCCCGGTGCTGCCTCCCACCTGCGATCGCAGATTCAGCCGGTCCTGGGTGGGGATGCCCTCCTTGGCGCAGATCGCGGGCAGAGTACCCCGGACGGCATCATCGATGAAGACGGTTACCTCAGCCATCGCCACCTCTTCCTACGGGTGTTGCCCGGGTGTTGCCAAATGTAGACCCTCGGGCCGCCGGCGGTACCGCCACGACGCCCCGGACCGAGCGGGACCGGTTGCCCCCAGAACGAGAACCTGTTCTAATCTTCGACCCATGGAGTGCAACCTCGCTGACCTGTTCGAGGCCGCCGTCGACGCCTACCCCGAGCGGGAATACCTGGTGGCCAACGGGCAGCGCCGCACCTACGCCGAGATGGAGGCCCGGGCCAACCAGCTGGCCCATCACCTGGCCGCGCAGGGCATTGAGCCGGGCGACCACGTCGGCATCTACTCGTACAACAGCGTCGAGTGGGTCGAGACCGCCTGGGCCGTCTTCAAGCTGCGCGCGGTGTGGATCAACATCAACTACCGCTACGTCAAGGAAGAGCTGCGCTACCTCCTGACCAACGCCAACCTCAAGGCGCTGGTGCACCAACGCGAGTTCGCTCCGCTGGTGGCGGACCTCCTGCCCGACCTGCCCGACCTGGCGCATGTGATCGTGGTCGACGACGGCTCCGAGACG
>DASZMA010000127.1:0-1838 GCA_035552095.1 Acidimicrobiales bacterium | reverse complement strand
GTTCCAGCGGGTGCGGTCCTGGTCGGCCAGGGTCACCGGGTTACCGTCGGCGTCGGTGCGGGCGAAGGTGCGGGCCGAGGTCAGCAGCAACAAGGCAAGCAGAGAGAGTGTCTCGGGCTCGTCGGGCATCAGGCCGGCCAGCAAGCGGGCCAGCCGGATCGCCTCGGCCTCGAGATCAACACGGGCCACCGCGTCCCCGCCTGTCGGGGCGTGGGCCTCGGTGGCGATCAGGTACACCACTGCCAGCACTGCGGCCAGCCGGCCGGGAAGCTCCGCATCGGAGGGAATCGCGTAGGGGATGCGGGCCGTGGCGATCTTGGAGCGGACCCGTACCAGGCGCTTCGCCATGGTGGTCTCAGGCACCAGGAAGGCGCGGGCGATGGCCGGCACCTCGAGCCGGGCAAGCGTTCGCAGCGAGAGGGCCACCTGAGCCTCACGGCCAAGCGCCGGGTGGCAGCAGGTGAAGATCAGGCGCAGCATATCGTCGCGCAGAGAGGTCTCTGGCTCCATCGCCTCGATCGCTTCCTCGATCTGGTCCGGCGCGGCCTCGGTTCCCCACCGGAACGCGGCGGCCTCCTTGGCCGACCGGGCTGACTCGCGTCGCAGCAGGTCAACCGCCTTGCGCCGGGCAACCACCGCCAGCCAGGCACGCGGATTATCAGGGATCCCCGTTTTGGGCCAAGTGTCCAAGGCGGTGATCGTGGCCTCGGAGAGCGCGTCCTCGGCGACGGCCAGATCGCCGACGGTCCTGGCCAGCGTGGCCAGCACCCTGAGACCTTCGCTCCTCAGCACCTCGATCAGGGTGTCGGCAGCATCCATACCAGGGTGCCTAGCCGTGGGCCGGCGCTACCGGGCGAAGCTCGATCTTCCCCCGCCAGGCAGCCGGGATCTGCGCCGCCCAGGCGATGGCCCCGTCGAGGTCGGCCACCTCCAGCAGGAAGTACCCACCCAAGACCTCCTTCGCCTCGGCGTAAGGGCCGTCGACCAGCAGGACGTCGCCGCCCTTGCCGCCCGACACGGTGATGGTGGTCGACATAGCCACCGGGTGCAGAGCTTCGCCGCCGCGCATGACCCCCGCCTCGGTGGCCCGCCGGGCGAACTCCGTGTACTCGGGGGAGAACTCCGTCTCCGGCGGTGAGTCCCAATACTGGTTCCGGTCGTTGTAGCACAAGGCCACATACAGCGTCATCGTCACGGCTCCTTCCGTTCGGCGGACCAGGTCCACACCGCTTACTTTGGCGATCACGACTGCGCCAACGCTGTTATGGCCCCGGACTGTTCGGATCCAGATGCGGGGCGGCTCCCCGGAAGGGAACGCCCCGCACCTGGAAGACGACACCCTAGCTGGCGGGGCTGTTGTGGTAGCAGGCGATGCGCCAGCCGCCGTCGCGCCTGACCAGCACCCAGGTCGCGCGCACCAGCCCCTCGCTCGCGACAGCGTCCTGCCCAGGGAAGATGATCCCGCCCTCGCTGACCACGATGGCCGTGTCGTCGGTAAGAAAGCGGACGTCCACCGGGTGGTCGGTCGCCCGCGACCCGCTGAGCGGGCCCGCGAACGCCGCGGCCATCGTGGTGCGGATCTCCTCGCGGTCCTTCTTGTAGATGCCGGGCTGGACCACACTGGCGTCCTCGGTGTAGTCGGCCACGAACGCCTCGGCGTCGTTAGCTTCCCACGCCTTGTACAAGCCCGCGAGCACGTCGAGAATGGCCTGCCGGTCGGTGTCGGACCCTGCTGTGGTGGTCTTGCTGGTCATCGGTCTCCTCGTTTCTCTCCGCGTGGTGGCGAGCGCCACCCGTGGGAAGGACGGACGAGCCCGTCCGGAGAGGACACCCCTGCG
>DASZMA010000126.1:0-37652 GCA_035552095.1 Acidimicrobiales bacterium | reverse complement strand
TCCAAGGTCATTGACGACGAGGTCGAGCGAATCCTGCGGGCCGAGGAAGAGCGGGCGCACGAGGTGCTGAGCAAGCATCGGGGTGGCCTCAACGCCATCGCCCGCGCTCTCTTGGACAACGAGATCATTGACGGACGCGAGGTGGGCCGCCTGGTCGACGAGGCCTACGGCGGCCCGGTCCACACCGAGGGCGCCAAGTCCGTCCCCCAGTTCGGGACGTCGGACAACGGCATCGGCCACACCAACGGCAGCGAGACTCCGGAGCCGGCCGTGGTGCCGGCCGTCGACCAGTGGCCGCCACCGCCCTGGCCCACCACTGACCCACCGTCCTCGGAAGGGCCGAAGGACCCCACTCCCTGAGCGCGGCGGCGCGGCGCGAACCGAATGGTGCCGCCCTGCGTCATAAGGGGGGATGGTGGAAGAACAGCTCGAAGAGTGGCTCACCGAGGGCTATGCGGCGTCCTTCCGGACGGCATGCCTCATCCTGGGCAACCGGGCCGATGCCGAGGAGGCCGTCCAGGAGGCCTTCCTGCGGGCGTGGCGCTTCCGTGACTCGCTGACCTCGGTACCCAGCATCAAGCCCTGGCTCTACCGGGTCGTGGTCAACTCCTGCTACTCCAAGCTGCGCCAGGAGATCCCCCACCGCGATCATCGGTCCGGTGACGAGCCACTCGAGCACCTGGCCGCCCTGGACAGCGACCCGGCCGCCGCCGCCCAACGCAGTGCGGTGGCCGAGACCGTCCTGTTGGCCCTGCAGCGGCTGCCCGTCTCGTTGCGGGTGCCGATCGTCCTGCGCTACTACGCCGACCTGAGCGAGCGCGATATCGCCCTGGCCATCGGTCGCCGGCAGGGCACGGTCAAGTCGCGCCTCCACGAGGCCCGCCGGCGGTTGGCCGAGGATCCGAGCATCGCCACCCTGGCTGATGACGGCGGGCTCGAGAGCGCAGAGGAGGCCGGACAATGGCAGTGATCGACGACGACCTTCTCGAGGGATGGCTGCACCAGGCCGGCGAAGCCTTCGCCGTCCCGGCCGGCGGCGCCGAAGACATCCTCCGCCGCGCCGCGGCGACCGAGAGTGGCGGGTCGGGTGGGTCGGACGGGTCGGGTTCGGCCTCGGGGCCGACGCAGATCACCTTCCCCCTGGGCGATGGCGAGGGGCCGCCCAGGCAACGCCGCACGTGGCGCGGCACCATCGGCGACCACCGGCTGCTGGCGGTGGCGGCTTCGGTGGTCGTGCTGGCCGCGCTGGCCGGCGGCGCCCTGCTGCTGGGGAACACCCCCTCGAAGACGCCACAGCATTCGGTGGCGGCGTTGCCGCCCACCGCCACTGCACCGCGGGACCAGGGCGGCGCCCCCGCTCCCTCGACGACAACCATCCCCGGCAATACGCTCGGTACAGCCGCGCTGCCCCCCTCAGCCAGTGGGTCCTCGGGTACCGGCGCCAGCAGTGGCTCGTCCGCCGGCACCCCCTCGACCGGTGCTGGCGCGGTACCCGGATTCAGTGCCACTACGCCCAAGACGGCGGCGCCCGGACAGTCATCCGCCAACTCGGCGCTGCCCTCGGGCTCGGTGGGTCAGCCGGCCCGGATTGAGCAGACCGGCTCGCTGGACCTGCGGGTGGCCAAGGGCGCCCTGTCGAAGACCATGACCAAGTTGACCTTCCTGGCCGGGGCCTACAACGGCTTCGTCACCAACTCACAGACCCAGTCCAGCGCCAGCGCGGCCGACGGCGCGCCGAGTGGCAGCGTGACGCTGCAGGTGCCGGTGGCCAGCTTCGCCGCCGTGCTGAAGAGCGCCCAGGCGCTGGGCCACACCTCGGAACTGACCACCAAGGCCACCGATGTGACCGGGCAGTACGTCGACCTGCAGGCCCGGATCACCGCGCTGCAGTCCAGCCGCCAGGCCTACCTGACCATCCTGGCCAAGGCCACGACGATCGGCGACATCCTGGCCGTGCAGGCGCAGCTGGACAACCTGCAGACGCAGCTGGAACAGCTGCAGGGCCAGCTGCAGGTCCTGGGCAGCGAGACGGACTACTCCACCTTGAACGTGCTGGTCAGCGAGGGGGTCACCCACCACCGGCCGCCGCCACCGCCGCACCGCCAGTCGGGACTGGCCAAGGCCTGGCACGACAGCGTCCACGGCTTCGTCGACGGGGCGGAAGGGATCGTCCGGGGTGCCGGACCGGTGCTCTTCGCCCTGCTCTGCCTGGGCGTGCTCCTGGTGGCTGGGCGCCTGGGCTGGCGGCGCCTACAGCGCCACCGCCTCTAGGTCAGCCGGCCAGAGCGGCGTCGAGCGGGATGCCCGGCATGGTGACCACGCCGTAGGTGCCGGCCGGGCCCACGTCCTCGCTGACGGCCAGCGGACCGCTGGAGCGCACCAGCAGCGGATTAAGCCCGGCGCCGAAGAGCAGCCCGTCACCGAAGGAGATGAAGGCGGAGGGGGCCAGCGTCCCCGACGTGAGAGTGCGAGTGCCCGATCGGCCCATGACGTAGACCACGTAGTGCTCAGCCGTCGCCGTGCTGTTGTCCAGGGCCAGGTGGGCCGGCAGCACCCCGGGCACGACCGGCGAGGCGGTCGACCCGGGCGAGGGCACCACCCAAAGGTGGGAGGGCGACACCATGCCCAGGGCGCCGACGGCGCTGGCCATGCCGGCCTGGGGCGCCTGGGCCGTGCTGGGCGCTGCCACCACGCGGCCCACCACGACGCCCGGACCGCCCTTGGCCTCGATCTCAGCGGCGTAGGCGTCGCCTTCGGGGATGCGGGTCTCGCTGCTGGTCGAAAGGACCCAGGAGGTGCCGGGCAGCACCTGGGCCGAGATCGGCGAAAGCGGGCCACTGGCCAGCCGGGCCCGCACCGTCACCGACTCGGTAGTGGGTCCCGGGTTGAAGACGTCGATGGAGGACGCTCCGCCGCTGACCTCGAGGCTCTCGGGGATGCTCCACTGGCGCTCGGCCCGGGGTGATCCGGCCAGGATGGCCAAGCCGGAGCCGCTGCCCGCCAGCACCTGGGTCTCGCTGGCCACCACCCGCCCGGTACGCGTGGTGACCGTCGTGGCCACCCGGGCCTGGTTCTGCACGAAGGCGCCGACGTTCTCCACCTCGGTCTTCCCCGGCTCCAAGACGATGCCCTGGAAGTTGATGGGGTGGCTGGTCCCGCTCGGCGTGACGAAGCTCAGATCGACCACGTCCGGGGTCGAGGTCGGGTTGTAGAGGGCGATAAAGAGCGCGTTGGACCCGGTCGTGAGGCCACTGGGGAAGAACCACTGCGGGGAGGTCGTGCTCTGGCAGGGTGCCTCGGCCCAGCCCGCCGGGCCATGCACGGCCTGGGTCACGGCCACCCCGCCCCCCGACAGGACGACCGTCTCGGACATCCAGGCGCCCGTCTCGGGCGGCGTCACGTTGGCCACCACCTGGCCGCGGGCCGGCACGGCAATGCCGGTGTCCGAGGTGGCTCCCGAGTCGGTGACCGCCGCGATGGAGCCGGAGACGGCCCGGGTGCCGGTGTTGGTCAGGATCACGATGCCGGCGGCGATCTGGCCCGACGGCGTGGTCTGGCCGGTGCAGTACCAGGCCGACGACTCGGCGTTGGGCGCGCTCACCGTGGAGGCGGCGCTCACCGGCGGGCCACCGGGGGCGGCCGTGCCGGGCGAACGGGTGACCACCGCCACCGCGACCAGCACGGCAGCCACCAGCACCAGGACGCGCCAGCGGTGCTGGGCCGAATGGTGGGCCGGGCTCACTGGTCCACCATTGCCATATCGCCTTCGGGCGCCGGCTCGGGCTGGGCCAACCGGTGCAGCGGCCAGCGGCGCCACCCGAGCACGGCCGCGGCCAGCACGATCCAACCCAAGAAGACGATGAGGACGCCCAGCGGGACGAAAGGTGCACCCTGGAAGGTGAGCGAGGCCGGACCGGCCGGTGCGTTCGGGTACTGGGCGGCCCAGCCGAAGGCCGGACGGCGGGCGACGGCCTGACCGCGGACCGAGAGCGAGAAGCTACCGGCCGGGGCGTTCCCGTCATAGACCGTGCCAGCGCCGATGGGCCCGGCGGTGGCGTGCCGGCTGGACAGCGCAGCCAGGATCGGCTGCCAGCGGACGACGTCGGCCGCGCCGGGGTAGGACAACGCGCTGGACGCCGGCAGGGTCTGGGCCCGCTCGGCCACGATTGGCATGGCCTCGTTGTTCTTGTAGACCTGAATGCCGAACTCGCCCGGCACGATCTGCAGGTCGTCCTGGTTCAACAGCGCCCGCTGCATCCCCGTCGGCGGCGCGAAGGCGATGGCCGGGTCCGGGGCGGATTGCGAGGGGGCCAGCCCCTCGACCACTACGACATAGCGGACACTCTGCGCGGCCAGCAGCCGACCGAGGTGCACGGTCCCCCCGGTGACGGCCAGCCGGACGGCGCTCGACACGATGTCGGCCGGGCCCGGTCCCGCCGGCGTCCAGACGTCTGCCGAGCTGGGCAGGCCCTGGCCGGTGAGGGCATAGGAGAGCCCGGGCTCAACCGACCACCCGCCCGCCGGCAGGGCACGGGGATCGCCCAGCCACAGCACGCGGTACCCGTTGGTGACGCTGGGCTTGTTCAAGAACGACAGCGGTTGCTCCACCCCGTTGGCCGGCATCCCCCAACGCCCGCTGAGCGCTCCCCCGGCGACCGGGAGCAGGCCGACCACGACCGCCACCAGCGCGGTGACGCTGACGACCTGGCGCCAACCGAAGGAGCGACCGGCCAGGTCGTTCTCGAAGGAGGAGATCCCCAGGCCGATGCCGGCCGCCACCGCCAGCGCGGCCGGAGCGAGCACGACGGTCTCGGAGGGAGCGAAGCTGCCCATCCAACCGTGGGTACCGGCGTAGGCCAGCACCCAGGAGGCGCAGGCCAGCACCCAGAGCCGGGCGGCCCAGGTCAGCCGGGTCCCCGATCCCAACAGGAGCGGCAAGGCCGACGCCGCCACCAGCAACCAGACGATGGGCGAGCGGGCCGTAGGGCCGATGGCGAAACGGATCAGTTGGCCCCAGCTCGGCGCGGCGGCCGACGAGACGGGCAGGCCGAAGATGTCGACGCTGTGTGACCCGGCCAGGGCGGTCCCCACCACCCAGGGGGCGCTGAGCAGCAGCGCTACGGCAACCGCCTTGACCGTCGCCGACACCACGGCCCCGGCGTGCTCCGTCTTGCCCGTCAGGGCCGACCCGAACACCAGGGCGAAGGCGGACACCAGGGTCATGGGCAGCACGGCGGGGGCGAAGGAGGTGGCGGCGGCGATGATGGCGCCGAGGACGGCGATCTGGCCCGATGCGGTGGAGCGCCACCCCCGGCTGACCACGGGGTCGAACGGGGCCAGGCCGGCCAGGCGGGCCAGCCGGGTCACGATGAAGGGGAAGGCGGCGTAGGCCACCAGGCCGTCCCAGCGCCCCGTGCCCAGGGCCCCGTAGGGCAGCGGGAGCCCGAGGTAGCAGATGGTGGCCACCACCCGGGCCCGGGGGGAGACCAGCGGGCGCATGAACCGGGACAGACCGATGGCCCCGAGCGGGATGCAGCCCAACAGGAGCACCTTCTGGGCCAGCCCCATCGCCCCCAGCAAGACGGTGCCGGCCACCCCCATGATCCCGAAGGCGGGCGAGGCGGGCGCGGTGGTGCCGACGCCGGCCGCCTGCCAGCCGGCGAAAAAGTGATGCCAGTCCGCCGTCCACCCCATGGAAGGGGCCAGCTGCCCCAGCAGCGGCAGCGATCCGAAGAAGAGCTCGCGGCAGCCCACCGCGATCACCACGGCCGCCACCACCATGGCGACCACCCGCTGGCGCCCGGTGGTCAGGGGCGGCCGGCGCACCTGGCGCCCGAAGCGGTCCCGGCCCGAACGATGACCCAGGTCGTCGAGGTCGTCGAAGTCGGAGTCCTCGCTGAAGGCCAGGCCCACGCTGCCGGTGAGCACGGCGACCTCGGGCTCGGCCGAGTCCCGCGGCGAGGCGCCGTGCGAGATCGCCACGGCGTTGGCGGCATCGAAGCCCTGGTGGGACAAGCGGGAGAGGTAACGGGACAGGCGGGCGCTGCCGCGCAACTGGAGGCGCCGCACCTCGGTGTCGGGGAACAACCGGTGGGCGGCCAGCTGGTGGCGCAACTGGCGCAGCTCGGCCAGATGGCGCAGGTTCCACCACCAGGCGCCGGCCACGGCCCGGGCCCGTTGACGGTCGCGGGCGGCCAGGGCCACCACCACCTCACCGAGGGCCAGCAGCGCCGCCTGGGGCAGGACCCGGATCAGGTGGAACCAGCCGTAACACTTCAGGACCGTGCGCAGCTCGTGCCGGCGCTGCAGCGCCTGCATGGTGACGGGGTGAGCCCCGTCGTCGGGCACCATGACCGAGAGGGGGAGGATGCCGCTGGCCACGACCTCGCGGTGGCGCACCCGGGCATCGGGAGCCACCACGACGCGGGAGCCCGCCACCTGGCTGCGCCACGACAGGTCCAGATCCTCTCCCATGGCCACGATGCCGACGTCGAATCCGCCCAGCTCCCGCCACAGGTCGGCTCGGATGAGGATGCAGCCACCGGGCGCCACGAAGACATCGCGCACCGCGTCGTGCTGCCCGTGGTCGACCTCGCCGTCCTGGATCCGGTCGACCACGGCCCCCGTCTTGTCGCACGACATGCCGACGTGGAGGAGGATCGACGGATCGTCCCAGTTGACGAACTTGGGGGACACCACGCCGGCATTGGAGCGGAAGGACTCCTCCACCATGTTGTGCACCACGTCGGGGTCGAGCGCACAGTCGTCGTGACACAACAGGAAGAACGCCGCCCCTTCGACCATGCCCAAGGCTTCGTTGGCGGCGGCGGCGTACCCGACCCGGCCCGGGAGCAGGCGCACGAAGGCGTCGGGCAGCATCCGGCCCACCCGATCGGAGGGATCGGGACCGTCCCCGGTGGCCAGGACCAGGACCGAAAGCTCCTCGTACTCCTGGGCGGCCAGGGAGGCCAGCGCCTCGTCGAACCAGGGCCCCGGCCCCGTGGTGACGACAACTGCCACCACCGCCGGTACCTGGGAGTCCATTACAGCCATGAGGCTAATCGGTCCAGATCGGCGCCTCCGGTGCACATTTTGGGCACGGAGTGCTTGCTACTGTTTAACAAATGTGATACCTTTGTAGGCGAACGCACGGAGCGGCCCGGTTGGCACTGACCACACCGGGTGGCCTCCATCATGCGTGCCCACTGTCCGCAACACCGACCACATCAGGAGGCAAAAATGCCTGAAGTAACCAACATCAGCGCCCTTTCCAAGGGTGTCACCGACCTGGCCCGCGACGCCGCCTATGTCGCCGTTGGCCTTGGCGTGCTGGGCTACCAGCGGGCCCAGGTGCAACGGATCGACCTGAAGAACAAGCTGTCCAAGGACTTCTCCCTGGACCAGCGGCTCGAGGGCGTGCGCTCGGGCGTCAGCAAGGGCGTCAAGCAGATTGACGACCTGGTCGAGACGGCGGCCCAGTTCGTCGAGTCGACCCTGCAGCCCCTGGAGCAGCAGTTGCCGGCTTCAGTCACGCAGCTGACCACCAAGGCCCGTGAGCAGGCCCGCGAGGTGCGGACTCAGATCCGTGAGCGGGTCAGCAACGCCTGAACGGCGCCACCCATTGCAGTAACCCGCATGTAGACAACGCTCGCCGTCAGTCCGCTTCCCAGGAGGCCAGGACGTCGGCGAGCGTTGTCGCGAGCGGGATCGACGCCGACCACCCGGTGGCGGCGGCCAGCAGAGCGGGGTCCCCCCGCAACACCGGCACATCGACCGGCCGCACCAGGTCGGGGTCGGTCACCAGCTCCAGGTCGGCCCCGGCCAGAGCCAATAGGTCCTCGGCCACCTCGGAGATCGCCACATCGCGGCCCGAGCAGACGTTGTAGACGGTGCCCGGTGCGCCGTGTTCAATCAGCAGGCGGTACGCCACCACCACGTCGCGCACATCGGTGAAGTCCCGCCGCGTGGTCATGGTCCCCACCCGGAGCGAGCGGGCCCCGGATTTCTTGGCCTCGACGATGCGCTTGGCCAGCGCCGGCACGGCGAAGTTGGGTGACTGCCCCGGGCCGATGTGGTTAAACGGCCGGACCACGATCACCGGCTGGCGGTAGCCCCGCCAGGCCTGGAGGGCGAAGGCCTCCGCCGCCAGCTTGCTGGCCGCATAGGGCGTGGCCGGCGCCGTCGGTGCGTCCTCGCCCAGTGGCAGGTTCTCGGGACTGACCACGCCGTACACCTCGGCCGAGCTGACCACCAGCACGGTGGGCGACGTCGGCAGGGCGCGGGCGGCGGCCAGCAGCTCGGCGGTGCCCAGGACGTTGACCCGGAGCACCTCACTGGGGTTCTCCCAGCTCTCGCCCACATGGGTCATGGCGGCCAGGTGGTAGATCGCTTCGGGCGCCGCCTTGGTCACCACGGCGCGCAGGGCGGCGCCGTCGGCCACGTCGGTCTCCACGTCTATCACGACGACCTCATCGCCGCGGTCCTTGAGATGCGTGGCCAACCACTGGCCGACGAACCCTTTGCCGCCGGTGATGAGTGCGCGCATTGACGAACCCTACTTCGGGGCCGTCAGGGCTCGGCCATACGCTTCGAGGTGGCGCTCGGCGCTGGCCGTCCATGTGCGTTGGGCCGCCACCTCCAGGCCGAGCCGGCGCCGGTGGGTGGCTCCGGGGCCCGCGCTCCCCTCGTTCAGGGCCTCGTCCAGAGCTTCGGCCAGCATGAGCTCGTCGCCCGGCGCCACCAGCCGGGCCGCCCCCTGGGCCATCTCCGCCATCGCCGTCCCCTCGGTGGTGAGCAGCGGGGCGCCGCAAGCGAGGGCTTCGAGGGCCGGCAGCCCGAACCCCTCCTCCAGCGCGGGGTAGGCCACCACCGTGGCCCGGCGCAGCAGGGCCGGCACCGCCTCGTCGCTCAGGTAGCCGGTGCGCCGGATGCGGTCACCGTGCCGGGCCGCGGCCAGGGCGCGTTCGGTCTCGGCCAAGCCCCAGCCCATCTGGCCCCCCAGTACCAGCAGCGCATCGGGATGCGCCCCGGCCACCCGGTCGAAGGCGGCCACCAGCGGGGCCACGCCCTTGCGCGGTTCGAGTGTCCCCACGAACACGACCAGCGGCCGGTCAGCCGGCACGTCGATCCCGGCCAGCGTCGCGGTGTCGGCTCCCGGGCCCGGCTCCTCCGGGGTGAACCGCTGGTGGTCGACGCCGTGGGGCGCCACCACGATGGGGACCCGGACGTCGCAGCACGCCCGCAGGCGGCTGGCGGTCACCTCGCTCACGCAGACCAGGGCGCCGGCCTGGCGGGCGGCCCGGCGGATGGCCCGGCGGAACAGCAGGGCCTTGGAGCGGACGTGCCATTCCGGGTGGTCGAAGAAGGTGCAGTCGTGGATGGTGACGACGCACGGCTTCGCCGTCCGTTCGGGCATCGTGTAATGCGGTGCGTGGTGCACGTCGACGCCGAGAGCGTCGAGGAGCCGGGGGAAGCGGGTCTGCTCAAAGACCAGGCGACCCGGGCGCGCCACCGGGACCGCTCCGACCACCGTGGCCCGACCCTGGGCCAGCTCGCGCCAACGCCCCTCGTCGCCGCGGCGCGAGACCAGGGTGAGCGAGACCTCGGCGCGCCCGCACAGCGTGCGCGCCAGCTCAATGGTGTAGTAGCCCGCGCCGCCGGGGCGGATCGGCACCGCCGAGACGTCGAGGGAGAGGGCAATCGGTGTCCCGGTCACGCCAATGCCCTCCACAACCGCACATGGTCCTCGGCCGCAGCGCGCCAGGTGCGGCTGCGGGCGTAGGCCTCGCCGCGGGCCGCCAGATCGGCCCGCAGGGTGTCATCGGTCAGCACCGCGGCGATCCCGGCCGCGATGTCCTCCACGTCCATGGGGTCGACGATGCGGGCCGGCGGCAGCCCGGACTGGCCCAGGTCGTGCACGCTGGGCACCTCGTTGGCCACCACGGTCGGCGTCCCTACCCGCATGGCTTCGAGGGGGGGCAACCCGTACCCCTCGGTCAGCGGCACGTAGGCGAAGGCCCGGGCCCGGCGGTAGAGGCCGGTCAGCACGGCGTCGGGCACCGCCCCGGCGAACACCACCCCCTGTTGGTCCTCGGGGCTGGGCAGGGCGGGTCCCCAACCGGCCGGGCCGACGATGACCAGGGGCCAGGGCTCGGGCAGCGTGCCCCGCAGCTGGCGGAAGGCCTGCAGCAGACGGTGCACGTTCTTGCGCGGCTCCAGCGTGCTGACCGTGAGCAGGAACGGACCCGGCACACCCAACCGGCTGAGCAGCGCGTCCGTGGCCGCCGGGTCTTCGACCACCAGGTGGTCACTGCCCCCGTGGACGATGGTGATGCGATCGGGGTCGACCCCGTCGCCGATCAGGTCAGCCGCCACGAACCTGGACGTGACCACCAGCGCGGCGCCGGAGTCCCGGGCCCGGCAGAGCGCCGCCTCATGCCACTCCCGGCCCCGCTTGGTGGTGGCCTCGGGATGGCGGCGCCAGGCCACATCGTGCACGGTCACCACCGAGCGCACCGGGTCACCGGCCCGGTGGGGCGGCGCGGCCAGCGAGACGGAATGCACAATGTCGTAGCCGGCCGGCACGGCCGACCAGCCGTGGTCCCAGGCCCGGGTGAGCAGCGGTCCGGGGAAGGGCGAGAGCACGATGGGTCGGCCGAACTGGGCCAGCGGGTCCCCCCCGGGCGCCCTGCCGGCTCCCGGCCGTCGGAGCATCCGGCTGGCCAGGAGGGTCAGGTCGGTCGGCTGCCCTCCCTCGTCGCACTGGGCCAGACCGCGCAGGAGCCCGCGGGCGTAGGCCCCGATGCCACCGGGGACGCTCCGCCGCAGCTGCTCGACGGCCATCAGGATCCTGGGGCCGGGCGATCCGGCCTCGGCTTCAGCCACGGGCCCGCTCCGCCACCCGGCGGTAGAGCTGCTCGAGGCCCTCGCCGCAGCAGTCCCAGGTATATCCGGCCGCCCGCCCCACGCCCGCGGTGACCAACTTCTGGCGCAGCGCCTCATCACCCAGGACCCAGTCCAGGGCGTTGGCCAGCCCGTCCTCGTCACCCACCTCGACCAGCAGGGCCGCATCGCCGAGGACCTCGGGGAGCGACCCGGCCCGGGAGGCCACCACCGGGACGCCGGCGGCCATGGCTTGGAGAGGCGGGAACCCGAACCCCTCGTACACCGACGGAAAGGCCAGCACGGCGGCTTCCTGGAGGAGCGCCCCCAGCAGGGCGGGCTCGGCCCAGCCCGTGCGCACGATCCTGTCCCCGGCCCGGGCCCGCGCGACCGACGAAGAGAGAGCCTCCTCGCCCCAACCGGGCGGGCCGGCCAACACGAGGGCCAGCTCGTGGTGGCGGTCGGCCAGTTGGTCGAAGGCCCGCACCAGGCCCGGCAGGTCCTTGCGCGGCTCGGCCGTGCCGATGGCCAGGATGTAGCGGGCCACGCCCGGCGGGAGCAGCCGAGCCACCAGTGGGCGGGCGACCCCCGGGGGGGCCTCGGGCAGCGGCGGCACGCCGGGGTTCACCACGACCACCCGGTCCGGGTCGGCCCCGAAGGCCTCGGTCACCTCGCCGGCCACGAAGGCCGAGTCGGTGTGCACCCAGGCCCCGCGCGCCACGGCCCGGCGGATCAGGCCCGGATAGGCCAGGGTGGCCTCGTTGCACAGCTCGGGATGATGTAGCGGGGTGAGGTCGTGCACCGAGACGACCGCCCCGGCCCGCCGGGTCGGCGGGACGACGAAGTTGGTCCCGTGCACCACGTCGACCGGGCCGACGAACCACTCGATCGGCGGCACCGACCGGGTGGCCCAGATGGCGTGGAGCGGGCGGGCGGGCATGGGGCGTTGGGCCACCCGGACCCCCGCCGGCACCAGGTCACGGAGACCGGCCCGGCGGCGCCAGCTGACGGCGAAGGCCCGCACGTCCAGCTCCGGGCGTTGACCCAACGTCCCCAGGGCCCCCAGGCAGAAGGCCCCGACGCCGGTAGGCCGACCGAGGAGCGGTGTGGCATCGAGCGCCACCCGGAGCGGCCCGGCCGCGAGGTGGCCGTCGCTCATGGCTGGGGTGCGCTCGACACCGGGGGAGCCTTGCACATGGCTCAGGTCGTAATGGCTCCGTCAATGGAGAGGATGGCTCCGGTGACATAGGCCGCCTCGTTCGAGCCGAGGTAGGCGAAGGCTCCGGCGATCTCATGCGGGAAGGCAAAGCCGATCGGGGTCATGAGCCGCTCAATGAGCTTGAAATCGGCATCGGCGGGAGGGCCGAAGTTGTGGATGATGGGTGTGTCCACCCCGCCGGGCGCCACGCCGTTGACCCGGACGCCGCGAGCCATGTATTCCACCGCCAGCGCCTTGGTCAGCATCTTCACGCCTCCCTTGGAGGCGCAGTAGGCCGCCGAATAGGGCTGGCCGATGATCCCGGCCGTCGAGACCGTGTTGACGATGGCTCCCTTGTGCTCCAGCATGGCGGGCAGGACGGCGCGGCACATGAGGAACGTCCCGGTGAGGTTGACGGCCAGGATCTTGTTCCACCCCTCGAGCGACTGGTCCGGCGTGTGGGAGAAGCCACCGATCCCGGCGATGTTGCACAGGTTGGTGATGACGCCGAGTTCCTCAGTGGCCCGGGCCACCACCTGGGCCACCACCGCTTCATCAGTGACGTCACAGCGCAGGGCGATGGCCCGGCCGCCGGCGGCCTTGGCTTCATCGTTGATCTCGCCCGCCACCACGTTGACGGCGTCTTCGGCCACGTCGAGGCAGGCCACGGCCGCGCCTTCGGCGGCCAGACGGCGGGCGGTGGCCCGGCCGATGCCCGACCCGGCTCCGGTGACCAGGGCGACCCGCCCGGCGTAGCGGCCCGGGGTGATCGCCTCGGGTGCGGTGCCCCGATTTGGATCGGCCTCTCCGACTCTGGTGGTGGGGCTCATGCGGTCTCCTTTGTCTGGTTTGTCTGGCGTAGCTCGGTAGCCGGGACCCGGCCCTGGCCCTTCCTATCGGGAGCAGGGACCTTCCCACCACTCGACCCGATCATGGGCGCTCCCCGGCCCGGCGGTCCAGGCGGTCGGCGGCGGCCTGTTCCGCCAGCGCGGCCAGGGCTTTGGGGTCCACCTTCATCATGGGGGTCAGGGGCAGCTCGTCCACCACCACCAGCGCATCGGGCAGCTTGTAGTCCGACAGGTGCTCGGCGCAGTGATCGCGCAGGGCCCCGAGATCGGGAACCGGGTCACCCTCGACCACCACCACGGCCACCCCGATCTCGCCCAGCACGGGGTCGGGCGTGCCCACGACGGCCACCCGGGCCACGGCGGGATGGGAAGCCAGCACCTCTTCCACCTCGGCCGGATACACGTTGTAGCCACCGCGGATGTAACGCTCATGGGCCCGCCCGGCCAGACAGAGGTTGCCGTCGGCATTCAGCAGTCCGAAGTCGCCGGTGATGACCCAACCGTCCGGCGAGATCACCTCCGCCGTGGCCACCGCGTCGATGAGATCGGCCGGGGCCCGCCCCCGACCCGGCCCGGTGCCCCAGTACCCGCGCATGCTGGCGCCGGACCGCAGGTGCACCCGACCGATGGCGCCGGGGGCCGCCAGCGCTCCCTGGTCGCCGACGATCCGGATCTCCACCCCGGGAACGGGGGCACCGACCGTGGTGGCCACCTCGTCATCGGTGGAGGTGAGGGTGGTCCCGGTGCCGAGCGACGACTCGGTCGAGGTGTAGCGCACCACGACGGGCACGCCGAAGCCTGAGCGAATTTCGGCCACCAGCGCCGCCGGCACCCGGGCCGCCCCGGTACCGGCCACCCGCAGTGCGCTGAAGTCGGAGCGGTCCAGGTCGGGTTGGGCCAGCATGAGGGCCCACTGGGTGGGGACCCCCTGGGCCACGGTGATGGCTTCCTCCTCCAGAATGCGCACGGCGTCCTCGGCCCGCCACGGGGTGGGGGTGATGACCGTGGTCACGCCGTGGGCGATCTCGTCCCAGGGCCGGGTCATGTAGCCCACATGGGCGAAGGGGATGGGCGAGATGCGCCGGTCACCGGGCTGGCTCAGCACGTCGGTGCCCCGGGCCACGGCGGCCAGGTTGGCGTGATCGAACAGCGCTCCCTTGGGCACCCCGGTCGTCCCACTGGTCCACACCACCGCCACCGGATCGTCGGCTGCCAGGGCCGGCCAGCGCGGTGGCGCATCGCCCTGGCGGTGCGCCATGACCTCGGCCCGCTCGACCAGGCGAACGGGACGGTCACCGACCAACGACCTGGTCTCGGCCTCGTGGACCACCAGCACCGGATCGGTCCGGGCCAGGATGGAATCGACCTCGCGCCGCCCCAGCCGCGGGTTGATGCCCGAGGTGATGGCCCCCAGGCGCAGCAGGGCGGCGTAGAGGACGGCATAGTCGATGGACGAGGCCAGGAGCAGGCAGACCACGTCGCCCTTGGCCACGCCCAGTTGGCGCAACCAGCCGGCCACCCCGTCGGCCTGCCGGTCCCACTGGCCGAAGGTCATGGCCCGCCGTTCCCGCCCGCCGGGCTGGCGGGGCTCGACATAGGCCTCCAGGTCACCGTTGCGCTGCGCCGCTTCCCGCAGGACCGACACGACGGTCCGGTGGTCGTCCAGGGGGATGCGATGGACGGCCACGGTGGGCGCGGATCGTAGCAAAGCGACCCCGGGGCCCTCCGGTCGATCGGGCCCACTGCCGTGCCTCCTATGCTCGCACCGTGCGTGTCACCCTGTGCGGCGGCGTGGGGGCGGCCCGGATGCTGGCGGGATTGGTCCGCGTCGTCTCCCCCGCCGCGCTGACCGCCATCGTCAATGTGGGCGACGACACTGTGCTGCACGGTCTGCACATCAGTCCGGACCTCGACACCATCACGTACACGCTGGCCGACATGGACAATCGCCAGACCGGTTGGGGGGTGGCCGGCGAGACCTGGACGGTGATGGACGAACTGGACCGGCTGGGCGGCGAGAGCTGGTTCCGGCTCGGTGACCGCGATCTGGCCACCCATCTCTTCCGCACGGGGCTGCTCCGTTCGGGCGCGTCACTCAGCGCGGTGACGGCCGCCATCGCCGCTCGCCGTCAGATCGGGGTGCGGTTGCTCCCGGTGACCGATGACCCGGTGCGGACCATGCTCACCCTGGCCGAGAGCACCGAGTTCGGGCCGCCCGGCACCGAGGTGGCGTTCCAGGACTACTTCGTCCGCTTGCGCCACCAGGTCGCGGTGAGCGCCGTTCGTTTCGACGGTGCGGCGGCGGCCCGTCCGGCCGACGGTGTCGTTGCCGCCATTCTCGAGGCCGAGCAGATCGTGGTGTGCCCCTCCAATCCCATCGTCTCCATCGGACCGCTCCTGGCCGTGCCGGGTGTCCTCGACGCCCTCATCACCCGCCGGGACGCGGTGGTGGCCGTGTCGCCGATCATCGCCGGCGCCGCCCTCAAGGGCCCGGCCGATCGCTTGCTGACCGAGCTCGGATCAGAGTCGTCCGTGGTGGGCGTGGCCCGGCTGTACGCCCCCTGGGTCGGCACCCTGGTCATCGACCAGGCCGACCGGGCGCAGGCGGGCCAGGTGGAGGCGGCCGGCCTGCACTGCGTGGTGGCGCCGACGATCATGGACTCCCCGGAGCGGTCGGCGGCCCTGGCCCAACGGGTGGTCGATGTCCATGCCTGAGGGCATGGCGCTCATTCCGCTGCTCGGCATCGGCGAAATCGTGCCCGGCGCCGACCTGGCGGCCATGGTGGTCGACGCCGTGGCGCCGGCCCGACCCGGCGGTCCGGAACTGCGGGCGGGTGATGTCCTGGTCGTCACCCAGAAGGTGGTCTCGAAGGCCGAGGGCCGCTTGGTCGCCATCGACCCGGACGACCCGGCGGCCAAGGTGGCCCTGGTCGAGCAGGAATCGGTCCGCATCCTCCGTCGCCGGGGCGACCTCATCATCAGCGAGACCCGGCACGGGTTCATCTGCGCCAACGCCGGGATCGACCTCTCCAACGTCGCGGTGGGAACGGCGGCGCTCCTGCCCGAGGACTCGGACCGCTCGGCTCGGCGCATCCGGGCCGGGTTGGCGGCCCGGCTCGGCGTCGACGTGGGGGTGATCATTTCGGACACCTTCGGCCGCACCTGGCGCCGCGGGGTGACCGACGTCGCCATCGGCTGCGCCGGGGTGGCCGCCGTGATCGACCTGCGGGGCACCACCGACGCCGGTGGTCGGGAGCTCGTGGCCACCGAGGTGTGTGTGGCCGACGAACTGGCCTCGGCGGCCGAACTGGTGATGGGCAAGGACCGGGGTATCCCGGCCGCCATCGTGCGCGGCGTGCCGGCGGAGTGGCTCCGGCCGGCCTCGGTGCAGCGCGAGATCATCCGACCGCCGGGCGAGGACCTCTTCCGATAATTCGGTTAACTCTCGCCCTTTTGCTGGCGCACGAAGTCCAACACGGCCCGGGTGCCGTCGCCCAGCTGGGTCCAGGGCCGCCAACCCAACTGGATGGAGGCCCGCTCATTGTCGAGGCAGTTGCGCAGGAGCTCGCCTGGGCGCAGAGGGGCCAGGACCGGCGGCACCGCGGCCTCCACCTGAGCCGCCATGGTGGCGTAGAGCTCGTTCACCGACGTCTCCTGCCCCGTCCCGACGTTGCAGATGAGTCCGCCACCGCGGGACGCGGCGCGCACGAAGGCGTCGACCACATCGTCGACATAGACGAAGTCCCGGGTCTGCTCGCCGTCACCGAAGATGGTGACCGGCTCGCCGCTGAGGATGCGCTCGGCGAAGATGGAGACCACCCCGGCCTCCCCGTGCGGGTCCTGACGCGGCCCGTAGACGTTGGCCAGGGCCAGGGCCGAGAACTCCAGGGCGTGCAGCTCGCGGTAGGCCACCAGGTAGTCCAACACCGCCTTCTTGGCCACCCCGTACGGGGACAGCGGTTGGTGCGGGTGGGCCTCGCGCACCGGAAGGTCCTCGGGGGCGGGCTCGCCGTACAGCGTGCCCCCGCTGGCGGCGAAGATGACCCGCTCCGACTCGGCCTGGCGCGCCCCTTCGAGCACATTGAGCGAGCCGACGATGTTCACCTCGGCGTCAAAGGCGGGCCGGGCCACCGAGACCCGCACGTCGGCCTGGGCGGCCAGATGGAAGACCAATTCGGGGCGGCGGCGCGCCATCAGGTCGATCACCCCGGGGGCGGTGATGTCGAGGTGGTGGATGGTCAGGGCCCGGCCGGCGCTGCCCCGGGCGTCCGCCAGGTTGGAGAGCGATCCCGTCGAGAAGTCGTCCACCACGTCGACCTCGTGGCCCTCGACCAGCAGGCGGTCCACCAGGGTGGACCCGATGAACCCAGCTCCACCCGTGACCAGTGTGCGCATCAGCTCGATCCCCCTTAGCCCGACACTCGTTCGCCATCGACCACGGTCCCCGACGCCACCACGGCTCCGGCGCCCAGCACCGATACGGGGCGGACGTCGCCCCGCTGGCCCACCGTGGCGCCCGGACCCATGACCGAGCCCGAGACCTTGGCATTGGAAGCTACATGGCCGCCGTCCATCAGGACGCTGTCGACCACGACGGCGCCGGTCTCAATCACCGAGCCCCGCCCCAACACGCTGCGCTCCACCCGGGCCCCGGCCGCCACGGCACAGCCGGCAAAGATCACCGCCGGACCCACGACCTGGCCCGCCAGGTCGCTCTCGCCACCGAGGAAGACGCCGTCGCCCCGATCGCGCAGCTCGGGCGCCAGTGCCCCAGAGCGCCGGGCCGAGACCAGGTCGAGGTTGGCCTGCAGGTAGGCCGTCGGCGTCCCCGTGTCGAGCCAGTAGCCGTCGTCCGAACGGGCGAAGAGCACGCCGGCCCGCACCATGGCGGGAAAGGTCTCGCGCTCAATCGAGACGCGGCCCGTCGGCGCGATGCGCTCGAGCACGGAAGCCTCCAGCACGTAGGTGCCGGCATTGATCTCGTTAGTGGGCGCCTCGTCGCGGGGCGGCTTCTCCACGAAGGCGGTGACCCGGCCGTCCGAGTCGGTCGGCACCACGCCGAAGGCCGACGGATCGGGCACCGGGTGCAGGGCGATGGTGCCTTCGGCTCCGCTCTGCCGATGGAACTGGATCAGAGAGCTCAGGTCCAGATCAGTGAGGACGTCGCCGTTCACCACCACGAAGGTGTCGTCCACGCCGGCGTAGGCGGCGGCGAAGCGCAACGCGCCGGCCGTGTCGAGCGGCTCGGGCTCCACCGCGTAGGTCAGGTTGATGCCCCCGGCTCGGCCTTCGGGATAGGCCTCCTTGAAGGCGCCGGGTAGGTAGCCGAGGGACAGGATGGCTTCGTCCACCCCGTGGGAGGCCAGATGGGCCAGCACCCGCTCAATCATGGGGACGCCCACGATGGGCAGCATCTGCTTGGGCGTGGACAGGGTCAGGGGACGGAGCCTGGTCCCCTCGCCCCCGACGAGGACGACCGCCTTCATTACTTGGTCGTGCTGGTGGTTGACGGCTTGGCCGTCGTCGATGTCGTTGACGGCACGGTGGTCGTGGTGCCGGCCGCCGTCGTCGGCGTGGTCGTCGTCCCCCCGGCGGCCGTCGTCGGGGTGGAGGTGGGCACGGTGACGGTCGGGGTCGACGGGTTGGCCGTGGTGGTGGTCACCGGTGCGGTACCCGAAACTGTCTGGACCAGGGCCAGGACGGTGGAGGCGGGCACCTTGGGCACCGACGTGGTGGCCGGCACGAAGGCGACCGTGATCAGCTGGCTGTTGGCGAACCTGAGGGCGGCTGGCTTGGCGGCGTAGTGGCCGCCGACCTGCTTGGTCTCCTTGCCGGCGCCACTGGCGGTGGACAGCGTCCACGAGCGGACCCGGACCTCGCCCTTCTTGCCCGCGTCGGGCGTCCCGGTCGGGCAGGTGGCGCCGTTCTTGTACACGGTTGACTTGGCGCCCGGGTACTGCACCGAGGTGTTGGTCAACGTCATACCGGTGTACCCCGAGGCGAACTTGCCCAGCGTGGCGTTGTGGCCCGCCTCACTGCTCGACTTGGGGGCGATGAGCAACACGCCACTGCCGGCCGAGGTGAGGCCCGTGGTGGCGCCGGTCGGGGTGGCCGGCAAGGGGGGCTCCATCGTCCCGCAGATGTCGAAGGCCAAGGCGGCGTGCCAGGTCTGGCCCACCGCCGGCTGCACGGTCACGGCGGCCTTGGCGTAGTGGAAACGGGCCAGGACGACCGAGCCGATTCCCAGCAGGACAATGAGGACCAGCGCGGCGTACCAGTTCACCGGCATCTGCCCGCGATAGGTGGTGCCGCCTCCTGTTGCGGCGGCGCGAGCGACTGATCTTCCGGTTGAGCTTCTGGCCATGGCGGGACGAAACCCTACAGCCTGATGAGGTCACCCCTGGCTGCGGGCACTTCCCCCCGGGCCAGGTCACGGTAGAGCGCCACGGTGCGGGGATGAATGGAGCCGGGCCCAGCGCCGCCTTCGCCGGCCACGCAGAGGAGTTCGGCCATGGCCGAGCGCAAGCCCACCCGGTCCCCCTTGGCCTCGGCCGCCCAGAGCAAGGCCCGGTACAGCCGTTCGTCGTAGGGGGTGACCCGCAAACCCTGCCGGATCATCCACTCAGCCTCCTCGCCCAGCCCACGGTCGACAAAGTGAGCCGCGCCCCGGAGCGCCAGGTCGACCACGGCCGTCTCCACGGCGGCCTGGGTGCCGTCCAGTACGGCCCAGTCGGCCAGACCCACACCGTCGAGGGGGCGACCCCGGATCAACCGCATGGCCTCGACCCAGCGAGCCGGATCGGGATCCCCACTGAGGTGGGTGAACCGCTCCAGATCCGTACCCACCGACTCGGCCAGCCGGAGCTGGCGGCCACTCCGCGGCAGGTGATCGTCCCCCGAGGCCGAGCGCCCGAGAGACCGCCGGGCCACCGACGCCGTCGAATGCAGCGTGGAGGCCGCGACGGCTCGGTCGGGCCAGAGGGCGGCGGCCCAGACGTCGTTGCGTGCCCCCGGCCGGTGCAGCGCCAGGTACACCACCAGGTCGCGGGCAGCCGGACGGCTGAAAGGCTGGGCGGCACCGCGGACCTCGACCGGGCCCAGCACGGCTACGACGACTTCGGGACGGGACTCGGGATAGGCCATGACGGGGAACGGTCGGTCGAGCCCGGGCCAAGCAGCAAAGAATCAGGCTCGGGCTACCCCCGGGCCGAGCCGTCGAGGACGCCGGGGGACGTGCTCGACTTCGGATCGTGCTCCGGTGGCTCGGGCGCATGGGCCAGGAGGACGGCGCCGGCCACCACTGTGGCGAACCCGGCCACCCGGGCCACGCCGGCCACCCCATGGGGCAGGGCTTCGTGGAAGACGACCAACCCCCCGACGATCGGGATCAGATTGTTGACCAGGGTGGAGAGCCCGGCCGTCTCCAGGACTCGGCCCCGCTGGAAGGCCAGCTGCAGGGCGACGAAGGCCAGCGCGGTGCAGACGGCCAGCACCGGGATGAAGAGGGGACCGTTGCCGCTCACCGCACCCTTGGTGGCCAGATCGCCCACCCCAAAGAGGAGGCCGGCGGCAGAGCCCAGGCACATGGCCGGCCGGACCCGGCGGGCCGCCACCAGGGCCAGCAGGCCGGCCACGGCCACGCCGACCAGCACCACCCAGAGCAGGGTCGAACTGTGGGCCGCCCGCGCCGGGCGGAGGTGGACGGTCAGCGAGACGCCCACGAGGACCAGGCCGCCGACGGCGATGGCCGCACCCAACCGCTCGCGGGGCTGTAGGGGCGTCCCCATGCGATGGACCAGGATGGCCAGCACGCCCACGCCGCCGGCGGAGACGGCCTGGACCAGGGAGAGCGGTGCCAGGGCCAGGGCGGCGATGTAGAGGCCCCAGCCGATCCACCCGGTGGCGTAGCCCAGCATCCACTGCCGGCTGGTGAGCAGCATCCGGGCCGAGCGCACGGGATGCCGCAGGGTCAGCGACAGCATGGCGTTGGCTGCGCCGTGCTGGACGAAGAAGCCGATGTTGAGCGCGCCCGCCGCCAGCAGGGCCAGGAACAGTCCGGCGGCCAGCTTCATGACCCCACGGGCCAGCTTCGGGCCGAGGAGGGGGGCTCGCCCTCGAGGATCTCCACCTGCGACACGCTACGAGATTCCGTCCCAACAAGGGCTGCGGGAGCGCGCCGGGGTAGCCCCCCTCAGCCGCGGCCGATGGCCGCCAACGTGGAGCTGAATGAAGTGATCTGAATGGTGATGCACCCGTACGGAGCGGGTTGCCACGGCGGAGCAGGCAGCGGGGCCAGTGAGCGGTTGTGATGTGGGGTGATGGTGAGCAGCATGGCCGCCGCCGGCCCGGGGGCGTTGAACACCGATGAGATCCGTCCGATATGGCCGAAGGCAGCGGCGTAATGGGCCGCGGGATGTCCCTCCTCGGAATCAGGGTCGATCCCGAGCACCAGCCACACTCGCGGCCACGGCGCCAGCTTCGTGAACTGCAGCGCGTTGTAACAGGACGTGGGGCTGCCCGACAACCGGAAGGCGCCGACCGCATTCACTCCCAGCGCCTGGTGATAGTAGAGATAGTCGGGCACGCCCTCCCACTCGAAGAGGACGGCATCGCCCGGTTTCTCATGGTGCTGCACGTACACGTACGCCTCCCGCCACTCGGTCTTGGTGTAGGGATGGACGATGGCCGATCCCGCGCTGGCGAACGCAGTGGCACTGGCGATCGCCACCAGGGCGACCAGGCCGATCTGGATGAGGGCTCTCGACGACAGCATCACCGCCGCCCCCAGCAGCAGGCACACGAACGGAACGGTGAACAGCACCAGCCGGTCCGCCATCGGGTAGTCGTGCACGATCGCCGCCACGGCCACGGCGGCCAGCAGAACCAGCACGAACAACCCGGCGGCCGTCCGGCGCCCCAGCAGAACGATCCACCCGAGGACGAGCAGGGTCGCCGTGAGCCAGAAGACCTGCAGATGCCAGGGGAAGCCGATCAGCACATGCAGATCCCGGTTGAACCAGCTCAGGGTCGAGCCCAGCGCCAGCGGACGTCGTGGAAACGCGTAGGCCCAGTAGCCCAACAATTTCGGATCGGAGTGCAGCGACCGCAAGGCCACGAAGTACTCAACCGCCAGGCTCGCCACCCACATGGCGCAACCGGCCACGAACGCCGCCAGTTGAGCCCACCTTCGTCGCCGCGTCATGGCCAGGGCGACGACCAGGGATACCGCGCCGCACACAAAGGCAGCGGGGAACGAGCACCACACCAGCACCGACGCCGTGCCTCCCCACCAGAGGCTCTTGCTCCAGCGCATCGGCCCCTGCAACAGAGCGGGCAGGAACCGGGCCAGTGCGACAGCGGCAAAGACGTCCATGCCGTATTGCTTGGACTCGCTGGCGTAGTAGACGAGGGCGGGCGCCACGGCGAACAGGCAGAGGGCCATGTTGGCGGCGACCGGCACCAGCAGCCGCACCACCAGGCTCCGGAAGATCAGGACGCTGGCGATGCCGGCCAGGAGCGGCACCAGTCGCAGGGCGTACTCGCTGATCCCGAAGAGTTCGGTCGCTGTCTTCTCCAACCACAGGAAGCCGATCGGCGCCCCCTGCTCAATGGCGAGCTTCCGGGTGAGCCCGCCGTAGCTGCGGCTGATGATGTTGACGGCCAACGACGCCTCGTCGTTCCACAGTGATCGACGGAACGCGTACTGGCGGATACGTAGCCCGATGCCGACGCCGGCCAGCAACCACGACAACGGGGCCTGAACCGAGTCGAACCAACGGCGCCAGCCCGGCCGGCCTCCGATGCGCCCGGCCCGCGCCACCGCGTTGCTGTCAGGCTTCACGTCGGATGGCTTCCCGGAAGACAACCCGGTTCTCGGCACCCTCCATGCCGGGTAGATCGTATCGAACAACGGTTTGGGAGCCTCCGTTGCTTCGTGAATTTTCTGGTGGGGACGGAGGGACTCGAACCCTCACTGGAGGCGGTTTAAGCGCCCTGCCTCTGCCGATTGGGCTACGCCCCCGAGCCGCTACAGATTCACCCGGCGGATCATACGGCGAGCGCTAACTCGGCACTCCGGCAAAGAGGGGTCGGTACTGCTCCCACACCGACAGCTCCGGGTCGCGCGGCGCATCCACCACGCCGGTGTGGGGGCCGAACATCATGGTCGACCGGGTCTGCGGATCCCAGGTTGGCCAGTCGCCCAGTCCGTCGTGGGATGGGTCCCCGCCGCGGGCAAAGGCCAGCCAGGCCCGCTGCATGCGGGACGACAGGAGATCCACCTCGGGGCCGCGACCGGAGAAGAGCTGCACCGCCGGCACGTGCACAGCGCCGAAGACGAACGGCAACTCCAGGGCGTGGGTCGACCCCAGCACCCCGTCGAAGGCCGGGGACTCCCAGTCGAACAGGTAGACGTAGGTGGGGGCGCCCTGGGCCCGCTGGGCCGCCGCCAGTTGGAGGCTGGGCCAGCGGAAAATCCCATCGGTCCCCATGGCCACCCAGAGCGCTCGGGTTTCGACGCTCTCACCGCGCTCGAGCCGGGCCTGCCGGTAGCCCGCCACGAGCTCCTCGGTCGGCACGTCGGGCGCCGCGTTGGCCGCCCACCGGAGCACCCCGGGCTCATCGAGGGCCAGCAGCGCCGGGTTTCCCAAGCCGAACAGGGTGAGCTCGTCGCGGTTGGTCCCGATGAGCAGATCAACCTCCCGGGCGGCGCCCTGCTCCACTGCGGCCAAGGGGTGTTGGGGCAGGAACGCACCGTCCACCACCGGGAGGAACGGAAGTGGGATCAGGCCGGGGTCGGGTCGGTGCCGACCCACCTCGGCCGTGGCGGCCACCAGTTCAGCGGCCGGGATCGGGCCCAGGACGTCGCGGCGGCACGACGACACGCCCAGCGCCCGGGCCAGTCGGTCACCGGCGCGCTCGGCCTCGTCGATGGAGTGCACGTGCACCCCCCCGCTCTGGACGACCGCCCGCCGGAACAGTCCGGCCGCCGACGGCGTGCCCATCAGGGTGGCCACGCTGAATCCGCCGGCCGACTCGCCGAAGATCGTTACGTTCCGGGCGTCGCCGCCGAATTGGGCGATGTGGTCACGCACCCAACGCAGCGCGGCCAGCTGGTCCTGGAGTCCCCAGTTGCCGACCAGGCCGTCGGGGTCGGCCAGATCGCGATGGCCCAGGAAACCCAGCGCGCCCAGGCGGTAGTTGATGGTGACGACGACCACGTCGCCGTTGCGGACCAGCTCGCCGCCGCGGTAGAGAAAGACGGAGCCGCTGCCGCCGGTGAAACCCCCGCCGTGGATCCACACCATCACCGGGCGCCCCGTCCCCGGTGCCATCGTGGGCTCCTCGGGTACCTCCGGGGTCCAGACGTTGAGGGTCAGGCAATCCTCGCTCTGCGGCTCAGAGGCCCCGGGATCAGCCGGGCTGGTGACTCCCGGCAGGGCCGCCGCCTGTGGCGCGATCGCCCCGAACGACGAAGCCTGGTGTACGCCGTCCCACGGCGCCACCGGGCCCGGTGGCCGCCAGCGCAACTCCCCGACCGGCGGCTGGGCGTAGGGAATGCCGGAGAACGACCAGACGTCTCCCCGCCACACCCCGCGCAGACGACCCCCGGCCACCGTCACGATCTTGTCCATGGCGGCACCATATGGAGGTATCCCTCCATGGTCAACCACTACCGGCTGTGGTGCCGCGCCGTCGGCTCTCCCGACCCACACCGTCCCAGCTCAGAGGTGGAAAGGGTGCCTCAGTCACGGGGGGTGGAGGGGATACTGTTGCCAGAGTGGCTGCAGTGAATTGTCGGAACACTGGCTGCCGAGGCCGGCGCGCCCACTGGGCTCGCGGCGCGCTCGTCGCCACCTTGCTCGGGCTCGTCGGCGCGGGAGCGTCGGGGCTCGCCGGCATTGCCGCGCCCGGAGCGGGCGCCACCGGAGCGACCACCCCGACGACCACGCCCGGGCCCGCACCCAATCAGGCCCAGCTCAACGCCACCAAAGCCCAGGTGGCCTCAGTCGAAGCCACGCTGACCCAGGAGGAGCAGCAATCCCAGGTCCTCGATGGCCGCTACGACACCGCGGTGGAGGCCCTGCAGAATGCGCAGAACGCGCTGCAGGCCATTGACGCCAACATCGTCCGCACCAAGGCGGCCGTGGCCACGGACAAGCGCCACCTGGCCAATGATGCGCTCAAGGCGTATATCTACGCCACGCCCGAGACCAAGTTCGACTCCCTGTTCTCGAACTCGGCCAACCTCAACAGCGCCCGTGACCAGTACAACCAGCAGATCGTGGGCAACCTCAACCAGGCCCGTGACGCCCTCCAGGCCGTGCAGTCCCAGCTGGTCGGCCAGAAGGCCCAGCAGCAGTCCGCCGAAGCCCAGGCCCAGTCGGAGGCCAGCCAGGCCAAGTCACTGGCCCTGGCCAACCAGCAGGCGGCGGCGCAGACCAAGCAGACCCTGAGCCAGGTCCAGGGACAGTTCGCGCAAGAGGTGGCCCAAGCCGCGGTGGAGGAAGCGCAGCAGGAAGCAGCCGCCGCGGCCAAGGCGGCCACCGCCGCCCAGGCGCAGAAAGCCGCCGCCGCCGCGGCCGCCGCGGCCGCCATCGCCGGCGCGGTCGGGGGTTCGGCCAGCGGGGCGGCCGCCACCACCGCCGCCAACCAGGCCGGTGCCGGGTCGCACACGGGCGCCTCGGGGCCGGTGGGCGGCACCGGGTCGGGCTCCGGAGGCCAGATGACCGCCGTACAGGCCGCCGTCTCGCAGCTGGGCGTGCCGTATGTCTTCGGCGGCAACAGCCCCGCGACGGGCTTCGACTGTTCGGGTCTGGTCCAATGGGCGTGGGCCCGGGCCGGTGTCTCCATCCCGAGGACCACCGAATCCCAGTGGCCCGACCTCCCCCACGTCTCCCTCAGCGCACTCGAGCCGGGTGATCTGCTCTACTACTACAACCTGGACGGGGATAGCGCGGTCGACCACGTCGTCATGTATGTCGGATCTGGTCCCTATGGCACCGACACGGTGATTCAGGCCCCGTTCACCGGGTCAACGGTGTCCTACTCCCCCATTTTCACCTCGGGCCTCATCGGCGCCGCCCGGCCCTAGCGGCGGAGCGGACCGCCACCCCGACCGGATAGGGAGCGGCGCCCGGTGGAGAATGGCACGGTGACTCGGATCGAAGGGGCGGACAGCCCGGAGCCGGCGGCGGCGTCCGCCCTGACCCTGTCGCTGGTCATCCCGGCCTACAACGAAGGGGCGCGCCTGGAGGAGGGGGTGGCCCGACTGCGCCATGCCGTTTCCGCCGGCGCCATCGCCGCCGCCGCCACCGAGTTCGTCGTGGTCGATGACGGCAGCAGCGATGACACCGCCGCGCGGGCCGCCGAGCTCTTCTCTCCATTTCCCCACGTCAAAGTGGTTCGACTCCCGGAGAATCGCGGCAAAGGGGCCGCCGTCCGGGCCGGCGTGGCCGCCGCCACCGCTCCGGTCATCGCCTTCGCCGATGCCGACATGTCGATCGACCCGGCGCAGACCCCCGAGTTCATGGCCGCTCTGGCCGGGGCCGACCTGGCCATCGGCTCGCGCGCGGCCTCGGGCGCGTCGGTGAACCGCTCCAGCCTGCGGCGGTCCGTCATGAACCGGGTCTTCAACCGGCTGGTGAACGCGGTGACCCGCGTCTCGCTCGACGACACCCAGTGCGGCTTCAAGGCCTTCCGGGCCCCGGCGGCCAAGCTCCTCTTTCACTGCACGGTGGTGGAGCGGTTCGCCTTCGACGTGGAGGTACTGGCCCTGTCCCGTCGACTCGGCCTCTCCATTGCCGAGGTCCCCGTGCACTGGTTGCGCGTCAAGGGGAGCCGCATCCGGCCCTGGTTCGACGCGGTCTCCATGGCCCGCGATGTGGTCCGGGCCGGACGCGGCGCCCGGTCCGCCCCCCCGGTCGAGACCTTGGTGGTGACGCTGCCCGGTGGCGGCGCGGGCGCCTCCCGCCCCATTGACCTGCTCCGCCCTGCGCTCGCCTCCCACCTGATGCTCCTGCGCCGTTCGGACGGGGCCGTGCTGGTGCTCTGCCCCATGACCAGCGAGGCCGAACGGATCGCGGTGGCGGAGCGGATCGGGACGCTGCTGCCAGCGGCGGTCCTGGAGCGGACCGTCCTGTCGACGGCGCAGCTGGGCCAACTGGCGCCGCTGTCGGGGACCCGGGACGATGACCCGGTCGCCTCCATCGTCAGCTGATCGGCTCCGGAGAGCCGGGGCGCCAACTGTCGGTACCATGGCCGGGTGAGTAACGGGCGCCCGGTCGCCGCGGAAAAGAAGCGCTCCACCGCCATTGTGCCGATCCGGATCCCGCCCGAGGCGCCGGAGCCGGTGGAGGACCCCCGGCTGTCCGATGTCGATGAGTGGGGTCGCTCCGAGCGCACCCGGGCCCTGGCTCGGGCCATTTACGAGCCCATCTACTCGAAGTGGTTCCGGGCCGAGTGGGAAGGGCTGGAGAAGATCCCGGCCGACGGCGGCGCACTGCTGGTGGCCAATCACGCCGGCGCCATCCCCTCCGACGCGCCGGTGATCATGCACGGCATTGAGAAGGAGCTGGAACGGCCCGTCTACGGGCTGGCCGACTACTTCTTCCGCACCGTCCCGGTCATCGGCACGCTCTGGGCCCGGTCTGGTGGTGTGTCCGCCCGCCCGGCCAACGCCTACCGGCTGCTCAAGGAGCAGAAGCAACTGGCCCTGGTCTTCCCCGAGGGCACCAAGGGCCCCTCGAAGTCGTTCACCGACCGCTACCAGCTCCGGCGCTTCGGTCGGGGCGGTTTCGTCGAGATCGCCATGCGGGCCGGGGTGCCGGTGATCCCCATCGCCGTCATCGGCTCCGAGGAGGCCATGCCGGTCCTGTTCCGCCTGCCCACGCTGGCCAAGGCAATTGGGGTCCCCTACTTCCCGATCACGGCCAACCTTCTGGCCATGGGCCCGCTCGGGATCGTCATGCCCTTTCCGGCCAAGTTCAAGCTGCGCGTGCTCGACCCCATCCATTTCGACGTCCCGCCCGACCAGGAGCGCTACTCCAAGAGTCGGGTGATGGAAGAGGCGGAGAACATCCGGACCCAGCTGCAGGAGTCCGTCTACGACATGCTGCGCGACCGGCGCAGCGTGTGGTTCGGCTGAGGCTGGTCCGCCGTGGCTCGACGCGTCCTCGTCACCGGGGCCGACACCTTCTGGGGCGGTCGCATGGTCCAGGCCCTCGAGGCCGACCCCAGCATGGACGTCATCCTCGGTATGGGCGCCCGCACCCCGTCGGTGCCCTTCGAGCGGGCGGAGTTCGTGCGGGCGGACCAGAACTACTCAATCCTGAACCGCATTGTGAAGGCGACCCAGGTCGACACCATCCTCCACACCTTCATGGTCACCAACTCGGCCACCGTCTCCAGTCGGGCCCTGCACGAGATCAATGTGATCGGGACCATGAACCTGCTGGCCGCCGCCGGCACCGCCGGCTCGTCGGTCCGTCACATCGTGGTCAAGTCGTCCACCCTGGTCTACGGGTCCTCGGCCCGGGACCCCAGCACCTTCCAGGAGGACACGCCCCGCCCCGGCCCGGCCCGCAACAGCGTCGAGCGGGCTCTCATTGAGGCTGAGGGCCTGGTCCGTGACTTCTCCGAGGACAACCCGGCCACCTTGGTCACGGTGCTGCGCTTCGCCAATGTGCTGGGGACCCATTTGGCTACCCCGATCAGCCGCAACCTCTCACGGCAGGTGTGCCCTTCGATTTTCGGGTTCGATCCCCTGCTGCAGTTCGTCGAGGAGGAGGACGTCGTGCGGGCCCTCCTACACGTGACGCGGGGAAGCATTCCCGGCCTCTACAACGCCGCCGGCGACGGCCGCCTCCCCTGGAGCGAGGTGGCCAGCATCTGTGGCACCCGCCTGATCCCGCTCTCCCCCTACAGCCCGCTCAAAATCCGGCCGCTCTCCCGTCTCTTCGACCTCCCGACCGAGCTGGAGGACCTCCTGCGGTACGGGCGGGGGGTCGACACCCGCCGCTTGGCCGCCACCGGATTCGAGTACCAGGCCACCAGCGCCGGCGCCGTGCAGAGCTTCATCCGCGCCCTCCGCCTGCGGCGGAGCGCCGGCAAGACGTCGTCCTCCTCCTACACCTACGAGCACGACGTGGAGCAGTTCTTCCGCCACTCGCCGGCCGTCACCGGCCTGGCCGATCATTGACCGGCCGATCACTGACCCTCAGTCGGAAAGCCACTCCGCCACCAGCTCGGACTCCCGGACCGTCCATTCCTCGGACGTGATGGCGTAGCGCGCGTGGTCTTCCCAGACCCCGTCGATCTCCAGGAACCGTTCGGCGATGCCCTCCAGGCGGATGCCCAGCTTCTCGACCACGCGGCGGCTGGCCGTGTTGCGCGGGATGATGGAGATCTCCACCCGGTGCAGCGAAATGGCCTCGAACGCGAAGCGCAGGGTCACCAGGACCGCCTCGGGCACCAGGCCGCGGCCGGCCAGTGACTCGTCGATCCAGTAGCCGATGAATGCGCTCTGGAACGGCCCCCGCTGTATGGAGGAGAGCGTCACCTCGCCGGCGAACCGCTCGCCCACGAAGATCCCGAACCCGTAGCCGCTACCCAGGTGGCGTTCGCGCTCGCGGATGCCGCAGCGGGCGGCGAAGCTGGGCCGGTCCTCGGAGGGCACCGGGGCCCCCTTGGGCCGGGGCTCCCAGCGCAGCAGCCACGGCGCACACCGTGTCCGCACGGCGTGCCATTCGTCGAAATCGTTCTCGGTCAGCGGGCGCAACATGACCCGCCGCCCGTGGAGCTCCAGCGGAGCATGACGCACTGTCCTGGCCGCACTCATTGCTCCAGCACCTCCTTCAACGCGCCCAGCAATGTCACCACATTTCGCCGGCGGGCCGTGTGGCCCATACAGCCGATCCTCCACACCTGCCCGGCCAGCTGGCCGGCGCCGGCGCCGATCTCAATGCCGTAGCGGGTCAAGAGGAGACGACGGATGTCCGCCTCACTCAGGCCGGCCGGCGGGTGCTCGGGGACCCGGACCGTCGTGAGCTGCGGAAGACGGTGGCTCGCTGGGGCCAGGAGCTCCAGCCCCAGCTCCTCCAGTCCCGACTGCAACCGCTGACCGCAGTCGGCGTGACGCAGGCGCGCCTCCTCAATTCCCTCGTCCAGCACCGCGCCCAGGCCGGCGTGCAGGGCGGCGACCATGGTCACCGGTGCCGTGTGGTGGTACACCCGGCCGCCCTCGGCCCCTCCCTCGACGTAGCGGGACAACAGATTGAGGTCCAGATACCAGCTGGAAGGATCCTCCACCATGCGCTCCCGCGCCAGCGGGGAGACGGAGAGCGGCGACAGGCCGGGGGGGACGCCCAGGCACTTCTGGGTTCCGCTGTAGGCCACGTCCACCTGCCAGGCATCGACGGCGACTTCGATGCCGGCCAACGAGGTCACCATGTCGACCACCAGCAGGGCGTTCCCCTTGTTCGCCCCCAGTGGCGCAATGTCGTTGCGCACCCCGGTTGACGTCTCGGCGTGGACCACCGCGATGATGGACGGAGCCGGGTGGGCGGACAGGAGTGCCTCGGGCGGCATCGGCTGCCCCCAGGGGGCGTCGACCCGGATCACTTCGGCCCCGCAACGGCGGGCCACCTCGCACATGCGCTCACCGAACACGCCGTTGACCCCGATGACCACGGGATCTCCAGGCCGGACGAAGTTGACGAAGGAGGCTTCCATGCCGGCGGAGCCGGTACCGCTGATGGGCAGCGTCAACGCGTTGGCCGTGGCGAAGACCTGCCGCAGGCGGTCGTTGGTGGCGTCGAGCAGGGAGAGAAATTCGGGGTCGAGGTGGCCCAGGATGGGCCGGGCCAGGGCCGCCGCTACCTCTGGGTAGGGATTGGAGGGACCCGGCCCCATGAGCAAGCGGTCGGAAATGGGCATGCGCGCATCGTGGCAGGTCGACGCTCACCTGCGCCAACGCGCCCTTGCCGGCGACCAGGCATCCGGTAGATTGCCGGCGTGGACCGGGTGCTCTTTGCTCCGCGGGCGCTTCCTCCCCTCCCTCCCGATGTGGCCGAGGACCCGGGGCCCTACTCCGAGTGGGTGCAACGCCGGGAACAGGAGCGCAGCCGCGCCTTCGTGGGCCGGTCCGACGCCGAGATCCTCCACCTCGTGATGGCCCTGACCGGGGAGCCGCCCGCCGAGACCGTGCGCACGCTGCAGGGACTCGGGGGGCAGACGACGGGCCGTTGGACCCTGACCGTGGTCCTCCACCAGGGCTGGCACAACGCCTTCACCACCCTCCTGGCCGTGTCCGGGCTGGCCCGCACCACCCAGCGCGTGCGGGTCGAGGCCCAGCCCGACGGCACCTCGTCCACCGAGATGGTCCAGGCCGGACTGCGGGCCAACGAGGGCAAGGACGTGGCCCTGATCTTCCCCGGCGACGTCTGGGCGCCGGACACGGTGGCCCAGCTCGCCTCGGCGCTCAGTGCCGGCGGCGTGGTGTACGCCGACGAGGATGCGCTGGCCGCCGATGGCGCTCACATCGCCCCCCGGCTGAAGCCGGCCTACTCGCCTGAGTTCCTGCTCTCATCGCCCTACATGGGCCGCCCGTTGGCCATCGGCTCCGTTGCCCTGGCCCACCTGCTCCAGACCGAGCCCACCGCCGGCGCTCCGGTGGAGCACGATGTGGCGCTGCGAGCCTGCGAGGGGGCGGACAACGTCGTCCACCTGCCCGAGGTGTTGAGCCACGGCGCGGGTGAGGATGCCGGCGTGCCGTTGGAGCGCGCCGCCGCGCCCACCGACCACATTGTGGCGGCCCTGGCCCGCCGGGGCGACGTGGCCGAGGTGGCGACCGGCCCGCGGCCCGGTACCAGCCGCGTCATCCGCCGGCCGCGCCCCGGCATCACCGCCAGCATCATCATCCCCTTCCGCGACGAACCGCGATTCCTGCGCGCCTGCATCGATTCCATTGACGCCACCCGCGGCGACCAGCCGATAGAGCTGGTGCTGGTCGACAACGGGTCGGTCCAGCTCGAGACCGAGACCCTGCTCGAACAGCTCACCGCCCGCGCCGACGTCCGCACGCTGGTCGACGATCGCCCCTTCAACTGGGCCCGCCTGAACAACGCCGCCGCCGCGGTGGCGACCGGCCAGGTCCTGGTCTTCTTGAACAACGACATTGAGGCCCACCGGTCCGGCTGGCTCAGCGCCCTGTGCGCCCAGGCGCTGCGGCCCGACGTCGCTGCGGTGGGGGCCCGTTTGCTCTACCCCGACCTTCGGCTGCAGCACTGCGGCGTGGTCATCGGGCTCGGCGGCGCGGCGGGGCACATCCTGGTCGGGCTGGAGGAGGACAGGGGTGGCTATCTCAACATGGCCGTGGTGGCGCGGGAGTGCGCCGCCGTCACCGGAGCCTGCCTGGCCACACGACGTGAGGTGTTCACCGCGTTGCACGGATTCGATGAGTCGTTGGGGGTGGACCTCAACGATGTCGACTACTGCCTGCGCTCGCAACTGGCCGGCTGGCGGGTGATCGTCGACCCGTCGGTGGAACTGATCCACCACGAGTCGCCGAGCCGGGGCACGGCGGGTGCCGTGGGCGACATCGTGCACTTCATCGACCGGTGGAAGCAGTCGATCGTCACGGGTGACCCCTTCTTCAACCGGAACTTGACCCGCGTAGACTCCTCCTGCCGTTTGCGCGGTCCGGACGAAAAGGAATGGTGGCGACAATGGCACTCGACCCTCACCAGTCCCTGACCACCACGGGCGATGGCGAGCGTGCCCCGGCCATGCTGCGCCGGCCCGCTGACGCCCCGCCCCCGCTTCCGCCCATCCACGGCCACGAGGCCCTACGGGGGCTGCACCTGGAGTGGGCCCGAACCGACGCGCCCCCGACGGCGGACACCAACCCGGGCGCCCTGTGGCAACGGGCGCGGGGGAAGGCCCGCCGGACCATCCCGCTCGGCCGGGGCGACCGCGAGCTGATCGGGGGCCTCATCCGGGCCGTCGAGGCCGTCGCCGTGCGCTGCGACGAGCTGGCCGACCGCCTAGCCCGCCAGGAGTCCCTCATGGAAGAGGTGAGCGACTCGTTCGGCCAGGACATCACGCTGGTGCGGGCCGAGCTGGATCGGATCCGGACGACCCTTGACTAGGGCCGAGGGCAGACGGTCCGTGCTGATCATGAGCCGCAGCTGGAAGCGGCGTGACCACGAACTGTCCTACGTGGCGCGCTCAGTCGCCGGTGCGGCCTCCCGATCCGCCGCCGTCACCATCCTCACGCCCGGTGGCCCCGCCGTCCCGGAGGCCGACGGGGCCTTCGACGTCATCGGTATCGGCATCGGTGCGGGCGATGACTGGCCGTCACCCGAGGCCGCCATCTGGCCCCACGGGCTGGCGGACGACGCCACGATCATTCTCGACGAGCTCACGACGTCCTCGTTGCTGTTGCTCCAGGCGCTGGGGCCGAGCCGGCGTCGGTGGGCCATCTCGTCCTCGACCGAGGACCCCTCGACCTCCATCCTCTCGCCGGTGGGCTCGACCGGACCCGAAGGGGCCATCGTCATCGGCATGCACGTACCGGTGAACCCGTTGGCAGCCACGCACCGCCACAACGGGTTCGGGTTCGTCGGCTATGTCCTCGTCCTCTCGGACCGCCCGGTGGCGGCCGACCAGCCCCCGGCCGGCGCGGCCTGGCTCACGGCGGGGCTGCCCCACGCCGACGTCGTCGTGGTTGAGCAGGCGACCGCCTCGGTATGGCGGGGGCGGGCCCGGCGCGGCGCCGTTTCCGTGGACACCCGCACTGATCTGTGGCGTCTCATGGCCCACGCCCGGGTCTGCGTCGATCTCGGCCCGGGACCGATCGTGGCCCGTGAATGCGTGGAGTCGCTCCGCTTCGGCACCCCCATCCTCGTCCCCGAGGCGGCAGCAGCAGCCGCGACGCACGCCCGCGCCGGCGGAGGCCTGACGTTTGGCGACACGGCCGGGCTCCTGGCCGGCACCCGTGCCTTCTTCAACGAGGACTTCCGCACCGCGACGGCGCGGTCCGGCCGGGCCTATGCCGATGAGCGTTACGGGGATCCGCGCGCCTTCGCCACCGCGCTGGAGAGGGCGCTGGCGGGGCCGGACCGCGGCTAGGGAGTCAGGGCTCCTGGTCGGTGAGGTGGCGCGGCGGCCAGGCCAGCGCGAAGTCTTCACTGATTAGGGTCAGGTTCGGGTTGTAGGCCGGGTCGTTGCGCAGTACTGAATCCCAGCGCTGCTTCATGTAGCGCGTCTCGTGACCGAACCGGACAGCCCGCTCGCCCTCGGTGTCGGGTCCACGGGTGATGGACTCGTGGTGGATCAACTCGGCGAACGGCGTCCAGGCGATGTTCCAGCCCGCTTCACCGAGACGCAAGCAGAGGTCGATGTCATTGAAGGCAACGGGGAGGTTCTCGGCATCCATGCCTCCCACCTGATCCCAGGCCTCGCGCCGGATCACCATGCAGGCCGCCGTCACCGCCGAGTACAAACGGGGGAGCTGCAGGCGCCCGTGCCCGGCAAAGGACAGGCGGTCGCTCATCCGGTAGGCATGACCGGCCACGCCACCGATGCCCAGCACCACCCCGGCGTGCTGGACCTGGCCGTTGCTGTAGTAAAGCTTGGCCCCGACCGCTCCGACGTGTGGCTGCAGCAGCTGTCCGACCAGCTCCTCCAGCCAGTCACCACCGAGCACCTCGGTGTCGTCGTTGAGCAGGCAGATGACCTGACCGTGGGAGCGCGCCACGGCCCGGTTGTTGATCTCGGGATAGTTGAACGGGCTCTCGTCGCGGATCACCGTCAGGGAGTCGTCATGGTCGCGCAGGTAGCTCAAGGTGTCGAAGTTCAGGCTCCCGTTGTCGACGACGACAATCTCGTAGTTGGGATAGCTGGACCGGAACCGGATGCTGTCGATGCAGCGGCCCAGGTACCGACCGTCCCGGGTCGGTATGACGATGCTGACCAGCGGCGCCGGGTCGGGCACAGCCCACTTGACCCGGTTCCAGCCGTTGGCGGCCAGATGGATGACCTCGCCCGCCCGGCTGGTCCGGCTGATGTGGTCACGCACGACCCGCTCGGCGGCATCGGCCGCGTATGACTTGGCGGAAAGCGCGCTCGCCGTCGAAGCCGCATGGATCCTCCAGTGGTAGAGGACCCGGGGAATGTGCCCGATCTGATCGGTGGCCAGGCCGTCCGCCACCCGCAGGGCCAGGTCCCAGTCCTGGCTGCCCTCGAATCCGACCCGGTAGGCCCCCACCGCTTCGACCAGCTCCCGGCGGTACATGGAGAGGTGGCAGAGATAGTTCTGGCCCAGGAGGAGGAGCGGATCGAACTCGGGCTTGAAGAAGGGGTCCGTCCGTTCGCCCAGCTCGGTGATCTTGTCCTCGTCGCTGTAGATCAGCCCGAGTTCGGGGTTCTGGCCGATCTTGAGGGCGAACCAGGCCAGGGCGTCCTCGGTCAGCGTGTCGTCGTGGTCCAGACAGGCGATCCATGTGCCCGAGGCCATCTCGAGGGCGGTGTTCGAGGCAGCCGAGATGTGGCCGTTCTCGGCCCGCCGGGTGAATTTGATGCGGGAATCAGTAGCGGCCAGCTCCTCCATCGCTTCGGCGATGGTCACATCGGTCGAGCAGTCGTCGACGATGCAGAGCTCCCAGTTTGGGTAGAGCTGCGAGCGCACGGAGTCGATCGCCTCATTGAGGTAGTTCTTGGGGGTGTTGTAGACGGGCAGGAGCAGCGAGATGAGGGGTGGGTCGCTCAGCTGGGCGATCCGGTCCCGCAGGTGCACCCGGGCCCGCTCATCAAGCGTGTCGTACGTCGAGATCCACATGGAATAGGGGAGCTCAGGCGGCGGTGGGGTCGAGGTGAGTTGGGCCTGGGCGAACTCGGGATCCTTCTTGGCCGTGCGGGAGAGAAAGTAGAACTTTCGCAGGCTGGTGGTGTACTTGTAGAACCGGGTCTGGAGGATCCCGTCGATGTGCGCCTTCGTTCGGGCCAACTCGGCTTCGGCGTCGTACAATCGCCGCGCTAACAGCTGTTGATGCCGCTCGAACTCGAGCAGGGCGTCAGCCGACGCGGCAGCCTCCGCCAACCGGCGGGACTGCAGCTCGACGATCTCCTGCTGCGTCCTCTTCAACTGCAGCTGCACCTCAGGCAGAAGCTCGTCGAATTTGGCGTCCTCGAAGTCGCTCACGGTGCGTCGGACCCCTCCGCCAGCAGGCCGGGGCGGGCTCCAGGTCGATCGGCCACGCCCGGAGGTTACCATCGGGAATCTTCCACCCTTGATCCACTTCAATGGCCCCAACCTAGGAAAATACCCCCGGAAGCTGGGCTAACTTCTCTGCCACCGTCGCCGGATCACCCGGCCCGCCCGGCGACCTTGGACCGGGTTCGGCCCCGACGGCAACGCTACGAGCAATTGCAAATGCCCTACGCGACCATCACATCGAAGCCCTCCGTCCCCGTCTCACGTCGATCCTTCGGGCACCGGGTCCTCTCGTGGCCCCACCTGTGGCCCTCGCTCATTGTCATCGCATCGGTGTTCGCGGGCAACGCGCTCTACCTCCTCCACATCTTCAATCCAAATCCCATCAACCTGATTTCGGGGCTCGGGCAGGTCACCGGCTCCGGAGTCTTTGCCGGTTCAGTGGCGGCGGATCCCAACAACGGCATCACCGCCCAGACCCTGGGTCACCTGGTCGCGCTCACCTGGCTCCATGGGCATGTCCCTTGGTGGAACCCATTCGAAGGACTCGGGTCACCGTTGGCCGGCGAAATGCAGTCGGGCGCTTTCTTCCCCCCCACCCTGCTCCTGTACTTCTCCAACGGCCAGATCTGGTCGCACGCCCTGGTCGAAGTGGTGGCCGGCCTGAGCACCTACTTCCTGCTCAGCCGGCTCGGCCTGGGGCGACTGCCGGCGCTCGCCGGGGGGATCGCCTTCGCCTTGAACGGCACCTACTCCTGGTTCTCCCACGCCCCCGCCAACCCGGTCGCCTTCCTTCCTCTGTTGCTCTTGGGGATCGAGTTCGCCGCAGCGCGGGCCCGCCAGCAGCGACCCCTCGGGTGGTGCACCATCGCCCTTGCCCTGGCCCTATCGGTCTATGCCGGATTCCCCGAGACCGCCTACATCGACGGGGTGCTCGCCGCCCTGTGGTTGATCGTCCGCGCCGTCCAGCTCGGGCGCGCCCGGGGCCGCTTCGTGCTCAAGGCGATGGCCGGCGTGGCCACGGGACTTCTCCTGGCCGCGCCCCTCCTGGTGGCCTTCGTCGACTACCTACCCTCCGCCTTCCTCGGTGGGCACAACGGATCCTTTGCGGCCGCCGATCTCCCCCACGCCGCCCTGCCCCAGACCGTCATGCCGTACGTCTACGGGTCGATCAATACCTTTTCCGGTCACGACGCCACCGGATTGCTCAGCGTCATCTGGGGGAACACCGGCGGCTATCTGACGGCGTCCCTGGTCGTCCTTGGCCTCATCGGGTTGGCGGGACCCCGGCACCGGCCACTGCGGATAGTGCTGGCCGCCTGGACGGTGTTGGCGCTCGGGCGCTCCTATAACGTCGCCCCACTCCAGCATCTGGTCAACGCCCTTCCGGGCATGGGGGACGTGGCGTTCTACCGCTATGCCAACGCCAGCTGGGAACTGGCGGTCATTGTGCTGGCCGCATTCGGGCTCGACGACGTGCTGCGCAAGAGAGTGCCCCGGTGGTGGCTCCTGG
>DASZMA010000125.1:0-3033 GCA_035552095.1 Acidimicrobiales bacterium | reverse complement strand
CTGGCCCGCTCGCGGAAGGCTTGACGGGGGAGTCAGAGGCGCGACGCTGCGGCGGATACGGAATTCACCAGTACCGCCGCACCGTTGACGTGACCGTGAGCCAGGTCAACCAGCGCCTCGTTGGCCTGATCCAGCGTGTAGGCCTGCGTTGACACTTTGATCGGGATGTGGACGGCCAGATACAAAAATTCCTCACCGTCCTTTCGAGTGTTGGCCGTGACGCTCAACAGAGCGCGCTCCTCGAAAAGGTGCTCCTGATAGTTCAATACCGGGATATCGCTCAGGTAGATACCGGCGATGGCCAGAGTTCCGCCGCGGTCCAGCGCGGTCAGGGCGGTGGGCACGAGATCGCCGACCGGGGCAAAGAGGATGGCGGAATCCAGCGGCTCGGGCGGCTGGTCGTCTGCGTCACCCACGCTGTGGACGCCGAGCTCCCGGGCCAGCGCCTGCGCCCGCGCCGATCGGGTCATCACGTGGACCCGGGCGCCTTCGAAGAGGGCGATCTGAGCCGTCAGGTGGGCCGAGCCACCAAAGCCGTAGATCCCCAACCTTCCCCCCGGTGGGAGCTTGGACCGCCGAAGCGCCCGATAGCCGATGATGCCTGCGCAGAGCAGGGGTGCGGCTTCCTGGTCGCTGATGCCATCGGGGATGGCGTAGGCGAAGGCTTCGTTGGCGACAACGTATTCGGCGTAACCACCGTCGAGGTCCCAGCCGGTGAAGAGAGGATCGGTACAGAGGTTTTCCCGTCCGCTGACGCAGAACCGGCAGCGGCCGCACGTCCTGGCCAGCCAGGGCACCCCCACTCGCGCTCCCAACACGAAACGAGAGGATCCTTCTCCCAGCGCGTCAACGGTTCCGACCACTTCATGACCGGGAACGACCTGATCATGCTTCGGGGAGAGATCACCTTCAGCCAGATGCAGATCGGTACGGCAGACGCCGCACACACTGACCCGGATGCGAATCTGACCACGTTCGGGAACCGGTGTCTCTCGTTCAATGCCAACAAGGGGGTGAGTATCGATCGGTCCCGGATTACCCACCGCCCACGCCTTCATTGGTGGCCGGCGCAGCCTGTCGAAGGAGCGACGCCCATGATCACAATGACCGACGCCTCAGGGCGCTCAAAGTCGTGTTCTCCTTCATAAAAATCCCATGCCTCGTTCTCAGTACAGCGAGACATACCCGGTGCAGGACTCCACTAACCGTGATGCCTCTGCGTCTCCACGGGCGTTGAATGGTAAATGCGCGATGCGGTGGGAGCGACCGAAACCAGCGAGGGCGAGGGCGAGCTCATTGCCGGCATGAGTTCGATGTCTGATTGATCTGCCGAGTTCGCAGGCCAGCCCCGTAGGGCGTCGATCAGGTCACTGCTCGACGACCCAGGCGAACGGAGCTAGGTGGCGGGGGTCCGTGTTGGCGAGGCGTTCGGGGTGCCACTGCACGCCAAGGAGCCCTGGTGCTTCAATCGCCTCAATGACGCCGTCGTCGCTCCAAGCCGTGGCCCGCAGGGTCTGGCCCGGGTCGGCTACCGCCTGATGGTGGATGGAGTTCACCCACTCCACGGGCCCGAGGACCTGGGCGGCCGTCGAACCCGGCTCGGCGCGGACCAGGTGCACGGGCTCGTACTGCCGCTCCTCCTCCCAGTGGCCGTCGAAGCCCTTTTCGGCCAGGTCGAGGATGAGGGTACCGCCGTCGATGACAGCCAGGAGTTGGATGCCGCGGCACACCCCGAGCACCCGTTTACCTTGGGCCATCGCGTGCCGGACCACGGCGAACTCGTTCGTGTCGCGCCAGGGGTCTACGTCCATCAGCAATTCGGGCGACCCAGCAGAGCCGGCGTAGTTGGCCGGGTCCACATCGCCGCCCCCGGTGGCGATGATGGCCGTACAGTGAGACACCAGGTCGATCAGCGCGCCGGGGTCTACATCGGGTCCGGCCGGGAGAAGCATGGGAACTCCACCCACCGCGGTCACCGAGGAGAGATAGCCCCGGTGAACGGAGTATCGCTCGGCTGGTGATCGTCCGCAGAGGATCCCGATCACCGGCGGGTAGCTCACCGGGCTTCGGCCCGGGCGGGCTGGCCCTTCAGCGGAGGCTCTTCAACGCGCCCTCGCTCCACCGCAGCGCACAGTACCTCGACGACACTGTCCAAGAGGGACTGCCCCAACTCCAAGGTGGCCTCCGAGGGGTGTCCCGTCACACCGTTCCGGGAGAGCACGGGAGCCGTGTAGCGGAAGACCAGGCCTCCGGTGCGGTCCTCGTCGTCCGCCACCCGCAACTGGTCCATGCGAACCATGTCGGGAGCCAGGGCCATCATCAGGGCCGTCTCCGCCCGATTGGCGTGCACGTCGTCACCGTCGGCCAGGGTCTCTGCCGTGATGGCCGGCGTGAGGGTCCACCAATTGAGGACACCGAAGCGGAGATCAGGGCGCTCAAGGCACAAGTGGTCGCCCGCGATGGAGAGCGACGCCTGATTCCCGAAATGACCGTTGATGGCCAAGACCCGGCGTATCCCGCTGGCGGCCAGCCACTCGACGGTGTCGCGCACCACGTCGGCCAGCCGGGCCGGAGTCAGCGACAGTGTGCCGGGCAGCGCGGTGCCGTGCCCGAAGCTGCAGCCGATGGAGAGGGCCGGCAGCACCGGGGCACCGGTGCGCCCCGACACTGCCTCACAAAGACCCCGGGCGACGATGGTGTCTGTCCCGGTGGGGAGGTGGGGCCCATGCTGTTCGGTGGCCCCCACCGGGAGCAGGGCCACCTCACCGGCCCGATGCTCCAGGAGATCTCCGATCTCGGGCCAGGTCAGTGTCTCCCACCGCACCGGTTCGCCGTAGTGGTCCCGGCCCGTCATCAGAACATCGTGAGGTAGGTGTCGCGCTCCCACTCCGATACTTGAGCGTGGTACGACTCCCACTCGGCCACCTTCATCTGCGTGTAGGCCGAGACGAACTCCTCATGGAACACGGTGCGGGTCAGAGGGTCGGTGTCGAAGGCTTCAATCGCCTCAAGCAGATTCCTGGGCAGGCGTGT
>DASZMA010000124.1:0-12472 GCA_035552095.1 Acidimicrobiales bacterium | reverse complement strand
CGCAGCCGCCGGATGTGGACGTCCACCGTCCGGGCGCCGCCGTAGTACTCGTAGCCCCAGACCCGGCTGAGCAGGGTCTCGCGGGTGAAGACCTTGGCCGGATGGCCGGCCAGGAAGCGGAGCAGCTCGTATTCCATGTAGGTCAGGTCGAGCACCCGGCCTGCCACCGCGGCTTGATACGTCTCGAGATTCAGCATGAGCGGCCCGTACTCAATCAGGTCGGGCCGCATGCTCTGCCCGGTGCGCCAGAACAGGTGCTGCAGCCGGGCCACCAACTCTTCGGGTCGGGCCGGCAGCACGCAGAAGTCGTCGTAGAGGTCGTCCCGGAGCAGCAGGTCGCCCACCTGCTCGGGTCGGATGACCAGCAACAGCGGACTGAGGGGTACCTCGCGCAGGCGCACATGCCGGCAGAAGGCGACGGCGGCCGTCATGTCCTCGTCGGCCACCACCAGCACGCCCGACCAGCCCAGGGCGGCCCCGTCCGCGCTGCTGCCTGCACCGCTGCCCGCCCCGTTACCTGCTCCGTTGTCCGACCCGCCGTCGCTGACCTCTTCGGGGCGGCTCACCGCTTTATGGCTCAGCCCGGCACTCTGCAGAGCCAGGGTCACCTCGGCCGGCAATTCGACGGGGAAACACAGGAGGGGGTCCATCAGCGGGCGTCCATCAGGCAGTAGCTCAGAGCAGGGGCAGGTAGCGGTCGAGTTCGAACTGGGTCACTTGCGACTGGTAGTCGTCCCACTCGGCCCGCTTGTTGCGGATGAACCACTCGAAGACGTGGTCACCCAACGTCTCGGCCAGCAGCTCGGAGCGCTCCATCTCGTTGACGGCATCGTGCAGGCTGGGCGGCAGCGACTCGATCCCCTTCTTGGCCAGCTCCTTGGCCGAGAGCGAGAAGAGGTTGGCGTCGGCCTCCGGCGGCAAGGTGTAGCCCTCGGAAATGCCCCGCAGGCCGGCGGCCAGCAGGACGGCGAAGGTCAGGTAGGGGTTGCAGGCGCTGTCGGGCGCCCGGTATTCCAGCCGGGTCGACTCGGACTTGCCGTGCTTGACCACCGGGACCCGCACCAGGGCGGACCGGTTGTTGCGGGCCCAGCTGACGTGGACCGGTGCCTCGTAACCGCCGATGAGCCGTTTGTAGGAGTTCACCCACTGGTTGGTCACCGCCGTGATCTCGCGGGCGTGATGCAGCAGCCCGGCAATGAACTGGCGGGCCACTTCGGACAGGCCGTACTCGTCGTTGTCGTCGACGAAGGCGTTGCGCTCGCCCTGCCACAGTGAGATGTGGGTGTGCATGCCCGAGCCCTGCACCCCGCCCAAGGGCTTGGGCATGAAGCTGGCGAACACGCCCTCCCGGCGCGCCATCTCCTTGATCACCATGCGCGCCGTCATGACGGTGTCGGCCATGGTCAGCGCGTCGGTGTAGCGCAGGTCGATCTCGTGCTGGCTGCGGGCGTCCTCATGCTGGGTGTGCTCGACCGGGATGCCCATCTCCTCGAGCATGAGGACCGAACGGCGACGCAGGTCACTGGTCAGGTCGGCCACGCTGAGGTCGAAGTAGGACCCCGAGTCCAGCGTCTGGGGGGCGTGGGCCGGATCGGCGTCGGCGAAGTAGAAGTACTCGACCTCGGGGGCGGCGAAGAAGGTGTAGCCGAGCGACCGGGCCTTCTCCAGGGTCCGGCGCAGCGCATGGCGCGGGTCGCCCTCGAACGGGGTGCCGTCGAGGTTGGCGATGTCGCAGAACACCCGGGCCACCGACGAGTCGTTGTCGTGCCAGGGCAGGAGCTGGAAGGTCTTGGGATCGGGCCGGGCCAGCACGTCGGCCTCCTGCACCCGGCTGAAGCCGTCGATGGCGGATCCGTCGAACGTCATCCCCTCATCGAGCGCGTTCTCCAGCTCGGCCGAGGTGATGTTGAACCCCTTGGGGGTCCCCAGGACGTCGGTGAACCACAGCTGGACGAAGCGGATGCCCCGTTCCTCCACGGTCCGCAGTACGTAGTCGCGCTGGCTTTGCACCGCACCAGCTTCGCAGGTGTGGAGCGCCCCCCGCCCATCGAGCGACCGGCTCACTACGCTGAGGGGGTGGACGAAGTCCCCGCTGACCTGCCCACTGACCTGCCCACTGACCTCGCAGAGCACCTCGAGATCCGCCGCGGCCGGGCCCGGCTGGCCGCCACCCGGCGCGGCTCCGGCCCCCGTCACATGGTCTTCCTCCACTCCGGCGTCACCGACCGCCGCAGTTGGGACGGCGTGATGGACCTGCTCAGCCCCGGCACCGATGCGCTGGCGTATGACCGCCGCGGCTTCGGCACCACGGCCTACAAGCCCGAGCGCCACGACCAGGTGGCCGACCTGCTGGCCGTGCTCGACGTGCTCGACGGCCCCGGCCCGCCCCGGACCGTGCTGGTCGGCAATTCCCGCGGCGGCCAGATCGCGCTCGATGCTGCCTTGCTCCACCCCGGCCGGTTCCCCGCCCTGGTCCTGGTGGCCCCCGCCGTCTCGGGCGCCCCCGCCGTCGACAACAGCGAGATCGATGCCGCCACCGCCGCCATCTGGGCCAACCTCGAAGCGGCCGACGCCGCCGGTGCCCTGGACGCCCTCAACATCGGGGAGATCCGGCTCTGGCTGGATGGGCCGGCCGCCCCCGAGGGCCGGGTCGACGGCCCGCGGCGCCAGCTCGCCCTCGATATGAACCGCATCGCCCTGCACGCCGAGAGCCCGGGCCCCGAGCCCGACCCGCCCGACACCTGGTCCCGCCTGTCCGAGGTGACGTGCCCCGTCCTCGTCGTGGCGGGCGACCTGGACCTGCCCCACATTCAGCAGAACTGCGCCTACCTGGCGGACCACCTCCCCGGCGGCCAACTGGTCGTCATGGAGGGCACCGCCCACCTCCCCGCCTTCGAGCAGCCCGAGCGCTTCGTCGCGGTGGTGGAGGACTTTCTCTCCCGCCACCAGCTCTAGCGCGAAAGTCCCGCCCATTAGGCTGGAAGGATGCCGAATCTGCGCTTGGCCGCGGCGCAGCTCAACACCGTGGTGGGCGATCTACCCGGCAACGTGGACCGCATCCTGGCTGCGCTCTCGGCCGCCGAGAGCGCCGGGGCCGACATCTGCGTCATGCCCGAGCTGGCCATCCCGGGCTACCCCCCCGAGGACCTGCTGCTCAAGCCCGGCTTCGTGGCCGACAACCTGGTGGCGCTGGAAAAGGTGGCGGCGGCCACCGGGCGCTGCGCCGTGGTGGTTGGCTTCGTCGGGTCCACCCCGAGCGGCGACGGGCTCTCCAACGCGGCGGCGGTCTGCGCCGGCGGCCGGGTGGTGGGCATCTACCGCAAGCGCTTCCTGCCCAACTACGGCGTCTTCGACGAGCAGCGCTGGTTCATCTCGAGTGACGAGCCGCCAACGCTCTTCGGCATCGCCGGCGCCACGGTAGGGGTCTCGGTCTGCGAGGACGTGTGGTTCCCGAACGGTCCGGTGGCCGAGGAGGGGCGAGCCGGTGCCGATGTGGTGGTCAACCTCAACGCCTCCCCCTACAACCGCGGTCGCCGGACGGAACGCCTGGCCATGCTGACCGAGCGGGTGGCCGAAGCCGGTTGCGCCATCGCCTACGTCAACCAGGTGGGTGGTCAGGACGAGCTGGTCTTTGACGGCGATTCGCTGATCATGGGCGCCGACGGGACCCTCCTGGCCAGCGGGGCCCAGTTCAGCCCCGACCTGGTCGTCGTCGACATCCCCTTCACCTTCGGTCACGAGGCGCCCCGCGACGTCACGCTGCCCCGCCTGCTGGCCACCGACCTGCGGGCCAGCGAGAAGCCGGCGCTCCCTCCGCCGGCGCCGCGGCCGGCCCTCTCCGCCGAGGCCGAGGTCTACGCCGCCCTCGTGCTCGGGACCCGGGATTACCTGGAGAAGAACGGGTTCACCGACGCCGTCATCGGCCTGTCGGGCGGTATCGACTCGTCCATTGTGGCCACCATCGCGGTCGATGCCCTGGGCGCCGACCGGGTGCACGGGATCGCCATGCCGTCGCGCTACTCCAGTGAAGGGTCGCGCCAGGATGCTCAGGCGCTGGCCGACCGGCTCGGCATTGATTTGCGGGTGGTGCCGATCGAAGGGGCCCATGTGGCGGTGACCGACATGCTGGCCGGCGTGCTCGGCCGGGAGCCGTCGGGATTGACCGACGAGAATCTGCAGTCGCGCCTGCGCGGCGTGCTGCTCATGGGTGTGTCCAACGCCAAGGGGTGGATCGTGCTCACCACGGGCAACAAGAGCGAAATGGCCACCGGCTACTCCACCCTCTACGGCGACTCGGCCGGCGGGTTCGCCGTGATCAAGGACGTGCCCAAGACGCTGGTCTACGACCTCTGCCGTTACCGCAACACCCAGGCCGTACTCGAAGGGCTGCCCGGGCCGATTCCCGACAGCGTGCTGGACAAGCCGCCCTCGGCCGAGCTGCGCCCCGACCAGCGCGACGACCAGTCCCTGCCGCCCTATGAGGAATTGGATCCCGTCCTGCAGGGCTACGTGGAACAGGACTGCACGGCGGCCGACCTGGTGGCCGAGGGCTTCGATCCGGTGGTGGTCGACCAGGTGGTGCGGCTGGTGGACGGGGCGGAGTACAAGCGTCGGCAGATGCCGCCGGGGGTGCGCATCACCACCAAGGCCTTCGGCAAGGACCGCCGGATGCCCATCACCAACCGCTACCGGCCGCCCCGTCCCCCCGAAACCCCGCATGGGTGAGGCCGCGCCGGGGGGCGTCGTCTTCGAGACGATTAGCCAATCGGCCGAGCGTTGTGGCCATTACTGCTGGGTGGAGCGCCGGCTCTTCGAGTTGACCGGACAGTGGTCGACCCGGCCGGGCGAGCCGGGCGAGCCGGATGGTCCGGAGATCCGGGTCCGCTTCAGCGAGTGGTCGGCCGGCCACGCCGGGTTGGCCGAGCGGTGGCGGGCCCGCCTGCCGGTGCGGGCCGGGGTCGAGGCCGCCGCCCTGGTCGTTCCCCCGACCGCGTCCCTGGCCGACGTCCTGGAGCGTCTGGACCGGGCCGCCGCGCCCGCGCTGCAGCTGGCCGGATTGGCCACCGTGGTGCTGCCGCGGCTGCAGGCCGCCTACGCCGAGCACCTGGCGCACGCCTCACCAATCAACCAGGGCCCGATCCGGGCTGTCCTGGCGGCAGCCACCCGGTCGACGGCCCGGGAGTCCGAGCGGGGGCGGGCCCTCCTACCAGGCGGATTGCAAGGTGGGTTGCAAGACAAGTCGCAAGGTGAAGGTCAGGTTGAAACCTGGGCCGAATTCTGCCGGGATCTCGAACAGGCGTTGGGGAACGCCTCGTGCATTTCCCCTGCTGCACGGGCATCTTGACGCGTCCATTACAATATTCATACAGCCCTCGCGTCTCCAAACGACACCGGGCTGCAAATTGAGTGCGAATGCCCGGACAGGTGTTGTCCTGCCGCGGCCCATGGTGAGGGAAGGTTCGGCAGATCTTGGCGAAGGAACGAATTGAGCGCGATGACGAGGATCTCGTCCGCCTTTATCTGACAGACATCGGTCAGTACCCACTACTGACCAAGGACGACGAGGTTCGCTTGGCCCAGGCTATTGAGGCCGGGCGCGAGGCGGAGCTGGACGTGGCCAAGGCCCCCAAGGGACTCACCACCGCCAAGAAGCGCGAGATGCGCCGCGCCGTCATGGAGGGCGAGCAGGCCCAGCAGACCTTCGTCCAGTCCAACCTGCGTTTGGTTGTCTCCATCGCCAAGAAGTACCAGGCATCGGGGTTGCCGCTGCTCGACCTGATCCAGGAGGGCAACCTGGGCCTCATGCACGCCGTCGAGAAGTTCGACTGGCGCAAGGGCTTCAAGTTCTCCACCTACGCCACCTGGTGGATCCGCCAGGCCATCACCCGCGGCATCGCCAACACGGGCCGCACCATCCGCTTGCCGGTACACGCCGGTGACACCCTGGCCCGGGTCCAGAAGGCCCAGGCCCGCCTGGAGCTCAAGCTCGGCCGGCCGGCCACCCTGGCCGAATTGGGGATCGAAGTCGAGATGCCCGAGGACAAGCTGGTCGAGGCCCTGCGGTTCCGGGCCGAGCCCCTCTCCCTCTCCGAGCCCCTGCGTGAGGACGGCGACGCCGAACTGGGCGATGTGGTCGAAGACCGCTCCGCCGAGTCGCCCTTCGAAGTAGCCGCCGTTTCGCTGCTGCCCGACGAGATCGGCCGTCTCCTCTCCCCGCTCGACGAGCGCGAGCGCGAGATCCTCCGTCTGCGCTTCGGCCTGGACCGGGGCGAGCCCCGCACCCTCGAAGAGGTGGGCGAGCACTTCAACCTCACCCGTGAGCGCATCCGTCAGATTGAGGCCAGGGCCATGTCGAAGCTGCGGCACCCCTCTTCTGACACCGGCGCCCGCGACCTGCTCACCGTCTAAGCGACTGATTTCGGGCGATAGGCTGACCGATTATGAAGAAGCTGATCTTCCTCGCACTCATCGTCGGACTCGGTGTCGTGGCGGCTCGCCGCCTACGCGACGCCTGAGCACCCGTACCGCCGACCGCACCGAACTACCGCTCGCACCGCGGCCCGCCACTAGGCGGCGGCGCGACCACCCGGGGTGTGGCGACCCTTGATCCCGCGCCGCCACAATATGAGGGCGGCGCCGGCCACGGCCAGGCTGGTCGTGACCACCGGCGTGGTTCGCCCGACCCGGTCCCGCAGGCGGATCGGCTTGGTGAAGGTGCGCATCTCCCAGCCGCGCTCACGAGCCACCTTGGCCAGGGCCCGGTCGGCGTTGACCGCCACCGGCCGTCCCACGGCTTCGAGCATCGGTAGGTCGGTGGCCGAGTCCGAGTAGGCGCTGCTGGCCGCCAGGTCGATCCCGATCCGCTCGGCCAGCTCACGCATGGCCACCGCCTTCTCCGGCCCGTAGGCGTAGAAGGCCATGCGCCCGGTGTAGCGACCCTCGTCGTCCACCTCGCCCCGCGAGCAGATGGCACCGTCGACGCCCAGCATGTCGGTGAGGGGGAGCACGATCTCCTCGGGCGAGGCCGAGACCAGGTAGACCCGGTGGCCGGCCGCCCGGTGCAACTCCATGAGCTCCAGCGCCTCGGCGTACATGATGGGTTCAATCGTCTCCAGCAGGGTCTCGCGCACAATCTGTCGCACCTGGGCCCGGTCCCACCCCTTGGTCATGGCCAGCATCGACTCGCGCACCCGCACCAGCCGCTCCTCGTCGGCGCCGAAATAGAGGTAGATCAGCTGCGAGATGGCGGCCCGGGCCACCACCCGGCGGTTGATGAGACCGCCCTTCATGAAGGGCCGGCCGAAGGCGGCGATAGAGGCGCGATCGATAACGGTCTTGTCGAGGTCGAAGAAGGCGGCCTCCATGGCCTCCATGCTAAAGCGGTCCTGGTCGACTTTTTGACCATCGGTGACCGTTCGGCCACAACGGCGCGACCGTTCGGGACTTCCGTGCCTGGTAAGGGCGGTTTTTACTCGCTGATGAAGAGCGTATGCACGGCGTCCTCGGCATCGGCCGTGACCAGCACGAGCACTTCGTCGCCCGACTGCAGCACGGTGTCGCCCCGGGGGACGATCAAGCGTCCCGCCCGCACCACGGCCACCACCGTGCCATCGCGGGGGAAGTCCAGATCGGCGATGGCGACGCTGTTGGCCGGCGAGTCCTCGGCCAGGGTGATCTCCACCAGGTGGGCCGCGCCGTTCTGGAACTGGAGCAGGCGGACCAGCGCGCCCACCGAGACCGCTTCCTCAACCAGGGCGGTGAGCAGCTGCGGCGTGCTGACCGAGACGTCGACGCCCCAGCTCTCGTTGAACAACCACTGGTTCTTCGGGTGATTCACCCGGGCGATGACCCGGGGGACGGCGAACTCCTGCTTAGCCAGGAGCGAGATCACCAGGTTGTCCTCGTCGTCCCCGGTAGCGGCCACCACCACGTCGACCGTGGCCAGACCGGCCGCGTCGAGGGCGGAGACTTCGCAGGCGTCCGCGGCGATCCACGTGATGTCCAACGTCGGCCGCAGCCGCTCCACCAGATCGGGGTCCTGCTCAAAGAGCAGCACCTCATGACCGTTGGCGTGCAGATCGGCCGCGATGGCGGTGCCGACGCTGCCGGCCCCGGCGATAGCGACCCTCATGCGGGTTCGTCCTCGCCCTTTTCCAGCAGCGCGTCGAGATCGTGCCGGGCGTCGTTCATGACGGCCACGTGCAGCACGTCGCCCTCCTGGCCCACCAGCTCGCGCGCATCTAGCCGGGGCACGCCCGAACGGGTCACCGCCACCAGGCTGAGGCGACCGGGCTCCTCCAGGTCCGAGAGCCGGCGGCCGGCCCAGGCGTCGGGGAGCGAGCGGTCGAGCAGGGTCAGGTGCCCGGAGGGATCGGTCCAGTCACCCACGTCCTCATCGGGCAGCAGGCGGCGGCGGACCTGGTCGATGGTCCAGGTCACGGTGGCTACGGTCGGGATGCCCAGGCGCTGGTAGATCTCGGCCCGCCGCGGGTCGTAAATCCGGGCCACCACGTTGGGGATGAGGTAGGTCTCCCGGGCGATGCGCACCGCCATGATGTTGGTGTTGTCCCCGCTGGTCACGGCGGCCAGGGCGTCCGCGCCGATGGCGCCCGCCTTCTCCAGGTCGTCCCGGTCGAAGCCCGAGCCGACGATGCGGGGGCCGTCCCAGTCCTTCAAGCGCCGGAAGGCCCGGGCGTTCTTGTCCATGACGGCCACGCTGTGGCCCTCCGCCGTCAACGAGATGGCCAGACCGGACCCGACGCGGCCGCACCCAACCACAATCACATGCATGCCACAGCACAACACGCGATAGGCACATGTGCAAAGGGAGTTTCTGAGCCTCCCATCGTTTCCTCCTACGCTGACGCCGTGGCGCCCAGTCCAGGTCCTCGTCCACCCGTGCCCCTGCCGGGCGGATCGGCCGACCTGATTCCCGAGACCTTCCGGTACCGGCTCAAGAACAAGCTGCTGGGCCCGCCACTGGTCACCGAGCAGCTGAGCTCGGAGCGGTTGGGCCGCCCGACCGCTCTCGGCGTGCTGGCCCCGGACTGCATTTCGTCGTCGGCTTACGGCACCGAGGAGATGCTGACCCAGCTGGTGCCCGCCGTCGGCCTGGCCGCCTTCAGCCTGCTGGTCCCCATCACCCTGGCCATCCTGGGTGTCCTCTTCTTCGTGACCCTGTCGTATCTCGACGTGATCCAGTACTACACCAAGGCCGGCGGGGCTTACGTGGTGGCCCGGGACAACTTCGGGCCGAGAATCGCCCAGATCGCCGCCGTGGCCCTGTTGATCGACTACACGGTGACGGTGGCCGTGCAGACGGCGGCCGGCACGGCCGCCCTGACCAGCGCCGTGCCCAGCCTGGCCAACACCTTCGACACCGTGGTCATCACCGTCGGGATCATCCTTCTCCTCCTCTACGGGAACCTGCGCGGCATCCGCGAGGCCGGGAAGATCTTCGCCATCCCGACCTACTTCTACGTGGCGGCGCTGGGCACCGTCCTGATCGTCGGGTACATCAAGGCGGCGCTGGGCGACCTGCACCACACGCCGCTGCCCGCCCACCATCTGCTCTTCGATGGGCGGCTGGGCTCGTCCGGCCACGGCTGGTTGATGGGTCTGGCCTTCATCACGCTGTTGCGGGCCTTCGCCAACGGGGGCTCGTCCTTGACCGGCCTCGAGGCCATCTCCAACGGGGTGGGCAGCTTCCGGCGACCGGCGTCGGTGCACGCCCGCCAGACGCTGATCCTGATGAGCTCGGTGCTGGCCTTCCTGGTGCTCGGGACCACCCTGCTGGCCCGCTGGACCCACGCCGTGCCCTACGCCGCCGGCTCGCCCACGGTCGTCTCCCAGGAGGTCCAGGCCATCTTCGGTCGGGGCTTCTTCTATTTCGTGGTGCAGCTGGCCACCCTGCTCATCCTCTACACCGGCGGCAATACCAGCTTCAACGGCTTCCCTTTCCTGGCCAACTTCGTGGCCGGTGACCATTTCCTGCCCCGGCAGCTCACCCGCCGCGGCCACCGCCTGGCCTTCTCGAACGGAATCCTGGTGCTGGCCGCGGTCTCCATCGCCCTGGTCCTGGTGTTCAAGGCGCAGGTGAACGGGTTGGTCTCGCTCTACGCCATCGGCGTGTTCACCGGCTTCACCATGGCCGGGGCCGGCATGGTCAAGCACCACCTGACCCAGAAGGGCGCGCACTGGCGCCGCAGCGTGGTGGTCAACGGTTTCTCGGCCTTTCTGGCCGGCGTGGTCGTCCTGATCTTCGCCGTGGCCAAGTTCAAGGAGGGCGCCTGGGTCATCGTGGTGGTGGGGCCGCTGCTCTACGTCGGCCTCATCCGCCTCCACCACCAGTACGAGAAGGAGGAGGAGCTGCTCGAGACCGGAGCGGTCGAGGCCTCGGAGGCGCCCATCCTGCGCCGTCACGTGGTGATCGTCCTGGTTGACCGGCTTGACATGGCCACCGCCCGGGCCCTGCAGTACGCCCGCACCCTGACGCCGGACGACCTGCGGGCGGTCCATTTCGACATCGACTCCAAGGAGGCCCGGGAGCTGGAGGAGGAGTGGGGCCGGGTCGGCTTGGCCCGCCTCCCGCTCGACATCATTGAGTGCCCGGACCGCCGGCTGGGGCGGGCCGCCATTGAGCTGGTGGCCGACGCCACGCTCGACGGCGACACCGAGTGCACCGTGCTGCTGCCCCGGCGGGGCTACAACCGGGTCTGGCAGCGCTTCCTGCACGACCGCACGGCCGACAAGATCGCCGGCGTGTTGAGCCAGGTGCCCCGGGTCAGCGCCACCATCATCCCGTACAACCTGCCCGGCCGGTTCGGTGAGCGGATCATGCGCTACGGCCAGTCGGTGCAGCAGGCCCGGCTGCGTTCCAGCGACGACGAGCCCGCAGAGGGCGGGGGCCAGTCGGGGCCGCCGATTGATGCGGAAGGGCGGACCGGGGTCGACCGCCCAGCCACCCGCCGAGACAACCAGCGCCGGGTCACCGCGGTGGAGGAAGCCGACAACGCCCTGGCCCGCCGGGCCGGGGCGACCACGCCCATCGCCAACGTGGTGGCCCGCCAGCGGGTCCGGGTGGCCGGCCGGGTCAAGTCGGTGCGGGTGCAGCCCCGGGCCGGCACCTCCAACCTTGAGTGCGTGCTGAGCGACGGCACCGGCGGCCTGCTCCTGGTCTTCCAGGGCCGGCCCAAGATCGCCGGCATTGAGCCCGGGGCCCGGTTGGTGGCCGAGGGCATGGTCGGATCGTGGAGCCGCCGGCCGGCTTTGCTCAATCCGTCCTTTGAGCTGGTGGCCGGGGCCGACCAGGACTCCTCTGAGAACTGACCCCGGTTCCGGTTCTTGCCCCTGGGGGCCTCAGTCGCTAACGTGCCCCCCGGCCCGCCCTCGGGCGCGCGTCATCCGTCGCGTCGTTGGCCCGGGCATTTGCAGATCGAACAGTGGAGCGGGCTGTGTCAGCTGCCGCACCGAGTAACGGGTTGGCGCGGCGTCGCCAAACCGGCCGAACACAGACCGAAATAGAAAGGGCACACCAGGCATGATCAACCTTCTCGCGACAGGTGATGGGGGCTACCAAGCCTTCACCCTGCACGGCACGGACAAGTTGTGGCTGTACATCTGCCTGGCGGCCGGGGTGGTCGGCATCGTCACCGGTCTCCTGCTCGCCCGCAACGTGCTGGCGGCCGACACCGGTACGCCGAAGATGCGCGAGATCGCCCTGGCGGTCCAGGAAGGGGCGGAGGCGTTCCTGAAGCGTCAATTCCGCACCATCGTCATCATCGTCGTCCCGCTGGCCATCCTCATCTTCTTCACCGCCACCAAAGTGGTGGCGCCGGCCGGGCACCACGGCGGCTTGACCTTCGCCCAGGATGGCATCTACCGGGTGATCTGCTTCCTCTTCGGCGCCGCCTTCTCCGGACTGACCGGCTTCATCGGCATGAGCATCGCCGTCCGGGGCAATGTGCGGACCGCCGCCGCCGCTTCCCAGGGTGGCGGCATGGCCGGCGCGCTGCGGGTGGCCTTCCGCACCGGCGCCGTGACCGGCATGCTCTGCGTGGGCCTCGGCCTGCTCGGGGCCACCGCCATCGTCCTCATCTTCCAGAACTCGGCCACCGCGGTCCTCATCGGCTTCGCCTTCGGCGCGTCGCTGCTGGCGCTCTTCATGCGAGTCGGCGGTGGCATCTTCACCAAGGCGGCCGACGTCGGCGCCGACCTGGTGGGCAAGGTCGAAGCCGGCATTCCCGAGGACGACCCGCGCAACGCCGCCACCATTGCCGACAACGTGGGCGACAACGTCGGCGACTGCGCCGGCATGGCGGCCGACCTCTTCGAGTCCTACGAGATCACCATCATTTCGTCGTTGATCCTCGGCTACTCGGCTTTCAAGACGTACAACCACAGCCACACCACGGCGGCCGTGCTCTTCCCGCTCATTGTGCCCGCCATCGGCATTTTCGCCACCGTCATCGGT
>DASZMA010000123.1:0-2274 GCA_035552095.1 Acidimicrobiales bacterium | reverse complement strand
ATGACCACGCGCCCGTCGGCGGTGCGCGCCGGCACCACGATGCGGTCGGCGATGTTGGCCTGGGGCACGGCCAACTCGGTGCCGTTGAGGACCCAGCCCTCCCCCTCCGGCGTGGCGTGGACGGTCGGCAGTCCGCTGACGCTGTTGGCGCTGCCGGTCAGGGCGGCGGTGAGCATGACCCGGCCGGCCACCACGTCGGGCAGCCAGCGCGCCTGCATGGCGGCCGAACCGTTGGTAGCGATGGGCAGGGCGCCCAGCACCAGGGTGGCCCAAAGCGGGACCGGTGCCACCACGTTGCCCTGGGCCTGCAGGAGCAGGCAGAGCTCGGTCAAGTGGTATCCAGCGCCGCCGTGAGTCTCGGGGACGGCCAGGCCGAGCAGGTCGGCGGCGGCCAGGGCGGCCCACAGCTCGCGGTCGACCCGGTCGTCGGTGAGCTCGACCGCGCTGATCCGATCGGGGGTGACCAGTCCGGCCAGGAGCCCCGACGCGGCTTCGGCCACGGCGAGCTGCTCGTCGGTGAAGGCGAAGTCCATTACGCGGCTCCCTGTTCGGTGGTGGCGGCCGGCTCGGTGGTGGCGGCCGGCACGAAGACGGGTAGGGAGAGTTCGTCGTCCAAGTCGACGAACGTGGCCCGCAGGGCCAAGCCGATCTTCAGGTCGCCCGGTGCGACGCCATCGATGTTGGCCACCACCCGGGTGCCCTCCTCCAACTCGACCAGGCCGACGGGGAGCGGGTAGTCGAATGACGCCACCTGCGGGTAGTGCACCACCACGAAGGAGTACAGGGTGCCGCGCCCGCTGGCCTCGACCGTGTCCCACTCGAGCGACTGGCAGGTGCCGCACGCCGGCAGGGGCGGGTGGCGCAATGTGCCGCACGAGGTGCAGTGCTGGATGAGCAACTGGTGGGCCTTGGCCCCCTCGAACCAGAATGCGTTGTCCTGGGTCAACGGCGGGTGGGGGCGGGGTGGGCGAATAGCCGGGGCGGCCACTCGCGGGGGCGGCAGGTACTTGAGGATCCGGAAGCGCATGGTGGCCACCGGGTCGCCCCGCTCGGCCAGGGCCTCGATCTCGGACTGGGTCGGGTGGGCCGGGACCTCGGCGTCGGGCACCGCGGTGTATTCGAGCCGGGTGGTCAGAAAGCGCCCGGTGCCGAGACCGGTCCGTTTGGGCTCGGAGATCTCCTCAATCTTGGAGCGCACCAGTAGACGGTCGCCGATGACCAGAGGCCGCCCGTACTGCTGCTCGCAGTTGGTGGCGACGACCGAGGTGAGGCCCTCCGAATCCAGCAAGGTCATGACCCGGCCGTTGGGCTCGCTCCCCTGATCGCTCCCGGCTGCCCGGGCCGCTTCCACTTCCTGGGAAGCGCGAAGCCCGCGCATGATCCAGGCCTGGAGCATGGTGGGCGGGGCGATGATCTCGTCGTAGCCCGCCACCCGGGCCGCCTCATCGGAGACGTAGACCGGGTTCTGATCACCCATAGCCTCGACCCAGTGCCGGATCATCGGCGCGTTGACCGCGTCGGGTGACAGCAGGGCCTCACCGTAGAGCTGCCCCACCAGCCCCTCGATCTCGACGGAATGGTCGGGGAACGGCGCCAGCTCCTCGAAGCGCTCGCTCACCGAGCCCCCCGCTTCATGCCGAGGCCCGCCGTGGCCACAATCTCGCGCTGCACCTCGTTGACCCCGCCCCCGAACGTGTTTATCTGGGCTTGGCGGCCCGAAGCCTCGAGGCGCCCCCGCAGCAACGCGCCGGGTGAGCCGGGAGTGAGGTACCCCGCCGCGCCGATGATGCCGACGAGGAGGCGGAAGACCTCAATGGTGCGCTCGGTGCCGAAGACCTTGATCGACGACGACTCGGCCCCGGTGAGCTCCCCGTCGGCCACGTGCACAGCCATGCGCCAGTTGAGCAGCCACATGGCCTCCAGCTCGGCGTGGCACTTGGCCAGATCCATCTGGACCCAACCCTGCTCAATGAGTGAGCGGCCGTCGTCGGCCGGTTGGGCGGCGGCCCAGGCCACGATGTCCTGGTACATGGAGATGGAGAGGCCGCTCCAGGCGGCCAGGCCGACCCGTTCGTGGTTGAGCTGGGTGGTGATCATGCGCCAGCCCTCGTTCTCCTCGCCCACCCGGTTCCCGACCGGCACCCGCACGTCCTCGTAATAGGTGGAGGTGGTGGTGAGCCCGCCCACCGTGTTGATGATCGACCATTCGAAGCCGGGGGTGGCGGTGGGCACGCACAGGATGGAGATGCCCTTGTGCTTGGGCACGTCGGGGTC
>DASZMA010000122.1:0-4330 GCA_035552095.1 Acidimicrobiales bacterium | reverse complement strand
CGTCAGCGGACTGCCGACCGTCCACGCCACGCCGGAGGGGGAGGGCTGGGTCCTCAACGGCACCGAGTTGGCCGTGCCCCAGGCCAACATCGCCGACCGCATCGTGGTGCCGGCGCGCACCGCCGACGGGCGCGTGGTCATTGCCCTGCTGGACCCGCAGAGCCCCGGCGTGTCCCTGGAGCGCACGGTGACCACCAACCGCGAGGTCCATCCCCATCTGCACCTGGCCGACGTCGCCGTCTCGGCCGACGATATCCTGGCCGGCCCGGAGAGCGGCCGGGAGGCGCTGCAGGCGCTTCTGATTGCCGCCACCGTCGGGCTCTGCGCGTTACAGGTAGGCGTCTGTGAGGCAGCCTTGCGCCAGACCGCTACCTACCTCAACCAGCGCACCCAGTTCGGCCGGCCGTTGAGCACGTTCCAGGGCACCATGTTGCGGGCGGCCGACGCCGCCATCGACATTGAGGCGATGCGGGTCACCCTGTGGAACGCCGCCTGGCTCTTCGATACGGGTCGCGACGCCGCCGATGCCGCCGGTGTGGCCAAGTGGCAGGCCGCCGAGCGGGGCCAGCGGACCGTGCACGCCACCCAGCATCTCCACGGGGGCATGGGGGCGGATGTCACCTACCCGATCCACCGTTACTTCCTCTGGGGCAAGCAGCTCGAGCTCCTGCTCGGTGGGCCCAGCCAACAGCTGTCCCGCCTCGGCCGCCAGATCGCCGCGGACGCCCTGTCCCGGATCCAGGCCCCGGCCCCAGCTCAGGCCCCAACTCAGGTCCCGGCATGACCTCCGAGCCCGTGACCCAGCCGACCTTCTTCGACGTCGAGATCGGCGAGGAGCTGCCGACACTGGTCTTGCCGATCACCCGCACGCTCATCGTGTCGGGGGCCATCGCCAGTCGGGACTACCAGGACGTGCACCACGACGCCGAGTTGGCCCAGGCCCGGGGCTCCAAGGACATCTTCATGAACATCCTGACCACGAACGGACTGGTCGGCCGGTATGTGACGGACTGGTCCGGTCCGCACAGCCGGCTGGCCGAGGTCAACATCCGCCTCGGTGCACCCAACTATCCCGACTGCACCATGACCCTGACCGGCTCGGTGACCGACAAGGGCCCCATGGCCACTGACGGGCTGAGCGGCATGGTGACCGTGGCCATCCGGGGTGCCAACGACCTGGGCGACCACGTGACCGGCGTGGTCAAAGTGGTGCTGCCCCTCGAGCTTGAGGAGGGCGAGTGAGCCCGCACGCGTTCTCCGGCCGGGTGGCGGTGGCGGGTATCGGGGCCACCGAGTTCTCCAAGGACTCCGGGCGCTCCGAGCTCCGTTTGGCCGTCGAGGCGGTCGCCCTCGCGCTCAAAGATGCTGGGATCGCCCCCAGCGAAGTGCAGGGCATGGTGACCTTCAGCTCGGACACCAATCCCGACATCGATATCGCTCGCAGCCTGGGCATGGGCGATCTCACCTTCTTCAGCCGCATCCACTACGGCGGTGGCGCGGCGTGCGGGACGATCCAGCAGGCCGCCCTGGCCGTCCAGGCCGGCGTGGCCGACGTCGTCGTCTGCTACCGGGCCTTCAACGAGCGCTCCGGCAACCGCTTCGGCGCCGGGGTGCAGGGCCGGCCACCCATGCCCAACGCCGAGAACGCCCACATGGCGTCGTATCTGCCGGTGGGTCTGCTCACCCCGGCCTCGTGGGTGGCCATGGCGGCCCAGCGTTACCTCCACGTCAACGGCGCCACCAGCGAGGACCTGGGCCGGGTGGCGGTGGCCGATCGGCGGCACGCCGCGACCAATCCCAAGGCGTGGTTCTTCGAACAGCCGATCACCCTGGCCGAGCATCAGGCCAGCCGCTTCATTGTGGAGCCCCTCCACCTGCTCGACTGCTGCCAGGAGACTGACGGGGGTCAGGCCATTGTGGTGACCTCGCTGGAGCGGGCCCGTGACCTGCCCAGCACACCGGCGGTCATTCACGCCGCCGTCCAGGGCTCGGGCGCCGGCCAGGACATGATGACCAGCTACTACCGCGACGACCTCCTCGGCCTACCCGAGATGGCCGTGGTGGCCCGCCAGCTGTGGGAGACGTCGGGCCTGGGTCCGAACGATATGCAAGCGGCCATCCTCTACGACCACTTCACGCCCTACGTCCTCTACCAGTTGGAGGAGCTCGGGTTCTGCGCCAAAGGGGAAGCCAAGGACTTCGTGAAGGACGGTCGGATCGAGATCGGCGGCGCGTTGCCGATAAACACCCACGGCGGTCAGCTCGGCGAGGCCTACCTGCACGGCATGAACGGCATCGCCGAAGGCGTTCGCCTGGTGCGCGGGACCTCGACCAACCAGGTGCCCGATCTTGAGCATGTGGTGGTCACCGCTGGCACCGGTGTCCCGACCAGTGGATTGGTGCTGGGCATCGACCGCTGAGCTCTTGTCCGCTGAGGTCAGTGAGCTCACTCAGCTCAGTCGGCTCAGTCAGTTCATTCAGCTCAGTGCGGGCGACGCGGGCGTAGCGAGACGACCTTCAACTCTCGGTCGGTCAGCTCCTGGTAGTCGTTCCAGCTCTTGTAGTGGGCCAGGAGGCGCGGCCACAGTGCATCCTTTTCCGGTGTACTGAGAATGTAGGCGTCCGCGCGCAGCCTGCGCCGGCCCACCTGCAGCTCGACGGTCGGCGTGGCCGTCAGGTTCAGCAGCCAGGCTGGCGGTTGCTCCCGCCCGCCGTTGGAGCCGACCACGAGGTAGTTGTCGCCGTCGGGCAGGTAGAGCAGCGGGGTGGTCCTCCGTTGTCCGGTCCGTCGGCCGATCGTGGTGAGCAGCAGGATCGGCCCGACCGGGGTGCGATGGCCGACAAGTCCTCCGGTCCAGCGGTACAGCAATCGGTGGACCTGGTAGGAACGGCGCCCGACCAGCCGGTCGAAACGGATCGTGATCCGTGCCCACACGTGGGGCATCGTAGGGGTCGCTGGTCGGATCGGTTCGGAACGGGGCCGCCGAGCTCGTCAATTCCCAGGGTAGTGCTCGGCCAGCAGGAGGGTCATGCACACACTGTTCGGGCTCGCGGTGTAGCGATCGAAGGGCGGGCAGACCGCGAATCCGACGCTGGCGTAGAGCGATCGGGCCGGAGCGAAGGCGGGCATGGAGCCCGTCTCCAGGCTCAACCTCAAGAAGCCGTGAAGTCGGGCCGTCCGGATGATGTGTTCGACCAGGGCCCGTCCGATCCCGCGGCCCCGAGCCGAGCTGGCGGTGTGCATCGACTTGACCTCGGCGTGGCGAACGTCCAGCCGCCTTATGGCTCCGACCCCGAGCAGTTCCCCGTCCAGCCGGTAGCTGAAGAAGGAAACCGAGGGGTCGAGCAGGCCCTCGAGCTCGAGCGCGTGGACATCTTCCGGTGGGCTGTGGGTGCGGGCGTAGGCCAGGTGCTGAGCCAACAGCTGGCGAATGTCCTCGGCTCGGGGATCCTCCGGTGCGATCACTCCATCGGGCACGCCCGGGAGGCTATCGGCGCCGCCCGTGGCTGGACGCCGGGGATTCCCCGGCCACGACAAGGCGCAAACCGGCGTCGAGGGACTCCATCTGCAGCAGGTGGGCGTGGTCCCGGTGCCACGTGCCGCTGGCCAGATCCTCGCGGAGCCGGGTCATGCCCGGCTCCACCTGGGCGTCACTGAGCCGGGCGAAGGCCGAGATGCTGGCTCGGACCGACGGCGAGAGGTACCGCTCGGGGCGGCGCCAGTAGGCCGAGGCGAAGCCGTCGGTGCAGTCGGCCGGGACCGGCACCACCTCGACCCGGCACGGCCCCAGGGCATCGGCCACGTTCGACAGGGGCGCCTCGGCGGCGAAGCCCAGCGCCGCCGTGACGTACTCGTGGAAGACCCAGAGCGCGTCGTGCAGGTCCGGGTCGAAGGTGAAGATCACCTGGCGGTCCGCCACCCGGCGCAATTCGGCCAGGCCGGCCGCCAGATCGGCCCAGTGGTGCACCGTCATCATGGCCAGGGCGACGTCGAAGGACCGGTCGGGGAACGGGAGCGCTTCGGCGGCGGCCCGGACCACCGGCGCGCTGGCCGGACCGCGCTGGTCCACCATGACGGCGGACGGCTCGACCGCCACCAGATGGCGGTGGGGAGGTTCGTAGGAGCCGGTGCCGGCACCCACGTTGAGGATGCGGGCGGCGTCGCCGACGGCGGCCCAGATCTGGGCCGCGATGTGCGGATCGGGCTGGCGGAAGGCGGCGTAGCCGCGGCCGATGGTGTCGTAGCGCGGCGGCGGCGGCGGCGCCACTACAGGACCCGGTCGCCGACGCCCTGTTCCAGGGTGGCGGCTTCGGCGGCGGTCAACGGCGC
>DASZMA010000121.1:0-26815 GCA_035552095.1 Acidimicrobiales bacterium | reverse complement strand
GCGATGGACCGACTGCACCGGGTCGGGATGAGGCTTGGTGCAATTCACCCGGGCCATGTCGGTTTTGACGACGATGGTTCCGCTCTCCTGTCACCCTGGCCCCTCGCCCCACCCCCGCCGGGATGGGGCGGGCCCGACGCCTGGGTGGCCCCGGAGCGTCTGGCGGGAAGACCCCCGACCATGGCCAGCGACATCTGGTCGCTCGGTGCCGTGCTGCTCAGTGCCCTGGTCGGTGCGGGACCCGAGTCGACCGCGAGGTCAGCGGAGTTGTTGGCCGGGCGTCTGCGCCACGCGGTCGATCCCGTCCTGGTCGACGTCATCGGTCGGAGCATGGCGCCCGAACCCCTTCGACGGTTCCCAACCGCGCGTCGCCTGGGGGTCGCCTTGAGGGGTGAACGGCCCCGGCCCGCGCCATGGTGGGCGGGCGCCGGTGCACCGGCTCGACGGGCCGCCACCGGGCGCGCCCTACGGCTGGCCGCACCAGCGGTCCTGCTCCTCGCATCGGCGACGACGATCGGAGTCGGCATCAACTCGGTCGAGGGACCGGGCGCTCAGGAGTTGTGTCGCCACACCTGCGCCCCGGCATCGGTTCACCAGGCCATCGGTATTGATCGCGACGCCGGAACCGTCCGGGGCGCTCGCGCCGCAGTGGCTCATCCGCCCCGCGTGTCTCCGAGAGCCCCGTCGACGGGCTCCACCGCGACGGCGCCGGCGACGGTATCGACATCCACTCCAGCGGTACCGTCGACCGCCACCGCGGCCGCCACCACCGGCATCTCCCCGCCGGCCCCCCCTGCGGTCGGGGTCCCGGCCGCCACAGGGGCGAACCTCGGCGCTGACCAGGGGGAGCACCAGGTCGCTGGTCGGGGGGACATGGTCGGCGGGCCAGGGGAGGATAGGCGAGGTTCCGGACCGAGCCACTCCTTGGTAGCGGCGGTTCGGGGCGGCTCGGGTGACGGCCTGCCCCTGTTGCCGGCCTCGGGACTTCGCGACGGCGGGGACCGCTGAGCCATGCGCATTGACATTGTGATCCCCGCGTTCAACGAGGAGGAGCGGATCGGCCGCACGCTGCAGGCCTACCGGTCCTCGGTGACCGATCCCTGCGCCCGATTCCTGGTCGCCCTGGACTCATGCACCGACGGAACCGCCGATGTGGTGCGCAGCCATGCCGAGGTGGACTCGCGGGTCGAGCTGCACGAATACCCCAAGCTGGGGAAGGGCGGTGTGCTCATGGAGGCGTTCCGCCGTTGCGATGCCGACATCGTCGGATTCGTCGATGCTGACTGCGCCACGCCACCAGCGGAGTTCCTGCGTTTAGCCGAAATGGTCAGCACGGTGGACGGCGCGATCGCCAGCCGGGCCCACCCGGCCTCGGTCCTGCCGGCGCAGCGACCCACCGCCCGCCGGATCACCAGTTGGGGCTTTGCCCGAATGACCCGCCGGCTGTTCGGTCTCCCGTTCCACGACACCCAGTGTGGTGCCAAGGTGGTGCGCCGCGCCGTCATTGAGGGTGTCCTGCCGCTGCTGTCCGCCCGCGACTTCCTCTTCGACGTGGATCTCCTGCTCACCGCGGACCGGCTCGGCTTCCACATCGTCGAGGTGCCCACGGTATGGCTCGACCAGGCCGGGTCGCGTCTGCGTCCGGGTGCCGACGCTCGGCGCATGGCGGTGTCCTCCTTGCGCCTGTGGTTCCACCATCGCGTGCTGCCGGTGGCCGAGACGCGAACGGCCAGCCCGTCGAGGTCCGCCGCATGAGCCACGTCGACGTGGCCATGGTGTCGCCCTACCCCACCCTGGCCTCGCCGGCCACCCTGCCCAGTGGGGTGGCCGCGTACACCCAGCGCCTCGCCGGTGCGCTCGCCCACGAAGGCCTCCACGTGCGTGTCCTCGCACCCGAGGTCGAGGGTGAGCCGGCGCTGGCCCGGGTGGGCCGGGTCACGGTCGAACGCAGCTACCGGCGCGGCACCACGGCCCTGCCCACGGCGGCATCGGCGGCCCGCCGCAGTGCGGCGCCAATCGTGCACCTCCAATACGAGGCCTTCCTCTTTGGCGGGCCGACGTCGGTTCCCGGCGTGGCCCCGGCCCTCATGGGCCTGCGCGGTGGCGGTCAGGGCCCGGTGGTGACCATGCACCAGGTGGTCGATCCGGCCACGATGGACCGGGAGTTCACCCGGCTCCACCGAGTGCGGATGCCCCACCAGCTGGCCCGGGCCGGTCTGTCGACGCTCCAGCGTTCCGTCAGCGCCCTGGCCGCCGCCACGGTGGTGCACGAACGCGCCTTCACCGAGATCATGCCCGACGCCGTTGTCGTGCCCCACGGGATCGACAGCGCGGACGTACTGGACGCGCCCGACCGGCTGGACGCCAAGGGGCGGCTCGGACTGGACCCGGACCGCCTGGTCGCTCTCTGTTTCGGTTTCATCGCTCCCTACAAGAACCTCGAGGCGGCGCTGGAAGCGGCCGTCCTGGCCGGCGAGGCGGTCCAACTCGTGGTGGCCGGGGGCAGTCATCCCCGCCTGGCCGGCCCCGACGGGTATGCCGATGCGCTCCGGCGGCAGTACGGCGGCCGCGCCCGTTTCCTGGGCTACGTCGCCGAGGAGGACGTTGCGACGGTCTTCCGGGCCGCTGATGTGTTGTTGCTGCCCTACGCGGCACCCTTCGCCACCAGCGGGCCGCTGGCGCTGGCCCTCGGCTACGGGACTCCGGTCCTCTGCTCGGCCGCGTTGGCCCGGTGCGTCGGCGCGCCGTCCGTCCTGGGGGCGCCGGTCGACCCCCCGGGACTGTCCCGTCGACTGCTCCAGATGGCCTCGGACCCCCGCCAGCTCCGCCAGGTGGATTCGGCCACCCGGGACCTGGCCGCCGGTCGCAGCTGGGGGGACGTGGCCCGGCGCCACATCGCGCTCTACGAGGAGGTGATCCATGCCCGTCGTCCTCTTGGCTGGCGCCTTCGGCCAGGGAAATCTCGGGGATGAGGCGCTCCTGCGCGCGTTCGTCCAGGCCCTCCCTGATTGGCGGGTCACCGTGACGACCGACGACCCGGCCTCGGCCGAGGAACTCGGGTGCGGGCCCGTCCCCAGCCGACGAGCCGCGGTAGCTCGGGCCGCCTCCTCGGCCGACGCCGTGGTGGTGGGCGGGGGGACCATGTTCAAGACGCTGCATCCGGCCTCGGCCCGTCGTCCCCATGCGCTACTGGTCAACGCGGCGGCTCTGGTCGGGCTCTCCTCCGCCCTGCGGCGACCGGTGGCCCTGGTCGGGGTGGGAGCAGGTTCGCTCGGCGAGCGACGGAGCCGGCGACTGTCCCGCTTCGTCGTTCGTCACGCCGATCTCCTGATCCTGCGCGACGAGGAGTCCGCCGCCGAGCTCAGCCGGGCCGGCGCGTCCGGCCCGTTCCGGGTCGGCGCCGATCCGGCGTGGACCTTGCTGGAGCCGCCCGACGCCCGATCCGTCCACGACCGCTCGGTGCTCATTGCGCCCTCGATCTTCGCGGCCGGGGCCGACGGGTGGGGCGGGATGATTGAGCGGTTGGCGGAGACGGTGCGGCGGCTGCTGGCCGCCGGCGTCGAGGTGCGGGTCCAACCGTGGCAGCTGGCGCCCCGGGGGGCGACGGTCGACGACGGCACCATCGCCGCCGCGCTGGTGGCCCGGTTCGGTGGTTCGATCGACCTCCTGCCCAAGCCCGCCACGATCGGGGCCGCGGCGCAGTCGATGGTCGGGACGGGCACGGTGCTCTCCTTTCGTTTCCACGCCCTGGTGGCCGCCGCCGCCGCCGGGGTGCCGACGGTGGCCGTGGTCCACGAGTCCAAACTCGGTGCCATGGCCCGGCGGCTGGAGCAGCGAGCGGCGCCGGTCGACTTCGAGCCCGGAGCCCTGGCGACCCAGGTGCTGCACGCGGTGGACGCGCCGGGGCCGCCACCCGCCGTGATCAAGGAGCAGATCGGGTTGGCGGAAGAGGGATTTCGGCTGCTGCGCGTGCTCCTCTCCCGCGGCCGCTCGCTTGAATCCGACACGTTGGGGGCGCTGCCGCTGGCCCCCTCGCCGTCGCCTTGACGATCACCGCCGAGAGGCTGCGCGATCGACTCCCGGTCTCGGCCGATGTGGTCCGGGACCAGGTGGCCGTGGCCGGAGGCCAGGTCGCCGCCGGACTCGGGAACATGGCCTTCTCCCTCCTGATGGCCCACCTGCTGGCCCCGGGCGCCTTCGCCCAATTCGCGTCCTTCCTGGCCCTCTACCTCCTCTTGAGCATGCCCGGTTCGGCCATCAGCGCGGCCGCCGCGCTCGAACCGGTCGGCGCGGCCCGGGTGCGTCCCCACCTGCTCCTGGGCGGCGGGGCGCTGGGCCTTGCCCTGGCCCTGTCGTCGCCGTGGGTGGGACCGATTCTCCGGTTGCCCCCGGCCCTGGTGGTGGTGCTGGGTCTGTCGGGTCCGGTCCTGGGGACGCTGGCCCTGGAGCGAGGCCGTCTGTACGCCCGGTTCGGGCACGGGCAGTTGGTCACCAGCTTGGTCGCCGAGCCGGCGGTGCGGCTCCTGCTGGGCCTGGCCCTCGCCCTGGCCTTCGGACAGGTGGGTGGGGCGTTGGGGGTCACCGTCGGTGGCTACGCCGCGCTGGAGGTGGCGAGACGCCATTGGCCGGGTGCGGCCTCGCCCCGCCACGCCACCACCGCGCCCGAGGCTCAGGTGACCACCCGCCGCCCACCCATGGCGTGGGCCACCCGTTGGGCCGCCTTGGCTTTCCTGGCGTTGGTCGTGGTGCAGAACCAGGACCTCCTCATCGCCAACCGGACGCTGTCACCAGCCCAAGCGGGCCAGTTCGCCGTGCTGTCGACGTTGGGTGGGCTGGCCGTGTTCGCCACCATGACCATCCCGCTGGTGTTGTTGCCCCGAGCGGCGCGGGGCGACAAGGGCGGACTGCTACCGGCGCTCTCCATCACCACTCTGGTCGGGCTGACCGCGGTGGGCGTGGTGGCCCTGGTCCCGACCCAGCTGGTCGGGATCCTCTTCGGTTCCCGTTACCACGTGGCCGCCGGTGTCCTGGTCGTCTACATGGCCGCCATGTCCCTGCTCGGGTTCGCCCGGGTCCTGGTGGCCCACCGGTGCGCCACCGGGGCGGGGCGCTCATCGGTGGTCCTGGTCGTCCTGGCCATGGTGGCGCAAGCCGGACTCATCGTCGCCGTGGGCCACGACGCCCGCTCGGTGGCGTACTCGACCGCGGCTGCGGTGGTGGGCCTGACCGTCTCGCTGGGCACCGCCGAGGTCTGGCGCCGGGCCGCCGTGCACCGCCACGTGACCCAGGTGGCGCGGTGGCTGCGCCAGCCGGTGCCGGTCCTGGTGGGTGTCGCCACCGGCATCGGCGTGGCCGGACGCTTCATCGTGCCCCGCGGCCTCTGGCTCGATGAGGCCACCAGCGTCTTCCAGGCCCGCATGTCCTTCTGGGGGATGATCACCAACCTGCGGACGACCGACGTCCACCCCCCGCTCTACTTCTCCGTGCTGTGGGTGACGGTGCGCTGGTTCGGCTCGGGCGAGTTGGCCGTGCGACTGCCCTCCATCGTGGCCGGCGCCCTGGTCGTTCCCATGCTCTTCGCCTTGGGCCGGGAAGCGTACGACCGGCGTACCGGCGTGGTGGCCGCCGCCCTGGGCTCCATCGCTCCGATCATGGTCTGGTACTCCCAGGAGGCGCGTATGTACGCCCTCCTCATGCTCTTCGGGGTCATCGCGTTGTGGGCCCAGGTGCGCATCTTGAGGGGGGGAGGGCGCGTCGCCTGGGCCATTTATGCTGCCGCCAGCATCGCCCTGGTGTGGACCCAGTACTTCGGCGCCCTCCAGGTGGTGGTCCAACAATTGGCGTTCGTCTTCGCGCTCTGGTCACGCCGTCGCCGCGGCCAACCGCTGCGGTCGCTGGTGGTGCCCTGGGTCACCACGACGGTGGTCATTGCCGTGTGCCTGGCCCCGTTGCTGCCCTTCGCCTACCAGCAGTTCATGGTCAACCAGACGGGCGGCAAGGGGTTCGGTGGTCCCCAGCAGGTCGGGAGCCCGACGTCGCTGAGCGGGAACCACCTCAGCATCTATGCCGCCCTGGCCAACGTCATCTGGGCCGTCTGGGGCTACCACTCCAACGCGGTCATGGCGCTGCTGGCGGCCTTGTGGCCGCTCGGCATGCTCTTCGCGTTGGTCCTGCTGGGCCGGCACCACCGGCGCGTGACCACGTTGTTGGTCCTGGCCGTGCTCGGCCCCGGGCTCGTCATGTTCGGGCTCGGGTTGGTCAAGCGCGACCTGTTCGACATCCGGTACCTCTCCACCACCGTCCCCGTCCTCTTCGTCCTGTTGGCCCGGCTGGTGACGGCCATACCGCGCCGGCTGGCGACCACCGTGGCTGCCACCGCGGTCCTGATGGCGTCGCTGCTGATCGGGTTGGTCGACCAGCAGCACAACGGGGCCAACCCGCGTACCTACGACTTCCGCGGTGCGCTGGCCGCCGTCGAGGCGGAGGCGCGTCCGGGCGACGTGGTGTACTACGACCCGATCGACCTGCGTGAAGTGGTCGAGTTCTACGCACCCCACCTGGTGCTCAAGCCCCTGGTGACGATCCCGGGCCCGACGGCGACCCGGCCGCGGTCCTTCGTGGTGGCCAGCCCCACCCTGATGAGCGGGGCGGATGACAAGGCGACGCTGTCGGAACTTCTCAAGACCCTCCGGTCCCAGGGCCGGCTGCTGCAGCGCAAGCAATTTTCCAACGTCGAGACATGGGAGTTCCGGTGACCAAGTCGTCCCTCGAAGTGAGCCCGGGGATCTCCGACGACCCCCGCCTGGCCCCGCCGAAATGGCGGAGCGCGCCGGAGTGGCGGGCGGCCCAGAGGAAGCTGCGCCTGCTCATCCCGTTGAACATCGCGCTGGCCGTCTGGTATTTCGAATGGCTGCTGCGGCCCGGGCGGGTCGGGAACCCCGTCCTCTTCGATCTCCTGGTCGCCGCCGAGATCTTCAACCTGGTGCAGGCGGTCGGCTTCTGGTGGACGTGCTGGCACGGGCGCGACCGGGGTCCGGCGCCCCCCTGGTCGGGGGCACCACCGACGGTGGACGTCCTGATCCCGGTCTACAACGAGCCGCTCGATGTGGTCGCACCGACGGTGACGGCGGCGCTCCGGCTCTCGGGTGCCCACGTGAGGGTCCACCTGCTCGACGACGCCGGCCGGGACGACCTGAGGGACCTGGCTCGCCGGACCGGGGCCCGCTACATCAGGCGGAGCGGGAACGCCGGCGCCAAGGCCGGCAATCTCAACCACGCCCTCGGCCTCACCACGGCGCCGTTCGTGGCGGTGTTCGACTGCGACCACGTGCCCGATGCCGGCTTCCTGCAGGCCACGCTGGGTTGGCTGCAACAGGAGGACGTGGCGTTCGTGCAGACGCCGCAGTACTACGCCAACGCCGGGTCCGGGCGATTGGCCGCGGCGGCCTGGTCCCAGCAGTCGCTCTTCTTCGGCGGGATCGCCCGGGGCAAGGACGGGCTGGACGCCATGTTCTGTTGTGGCACCAACGTCCTCTTCCGCCGGCAGGCGCTCGAGGATGCGGGCGGCTTCCCCGAGCGCTCGCTCACCGAGGACTTCGAGCTCTCGGTCGTACTGCACGAGCGCGGCTGGCGCTCGGTATACGTCAACCAGGTCCTGGCCCGAGGCCTGGGACCCGAGGACATGGCCTCCTACGTGAGCCAGCAGCAGCGCTGGGCCCGGGGGTGCCTGGCGGTGCTGCCGCTGGCCATCAAGGCGGAGCTGCCCTGGCGCATCCGCCAGCAGTACCTGCTCTCGTCCATGTTCTTCCTCTCCGGCTGGACCTTCGCCCTCTACATGGCGCTCCCGGTCATCCGCATCTTCACCGGATCGCAACCCCTGGCCGGGGCCACGGCTGACCAATTCCTGCTGCACTTCGCGCCCTATTTCATCGTGAGCCTGAGCGCGGTGGCCGTCGCCGGCGCGGGCGCCTACACCTTCGATGCCTTCGCCCTGCTGATCGCCAACTTCTCGGTGCACCTGCTCTCCACCCTGCTGGCCGCCACCGGTCGGCGTGGCCGGTTCGTGGTCACGGCCAAGCGGGGTGCCGACGGGCCGCAACCGTTGGCCGTGCTGCCGGCCCTGGCCGTCATGGGGGTCCTGCTCGCCGCCATGGCCTACGCGCTGGACCGGAGCCCGACAGCGGCCAGTCTCAACAACGTGGCCTTTGCCTTCCTGCATCTCTCGGTCCTCTCCGTCGGCGCGTGGCCGGCCCTCGTGGGTCGCCGCCGCTCCAGGCTCGAGGCACCGGCGCCCGCGGACGCCCAGCTGGAGGAGCTGGCGGCATGAGTGGCGACATGATGAGCCCGAGTCCGGTCGGACGCCGCCACGCCGCGGTGCGCCCGCGACCCGACGAGCGCCCGTTCCCCGGGGGGGCGACGCGTCGCCCCGGGCCGCCGGCACCACGGCGAGGGGCGGCCCGGCGGATGGCCGTAGCCGTCCTGGCGGTACTCGTCCTGGTCGCCGGGCTCACCATCCTCTCCGTCGAGGGCACCCGGCTGAAGGCGCCGCCGCGCCTGCCGATCACCCTGCCCCGCACGGCCAAGGGGGTGGCCCGGGCCGATGCGGTGGCGTTCCTGCGGCGCTACCTGGCGCCCGACGGCCGGGTGATCCGCCTGGATCAGGGTGGTGACACGGTCAGCGAGGGGCAGGGTTACGCCATGCTGCTGGCCGTGGCCACCGGGCAACGGGCGCAGTTCGCGTCAGCGTGGCGGTGGGACCAACAGAACCTCCAGCAGCCCGACGGGCTGTTCGCGTACCACTGGAGCGGGGGCAAGGTGGTTGACGCCGATCCGGCGACGGACGCCGATCTGGACACGGCCTGGGCCCTGGTGCTGGCCAGCACGCGCTTCGGTGACCGGACCTACCTGACCGACGGCTTGCGGGTGGCGTCAGCCATCCTGGCCCAGGAGACCACGACCGTCGCCGGTCGCCTCGAACTGGTGGCTGGACCATGGGCCCGGGGCACCCCGGCGGTGGCCGACCCCAGCTATCTGGCCCCCGAGGCCATCGGGGCGCTCGGGAATGTCTCGGCCGACCCCCGCTGGGCCGAGCTGGCGACGAACTCCACCGCGCTCCTGGCCGCGGTCACCACGGGCAGCCCGTCGGCCGGCAGCCCGTCCACGCTGCCTCCCAACTGGGTCAATATCGAACCCGATGGGTCGGTGCAGGCGGTGGCCACGCCGCCGGGACCCGGCGCACCGGCCTACGGCCTGGACGCGCAGCGCGTGCCCATATGGTTCGCCGCCGGCTGCACGGCGAGCGAGCGGGCGGTGGCGGCCAGCGAATGGCCCCTGCTCCAACGGGCGGCCGGCCATGGCGCCCGGATCTCGTACACCCTCTCGGGACAGCCCACCGACACCGCCGTGAACTCGACGGGCCTGGTGGCGGCGGCGTCGGCGGCTATCGCGGCCGCCCATCCCCGCCGGGCCGCCACCCTGCTGGACCAGGCCGATGCGCAGTCGAAGCGGTTCCACACCTACTACGGGGACGCCTGGTCCGCCCTGGGCCGGGTCCTGCTCGATACGGAGTGGCTCTCCCCGTGTGCCCCGGCGCTCCCGGGCCACCCGCTCTAGTAGTTCGCCTTTCTAGCCCGCATGAAGCCGGCGCTGCCGGTGCCCCATACCAGCACGGCGATGCCGTAGAGGCCCAGTGGCGCCGCGGCGCGGGCGCCGAAGGCGGCAGTGGCCAGTCCCGCCGCAATGGCGAAGTCCCGCATTGAGATCGTGAGCAGCAGCGCCCTCTTGGCTCCCGGCGGCGCGCCCCGCCGCACCAGCAGTCCCAGCGCGGCCGACCCCAGCAGGAAGAGGACGATGGCCGCTAGGACCAACAGGTACGTCGTGGCGAAGTGCACCTGGGCGGCCACCAGTGCCACCAGGACCGCCACCGACAGCGTGCTGGTGGCCGACGCCAGGCCGTCCAGGCGGTCGGGCAGCGTGACGACGAAGCGGAGCAGGACACCGGCGGCCAACGGCGCCCCCACTATGCCGAGGAGGTTGAGGAGGATATGCCAGGGGTCGAGGGAAGTGCCGGTTGCTTCGACGGCCAGGACGGGACCAGCCAGCACCACCGTCAGCAACGTCGAGCCGATGAGGACCCCGCCGGCCAGCGCCACGTCGCCCCCGGCCATGGCGGTGGTGGCGATGGAGGCGACCTCACACGGGGCCAGGCCGATGGTGCTGACCCCATCGCGCAAGGGCCCGGGGGCCACCATTTGGGCCATCAGCCAGGAGAGGGCCGGCAGCAGGGTGATGCCCACCATCAGGGCCAGGCCGATCTGGCGCCAGGCGGACGGAAGCTGGCGGAGGGATCGTGGCGCAATGGAGAGAGAGGTGGAGAACACCAGGATCACCAGGAAGACGTCGATGCCCTGGTGGCGAACCACCCAGTGCAGCGGGCTCTGGACGATGAGGCCCAGCGCTGCCGCCAGGGCGACCAGGACCAACTCGCGGTATTCGCTGATCACCTGACGGCCCGGGTGGCCCATGGACGACCCCTTGCCGCTCGGGTTGGGTGAACCTAACCCCCTCGTGTTGCCGGCGGATTACGTGGCTTTCGGGGACTCGGCGTGGCCGGGCGGCTGTTCGGCCGGCAGACGTTGATGGTTTATTCACAGGAAACATGTATTCATGTCATTACCAGGGTGTTAATCTGATGGAAACAATTCAAGTGCCGCCCGTCCACCCCAGGCGACAGGGAGGTGAGGTCCACCATGTTCACCAGAATTCTGCTTGCCATTGACGACTCCCCCTCGAGCGAGGTCGCCATCAGTTTTGCCACCGCCCTGGCCCAGCAGTCCTCCGGCGCCGTGCGCGTGGTCCACGTGAACGAGTACCTCGTCGGCGGCCGGGGCTTCACGGTGGAGACGCAGTCCGAGGCCATCGGGCAGCTGGAGAAGGCGGTCGCCGCCCTGCGGGCGGCGGGCATCCCGACCGAGGGCTCGCTCTATCTGACCAGCTGCTTCGGGGTGGAGACCAGGATCGCCAATGCGGCCAGCGACTGGTCGGCCGATGTGATCGTCCTGGGCTCCCGCCGCCGCCGTCGCTTCGGTCGTTTCGGCGGCCAGGGCATGCGCGAGCGGGTCACCAGCCTCACCGCGTTGCCCGTCCTCACGGCGCCCGCCCCCTTGGACGTCGCCGCCGGCCGGGTGCCCGACATGAGCGAGCTCCCGACCGAGCCGCTGGCCGACTTCCCCTCCATCTCAATCTGACGCGGTCAGGCCGGGGTGGCACCGCCGGCCCAACCGATGCGCTTCTCGAGGTACTCCTCAATGAAGGCTGACCGGTAGCCGTCCTGGCGCCAGGTGATGGGGAAGAACGACTCGTCCATCTGATCATCTCCGAACCGCTTGTAGCGGCTATAGAGATAGCCCGTGGTGTCGGGGTGGAATCGGGCCTGGGACGACATGCAATGGGCGACCAGTGAGCGCCTCGGTTGGGCGGACCGGTTGACGTTCGAACCGTGCCAGGTCCAACCGGCATGGAACGCACCGCCGCCGGCCGGCACCTCGACCGGGACGAACTCGGGGTCCTCGCCGTGGGCGTGCGCCGCCTGCCGCAGGTCCCGGTGCGGGTCGGCCGGGCCGTGAAACTCCTCGATCATCCCCCAGTGCGACCACTGGTGGGAGCCGCGCACGTACTCGACCGTCCCCTGGGCGGCCGAGGTGTCTTCCAGCGCGATCCAGCAGCTCACCCACTCCGAGGGGACGGCCCATTGCTCGTAGCTCGAATCCTGGTGGAAGCCGAGCGCCCGGCCACCGGGAGGCTTCCACAGGACGTTGTCCTGGCTGAGTCGCACGCCCGGCCAGCCGCCCAGGCGGGCGCAGGCCCGTCCCAGATCCTCCCGGAGGACCAGGCGCGCAATATCACGGTCTGACTTCCACGCGTTGCAGATCTGGCGGGTCAGGTTGTCCGGGTCCCGACCGGCCTTCCAATTCCATTCATCGGGGTAGAGCCCGGTTTCGAAGCGGCCGGCGAAGAGATCCTCATAACGGGAGAGGGCCCGGGCCGCCAAGGCCGGATCGACCAGCTGCTCGACGATGACAAAGCCGTCGCGGGCGAAGGCGGCAGCCTGACTGTCGCTCAACTCGAAGGGCTGGCTCCCTGAGGTCATTGGACCACCTCTTCTCTCACACCGTGCGCAGGTAGCGGCGGCGTTCCTGGGCCGAGACGAATCGGCTGCAGGCTCGGGCCTCGGCCAAACGGGATGCGCCGTAGTGGTCGACGAAGTTGGAGCCGAAGAGGCCGCGCCCGGTTTCGCTCCCCGTGAAGCGCTCGGCCGCCTCCTGGAGATCGCGGGGCAGCCGCCGTTCGGTGGCCCGCGCTCGGCCGTCGGCTGGCGCCTGGAGCGGAGGTGGCGGCTCCAGTCCCTGCTCAACGCCCCAGAGGGCGGCGCCGAGCATCATGGCCAGGCAGAGGTGCGGGCTGGTATCGGCTCCCGGTATGCGCAATTCGAGGCGGGTCGACTCCGGGCGGTCGGCCACCACTCGCAAGGCACAGCTGTAGTTGCCGACACCCCAGGTGGCGGTGGACGGCGCCCAGTTCCCGGGGGAGAAGCGGCGGTACGAATTCGGGTTCGGGGCGACCATGACCAGCAGTTCGGGCAGGAGCGTGGTGATGCCGGCGATGGCCCCCCGGGCCACCTGGGACAGGTCGCCGGCCGGCTCGGCCAGCGCCGGGCTCCCGTCGTGCGTCCATCGAAGGGACAGGCTGGGGTGTCCGCCCAACCCGGGGAAGTCGTCGTCGAGTTGCGCCATGAAGGTGGCCACCAGCCCGCGCTGCTCGAAGTAGGCCTTGGTGAACACCTTGCTCAGCGCGGCGCCGTCAGCCGCCCGCAGGGCGGGCTGTTGTTCCAGGGCCAATTCCAGACAGCCCGGACCCAACTCGGCACAGACGTGGTCGACCGGGATGCCGCCGCCGGTCAGCGTGGCGACCAACCCGCGCAACAGTTCAGCCTCGGTGGCCATGGTCTGGGCCGACCAGCACCGGTTGGCCGGCATGGCCGGCCGCAGCTCCGTCGTCTCGGCCAGTGCACCGCCGGGTGGGGTCTCGAGCACGATGCACTCGAACTCCCATCCGACGTCAGCCTCCAGGCCCGCCTCAGCCAGGCGACCGATCATCCGCTCCACCTGGTGGCGGGGAGACAGCTCAGCCATCGGGCCGACGAACTCGGCCATGAAATGAAACGAGTCGGGCTCAAAGGGGTACGGCCGCCCGCTCAAGAGGTCAACCAGCGCCGGTTGATGCTCGGACCCGCCGCTGCGCCCGACGTCGTCCTCCGGCCCCCACCAACCGATGGCATCAATGAAACTCCAGCCGCCCTCAAAGGCCCGAGCGGCCGCACCGGGACTGAGACGCTTCTCGCGCAGGGTCCCCGAGCTGTCGAGGAGGGCGAGGTGGACCGTCTGGACCCCGGCCGCCGCCAACCATTCGCTCGCCGACCCCTCGGCGCAGGCGCGCCTGAGTCCCTCCTGATCGATGGCGCGGGCGGTCATCGGAGCGCTTCCGGCTGCAGCGGGCGATCGGGCAGCAGGGCCACGATGGGCGAGAGCAGCAGCTCGGCCGTGCGGCGCATGATCGGCAGGTGCCGGGCCACGGCGTCGCCCAGCCACTCGGCATCGCCCTGGCCGTGGGCGGCCAGCGTGGCCCGGTAGTCCGGCACGAGGGCCCATTCGGGCACCGTGAGCTCGCTGACTTCGAGATGGAACTGCACGCCCCACGCGCTGGGTCCGACGCGGATGGCCTGGATCCCGCAGTGCTCATTGGCCGCCAGGACAACGCCGTCCGGCGGAACCCGGCGCACCTCGGCCCCGTGCCACTGCAGGCCGCGTACCAAAGGCGGCAGCAGCGAGAAGGCCCGATCACGGCGTCCCTCGGCGGTCAGCGCGATCTCCATGACGCCGATCTCGGGCACCGCCATGGGCCCAACCTCGCCGCCCAACGCGTCGGCCAGCAGTTGGTGGCCGAGACAGACCCCCAGGTACGGTCGCTGCAGCCGCTGCACCCAGTGGCGAATGGCCGCCTTCTCGGCCACCAGCCAGGGGTGCTCCGCCTCCTGCCACACGTCCATGGGCCCACCCATGACCAGCATGAGGTCGAACCCGAGTAGGTCAGGGATGGCCTCTCCCTCGTCCAGCTCGACCACCGTGAGCTCCATGCCGGCTCGGGCCAGACGGTCGCCGATCGACCCCGGACCCTCCGCGGCGAGATGTTGCAGCACCAGCACCCGGGGCCGCCCGGCGCCGGGTGTCACCGCTCTTCGTCCTCGCGGTCAGACCGGCTCGAAACGCTCATGGAGGACATGGCCCGGGGCGCATCCTCACGGCAGGATGTCGAGGTATTCCTTGATGTCCCAGTCGGTGACGGTACCGATGAAGCGCTCCCATTCGTCCCGCTTGTAGTGCATGAACACCGTGAGCATCTCGTCGGGCAGGGCCTGGCGCACCACGCTGTCCGCCTCCAGGGCGTCGAGGGCCTCGCCCAGGGTGCTGGGGATCCGCGCCACCTGCTTCCCGGCCGCGATGGCCTCGTAAATGTTGCCTTCCTCCGGCGGTCCCGGATCGATGCTCTGGTCCAGGCCATCCTGCATGGTGACCAGCAGGGCGGCCATGGAGAGATAGGGGTTGACCGCCGAGTCCACCGACCGGTATTCGAAGCGGCCCGGGGCGCTGACTCGAAGGGCGGTGGTCCGGTTCTGAAAGCCCCAGTCGGCGAAGATCGGCGCCCAGAAGCCGGCGTCGGCGAACCGGCGGTAGGAGTTGACGGTCGGGGCGGTTATGGCGGTGAGGGCCCGAAGGTGGGCCAGTACCCCGCCGATGGCGTGCAGGCCGACCTTGCTCGGTTTTCTGGGGTCATCGCCTTCCGGCATGAACATGTTCACGTCACCCTGCCAGAGCGAGAAGTTGTGATGGCACCCGTTGGCTGAGACGCCCATGAACGGCTTGGGCATGAAACAGGGGAAGACACCGAACTCGCGGCCCACCTGGCGGCACACCTGTCGGTAGGTGGTCAGCCGATCAGCGGTGTCCTCCGCCGGCCCGAAGGTGAAGTTCAGCTCAAGTTGACCGGGCGCGTCCTCATGATCACCCTGGATCATGTCGAGCCCCATTTTGGTGCTGTATTCAATGACCTTGTGGATGACCGGTTGCAGCTCGGAGAACTGGTCTATGTGGTAGCAGTACGGCTTGGTCATGCCCTCCACCGAGGGAGTCCCGTCCGCGTTCGTCTTGAGCCACATCATCTCCGGCTCGCAACCGATCTGCAGCGTGAGCCCGGTGTCGGCGGTGAACTGCTGGTGCAGGCGGTGCAGGTTGCCCCGGCAGTCCGACGTCAGGTAGCCCCCGGGTTGCTCCACTTCCTCGCGCCCACGGAAGAGGGTGCAAAAGACCCGGGCCACCTTGGGATCCCAGGGCAGCACGCAGAATGTCGCCACATCGGGTAGTCCGACCAGCTCGGCCGCTTCGGGGCCGTAGCCGATGTACTGCCCGTGACGGTCGGTGAACAGATTGGCGGTGGCCCCGTAGACCAGCTGGAAGCCCTTGTTGGCCACTGCACTCCAGTGGGCGGCCGGTATCCCCTTGCCCATGACCCGTCCGGTCACGGAGACGAACTGAAAGTAGATATAGGTGACGCCATCGGCCTCAATCTGGCGCGCCACCTGCTCTATCTGGTCGGCCCGGCCGTCTTGGGCCACGAAGCGCTCGAGTGGTGTGGACATATCAGTCGGCATGCCATCTCCTGAGAAACCCTGTTCACTATGAGTAAACAGAACGGAAGTTTCACGGCAGTATCGACTCCGTGTCCATCTTGTTAACTGGTCCAGTCGGCTGGCCGCCCCGCCAGAGCAGGGGCCATGCGCTCTGCGCTATGCGGCGCTACGGGCGGTCGCCGCCGTAGACCGTGATGGAGAGGAACCGGATGGGGAGCTTGACCAGCTGGGTGGGACCATGGGGGATGTCGCCCTCGAACTGGAGGGTGTCGCCCTTCTCCATGCGGTAGTGCTCGCGTCCGTAGCTGTACTCCATGGTCCCCTCCAGCATGTAGAGCATCTCGACGCCGGGATGCTGGAAGAGGGGGAAGACCTCGGTGCTCTCCACCAATGAGACCAGGAGGGGTTCGACGCGCTTGTACGGACCGCGCAAGGTGCCGAGCAGTTGATAGGTGTGCCCGGCCCGCGTCCCCTTCCGGACGATCTCGGGCCCGCTGCCCGCCTTGACGAACACGGCGTCGCGCTCTTCGGCTAGGCCGCGGAACAGCGACGTCACCGGCATGTCGAGGGCCGAGGAGAGCCGCTCCAGGGTGGTCAGGCTCGGTGACGTCTGGGCGTTCTCAATTTTGGAGAGCATGCCCTTGGAGATACCGGTTCGTTCCGCCAGCTGCCCGACGTTGAGGCCGATCTCCAACCGGCGACTGCGCACGTGGTTGGCGATCACCTGACCGAGCTGCCCGCTCCCGCTCTCGGCGCCGTCGGGCTCGCGCTCGAGGGCCACCAGGTTCGATTTCGTCTTCGCCGTTCGGGTGTTTGACGATCCGGCGGACTTGATGGTGCCGGCCCGGGCCTTCACCTTGGGCGAGGCTGGACTGCGCTTGGGGGGTGTCCCTCCCTTCGCCTCGAGGTCACGGAGCTTGGCTGCACTCACACTCTGACGACTGGCCACGACGGATCAATATATGCCTCCGTGCTCCGCGGATCCGGGAGGCCGAGTCGATCAGCGCATTTGCCCGGCGCCGGCGTAAGGGTGGGGGCTCACCAGGTGGTCATTGGCGGCGAACCGGTCCCAACGGAAATCGTGATGGTCGACGTCGCTGTGGCGACTGGTCCCCACGGTCATGATGTCGGCCATCAGCTCGCCCACCGACGGGGAGATCTTGTACCCGTGCCCGGAGAACCCGGCGCAGAGCCAAAGACCCTCCACCGGCGAGGCGGAGATCATCGGGTTGTAATCCGGGGTCACGTCGTAACAGCCGGCGTAGGACGACGAGAGGCGGGCCTGGTTCAAGCCGGGGAAGCGCCGTTCGAACTTCGGGATCATCTGGGTCAGTTCCTCGTCGGCGGCCCGCTCGCGGTAGTCGTCGGGATCGGCCCATTCCGGGGCGGAGTGGTCGCTGTCGCCCACCAGGATCGACGCCGTCCCCTCCATGCGCACGTACTGCAAGGAGACCAGATCAGAGAAGACCGGAAGGTGGTCGATCGGCGCACCCGGGTCGACCAGGAGGATCTGAGCCCGCTGGGCCCGGATGGGGAGGTCGATCCCCACGGCGGCGGCCAAGGCGACCGACCAGGGTCCGGCGGCCAGGACGACCTGCCCCGCCGCGATGCGCTCACCGGAGTGCAGGCGGACACCGGTGATCCGACCCCCCTCATGGTCAATGGCCGCCACGCCGCTGTTCTGGCGCACGCGTGCGCCGCCCCGCCGAGCGGCCACGGAGAAGGCTTGGGCCGTCTGATGCCCGTCGCCATAGCCACCCCGCGGCTCGTAGGCGAACTCAGCGAAGTCACCCAGATCGGCGGCCGGCCACATCGCCTGTGCAGCCTCGAGGCCGACGAGCTCCACCTCGATCCCGATGCTGCGGTGCATGGCGACGTTGGATCGGAGCGCGCCGAGGTTCGCCGGTCCCACCCCCACCAGATAGCCGGTCCGGCGGTAGCCCGATTCCGCCCCCAGGATCTCACTGGCGCCTTCGAGAACCGGCAGGGCGTGCCAGGCCATGGCGGCCAGGGAGCGGATGCCGTAGTGGCAGCGCACAATGCCGCTGGACTTGCCGCTCCCGCCCGATCCGACGCTGGCCCGGTCCAGGACGAGCACGTCGCGGACGCCCAGCTCCACCAGGGCGCGGGCGGTACTCAGACCGGTGACGCCGGCGCCGATGATGACGACCTCTGCGGACTCGTGGGTGGACACCGGGTACGTTAGTGGGGCCAGCCCGGGATCCAGTTGGTGCCGGCCAGTGGGACCTTGGCCATCGCCGCCGCCTCTACCGTCAGGGCGGCCAGATCCTCGGGCTCGAGATGGTGCACGTCTGACTTCCCGCAGGCCCGAGCCAACGCGGTCACCTCCATCGTCGTGGCCCGCAGGAAATTGGCCACGGACTCAGCGGCGTATTCGGTTGTCAGCCGGGACTCCAACGTCGGATCCTGCGTGGTGATGCCCACCGGGCAGCGACCGGTGTGGCAGTGCGCGCAGTGTCCCGCCGACGTGGACAGCGCGGCATAGTCGGCCTCGACGTTCACCATCTCCCCGCCGGGCCCACGGTAGGCACTTCGATTGCAGCCGAGGGCGAGCAGGGCTGCCACCCCGATGGAGACGGCGTCGGCGCCCAGGGCCAGTGCCTTGGCCACGTCAGCCCCTGATCGGATGCCACCCGAGACGATCAGTTGCACCTCCCCCGACATGCCGATCTCCTCGAGAGCTTCGGCCGCCATCCGGACCGCCGGCAAGGTCGGAATGCCGGCGTGCTCAATGAAGACGTCCTGGGTGGCGGCCGTCCCGCCCTGCATCCCGTCGACCACGATCACGTCGGCCCCTGCCGCCACGGCCAGCTTGACGTCGTGGTCGACCCGCGTCGCTCCCACCTTCACGTAGATCGGGATCGACCATTCCGTCGCCTCGCGCAGCTCCTCAATCTTTATGCGCAGGTCATCAGGCCCGACCCAGTCGGGGTGACGGCTGGCCGATCGCTGATCGATGCCCGGGGGCAGCGTGCGCATGGCGGCCACCCGGCTGTTCACCTTCTGCCCCAGCAGCATGCCGCCGCCGCCCGGCTTGGCCCCCTGCCCAACGACGATCTCCACCGCATCGGCCTGGCGGAGATCCGCCGGATCGAAACCGTAGCGGGAGGGGAGGACCTGATAGACGAGGAGCGACGACGCCTTGCGCTCTTCGGGTGTCATGCCGCCGTCACCCGTCGTCGTGGACGTCCCCACCGCGCTGGCTGCCCGCCCCAGGGCTTCCTTGGCCGTGGCGGAGAGCGCGCCGAAGCTCATGCCGGCGATGGTGATGGGGATCTCCAACTCCAGCGGGCGCGCCCCGTGGCGGGCGCCGAGCACGGTCCGCGTCTCGCATCGCTCGCGGTACCCCTCCAGCGGATAGCGCGAGACGGAGGCGGTCAGGAAGACCAGGTCATCGAAGGTCGGCAGCTTGCGCCGTGCCCCCAGGCCGCGGATCGGGTACTGGCCGCTTTCGGCCATCTGGTGGATGCGGGCGATGACCTCGGGTGGGAAGCTCTGATTGGTCTGCTCTTCGAACGGATCCGGCGCCATCAGTAGGCGCCATGGTTGTGCGTCGAGAAGTGGTAGAGCTGGCGGGCGGAGGCCACCTTGGTGACGCGGGACGGATCGATATGGTCGAAGCCGGTCTCCTGCACGAGCTCCTTGACCGTGAGGAGATCATCGTCGGTCATCTCCTCCACGACGGCGTCCGCCCCGAGCGAGGCGATGCTCCCCGCCACGTAGATGATCGCCTCGTAGAGCGAGTCACCCAATCCGTGCCCGGCGTTGCCGCCGATGAGGATGAGGCCGGACTGGGCCATGAACCCCGACATGGCCCCGGCGTCGCCCGCGATGGCCAGCGTGGCGCCCTTGAGGGAAATCCCGGCTCGCAAGGAGGCATCACCCTCAATAACGATCGACCCGCCCCGGGCACTCGATCCGGCGCTTTGCGAGGCGCTGCCCTTGACGCGGATCGACCCGCCCATCAGGTTCTCGCCGACCGACCAGCCGACGAAGCCGTTGACCACGATGTCGGGCCCGGTCCCGTTCCGGTCGCCGCCGAGGCCCCCCACGAAGTAGCCCGCGTTGCCCTCAATGGCGATCGAAACCGGCGCGGGCAGGCCGACGGCCAGGTTGTGGCGGCCGCGCGGCTGCAGCAGTTGCGCCTGCCCGCCGTCGGGTAGGGCCCGGAGCGCCTGATTCACCGCCCTGGTCCCCAGGTCGTCACAGTTCAGCGACTCCATGTGTAGACCTCCTCAGGTTGGGGCTCGAATATGGCCGCATCGGCGATGCCGGGCAACTCCGCCAAGGCCCGGTATTCCGAAGCCACGGCGACGTACCCGGCCGTCTCGGCCACCACGGCCGGTTTGCAGGCAAAGGCATCCCGGACCACGGACATCTCGTTGGCGGTCGAGATGACCAGCGTGAAGAAGCCGTCCATCTCCTTCATGACCCAGCGGGTGGCCTCCTCGAGGCCATCCCCCGCCCCTAGGCGCCGGGCCAGGTAGCGGGCGGCCACCTCAGAGTCGTTGTCCGAATCGAACTGGACGCCGTGGGCCATCAGGTAGCGCCGGATGCTGGCGTAGTTGGAGAAGGATCCGTTGTGCACGACGCACAGATCGCGCATGGGGACGAAAGGATGCGAGTGCAGGACGGTGACCGCGGACTCGGTGGCCATGCGGGTGTGGGCCACGGCCAGGTAGCCCGCCCAGCCGGCCACGCCGTAGCGGGCGCAGGTTTCAGTGGGACGGCCGGTGTCCTTGAGGACCTTGAGGTTCAGGCCGGTGGCCAGGACGCGCACCTCGGGCCACGTCGCGGCCACGGCCCGCTTGAGGTCATCCTCGGCCGGCGGGGACACCTGCACGACCAACCCTGCTCCAAAAGGTTGGGGGTCGAGCGAGGCTCCGAACTGCTCGACCAGAGTGACGCCGATGGCGCCCCAGTCGAGCGCCTCATCGCTCCCCAACGAGATCTTGATGGGGTGCGCCGGGCCATCGGAGCCGACGGCGCCGGCCTCATGGTCGGCGTAGAGCGCGATGCCCGAGGAGTCGGGCCCGCGCTCATCCAACGCCTCAATCATCGGCACCAGCATGGAGCCGAGCGCCGACTGCAGCGAGGGGTCCCGTATGAGCAACCCCACTACGCCGCACATGTCGGGCCCACCTCCGTTTGCTCACTCATGTGATTGCCTCACTCGCGTTCTGAGGGGACCGTGCGTCCCAACCCGCCTCGGACGTCTCCACTGTATCCGTAATCCTAGTAGATAGTGTTTCCGCAGAGGAAACAGGCGGTCAGAGAACTCAACCCGGCTGGAAGGCAACCCCGCCTCTCTCGGTACGCCGGTAATTCAGCACATAGTCCGGGGCGTCGAGCTCGAAGCGCAAGGCCGGGTCGTCTTGGGCGGCCTCAATCTGATGGGAGAAGGGTATGACGCCGGCCCAGATGCTGAGGTCATAGTCCTCGTCGTCGTCGGCGGGCCAACCGGTGCGGATCTTGGCTGAGGACTCGGTCAGCGGGAGCTTCAGCAGCATGGTGCTGCGCAGCTCCTTTTCGGTGGGCGGCCGGGCATCAGCGGTTCGTCCGGGGATGATGTGCTCCACCAGGGCTTCGAGACCCAGGCGTTTCTCCTCCAGATCCTTCACTTCGGAGGCTTGTCCGATAATAACGACTGAGCGGTAGTTGATATCGGTGTTGTAGGTGGAACGGGCCACCACCAGACCGTCGACGAAGGTCACCGTCATGCAGATCTCCACCGTGGGCGGGCGGGCGCCCCGAAAGAGGCGGCTGGCCGCCGAGCCGTGCAGGTACACCACGTCACCGACCCGCCCGTACGCCAGTGGGATGACGACGGGGAAGCCCTGGTCAGTCTGCAGGCCCACATGGCAGACGATGCCCTCGTCCAAAATGGCATCGACGGTCGGACGGTCGTAGGCCGCCCGGTGGGCGTAGCGGTGCAGGGTGGTGCGTTCAGAGACCGGGTCGCTCACAGCGAGCACATCCTTTCGGGCGCACCGTCGGGCACCTTCCACCAGCGGGGTGTTCTCGGCGTGTCGCAATTATGACTGATGGCGGCGCCCTGTCAAGAAACAATGTTCACTCTACGTAAACGTCTCTCGTGTCGGTTCCGCCCCCACCACGGCCGCAGACGGGTTGTTAACAGAGGCGCAACATTTCGCAACAGAGTGGAAACCATGGACTGTTTCCCGTGAGGCAACATCGTTGACATCGGGGTGGGACCGATCAGGAGAAGTTAAGGAGGCGATGGAGATTCATGAGTACCACCGACGTTGATTCCTCCGCAATGAGCGCTGAGGCGTTCGGGCCGATCACCACGAAGGAAGAGCTCGTGGCCGCCACCACGCGGGATGGGGTCGAATTCCTCTTTGCCATGTTCGTCGACATGCACGGCAAGCCCTGCGCCAAGATGGTGCCTGTTTCTGCCATCGACGGCCTGATGGCCGACGGGGCCGGGTTCGCCGGGTTTGCCGCCGGACCCATGGGCCAGGTCCCTTCCTCCCCGGACATCCTGGCCATGCCGGACCTGAGTTCCTACATGCCGGCGCCGTGGCGCCCGGGCCTGGGCATCATCCAGTGCGACCCCTATGTACTCGGCGAGCCCTGGCCGTTTGCCCCCCGGGTGATCCTGCGTCGCCAGCTCGACCGGTTGGCCGAATCTGGGCTGGCCCTCAAGGTCGGAGCCGAGGCGGAGTACTTCCTGGTTCGCCGATCGGCCTCCGGCGGCATTGAGGTGGCCGATCCACTCGACCAGGCCAAAGCACCGTGCTACGACGCGCGGGCCCTGACCCGGATGTACGACCACCTGACCACCGTGTCCCGGCACATGAACAGCCTCGGGTGGTCCAACTACGCCAATGACCACGAGGACGCCAACGGCCAGTTCGAACAGAACTTCAAGTACGCCGATCCCATGACGACGGCCGACCGGGTCATCGTGTTCCGTTACATGATCCACTCGCTGGCGGCCGAGGCCGGGATGTTGGCCACCTTCATGCCCAAGCCATTCTCCAACCTGACCGGCAACGGGCTGCACATGCACCTGAGCATGTGGGATGAGGGCGACACCGAACTCTTCGCTGATCCCGACGACAGCCGTGGTCTCGGAATGTCGAGCATGGGCTACTCCTTCATCGCCGGGTTACTGGAGCACGCCCAGGCCCTGGCCGCGGTGGCCTGCCCCACCGTCAACTCCTATAAGCGGCTGGCCAGCCCGGCCCCCGATTCGGGCGCCGCCTGGTCGCCCGTGTTCGCCACCTACGGGGGGAACGACCGGACCCACATGCTGCGGGTGCCCGATCCGGGCCGGGTGGAGGATCGCTGCATCGACGGCTCGGCCAATCCCTACCTGACCATCAGCGCCATCGTGGCCGCCGGTCTCGATGGCATTGAGCGGGAATTGAATCCGGGTGACCCCTGCGAGCTCAATCTGCTCAAGCTGACCGAGGACGAAGCGGCCGATCGGGGCCTGGTCACGATGCCCATGACTCTCTGGCACGCCTTGGAGCACCTGGAGGGTGATGCCGTGCTGCGCGAGGGCCTGGGCAAAACCCCCGACGGCGACTACGTGGACTACTTCGTCGCCACCAAGCGCGCCGAGGTCCGTTCCTCCCACGCGGAGGTCACGCCATGGGAGCTCGAGCGCTACCTGAGCGCGATCTAGCCCGGGACGGAGTCGTCAGCACGGACAACGGGACACGAGGTCCATTTCCTTAAGCGCATCAATTCCCGCAGCACCGAGTACCCCGAGGAGACGAGCACATGAGCGAATCAGGCACCGCCGTCAGTGGCGCACCGGTAGAGGTAGCCACATCGCTGCAACGAGGCACCAACTGGTGGGGCGCCTTCGTGATCGGGCTGGCGGGGACCATCCTGGTCACCGGCATCGTCCCCTTCGCCGTCCAGTCCATGGGCGCGGCGGCCATCCCAGCCATCGCCCTGGTCGTGGTCATCGGACTGATCGTCTGCCTGGCCATGGGCGAGCTGGCCGCACTGCTGCCGCACCGCACCGGTGGGCTCCCGTCCTATGCCTACGAGAGCTATCTGCCACTCGGCAAGACGACAGCTCGACATGTCGGGGGAGTGTCCGGTTGGGGATACTGGCTCGGCTGGTTCCCGGTGGCGCCGATCAACATGATCCTGGCGGCCGGCTACATCGCCGTGCTCTTCCATGTGCCGCTGGGGCGCTCGTTCTCACCGCTGGGCACCCTCGGCACGCCTATCTCCATTGGCGTATTGCTGATCACCCTGATCGGCCTGGTGCTGTTGTTCATCCCCTGTTACTACGGGATCAAGCTCGGCGCCACCTTTGCCACCGTCCTGGGTGTGGTCGCCATGGTGCCCCTGACCCTGTTGGTGTTCCTGCCACTCTTCAAGCCCAGCAGCTTCCACTTCTCCAATATTTCCGGCTTCCACTACGCCGACGCCAAAACGGCCGGCTTCGTCTTCTTCATGTCGTGGATCTTTGTGATCTCCTGGAACGCCATCGCCATGGAGGCCGCCGCCTGCTATATCGGAGAGTGTCGCGACCCGGCTCGCGACGCCAAGATCGCCCTGACCGCCGAAGGCCTGTACGGGGTGTTCATCTACATCGCCACCGCTGTGGTCTTTGTGGGGGTCCTCGGTTCAGCCCTCAAATCGGCCGACCCTCTCACCCTCTACACCAGCTTTGCCGACCACATCTTCGGGAATGCCGGCTACGTCAAGTACATCATCGGCATCCCGCTGATCTTCGCCCTCCTGCTCTCGGTGCTCAACGCCATCATGGGGGTTGGTCGCTCACTGTTCCAGGCGGCGGAGGACCGGGTGCTACCCCGCTTCTTCCAACACAAGAACAAGCACCACGCTCCGGACCGGGCCATGTTCTTCAACCTGATCTGTTCCATGGTCGTCGCCCTGTTCGGTTCCCCGGTTCGCATTTACGTGTTCTCGAACGTGGGCTACATCGTGGCCGTCGTAGCGGCCCTTTTCGGCTACTTCCTGATGCGGCAGCTGCAGCCCGAACGGGTCAGCCCCTTCCGGCTGCCCGCGTTCTTCCGCTGGATCGCCCTGGCCTGTGCCATCTTCCTCACCTTTGATTATTTCGTGGGTGGATTCAACTCTCCCAACATCGTCGTCGGGCCGGGACAGGGCCACTTCCTTTACTTCCTCGGCCTGGTCATCGTGGCGGCCTACATCCCGCTCTACTTCTGGCGCAAGGCGAGTGACAAGCGCTTGGGTCTGCCCCCCATCGGCGAGGACATGCCGGTGGTCCTGGGGTCGCCCGGCGGGGTGGACCTTGACGACTCCCCGCAGTTGGTGGTGACCGGCGATCCCGACGCGGTGACCATGCCGACCGTCTCCGCCATGCAGGCTGATACAGAACTGTGATTGCCCCCTCTCCGGTGGATGCGACGTCCCGCCCGGTGCGCAGCCGGTTCGGGCGGCGCAAGTTTGACAAGCAACCGACCCAGTCGGCCTCAGTGCTCATCGCCTCGTTGGGCGAAGCCATCCCCCGCTCTGCCATCAAACGAAGCGTCGGCCTGAGCATGGGGCAGCCGGTGGCGGTGGTGACCATCGCCCGGATCTACGGCTCGTCCTTCGGCCTCCCCAATCCGGGGCTGATGCCGACTCGGAAGGAGATGGACGAGCAGAAGGGTCACGTTGAAGCAACCATTGCCGCCTTGGAGAAATTGGGGTCCGAAGCCTGGGGACAGGTGGCGGCATCTCGGCGGCCGGCCAAGACCATCGCCCAGGCCGCCAAGGCGCGGGGTGTCCGCCATGTCATCGTCGTGCGACCAGAGTTAGCCCGCTGGCGCGAGGTGGTGGAAGGAAACATCGTCAAAGACATCTCTCGCAAGCTCGGATCAGCCGTCGAGGTCGAGGGCGTCAGTCCATAACCAGCAATACCGAAGGAGGATGTCGTGGGTGTTTATCTCAGCATGCAACGCGTTCGGTTCTCGAGTCCTGACGCGTATGACAAGTTCCGGACGGTGTTCTCCAACGTGCGCCACCACCTCATGAACAAGCCGGGGTTCATCCACCTGACCTGGTGGGAGCATCCCGACGAGCCCGGTTGGTACAACGAAATCAGCATGTGGGCCAGTAAGGAAGCGGTGAACGACTGGCACATGGACACCTACCACAAGCACGCCAAGGAGTGGGCGGCCAACGGCGCCATCATGGAGGACATCATCTCCAACTTTGAGTTGGTGGGCACGCGGCTCCTCCGTATCTGCCCGACCTGCGGCACGTTGCAGGACAAGTCCTACGACCTCATGGCCGAGCTCAAGACGTTGGCGGAACCCTGCCCCAAGTGCGGCTTCATCTTCCCCGTCTCCGAGACCACCGAGAACAGCACGACGGTGGCCAAAGACGTGGCCTGATCGGGTCGCGCTATATGACAGCGCCGCCGTTAGGGCTGATCACCTGCCCCACCAGGTAGGTGCCGGCGTCGCCGGCGATGGCGTGGACCACGGCGGCGATCTCCTCCGGGCGGCCAAAGCGACCGATGGGGAGGTCGGGGGTTGACTGCGGGTCGTATTCGGGGCTGTCCCTGAGCAGGTCGGTGAGGACCGGCCCCGGTGCGACCGAGTTGATCAGGATGCCTCGGCTGACGTATTCGCGGGCCAGCGCCTTGGTCAGTGCAATGACCCCGCCCTTGGATGCGCAGTAGGCGGCGTACTCGGGCATGCCGGTCAGTCCCAGCTCGGAGCTGATGGTGACGATGCGACCGGCACCTTGATGCAACATCGTCGGCAGGACCGCCTGAATGCTGAGGAACGTGCCGGTGAGATTGACCGCCACGACGGCCGACCAATCCTGGTGAGATACCGACTCACTGGGCCCATAGCGATGGATCCCGGCACTCGTGATCAGCACGTCGACGCGACCGAATCTCTCGACGGCGGCGTCAATGAAGAGGGGGGCCTGCTCGGGTTGATGTGATGAAGGAGCGCAGCGCCGCTCCCGCGTGACGGGCCCGGTTTAGCGCATGGGCCGGACGCCGAGCACGAGGAGCGGTCCCATGGCAGCGAGCAAGGTCGCCACTCCGGCCCGATCCGAGTTGAAGAGCCCGCG
>DASZMA010000120.1:0-3271 GCA_035552095.1 Acidimicrobiales bacterium | reverse complement strand
GTTCGTGTCCCGGCAGGGAAGCGGCGGGGCGGTGGCGTTCGGCTACCTGCTGTCCGGCATCGTCCTCTGGCACGTCGTCTACCAGGCCCAGATCGCCCTCTCGACGGGGTTCCTGGAGGAGACCTGGTCGCGCAACCTGCTCAACCTGATGGTGACGCCGCTGCGCGAGGTTGAATACGCCTGCGGCGTGGCCCTGTTCGGGATGGTCAAGCTCGTCATGGGAGTGGGTGTCGTCTCGCTTACCGCCCTCGGTTTCTACGCCTTCAACGTCGGCCGGCTCGGCGTCGGCCTGATCCCGATCATGGCCGTCCTGCTGGTCGTGGGCTGGGTGATCGCCCTGTTCGTCATCGCCCTGGTCCTGCGGTTCGGCACGGGGGCGGAAGCCCTGGCCTGGGGCATCCTGTTCGTGGTCATGCCGCTCTCGGGCGTGTTCTACCCGGTGGCGGCGCTGCCGTGGTTCCTTCGGCCCCTGGCCGCCGCGCTGCCGACGACGCACGCCTTCGCCGCCGGGCGCAGCCTCATCGACGGCCACGGCATGCAATGGGGCCAGCTGGGGCTGGCGACCGCTTCGACCGTGGTGGCCGCCGTGGCCGTCCTGGCCTTCCTCGTGCTGATGCTCGCCACGTTCCGGCGCCGGGGGTACGTCACCCGGTACTCGTAACGGGGGAGGGACCCCATTTCGGACCCTTTGTCGGCGCTCCGAGCGTGTGGCATTCTCCTGGGCCACACTGAGGGGCCGATGCTGGAGTGCCGGTCCTCTCAGTTACCGTGAACCTGTAATGGACAAACTGCGACACTTCGTGATCACCTGCGTGGCTGGCGGGACCGCGCTGGGGCTGGGGACGTTGGTGCTCGTGCCGGTCGTCCGGCTGTCCGTCGGAGCCACCCACAACGTCGCGGTGGCCGACCCGGTCCAGCTCAGGCCACTCAACCTGCCGTCCAGGATCTACGACACCAAGGGCGACCTGCTGGCGGTGCTCCAGGACGCGGACTACCGGGCCCCGGTCACCCTGTCCCAGGTTCCACCCACAGTGGTCCACGCGGTGCTGGACGCCGAGGATGCCAACTTCTACCAGCATGGTGCCCTTGACTTCCGCTCCATCCTCCGGGCCTTCACGAGTGACGTGAGCAACGGCGGAGGCCTGCAGGGTGGCTCTACCATCACCCAGCAACTGGTGAAGAACGCCGTCCTCAACTCGCAGCGGAGCGTCAACCGCAAGGTGCACGAGGCGGTGGTCGCCTACCGCCTCGAGCAGCAGATGTCCAAGGACCAGATCCTCGAGCGCTACCTCAACACGGTCTACCTGGGCAACGGGGCCTATGGGGTCCAGGCTGCGGCGCAGACCTACTTCGGGCGCGACGTGAGCCAGCTCGACGCGGGCCAGGCGGCCCTGCTGGCCGGCATGATCCGCAACCCCGTCGGCTACGACCCCCTTCACCACCCAGTAGCGGCGACCCAGCGCCGTGACCAGATCCTGGCGGGAATGGTGGCCAACGGGCACCTGACCAGCGCTCAAGCCGACCAGTACAAGACGACACCGGTGCCCTCGTCGATCAACCAGCCCGCCAACCAGCAGGACAGCCCCTTCGTCGCCGAGGTCAAGGCCTCCCTGTTGGATGTGACCGACCACCGCTTCGACTTCCTCGGCTCGAGCCCAGCGGAGCGCCTGAACACCCTCAACAAGGGTGGGCTGAACATCACCACCACGCTGGATCCGGCGATGCAACAGAACGCCGAGGCGGCCGTGGCGGCGCGGCTGCCGGACACGGGCGGGAAGTTCACCTCGGCGGTGGTGGCGATGGATCCGACTACCGGCGACGTGCGGGCGGTGGTCTCGGGCAACCCGGCATCCAACCATGGGTACGACGTGGCCACGGGCCGCGGCGGCTCGGGACGACAGCCCGGCTCCTCGTTCAAGCCCTTCGTCCTCATGGCCGCCCTCGAGAACGGCTACAGCCCCAACGACAGCATCGACGGCACCTCGCCCTGCACCATCCAGCTCCCCAGCTCTGGCGCGTACGTGGCCAACAACGCCGAGCCCGGGGCTGGCGTAATGAACCTCTGGGATGCCACCGCCAACTCGGTCAACTGCGCCTACATACGGCTGGGCGTGGACGTGGGCCTATCTAAGGTCGCGGACATGGCGCATCGCATGGGCATCCCGGCCAAGGTCCGGCTGACGCCCAGCCCCTCACTGAGCATCGGCAGCTACGAGGTGACTCCTCTCGAGATGGCCTCGGCCTACTCCACCCTGGCCGCCGATGGCGTGCACCACACGCCGAGCTTCATCGAGAAGGTGACCGACTCGTCGAACAACGTCGACTTCGGCGGGGCGGACAAGGGTGAGCGGGTCGTATCGGCCCAGGACACCAGGGTGGCCACGCAGGCGCTCCAGGGCGTGGTCCAGCGGGGAACGGGCACAGCGGCGGCGCTCTCGGACCGGCCGGTGGCCGGCAAGACGGGTACGACGGACAACCTGGCGAACGCCTGGTTCGTGGGCTACACCCCGCAACTTGTGACCGCGGTGTGGATGGGCTCGCCCGCGGGCCTGGTCCCCATGTACGGGGTGGGGGGCGTCGACGTCTTCGGCGGCACCTACCCGGCGCGCATCTTCCATGACTTCATGTCCAGCACTCTCTCGGGCCAGCCAGTCGAGAACTTCGTGTCTCCCGACCCGAGCCAGATCGGTGCCGGGCGCTTCCTGGTCGCCCAGGACTCCCCGGGCGCCATCACCAGCCCGCTCCCTCCGCCTCCACCGCCAGGGCTGCCGCCGGTGCCGCTCCCGCCGGGGGTGCTCCCGCCGCCGACGCCGGCGCCCACGACGCTCCCGTCCACGACGCGCCCACCGACGACGCCGCCACCACCGCCTCCGACGACACAGCCCCCGCCACCGCCTCCACCACCGACGACGACGACCACCCCCACGACGACGCAGCCGAGTCCCTGAGGCGTGGCTCCCCTCGACATCCTTCTGGAGGTTCAGGACCGGGACACGACCCTCGACCAGCTTGCGCACCGACGGGCCACCCTTCCCGCCCGAGCCGAGCTGGCGGCGGTCGAGACGCGCCTCGATGACGTCGGTGATCGGACTGCCCGAGCCGAGGCCGACCGGCGGGCCCTATCTGAGCGCCAGGGACGTCTCGAGTCCGATATCGCCGCCGTGGCCCGACGCATCCACGAAGTCGAAGGTCGGATGTACTCGGGCGAGGTGGCAGCGTCGAGGGAGCTCATGGCCATGTCGGAGGAGGTCGACTCGCTCAACCGGCGTCG
>DASZMA010000119.1:0-47309 GCA_035552095.1 Acidimicrobiales bacterium | reverse complement strand
GAACCCGGGCATCTTTGCGACCCGCTCAATCTCCTTGAGGCACCCCTCGACCCCTCGATTGGGCAGCAGCGCCGTGCCGCCCAGACGGTCAGGGGCGGTTGAGCAGAACTCGGACATGAAGTCGTTGTAGGCGCGGATCATCTCGTGGTGGAGGTCGGCGTCCTCGTGGCCGGCCACGAAGGTGCGCGGACCGTTGGATCCGAAGATCAGCTCAGCGTCGACCCCGTCCTCCTGCATCTCCTTGACCCGGGCGACGGGGTCGTAGCTACCCGGATTGATGTCGTCGTAGGTGCACCACTGACCCATGTCCTCGGGATTACGTCCCGCCGTCGCCCCCCAGCTGAAGGGGAGCGTCGTGTCGTAACCGGGGAAGACCCACCCGTCCCCTTCGGGCAGGCGGTCCACCCGCGGCACCCGGTCCCTGTCCTTCTCCGCCACCCTGGACGACCACACGTCCCGGGGCTCGTTGAGGTGCCCATCGGACGAGATCAGTTTGTACTTACTCTGTGCGTCTGCCATGGCAGATCCCTCCCTCGGGGTGGTCGCACGGCAGCGTCCTGACCCCCACCTGTCCTACTACACGCAAAAGGTTGGAGTCGGTGCGGGAATGGTCCCACCCCGGCTGATTCAGCCGGGCAGGTCGGTGAGCAGCTCGGCGGCCAACCGGGCCAGGCCCTGGCGCAACTCGGGGATGGCGATGCCAGCAGTGGCGTCCTCGGCCTGGGCCACGTAGCGACGGGCCTCGTCGACCGCGGCAGAGATGCCCGAGGAGTTGGCCACAATGCCCCGCACCTTCTCGCGCTCGGGCTGAGCCAGCGGTTGGCCCAGCAGCGCGCGCAGGTCGGGGCCAGCGGCCGGATCGTCCAGCGCCACCAGCGCGGGCAGCGTGTAGATGCCTTCGGCCAGGTCCTGGCCGGCCGGCTTGAGCAGCTCGCCCTCGGTTGCGGTGATGTCGAGGATGTCGTCGCGGATCTGGAAGACCATGCCGAAGCAACGCCCGTATTCAGTGCAGGCGTCGACTTCGGCGCCGGGCAGGCCGCCGGTCAGCGCTCCGATACGGCATGAGGTGGCGGTCAGGGCGGCCGTCTTCCCGGCGATGGCGTCGAAATAGCTCTGCCGGCTCCTGGTGGTCTGGAAGGCCGAACGGACCTCGGAGACCTGGCCCTGGCAGAGCTGGCCCAGGGTGTCGGCCAGCAGGGCGGCGATCTCGACCCCGAGCCCGGCCGCGATGGAGGCCGAGCGGGCCAGCAGGTAGTCGCCGGCCACAATGGCCACCAGGTTGCCGAAACGGCTGTTGACACTCTCGACGTTGCGCCGGATGGTGGCCTCGTCCAGCACGTCGTCGTGGTAGAGCGAGGCCAGGTGGACCAGCTCGACCGCCACCGCGCCCATGAGGTCGTCCTGGGAGGCCTCCCGCTGCCCGCCGGTGGCCGTGGCCAGGGACAACATGGGCCGGAGGCGTTTCCCGCCAGCGGCGATCAAGTGGGTGGTGACGTCGTCCAGGAAGCTGTCACCGGTCACCACGGAGGCGGTGAGCAGGGGCTCCAGGCGTTCCAAGTCATCCTGGAGGCGGGGCAGGCCGAGGGCCTCCAAAGCATTCACTCTCTGTGACGATAGGCGACAGCCCAAGGAATAGGACAGCCCCGGGCAGGCTCCGCCGCAGGAAGAGGCGGTCGGGGCTGTTCTCCTTATAGGGCGTGCGACCCGTTCCTAGGAAGGGCGCAGGTACACTGAGTGGGAACTAGATAGAGAGAGGCGGTCAGGGTGTTCGAACGCTTCACCGACCGGGCACGGAGGGTGTTGGTGCTGGCGCAGGAGGAAGCGCGCCTGCTCAACCACAGCTTCATTGGAACCGAGCACATTCTGCTCGGTTTGATTCACGAGGGCGAGGGCGTCGCCGCCAAGGCGCTGGAGTCACTCGGTATCTCGCTGGAGGCTGTCCGCGAGAAAGTGGAAGAGACCATCGGCATGGCCGGCACCGCCCCCAGTGGCTCGCCGCCATTCACCCCGCGGGCCAAGAAGGTGCTGGAGCTCTCCCTGCGTGAAGCGCTGCAGTTGGGCCACAGCTACATCGGTACCGAGCACATGCTGCTCGGTCTGGTGCGCGAGGGCGAAGGCGTGGCCGCCACCGTGTTGGTCAGCCTCGGCGCCGACCTGGGCCGCGTGCGCCAACAGGTGATTCAGCTGATGTCGGGCAACCAGGGCAAGGAGTCGGTCGGCGCCAGTCAGGGCCAGGCCGCGGGCGACAACGCCTCGGGCTCCCCGGTGCTCGACCAGTTCGGCCGCAACCTCACCCAGCTGGCCCGCGACGGCAAGCTGGACCCGGTCATCGGTCGTGAGAAGGAGATCGAGCGGGTCATGCAGGTCCTGTCGCGGCGGACCAAGAACAACCCGGTCCTCATCGGCGAGCCCGGTGTAGGCAAGACGGCCATTGTCGAGGGGTTGGCCCAGCGCATCGTGGCCAACGAGGTTCCCGAGACCCTGACCGGCAAGCAGCTCTACACGCTCGACCTGGGCGCCCTGGTGGCCGGAAGCCGCTATCGCGGCGACTTCGAGGAGCGGCTGAAGAAGGTGCTCAAGGAGATCCGCACCCGGGGCGACATCGTCCTGTTCATTGACGAGATCCACACCCTGGTCGGTGCCGGCGCCGCCGAAGGCGCCATCGACGCCGCCTCCATCCTCAAGCCCATGCTGGCCCGTGGTGAGTTGCAGACCGTCGGCGCCACGACCATTGACGAGTACCGCAAGCACCTGGAGAAGGACGCCGCCCTGGAGCGCCGTTTCCAACCGGTGAAGGTGGACCAGCCGTCGGTGGCGCTGACCATCGACATCCTCAAGGGGTTGCGCGACCGTTACGAGTCGCACCACGCCGTCAGCATCACCGACCAGGCCCTGGTGGCCGCGGCCAACCTGGCCGACCGCTACCTGGCCGACCGCTACCTGCCCGACAAGGCGATCGACCTCATTGACGAGGCCGGCAGCCGCCTGCGCATCCGTCGCATGACCACCCCGCCGGCCGCCAAGAAGCTGGACGAGGAGATCGCCCGGTTGCGGGCCGACAAGGAAGCGGCCATTGAGAAGGGTGCCTTCGAGCAGGCCAAGAAGCTGGCCGAGCAGGAGAAGGAGCGCCTCGACCTCAAGGAGACGCAAGAGTCCGAACTGCGGGCCGAAGGCGTGGACCTGTTCGACGTCGTCGACGAAGAGGTCATCGCCGAGGTGCTGGCCGCCTGGACCGGCATCCCGGTCTACCGCCTCACCGAGGAGGAGACGGCCAAGCTCCTGCGCATGGAGGACGAGCTGCACAAGCGGGTCATCGGCCAGGAAGAGGCGCTCAAGGCGCTGTCCCGGGCCATCCGCCGCACGCGGGCCGGCCTCAAGGACCCCAAGCGTCCCAGCGGGTCGTTCATCTTCCTGGGCCCGACGGGCGTCGGCAAGACGGAACTGGCCAAGACCTTGGCCGAGTTCCTCTTCGACGACGAGGACGCGCTGATCCAGCTCGACATGAGCGAGTACATGGAGAAGCACACGGTCAGCCGCCTGGTCGGTTCGCCCCCCGGGTACGTGGGGTACGAGGAGGGCGGTCAACTGACCGAGGCGGTGCGGCGCAAGCCGTTCTCCGTCGTCCTCTTCGACGAGGTGGAGAAGGCTCACCCCGACGTGTTCAACACCTTGCTGCAGATCCTCGAAGACGGTCGCCTCACCGACGCCCAGGGTCGCTCGGTGGACTTCAAGAACACGGTGCTCATCATGACGTCGAACCTGGGGACGGCCGATCTACGCAAGTCGTCCATGGGCTTCGCCAAGACGTCGGAGGCCGTGACCTACGAGCGCATGAAGGCCAAGGTCGACGAGGCGCTCAAGGGTCACTTCCGTCCCGAGTTCCTGAACCGTATTGACGAGGTCATCGTCTTCCACGAGCTCACGCTGCCTGAGGTCACCGAGATCGTCGACCTCCTGATGGCCCGCACGATCAGCCAGTTGATGGATCAGGGCATCGGCCTTGAACTGACGCCGGCCGCCCGGGCCTTCCTGGCCGAGAAGGGCTACGACCCTCAGCTGGGGGCACGGCCGCTGCGCCGGGCTATCCAGCAGCTGGTCGAGGACCCGCTCTCCGAGCGCATCTTGTGGAAGGAGTTCCGGGTCGGCGAGACGATTGTCGTCGACGTGGAGGACTCGCCCATCGACGGCGAGGGACCGCAGCTCAGCTTCCGGGCCATTGAGGGCGTACAGCCGCCCCCGATGGAGCTGGCCGGAGCCGGGGTCGATACCGAGTAACTGCTTACTTCTGGTGCCGCGCCGCGACGCCCAGGCTGACCAGGCCGGGCTGAGCGGGCGGTTCCGGTTCCCGTCATGAGCGAGCACTCGCCCTGACCGAGCAACCAGGACCGGCCCCGGACCGGGTCGGGCGGCGGCAGAAACCAGGCGGTCCAGCAACGAGCGTCGTGCGGCGGCGACGTCACCTCGCGGTGGCTGCGCTGTTCCTGGCCTTCGCGGTGGTCGAGCTCTGGACGCCGATTGTGCACGGCGGTTACTTCCTGCCCGGCGATCTCGGGCAGGTGACGTCCATGACCCGGGTGGGCGGGGGAGCCACGCTCGCCCCGCAGAATCGCCTACCCAGCGACGTCTACGTCGATTTCGGGCCCTTCCTCCACTTCGACGCGGCCCAGGTCGGCGCCGGCCACTTCCCGACCTGGAACCCCTACAACGGCAACGGCCAGCCCTACTTCGCCGACGACCAGACCGTGGTCGCCTCGCCCTTCACCCTGCCCTTCTACTTCCTCAATTTCCGGCTGGCCCTCATCGCGGCCGCCCTGGCCCGGTTGTGGCTGCTCGGCTTCATCACCTACCTGTTCCTGGCCCGCCATCGACTGGGGACGCTGTCGGCCGCCGTGGGCGGTGCCATCTTCGCCTACGCCGGCTACCACCTGGTGTGGCTCGACTACCAGACCCAGGTCAGCGTCTCGGCCACCCTGCCCATCGCCCTGTGGTGTGTGCGCATCGCGCTCGACCACGGCCCCCCGGGACGGGGGGAGTCCGTCACCCGCCAGGGGCGGAAGCGGGAGCGCTCGGCCCGCTGGTTCGCCCTGGTCGGTCTGGCCGCCGCCCTGGCCGTCATCATTTACGACGGCCATCCCGAGACCGCCGTCTTCGACATAGCGCTCATCGCTGGCTACGCGGTCATCGCCGTGGTGGTCGAGGGCGGCGACTGGCGGGCCCGGCTCCGGTGGGCCGCCCGCCTCGTCAGCGCGGCCGCCCTGGCGCTCGGGCTGGCCGCATTCCAATTGTTGCCCTTCCTCCAGTACACCGGCGCCGGAGCCCGGCCGGCCCAGCTGCGGGCGAACCCGGCCGCGTCGGCCACCGGCTTCTCGCCCGGGGCGGCACCGCTGATGGCCTTCCCCAATCTGCTCGGCGGCCCGCAGTTCGCCTACGACAACCTGGCCTTCTGGTCGCACCAGACGCCCTTGTCCAATTACGCCGAGGCCAACGGCAGCACCACCGGGCTGTTGGCTCTGGCCTTGGTGCCGCTCGGACTGGTGGCGGCGTGGCGCCGGCGCCGGCAGGCGATCGCCTGGTTCGGGGTGGCCGCCAGCGTCGTCGGCGCGGTGGTGCTCTTCTCGCGGGCCGTCGGACTGTGGTGGCATGACGTCCCGCTGGTCGGTTCGGCCGGGCTCAATCGCAGCCAGGACGTCCTGCTGCTCGGGGTGGCTGTCCTGGCCGCGCTGGGGGTCGAGTCGATGACGCATTGGGGCGGGAGCATCCGGAGGCGCCTGGGCGCCGTGGGCGCCGTGATCCTCTCCTTTACCGCCGTGAGCGTCGCCCTGCTGATCGGCGCGCTCGACCTGCGGAACCGGGCCAGCCACGTCAAAGGGAGTCGGGCCGGCACCGAGGTGGCGATGCGCATCGTGCGCGACAACATCACCGCCGAGCTGATCCTGGCCGGTGCCTTTGCCGTCCTGCTGGGGACGTATGTGCTGGTCCGCCGCGGTCGCCTGCGTTGGCTGCTGGCCCCCGCCATGATCGTGCTCGCCTTCGCCTCCAACGGGCTGGTGATGCAGTCCTACAACCCGACCGTGAAGCCCGCCTTCTTCTACCCGGACACCTCAGCGGTGCGCGACTTGGTCAAGGTGACCAAGAGCGACGAGGTCGTGTTCGTCAACGGCTACTTCCCGGCCGCCTCGGTCAATCTCTGGTTCGGGGTGCACGACGTCGGCTCCTACGACGCCATCGGATTCAAGTGGCACGACGCCCTGTACGACAAGGTCTTCGACGTCAAAGTGCCCTATGCCGAGCAGATGCCGCAGTGCCTGGGCTCGCTGCAGCTGTTCGGGATCGAATGGGTGGTCGGCGGCCCCGGCGTCTTGCGGAACGGGTCGACCCAGGGGGTCAACCTGAAGGCCTATCTCTACAAGATTCCGGCTTACCGCGTCTCGGGGGCGGCGCTGGTCAGTGTGGTCGGTCGTTCCATCACGGCGCGGGGCAGCGACCAGCGGGCGCTGGCCGCGGTCTCCCGCTGCTCGTTCCGGCCCGATCGCACCGTGGTGCTGGACCCCACGTCGTACCGCCAACGTGGGCCCGGCTCGCTCAGTGCCCCCCGCGGCCGGACGGCGGCGACCGACCGGGCGCGGGTGACCAGCCGCTCCGCCGGTGCCCTGTCCGTGCGCGCCACCTCGAAGCGGCCCGGCTGGTTGGTGGTCCGCCAGACCTTCGCCCCGGGCTGGCAGGCCACCGTGGACGGCCACCCGGTGCCGGTCCAGCGGGCCGACGTGGCCTTCCAGGCCGTACGCCTCCCGGCCGGCACTCACACCGTCCGCCTGCTGTACCGGCCGGCCAGCGTGTCGATCGGTCTCGTGGTCTCGGTGCTTTCGGCGCTGGTGGCGGCCGGGCTCTGCCTGGTGGCGTTCCTCTGGCGGCGTCGGGCCCGGCCGGGCCACGCCGTCGGGCGGTTCCAGCGGCGCCCTGGCACACCCGTTTCCTAAGTTGCGGGCCATGGCCCGACCGATTGAGATCTACCTCTGCGTCCAATGCGACGGCACCGCCGCTCAGTGGGTAGGCCGCTGTCCGCACTGCGGCCAGTGGAACACCCTGCAGGCGACCCGGCGCACCCCGGCGGCCGCCGGTCCGGACACCCAGGCGGTGTCCCTGCGCCAGGTGGTCGGCGCCGCGGTGCGCCCGATGGCGACCGGGGTGGGCGAGCTCGACCGCGTCCTCGGCGGTGGGTTCGTGGCCGGGTCGGTGACCCTGGTCTACGGCCCGCCCGGGGTGGGCAAGTCCACCCTGCTTTTCCAGGTGCTGGCCTCGGTGGCGGCCACCGGGGTCGAGGTGGTGCTGGCGTCGGCTGAGGAGTCACTGGCCCAGGTCAGCGGGCGGGCCTGGCGGATCGGGGCGGTGCCTGATCACCTGCTGGCGCTGGAAGGCCACGACGTGGTGGCCATTGAGCAGGCGATCGTGCGCCATAACCCGGCGCTGGTGGTGGTGGACTCCATCCAGTCCGTCTCCGACGACCAGGTGGCCGGCGTGGCGGGCAGCCTGGCCCAGGTCAAGGCCTGCGTGGAGCGGCTGACCCGGCTGGCCAAGGCGACCGGGGTCCCCATCGTCCTGGTCGGCCATGTAACCAAGGATGGCGACCTGGCCGGTCCGCGGGCGGTGGAGCACCTGGTGGACACCGTGGTCTCCTTCGACGGGGACCGCCACCACGCGCTGCGCATCCTGACTGCGGTCAAGCACCGCTTCGGCCCGGCCGGCGAGGTGGGTATCTTCGAAATGCGCGAGGACGGCCTACGGCCCGTGCCCGATCCCGGCCCGCTGTTACTGGGCGACCGCATGACCGGCCTGCCGGGCAGCGTGGTGGTCCCGGTCCTGCAGGGTCGCCGCCCCCTGCTGGTCGAGGTGCAGGCCCTCCTCGGGTCCGGCCCGGCCGGCAGCCGGCCGCACACCCTGGGGATCGACGCCTCCCGGGTCGCCCTGCTGCTGGCCGTGCTGGCCTGCCGCACCGACATCTCGGTGAGCGGGGACGTCTTCGTGGCCGCCGTGGGCGGCATCAGCATCAGTGAGCCGGCAGCCGACCTGGCCGTGGCGCTGGCCATCGCCTCGGTGGTGCTGGGCCGGGCCGTGCCGGCGGACCTGATCGTCCTGGGCGAACTCGGGTTGGCCGGTGAGGTGCGCACGGTGCCCGGGGTCGATCGGCGCCTGGCCGAGGCGGCCCGGGCCGGTTTCACCACCGCCATCGTCCCGGCCTCGACGCCGGACGAACTGCTGCCCCCGGGTTTGGAGGCCTACCGGGTGCGCACCCTGCTCCAGGCCATCGGCGTGGCGTTCGTGGAAGGTGAGCCGGGTACGATGCCCTCGTGGTCGACCGTGGCAGCCAGCCGCTGAACGACGCACTGGCGCTGATTGCGCCCGGAACGGCCCTGCGGGAGGGGTTGGACCGGATTCTCCAGGCCAAGCACGGCGCCCTGATCATCGTGGGGGACGACCCGGCCGTCCTGTCCGTCTGCACCGGCGGCTTCCTGCTCGATGCCGAGTACAGCCCGCAGCGCCTCTCCGAGCTGGCGAAGATGGATGGCGCCATCATTCTGGCCGCCGATGCCTCGCGCATCGCCCGGGCCAACGTGCACCTGGTGCCCAAAGCCAGCATCGCCACCACCGAGACGGGCACCCGGCATCGCACGGCCGAGCGGGTGGCCCGCTCCATTGACGTGCCGGTGATCGCCGTGTCCGAGGCGATGGCCACCATCGCCGTGTACCGCAACGGGGTGAAGCACACCAGCCAGACCTCGGGCTGGCTGATCGACCGCTCCAGCCAGGCCCTGGCCACGCTGCAACGGTTCCGGGTCCGCTTCGACGACGCCCTGACCCAGCTGTCGCGCCTCGAGATGGAGGACACCGTCTCGGTGCGTGACGTCGTCTCGGTCCTCCAACCCGGCGAAATGGTGCGCCGCATTGCCGAGGAGATCGAAGGGCACCTGGTGGAGCTGGGCTCGGACGGCCGCCTCATCCACCTCCAGACCGAGGAGCTCAGCGCCGGGGTGAGCGACACCCTGACCCTGGTCCTGCGGGACTACGCCGACCAGGAGTCGGCGCTGACCCATCTGCGCTCCATGTCCCCCGACGCCCTGATGGACCTGGGCCAGGTGGTCGAGACGCTGAACGTCCCGGCCGCCCCGGACCAGCTGCACGCCGAAATGGCCGCCCGGGGTTATCGCCTGCTGCACCGCCTGCCCCAGCTCTCGGCGGTGCTGGTCGAGCGCCTGGTGGGCCGTTTCGGCAGCCTGCCCGAGATCATGTCGGCCAGCGCGGCCGAGCTGGAGTCGGTCGAGGGCATCGGGGCGGCCACGGCGCGGGCCGTGCGTGACGGCTTGGCCCGCATGGTCGAGGCCAGCATCTTCGAGCGCTACGAATAGCCCGCCGGGCCATCGACCGGCTGAATCCTGTACAATGGTGGGCTGCTGTCCGACCGGCTGTCCTGCCGGGACCGGTACCGCAACCTCTGAAATCGTCGCTGGCCGGGCGCCGTGTCTGTGCAAGGGAGATCTGTGTCGTTCAAGGTCGGAGACAAAGTCGTATACCCGCATCACGGGGCCGCCGTCATTGAGAAGCGGGAGACCAAGGTCGCCTTCGGCGAGAAGAAGGAGTACCTGGTCCTCCGGTTGGCCTACGGGGACCTGATCCTCAACGTGCCGGCCGACAACACCGAAGGTGTGGGGCTGCGCGAAGTGATCAACGACGAAGAGGTCGAAGAGGTCTTCGCCGTGCTGCGCAAGAAGGAAGCGCGCATGCCGACCAACTGGTCCCGCCGCTACAAGAACCACTCCGAGAAGCTGCGCTCGGGCGACATCTATCAGGTGGCCGAAGTGGTGCGGAACCTGTCCATCCGGGACAAGGACAAGGGGCTGTCCGCCGGCGAGAAGCGCATGCTGCAGCGGGCCCGCCAGATCCTGGTTTCCGAGCTGACCTTCGCCCTCAACGTCGACGAGGAAGCGGCCGAAGAGCGCCTCAACGAAGCGCTGAACTAGTCGCAACGTGGCCGCGCCGGTGTGGGCGATCGTGGTGGCCGGCGGATCGGGCCAGCGCTTCGGCCAGCGCAAGCAGTTCGCCACCCTGGGTGGCCGCCCGCTGGCCGAGTGGGCCGTCCGGGCGTGCCGGCCGGTTTCCGACGGGGTGGTCCTGGTGGTGCCGCCCGGGTGCCGCGGGGACGGTGATCACGGGGCCGACCTGGTGGTCGAGGGCGGAAGTACCCGGGCCAACTCGGTGCGCGCCGGTCTGGCCGCCGTGCCGGCGGACGCCGCCGTGATCCTGGTCCATGATGCGGCCCGCCCCCTGGCCCCCGAGGCCGTGTTCCGGGCCGTGGTGGCCATCGTGGCCGGCGGTGAGGCGGACGGGGCCATCCCCGGCCTGCCGGTGAGTGACACCATCAAGAAAGTGGACGACGTGCAGAACGTGACGATGACGCTGGACCGCAACGAGCTGGTGGCCGTGCAGACGCCGCAGGCCTTCCGGGCCGGGCTGTTGCGCCAGGCCCACGCCGCCGGCGCCGAGGCGACCGATGACGCCGCGCTGGTCGAAGCACTGGGGGGCCGGGTCCGGGTGGTCGAAGGCGACCCGCGCAATGTGAAGATCACCACGCCGGCCGACCTGCGCACGGCCGAGCACTTCCTGGGAGCGTGAGCGTGCGCATCGGACAAGGCGTCGACATCCACCGGTTCTCCGACGACCCCCATCGCCCTCTCCTGCTCGGCGGGGTGGTGATCGAAGGGGCCCGCGGCCTGGCCGGTCACAGCGACGCCGATGCGGTGTGCCATGCCCTGGCCGACGCCGTGCTGGGCGCGGTGGGGTTGGGGGACCTGGGCCGTCACTTCCCCGACACCGATCCGGCCTGGGAGGGCGCGGACAGCACCGCGCTGCTGACCGAGGTGCTGCGCATGGCGGCCGAGCAGGGGTTCGTCTGCGCCAACGCCGACTGCACCGTGGTGGCCGAAGCCCCCCGGCTGGCCCCCCACACCGACGACATCGCCCGCAATCTCTCCTCCGTGCTGGGCGCCCCCGTCTCGGTCAAGGCGACCCGGGCCGAAGGGCTGGGCGCCCTGGGTCGGGCTGAGGGCATCGCCTGCCTGGCCGTGGTCCTGATGGAGCCGGCGTGACGCCGCCCCGCGGTCAGTCGCCGCGCCGAGGCGGCGGAGGCACCGGCGGCAGCGACCGTCAGCGCGACGGCCGGTCCGGGCCGCCCCGCCGGTCCGGTCGCCCGGACCAGCGCGAGCCGAGCGAACTCGGCGGTGATCAGGTCGAGGGACGCCAGGCCGTGCTCGAATTGCTGAGCGTGGGACGGCGCACCGTGCGCAAGGTCCTGCTGGCTGAAGACCAGGATCCCTCACCACTGCTCGACCGCATTGAAGAGCTGGCCGCCAAAATGCGCGTCCCGCTCGAGACGGTGCCCCGCCCCCGCCTGGACGCCCAGGCCCGCACCGAATCGCCCCAGGGTGTCATGGCCCTGGCCCGCCCGATTGAGCCGGTCGCCCTCGAGGACCTCTGCCAGCCCAGCCGCAAAGGGGTCCAACCCTTCCTGCTGGTCTGCGCCGGGATCACCGACCCGCGTAACCTCGGCGCGCTGTTGCGCAGCGCCGAGTGCGCCGGGGTGACCGGCGTCGTGCTGCCCCGGCACCGCTCGGCCCGGCTCTCGCCGACGGTGGCCAAGACGGCGGCCGGCGCCATTGAGCACCTCCCCTTCGCCGTGGTGGGCGGGATCCCGGCCGCGCTGTCCGTGATGACCGAGCTCGGCGTGTGGTCGGTCGGACTGGCCGGCGAGTCCGAGCAGTCCCTCTACGACCTGCCGCTGGGCCAGGGGCCGGTCGCTCTCGTCATGGGCAGCGAGGACAAGGGTCTGGCCCCACTGGTGCGCCGCCGCTGCGACGCCGTGGTGTGTATCCCCCAACACGGCTCGTTGCCCTCACTCAATGTCGGTGTGGCCGGCGCCGTGGCCGCCTTCGAGGTGGCCCGTCAGCGCGCCCTCTCCACCTGAGGGGCGGGCCCTCGACGGTCAATGACGAGCGGGCCGGCCGGCGGTATCTTGGCTGGCGGTCCACCCGCGGGTGGTTTCGCACGTCACACTCGTCATGACGACAGGAGGGAAGATGAAGGGATTCAAGAACTTTCTGATGCAGGGTGAGCTCATCGTCATTGCCGTTGGCCTGGTCGTCGCCCTGGCCTTTTCCACCCTGATCAAGGCGTTCACCGACAACGTCATCACCCCGCTGGTCAACTCGGCCGAGGGCAGTGGGACGGCCGCCAAGTCGCTCGGGTGGACGATCAACGGTCAGCGCATCGACATCGGCGCGTTCGTTTCGGCCATCGTCTACTTCGTCATCTTCATGGCCGTCATCTACTTCGTGCTCGTCGTCCCCTACCGGGCCTACATGAAGCGACGGGGCACGACCGTCTTCGGGGACCCGCCGCCGACCAAGACGTGCCCCAGTTGCCTATCGAGCGGTCTGCCGGTGGCGGCGACGAAGTGCAAGTTCTGCACCAGCGATGTACCGGCTGCGGCCTGAGACACAGGGGTTGAGCCCGAGGCAGGAATCGAACCAGCGACATCTTCATTACAAGTGAAGTGCTCTACCAACTGAGCTACTCGGGCGGCGGACGGATTCTACGTCGTCTGCCCCTTCGACCAGGAGCGCGTCTGCATCGCCCCTATTCCGCTCCCACGTCGGGCCGGGCTGGTCCCGGGACAGAGCCGCCACGACGGACAGTGCCCCCGCCCCCACCTGGCCAATGGCTTGCATAGGGCCAGTGGACCCGGCAGGCTGGACCTCCAATGGCCTCTGACCCTCCATTCTCCGAGCCAGGAGGACCGGACGGGGGGCGAACGCCGATGGGCATCTCACCGCTCCGGGCCTTCATTGTGCTGGTGGTGTTTCTGGTGGCGGTGGCGGCGCTGGTCGACGTGGGCACCCGCCCCCCGACCAACGGCGAGGCGGCGCCCCCGGCGTCGACCACCACGACCACTACAGCCAGCGGGTCCACCACCACCACGACGACCGTGCCCCACAGCTCGGTGAGCGTGCTGGTGGCCAACGCCACCAGCACCGCGGCGCTGGCCGCCCACTACACCACCGTCCTGCAGGCCCAGGGCTGGGCCCTGAAGACCCCGGTGGACGCCACCACCAAGGTGACCTCCTCGGCGGTGTACTACGCGGCGGGTCAGCAGGCGGCGGCAGCCAGCATCGCTACCACCCTTGGTCTTGAACCCCACGCCGTACTGGCCCTGACCACCGCTGTCCCGGTTCCCGGTGCCAGCGGCAACGACGTGGTCGTGGTCATCGGGGCCGACCTGGTCACCCAGGCCGGCACCTAGCCGCCCCCGGTGGGCGAGCTCCCGGCCGTCCTGCGTCCCCTGGCCGCCGACCCCGGCCACAGCGGGCTCTGTCTCGATTTCGACGGGACGTTGTCGCCCATCGTGGCCGACCCCGAGACCGCCTTCCCCCTGCCCGGGGTGACCGAGGTGCTCGCCCGCCTGGCCGGCCGCTTCGCGCTGGTGGCCATCATCTCGGGACGACCGGTGGCCTTCCTCCGGCAGGTGCTCGGTCCGCCCACCGGGGTCCGCCTGGTCGGCCTGTACGGGTTGGAGCAGATCGGCCCGGACGGCGCCCGGACGGTCGACCCGGCAGCCCAACCGTGGGCGGCGGTGATCGCCGAGGTGGTGCCGGTTGCCCAGCGCGAGGCGCCGCCCGGGGTCCATGTCGAGCCCAAGGGATTGACGGTGACGCTGCACTGGCGCCATGCCCCCGAGGCCAGCGAGTGGGTGGAGGCGTTCGCTGCCCGTCAGGTCGCCGAGCGCGGCCTCAGGGCCCACGGTTCCCGCCTGTCGGTGGAGCTCGGGCCCCCGCTGGACATCGACAAGGGGACGGTGGTGCGTTCCCTCACCCCGGGTCTGCGGGCCGTCGCCGCCTTCGGTGACGACGTGGGCGATCTCCCGGCCTTCGCCGCCCTGGGGGAGTTGGCGGCGGCCGGCGTGGCGGTAGCCCGGGTGGCCGTGGTCGACGCGGAGAGCCCGCCCGAAGTAGCGACCGGGGCCGATCTGCTGGTCGAGGGCGCCCCGGGCGCGCTGGCCCTGCTGGAGCAGCTGGCCCGGGTGGCGGGCTGAGTCAGGCGGGGGGCTGCGTCAGCGGGCGGGACGGGCTGCGGCCAGCTGGTCACGCAACCAGTCGGCCGCGGTGCGCGACCGCACCAGCGACTGCAGGGTGGCCGCCCGCCGCGCCCGCCCGCCGGCATCCATGGAAAGGGCGGCGTGCAGCGCGTCGGCCGTGCCGCTCACGTCGAACGGATTGACGCCCAGAGCGGCCTGGCCCAGCTCCTCCCAAGCGCCGGCCTCGCGCGAGAGGACCAGCACGCCGTCGGCGGTGTTGAGCAGCGGGCCCTCCTTGGCCACCAGGTTCAGCCCGTCGCGCACCGGGTTGACCAGCAGCACGTCGGAGATGGTCAGGGCAGCCAGCGAGCGCGGCCGGTCGTCCTCAATGTGCAGCACAATCGGCGTCCAGTCTGCCGTCCCCAAGGCGTGGTTGATGCGCTCGGCGGTGTGGGTCACTTCGGCCCCGTAGGCCAGGTAGTCGGCCAGCCCCTGGCGTGAGGGGTAGGACAGGGCCAGGTGGACCACCTCGCCGCGCCACTGCGGGTAGGCCAGCAACAGTTCCTCGAAGGCCAGCATGCCGCGCACGATGTTCTTGGACGGCTCGACCCGGTCCGAGCGCACGATGAGACGACGCCCGCCCGTCTCGGCCCGTAGGGCCTCGACCGATGCCGCGCAGGCCGGGCTGGTCGCCTCGGCCACCAGGCTGGCCTCATCGGGCGAGAGGGAGGAGACGAAGGTGGGGGGGACCGGCCGCCCGGCGGCCTCGTAGCAGGAGCGGAACCCGGCCTCCCACATGTGGGCGTGGAAGCCGCAGGCGCCGAAGCCCGACAGCCCGGTCAGCAGTTCGTCGGCCGCCTGGTCGGGCAGCACCCGCACCATGTTGGGGTCAGCGAACGGGATGTGGTTGAAGTGCACGGTGGCCAGGTCGGGCCGGGCCTGGGCCAGCAACTGGCCCAGCAGCGAGAAGTGGTAGTCCTGCACCAGCACGGTGGCGCCGTCGGCTGCCCGCGCCGTGATCACGTCGGCCACGGCCTGGTTGTAGCGGTGGTAGCCGGCCCAGGCCAGCCGCCAGTAACGGTCGAAGCGGGGCCGACGCGGCAGATCGAAGAGATGGTGGTGGAGGTACCACAGGGTGGTGTTGGCCACGACGTCGTAGGCCGCCCGGTAGGTGTCGTCGTCGATGACCACCGGCAACAGGGTCAGGGCATCGTCGACCAGCAGGCCCCGCGCCGCCGCTTCGCGGTCGGCCGCCCCCATGGTCACCGACACCCAGGTGGCCGGGCTGCCCTCGAGGAGCGGGCGCAGTGAGGAGACCAGCCCGCCGCCGCCGGGGACCGGTTGCAGGTCGTGCTCGGCGTTGAAGCGGAACGACAGCGGCCCGCGGTTGGAGACGACCATCAGGTCGCTCACGTCAGGTCGCTCACGAGAGAAGGGTCACCGGCGGGTGGGGGAGCGATCCAGGGCGGCGCGCAGGACGTCGACGGCCTGGGGCCGCAGTTCGTGCAGGGGCCGGTTGCGGTGGATGCGCTCGCCCAGGTCGACCTGGGCGATGGCGTCGGCGCCCAGGTGCTGCGCCACGTCGATTAGCAGCCCGAGCTCGACGCCGTAGCCGTCGGCGAAGCCCAGCTTCTCGAAGACCCAGCGGTGGGCCGCCGTCTCGCCGGCCAGCGGCTGGCGCACCTCGGACAGCTCGGGGAACAGGAGCTCGAGGACGGGCCGGGCCACCAACTCGGTCACCCGACCGCCGCCGGTGGGATCGCCGTGCAACGGACGGGTGTAGAACCCTTTGACCAGCGCGATCTCGCGGTGGGCCAGCAGCGGGCCGAGCATGCCGGTCACGAAGGCCGGGGTGGTGTTGGCCACGTCGGCATCGAGGAAGACGATGACGTCGCCGCTGGAAGCCTCCAAGGCAGCCGCCATGGCCTGGCCCTTGCCGCCGGCGCCCTTCTGGCCCCGCACCACCCGGGCCCCCGCTTCGGCGGCCTGCTCGGCGGTGTCGTCGCCCGAGCCGTCATCGAGCACGATCACCTCGTCGACCAGCCCGTTGCCGCCGGCTGAGGCCAGGAAGGGTTGGACCACGGCCCGCACCACCGAGCCCACGGTCGAGGCCTCGTCCCGGGCCGGGATGCACACCGAGACGGTGCGGTCACCCTTGGTCGCCAGCACCTGCCCGTAGGGGAAATCCCCGTGGTGATAGGTCCGCGGACCTGCTCGGTGGGCCGGCATACCCAGATCATCGCCCATGGCAGCGTTCTACCCGCAAACGGAGCGGCCAGGACCGGCGGGCACGGGCGTTGACGGGCGGGGGTGGGCGGCGGCTATCATTGGCGCATCATCCAGAGCGACTGAGGGACGGGCCCGTCGACGTCGCGGCAACCAGTGTTCACCCTGCAGAGGGGGGCAACAGGTGCCAATGCCCGATCGATGAGGAGGACCGATGGTCGATTTTGTCACTGGGCTGCGTTGTCGGGAATGTCAGCGCGCCTTCCCCGCTGAGGCGCTGCACGTCTGCGACTACTGCTTCGGGCCACTGGAAGTGGCCTACGACTACGAGCGCATCGCCGCCACCGTCACCCGGGCCCGCATTGAGGCCGGGCCCCGGACGATCTGGCGCTACCGGGACCTGTTGCCGGTGGACGACGAGGCGCCGGTCGACCTCGGGGCCGGGTTCACCCCGTTGGTCCGGGCCGACCGTCTGGCCGCCGAGCTGGGATTGGGCGAGCTGTGGATCAAGGACGACACGGCCAACCCGACCGGGTCCTTCAAGGACCGGGTGGTCTCGGTCGCCCTGACCAAGGCCCGCCAGCTCGGCTTCAAGGTGGCGGCCTGTGCCTCCACCGGCAACCTGGCCAATTCGGTGGCGGCCCACGCCGCCCGGGCCGGCATGGAGTCGGTGGTGTTGATCCCGCACGACCTCGAAGCGGCCAAGGTGATGATGACCACCATTTACGGGGGCACCGTGATCTCGGTCGAGGGCACCTACGACGATGTCAACCGGCTCTGCGCCGAACTGACCAGCGAGCGGCCGAGCTGGGCCTTCGTGAACGTGAACGTGCGCACCTACTACGCCGAGGGCTCCAAGACCCTGGCCTTCGAGATCGCCGAGCAGCTGGGTTGGCGGGCCCCCGATCACGTGGTGGTGCCCATCGCCTCGGGCAGCCAGCTGACCAAGGTGGCCAAGGGGTTCACCGAGCTGGGCCTGGTCGGCCTGCTCGACGAGGTGCCGCACGTCCGGGTCTCGGGCGCCCAGGCCGAGGGGTGCTCCCCGGTGGCCACGGCGTTCTTGGAGGGGACCGACGCCATCCGCCCGGTCAAGCCCAAGACCATCGCCAAGTCGCTGGCCATCGGCAACCCGGCCGACGGCTGGTACGCCCTGGAGGCCATCCGCAAGAGCGGAGGGTCCTGCGCCGCCGTGACGGACGACGAGGTGCTCGAGGGCATCGGGCTGCTGGCCCGCACCGAGGGCATCTTCGCCGAGACCGCCGGTGGGGTGACGATCGCCACCCTGTGCAAGCTGGTGGCCTCGGGCGCTGTCCGACCCGACGAGCGGGTGGTGGCCCTGGTCACCGGGCACGGCCTGAAGACGGTGGAGGCCCTGGCCGGGTACACCGGGCCCACCGCTACCATCACCCCGACGTTGGCCGCCTTCGACGCCGCCATCAATTTCGAGGAGAACCGATGAGCCTGACCGTCCGCATCCCCACCCAGCTGCGCACCCTGACCGGCGGGGCCGGGGAGGTCGAGGTGGAGGGAGCCACGGTGGGCGACGCCCTCAAGGCCCTCGATGCGGCCCATCCCGGCCTGGCTGAGCGCCTCTTCGACGATGCCGGGGGGTTGCGGCGCTTCGTCAACGTGTTCCTGGCTGACGAGGATGTCCGTTTCCTGGACGGGCTGGCCACCCCCATCACCCCAGGTCAGACCCTCTCCATTGTCCCGGCGGTGGCCGGGGGGTAACCCGGGCTGCCGACGCCGCCCTTGCGCGCGGCGCCCGAAGGTGGTTTCCTATTAGCACTCGACAGTCGAGAGTGCTAACGGAGGAAATCACCAGATGGCCAAGATCATCGCCTTCCAGGAGGACGCCCGGCGCGGCCTCGAAACCGGCATGAACAAGCTGGCAGACGCCGTGCGCGTCACCCTCGGCCCCAAAGGCCGGAATGTCGTGCTGGACAAGAAGTGGGGCGCCCCCACCATCACCAACGACGGCGTCTCCATCGCCAAGGAGATCGACCTCGAAGACCCCTTCGAGAGGATCGGCGCCGAACTGGTGAAGGAAGTGGCCAAGAAGACCGACGATGTCGCCGGCGACGGGACCACCACGGCCACCGTGCTGGCCTGGGCCATGGTCCGCGAGGGCCTGCGCAACGTCGCGGCCGGGGCCAACCCGATGTCGCTCAAGCGGGGTATTGAAGCGGCCGTCGAGACGGCCGTCGCCTCCATCCACGGCATCTCCAAGGAGACCGAGTCCAAGTCGCAGATCGCCCAGGTGGCGTCCATCTCCGCCGCCGACACCGAGATCGGCGAGATGATCTCCGAGGCCATCGACAAGGTCGGCCGCGACGGCGTCATCACCGTCGAGGAGTCGCAGACCTTCGGCATGGACATGGACCTGGTCGAGGGCATGCGCTTCGACAAGGGTTACATCGCCCCCTACTTCGTGACCGACCCCGAGCGCATGGAGGCCGTCCTTGAGGACGCGCACATCCTGCTGGTCGGTTCCAAGATCACCGCCGTGCGCGACCTGCTCCCCGTGCTCGAGAAGGTCATGCAGGGCGGCAAGCCCCTGCTGATCATCGCCGAGGACGTCGAGGGCGAGGCCCTGGCCACCCTGGTGGTCAACAAGATCCGTGGCACCTTCCGCTCGGTCGCCGTCAAGGCCCCCGGCTTCGGCGAGCGCCGCAAGGCCATGCTGCAGGACATCGCCATCCTCACCGGCGGCCAAGTGGTCACCGAAGAGGTCGGCCTGAAGCTGGAGAACGTCACCCTCGACCTGCTGGGCACCGCCCGCAAGGTGGTCATCACCAAGGACGAGACGACAATCATTGAGGGTGCCGGCTCAGAGGCTGACATCAAGGGCCGGGTCAACCAGATCAAGACCGAGATTGAGAACACCGACTCGGACTACGACCGCGAGAAGCTGCAGGAGCGCTTGGCCAAGCTCTCCGGCGGTGTGGCCGTGATCAAGGTCGGCGCGGCCACCGAGGTCGAGCTCAAGGAGAAGAAGCACCGCATTGAGGACGCTGTCTCCACCACCAAGGCCGCCATTGAAGAAGGCGTGGTCCCCGGCGGTGGCGTGGCCCTCCTGCGGGCGCAGGTGGCCATTCTCGAGCGCGCCGAGAAGCTCGAAGGCGACGAGGCCACCGGAGCCCGCATCGTGGCCCGGGCCGTCGAGGAGCCGTTGAAGCAGATCGCGGTCAACGCCGGACTCGAGGGTGGCGTCATCGTCGACAAGGTCCGCAACCTCAAGGGTGCCCACGGCCTCAACGCCGCCACCGGCGAGTACGGCGACCTGTTCAAGGACGGCGTGATTGACGCCGCCAAGGTGACCCGTTCGGCCCTGCAGAACGCGGCGTCCATCGCCGCCCTGTTCCTCACCACCGAAGCGGTCATTGTGGACAAGCCCGAAGACGGCGTCGACGCCGGCATGGGCGGCGGGATGGACGACTACTAAGGAGTAGCTCCACCTTCCACCACTCACCAGCCTCACCAAATCTGGAGCGATGGAGCGCCCCGCGGGGCGCTTCTTCGCGTCCGGGGTCGGAGTTGGGGTGAGGGCCCTCCGCGGCCTCACCCGGGGTCCGCCACCGGGTTCCTCCCGATGCTTCGGATGCTCGGGACCCGGCAGATCTCGGGTCTGGCAACGCCGATCCGCGCTTCATCAACTAAACGTTCGTTGGTTTGATCGACACGACGCGGCAACCATCATCGAGCCGGCACTTCAGCCCTAGGTCACGCGGGTGAAGCGGTGTTAAACGATCGTTGGTTTAACAGAAACGCGTCCCGCCAACTGCGCTCGGCGCGAGCCGTTCGCGCCACGCGCCAACGGCACTGCCAAGGCTGCAAAAAATTCAGACAACGGAGGGTGGAAGGGCGACCGCCCAGCGTCGTCGGAACGTGACGCCACACCTCAGCGAGTGGCGTCGTGTTGGCGACCACCGCCTACGTCCGCTTGAACGAGCAACCGGTCATGTCGACGGACACCGCCGTTTGCGCAGGCGGTCCGACGCGTCACCGCGAGCGTCACCGAGCACCGTTCGCGAACACCGCGCCGGTGCGAATCTATGGAATATGAAGAGGACGCTTGCGCGCCGTCCTTGCCCCGGCTCCGGCCGAAGCAATGCGGCCTGCTACGCCAGTGGGAATACGGGTGATCCGTGGGGCAATTAGCGAATTAGCTGAGGAATTCGCTTAATTTGGAAATAGAACGTCGCCACTACTACGTGCCAGGTCGGTTGACCCGCACCTCCGCCGTTGGTGCGCGCCGCCGCCGTACTGGCGGCGGTGGAACTAGGAGAAGGTGAGGGAGCCGACCGGCGTTCCAGCCGGGAAGGTGTGGTCGACTGACGCGCCGGAGACCGTCGCCAACGTCAGGTCGGCTACTGATCCGTGCATGGTCACTTGCGGCGCCACATACGTGGTTGCTGTCTCAGCTGTTGTGCCCTCAGGATTAGTCACGGATGTTTCTTACCAACGCAGCATCGGCCGTGTCAACACACCAAAACACGCACACACCCCGGTTCATCCGCCACGATCACGCAACGTTCACTCGCGGAACATAAATGTTTCGTATGAGTTGCAACAAGGATTAACGGTCGCTACCATCCGCCCCGGCATCATCGGCGTGACGATGTCATGTAGGGCGGTTACAGGTCGCGTCTTTTCTCGCAAGGGAAGTCGGCGCCAAACGAAGGGCGGGGTAGTGCGCAGGTTCTCCACGAAAGTCCTTGCACCCATGGCGGCTGTTCTCAGCCTTTCGGGGTTCTTCGTTGCCTTGAGCGGCCCCACCTTGACCACCTCGGCCGGGGCCTCCCCCTCGCAGGTTGGCGGTAACGACGTGCCGGCATGGAGCCCAGGCTGGTCGTGGACCTACAACGAGGTCGACACGCTCAGCGACCCGGGCACGGGAGGCTTCGTCATCGACCTGCAGGTCACCTACACCGTCGCCGCGGTCAACGTGGTGCACGACGGGTACAACACCTACCAGGAGAACATGAGCGGCACCATCACGGGGGGCAGCGGGTCAGCCAGCGGCTTCACCGTCTCCAGCGTGTCCGGCTCAATCGCCGGCACGCAGTGGCAGCAGATGTCGAACCTGGCCACCGTCGAGACCGACCAGACCATCTCGGCCAGCGCCAAGGTCAGCATCGCCACCGAAGCGATCACCTTTGTCGACAACGAGGTCTATGGACCTTCGCAGGTCAGTGAAGATTTCCGCCTGCACAACGGCGACTCGTGGAACGAGAGCACCGTGGCCACCGACACCGGCAGCGTCGTCTACAGCGGCGTCGAGTCGGGTAACTCCCCGGTCAACACCACGCAGACCATCAACGCCCCGGCCACCGACGCCCAGACCACCTTCGCCGGCCCGGCTGGGATCGGCACCATCGCGGTCGACCAGATTTCCTACAACGACACCACGGACACCTCGTGGGACGTCCAGGACTGGGCTCCGGTGGTCAACAACATCGCCACCGACGACAACGTGACCGGCGAGGCTCCGGGTACCCACTGCAGCACCAGCTCGGCGACGACCTGCGGTGAGCTGACCAAGTCGCTCATCGCCGTCCACGACCCGGCTCCCTCGACCACGGCCACTGAATCGATCGCTCCCAACGTGGCCTGCGGCGGCCAGACGGTGACCGTGTCCGGCAACCTCAGCACAGGCGCTTCCGGCGCCAGCGTGACCGTCGCCCTTGACGAAGAGGTCATCGCCGCTGGCCAGACGGTCACCCATACGGTCTCCTCCACCGGAGGCGGTGCTTACAGCACCACCTTTGTCGCCCCGATCACGTCGGACGGCCTGGGCAAGGGCGGGGTCCGCGGCACCTTCCCGGTCCAGGTCACCAGCGGCGGCATCCTCCAGGAGGCCACGCTCGAAGTCCTCCCCCAGGACTGCACCTCGACCGTCTACACCGGCGCCACCACCTCAGCCCAGGGTGGCAGTGCCACCGTCTCGGCCAGCGTGACCGATATCGCCACCGGCCAGCCTGTGGTCGGGGCGCCGGTGGTGTTCTCCCTCTCCGGCCAGTCCGGCACGGCCAGCACCAGCACCGGGAGCAACGGCGTGGCCACCGCCTCGCTGAACGTGGCCACGCCCCCTCGGTCGGACACCTTGACCGCCAGTTACGCCGGGGGCGCGGCTGACGCCGCCAGCTCGGCCACGTCGCCCTTCACGGTGACGACCGATCTGACCACCACCTCCCTCACCTCCAGCGACGCTGAGGCCACTATCGGCGACGCCATCACCTTCACGGCCACGGTGGCCCCGAGTGGTCCCGCCATTTCCACCAACCCGACCGGCACGGTGCTCTTCACCGCCGACGGTGCTCCGCTGGGTGCCGCCGTCACTCTGCCCGCCAGCGGGATTGCCACCATCACCGGTGGACAGACCCTGGCCAACGGGTCGCACGACATTGTCGCCACCTACTCGGGTGATTCGAACTATGTCGGCAGCGTCGGCACTTTCACCCAGTTCGTCCACCCACCCTTGACGTCCACCAAGACGACGCTGACGTCGTCGACCAACCCGACGGTCTTTGGTCAAACGACCACCCTTACCGCCACGGTGGCCCCGACCACCGGCTCGGGATCGCCCACCATGTCGGTGGAGTTCCTCGACGGCACGACCGATCTCGGCGTCGTCGCCCTGAGCGGCGGCACGCCTGACCAGGCCACCCTGGCCGTGACCAGCCTGCCGGTCGGCTCGGATTCGCTCACCGCTTCCTACCTGGGTGACGGCTTCGTCACCTACGCCGCCAGCACCTCGGCGCCGGTCCAGCAGAACGTGCAGCCGGACGGCACCACGGTCACCGTCACGCCTTCGTCCAACCCGGCCGTGACCGGGCAGGCCCTCACCTTCGACATTCAGGTGGCGCCCAAGGTCCCCGGGGGCGGGGTGCCGACCGGCACGGCCACCGTGTCGATCGACGGCACGCAGATCGGTTCCCCGCTGGCCCTCTCGGGCAGCGTGGCCACCATTTCGGTACCGGCCGGCCTTTCGGCCGGGACCCATTCGGTCTCGGTGAAGTACTCGGGCGACGGTAACTTCGCGGCCGCCACCGGCACCCTGTCCGAGGTGGTCAACCCGGACGCGACCACCACCGTCCTGCAGGACACCCCCAACCCCTCGGTGCAGAACCAGGCGGTGAGCTTCACGGCCACCGTCACACCGGTGGCGCCCGGTTCGGGTACGCCGACCGGCACGGTCAACTTCTTCAACGGCGCCACGCCGATGGGGTCAGTGACCCTCTCGAGCACCGCCAACGGTGACCAGGCCACCCTGCAGCTGGCCAACCTGCCGTTGGGTGACAACACCATCACTGCCACCTACACCGGCAACGCCAACTTCTCGACCAGCACCACCGCGACTCCGCTGGACCAGGTGGTCGACGTGGCGCCCCCGGTGTTTGGCACCTCCACCGCCCTCAGCTCTGCGGTCAATCCCTCCAGGTTCGGCCAGGGCACGAGCTTCACCGCCACCGTGTCCTCCATCCCGATGGGCAGCACGGACGGCGGGACCCCCACCGGCACCGTCCAATTCTCGGTTGACGGCACGAACCTGGGTGCACCGGTGGCGCTTGACGCCAACGGGACCGCAGTCAGTCCGGCTGTCTCGAACCTGGCCCCAGGCGGGCACACCATCATCGCGGCCTACGGCGGCGTGACTTCCACTGGCGGGAGCTTCTCACTCAGCGGCGCCGATCTGTCGCAGTCGGTGCAACAGTCGGCTACCTCGGTCGTGGTCGCTTCGTCGGCCAACCCGGCCACCTACGGCCAGGCCTTGACCTTCAGCGCCACGTTGCACGCCGTCTCACCCGGAGTGGGCACCCCGGGTGGCCAGATCCAGTTCCTGCTCAACGGGGCCGACCTCGGGGCGCCGGTCACCGTGAGTGGCGGCGCGGCCAGTGTCGGGGACAGCTCCATCCTGGTGCCCGGCACCTACACGGTGTCGGTCATCGCCACCGGTGACGCGGACTTCGCCGGCGTGGCGGGCTCCACCACTTTCGTGGTGGCGCCGATTGGGGTGACCACCACGCTGGTGGCCAATCCCAACCCGGTGGTCTTCGGCAACTCCATCATTCTGCAGGCGACGGTGACGCCGAACACCGGGCCGATGACGCCGCCGACCGGCTTGGTGCAATTCTTCCAGGGCTCCACCCTGCTCGGGCAGGCCCCACTGGGGGCGACCACCCTGGGTCAGCGGGCCGGCATCGCCATCACCGCGCCGAACCCGGGCGTCTACAGCCTGACCGCGGTGTACCAGGGGAACGCCATGTACGGGGTGGCCTCGTCGACACCGGTCTCCGAGACGGTGCAGATCGCCCCGACCTCAATCGCCCCCGCCACGGCGTCCATGAAGGTCGGCGTCCTCACCCCCTCGACTGAGACCCTGTCGGTCACGCTGACCAACACCAGCAACCACAGGTCGATCGCCGGTCAGCCGATCTCCTTCAGCACGGGGTCCACGTTTATCTGCACCGCCGTCACCAACACCAACGGCGTGGCCAGCTGCACCAGCAGTGCCGGCTTCAGCTCCGTGCTCTTGAGCGGCTACACGGCGATCTACAGCGGTTCCATCGACTACCTGGGCTTCGCGGCCAAGGGCGCCGGCTAGGCCCGGCAGTTTCGAACCGGCCACCTCACCCATTTTGGGGTCGGGGCACTCTGCCCAGGACCACCACGAAACTGCATACCGAGAACATTCCGCAGAAGGAGACCAAGATCGTGCGTAAAAGATTCGGAGCGACAGCGGGTATCGCGCTGATGACCGGCGTGATTGTAGGGGCAATGACCCTCCCGGCCGGGGCCGCCATCACGGCGCCGGCCAGCGGTGCCGTCGTGCATGGCACGGTGACCGTCAGTGACGACGGGCAGCAGAGCAAGGGCGTCAACTGCACGATCGCCACCAGTTCTGGTTCGACGACCATGTTCATCACCAATGCGGGCGGGACCAACGTTGACGCGCTCGGCTCGTCGTCGAACTCCACGGGTGCCGCCCCGTTTTCCGCCCAGTGGGAAACCGACCTCTTCACCAACGGGACGTACCACGTCAACAGCACCGAGCAGCCAGGCAAGACGATCTGCCTGATCAGCGTGAAGGCGACCAACGCGACCGAAACGGTCACGGTGACCAACGTGGGCGGCCTCGTCTACGGCGGTGCCGCCGAGGCCGCCCAGGGCCAGACCATCCCGGTCAAGGCCACCCTGACCGACCAGAGCGGGGTCGCCCCGCCCAACGGCACCACGGTGAGCTTCGCCCTGTCGGACGGCACCACGGTCAGCGGCACCACCACCGCCGGCGTGGCCACGGCCAACCTGCCCATTGCCGGCCCGCCCCGCGCCGCCACCCTGACCGTTTCCTATGCGGGCGGATTCTTCACCTCGGCCAGTGATCCGGTGGCGTTCACGGTCGGACAGGACCCCTCGAGCACGGCGGTCAGCACCTCACCGGCCGCCTTCGGTCAGAGTGCCACCTTCACGGCGTCGGTGTCGCCCACCCTTTCGTCCACTCCCCCCACCGGGACCGTCCAGTTCACCGAGGACGGCACCAACTACGGCTCGCCGATCACCATCAGCGGCTCGAACCCCGTCTCCATCAGTGACGCCACCCTTCCGGCTGGCAACCACACCATCGGCGCCGTCTACAGCGGGGACACCAACTATCTGGGGAGCAGCAACACGGCGAACCAGGTCATCACCCCGGCCATGACCAGCACCTCAATCTCCTCGTCGGTCATCAACACGAAGTTCGGCCAGGCGGTCCACTTCACGGCCACCGTGGGGACACAGGCGCCGGGCGCTGGCTTCCCCGACGGCAACGTCACCTTCACTGAGACGCCCACCGGCGGCACCGCCCAGCCCATCGGCGGCGCGGTAGCGGTGACGCCCACCGGGACGGCCAACGTCTCCACCGCGACCAGTGCCGACATCGCCGTCCTTCCGGCCGGGTCGTACACCATCACGGCCAACTTCGCCGGCAGCCAGGACTACGCCGCCAGCAGCGGCCCGCTGACCGAGATCGTCAGCCCGGCCCTCACCGTGACCACGGTGGTCTCCTCCACCGACGGCCCGGCCGGCCCGGGGTTCTCGGTCTTCGGCCAGGCGGTGCAGTTCACCGCCACCGTGGTCTCGCTGGCTCCCGGTGCCGGGGTCCCGACCGGCGCGATTGACTTCCTGACCGACGGCAACGACCTGGGCACTGTCGCGCTCAGCGGTGGCCAGGCCACCAGCGTGCCCATCTCGACCCTCTCCACCACCATCCATCACGTGATCACGGCCAAGTACATCAACAGCGATGGCAACTACACCGGATCGACCGGGACCGAAGGCCAGTTCGTGCTCCCCGATCCCACCACGACCGTGATCTCGTCGGCACCGAACCCTTCGGTCTTCGGCCAGGCCGTCACGTTCAGTGCCACGGTGAACGCCAACGCCCCGGGGGCGGGTACGCCCACCGGTGCGGTCCAGTTCGCCATCAACGGCGTCTCGTACGGGCCCTCGGTCAACCTGGTCAATGGCGCCGCCACGTCCCCGTCCGACTCGGCTCTGGTCCCGGGCATGTACACGATCTCGGCCACCTACTTCAACAGTGACGGCAACTACGCCGGTAGTGGGGCCGGCGGGAGCAGCGTGAACTCGGCCACCCAGGTGGTCAAGCCCGATCCCACCACCACCGTGCTGGGGGCTGACGTCAACCCGACCGTGTCGGGCCAGACGGTCACCTTCACCGCCACGGTGAGCGCCAACGCGCCCGGGGCGGGCACCCCCACCGGCCCCGTCACCTTCTTCGACGGCGCCACGCCGATCGGGTCGGGCACCCTCAACGCCGCTGATCAGGTCACCACGTCGCTCTCCTCGCTCTCGGTCGGCACCCACGCCATCAGCGCCAACTACGGCGGCGACCCGGACTTCGTGGCTAGCAACGGCTCCTTGACCCAGATCGTCAACCAGGCGTCGTCGTTGACGACGGTGACCCCGACCACCCCGGTGGTCCAGGGACAGCCGGTGGCCTTCACGGTCACCGTGACGCCGGTCGCCCCGGCCACCGGCACCCCGACCGGCACCGTCCAGTTCATTCTGAACGGCTCGCCGCTGGGCGCCCCGGCGGCCCTCTCGCCCACGGCGCGGGCCACCAGCCCGACCATCTCCACCCTGAACCCGGGCACGTACCACATCGATGCCGTCTACTCGGGTGACACCGACTTCCTGACCAGTACCGGGAGCGCCGGCCAGCCGGTGCAGATCTCGCCGACCACCACCAGCCTGGTGGCCAGCCCGAGTCCCGGGACGCTCGGCCAGCCGGTGACCATTACGGCCACCGTGACGCCCACCGCTCCGGGGGCGGGCACCCCGACCGGTTCCATCACCTTCTTCGACGGGACGAACATCATCGGCTCGGGCACGCTCAGCGGGGGCAGTGTCTCCATGACGACGTCGACCCTGAGCAAGGGAGCGCACAGTCTCCACGCCTCCTACTCGGGTGAGTTCGACTTCTCGGCGAGTGTCTCGCCCACCATTGCCGAGGCCGTCGGGGTCATCCCAACCCAGACCGCCCTGACCGGCACCCCGGCGCCCTCCAGCTTCGGTCAGGCGGTGACGTTCACCGCCACCGTGAGTCCGGTGGCGCCGTCGACCGGCACACCGACCGGCACCGTCACCTTCACGCAGGGATCGACCACCCTGGGCACGGCCCCCCTCGCCGTGGGCGCGGGTGGCGACAAGGCCGCGCTGACCGTGAGCAACCTGCCGGTGGGCGCTGATCCCATCACCGCCACTTACAGCGGGGACACCAACTACGGCACCAGCAGCAAGGGGTTGACCCAGAACGTCGGCCCGGCCGCCACCACCCTCAGCGCGGCCGCGGCCACGGTGCAGGGCGTCGTGTCGGCCACGCTGCTCACGCCGTTCGGCCCCCCCATCGCCGGGCAGGTGATCCGCTTCACGGCCGGGTCGACCTTCCTCTGCCAGGCGCTGACCAACAGCGCCGGCGCGGCCAGTTGCAGCGCCAACATTGCCACCATCCTGCTCGACAACGGTTACACGGCCACCTACGCGGTGACCACTGACTACCTCGGCTCGACGGCCCACGGGGCGTCCTAACGCCCTGCGCCTTTAGGGAACCGGCAGACTCCGGAGCGCGGTGACGGCGTCGCCGCACCGTGCTCACGGGGTCGTCGGGTTGGGCCCTCCGTCGCCACCTTGGGCGGCGAGCCAGCTGGCCTGGAGCAGGGCGTAGCTCATGCCGTGGGGGACCTCGGCTCGCCAGACGGCTCGCAGGGCGTCAACGTCCACCAGGTCGCCATCGATCCCCTCGCCGTTCCACTGGACCACGAAGGCCCGGCTGTACTCGTTGAAGGCGGCCCGGCCGAAGGTGGCCTTGGTGGTCCGGGTCAGGACCGCCTCGGGTAGGTAGTCTCCGAAGAGCGCCCGCAGGGTGGCCGTGCGGTCGAGATAGCCCGATCGGCCGCCGGCCCGGCACAGGGCATCGACAAAGGCGGTGTCGAGCAGCGGGTGAAAGCTGGCCACGTCGGCCTCCCGGGCCAGGCTGTCCAGAGTGGCCAGGCCGGATCGGACCGTCCGCGTTCGCAGGTGCCGCCGCACCGCCCGCCGCCACTCCATCGGTTCGGCCGCGGCATCGGCCGCCAACGCCCGGGTCAGGGCGGACAGGGCCTCCTCACGCAGCCAGGTGACGCCGAGTGTCCGCTGGTACATGCCCTGCATGGCCCGGCGCCGCACGGGCAGCGGGGCCAGGGCCAGCGTCACGTAGCGCAGGGTGTGCGGGTTGAACGGCACCTTCCGGGCCTGCAGGGCGCGCAGCGGCGTCAGCCGACGGGGCCCGAACACTTCATCGCCACCCTCGCCGGTAACCACCGCACCGCCGGCCGCCCGGACCAGGAGCGCCCCCCGGGTGTGGGCGGTGGCCGGCCAGACCACGCCGTGGCGGAGCAGCGAACGCTGCGAGACTGGGCCGAGCAGGTCGACCTCATCGGTGATGGAAACCCGTTCCCACTCGGTGACCCCGAGATGGGCCACCACCAGCTCCTGCCACTCCGTCTCATCAGTCTCGGGGATCCCGGGGAAGCGCTGGGTGAAGGCGACCGGCTCGGGCAGGCCCTCACGGCGGGCTAGTCGGACGGCGATGGCCAGGACCAGCGAAGAGTCGCGCCCGCCGGAGAACTCAATCAGGCAGGGGTGGCGGCGCAGGGCCGGCCGCAGGGCATCCTCGAGCGCTTCGACCGGCGTCCGCGACGACGGCTGCCGAGCCGCCGACGGCACGGCTGGTTCAGCCGGCAGGGTGCCGCCGGCCACGTAACCCCAGGCCACTTCCAACGGGCTCATGGCGTAAGGGACCGAGGGGACGGAAGGGACCGATAGTTCGGGATCCATGCCGTCGGGGCGGGAGCGCGTCATGAGTGAGGGAGAGGTGCCCTGGGCCACGGCAACCCCCGGAAAAGGGAGAGTAGCGCAGGGGTCCGGCCGGGATCCTGACCCCGCGGGTCGGAGCCCTAAGCTGGCCCAGCTGCATGTGGGAGCGAAGGGCGGACCCGGCGGTAGCGACGCCGACACCGCCGGGCCGGACAGCGGGCACGACCGCCGGGGAAGGAAAGATGCCGTGGAGTTGAGCCGCCGCAAGGACCTGGTCTGCCGCGAGGTGGACGGATCGCTGGTCGGGTTGGATCTGCGGTCGTCACGGTATTTCAGCCTCAATCAGACCGGCACCTTCCTTTGGGGCCTGCTCGAAGGCGGGAGCGAGCGCGCCGTGCTGGTCGACGCGCTGGTGGATCAGCACCACATCGACCCGGCGGTGGCCGGACAGGACGTGGACGCCTTCATCAGCTCACTGCAGGAACAGGACCTGCTCGAAGGGTGAGCCCGCCGCTCCGGGGCCCGGGCTGGGGCAAGGCGAAACGGCGCCTCAAGCGCCTGCCCTTCCTGCCTCCTGTGCTGTTCTGGATGCTGGTGGTCGAGGTGGCGGTGCGCCTGGCCCCCGTGGCCCGGGTGAGCCGGCTCATGGGTGTCCCGCTGGATTCGACCAATGCGCGATCGCCGGTGCGAGCCGAACCCGACCCCGATGGGCCGTCCGACCGGCTGACCAGGTGGCAGGCCGGTCAGCTGGGCACCCTGGGCGTGGTGGCTCCCCGCTGGCCCTTCGCTGACGGCCCGTGCCTCCGCCAGGCGCTGGTCACCGGGCACATCCTGCGCCGGGCCCATCCGGTCCTGCGCCTCGGCGTCGCCCCGTCGGCCGACGCCTTCCTGGCTCACGCCTGGGTGGAGGTGGCCGGGGGGACGATCGGATCGTCGCCTGAGTACCTCCCCCTGATTGACGACCGGTCGGCCGCCCGCAACGCGTCGGCCGCCCCGAGAGAGCAGTAGGCCAACCAGGCTCCCCGCCGGGGGGCCGGCCCTGTTCTCTACACTGACGTCCGTGGCTGCCGACTCCCCGCTCACCCCGGCCAGCGGCTGGGCCGTCCTGCACCTCTTCTGCCGGGTGCCCCCCACGTGCAATGGCCACGGCCTGCGCCAGGCCGTCAAAGCGGCCGAGGCCGATGGCTATCAGGTGGTGGCCGCCGCCATGCTCGGCCACAAGGCCGACCTGGGTCTCATGGTCCTCGGGCCCGACCTCTGGCGGCTGCGCCGGTTCCAGACCGCGGTGCAGGATGCCGGCGCCCAACCCGTGCAGTCCTACGTCTCGCTGACCGAGGTCTCCGAGTATGCCGCCGGCCTGCCCGAGGAGATGCGCCAGTCCCGCCTCTTCCCTCAGCTGCCGCCCGAGGGCAAGACGGCGTTCTGCTTCTATCCCATGTCCAAGCGCCGCACGGCCGACCACAACTGGTACGCCCTGGACTTCGAGCGCCGTAAGGAGCTCATGATGGGCCATGGCAAGGTGGGCCGGACCTTTGCCGGCCGGATCCTCCAGGTCATCACCGGTTCCACCGGGCTCGATGAGTTCGAGTGGGGCGTCACCCTCTTCGGGGTGCACCCGGACGATCTCAAGGACTGCGTCTACCAGATGCGCTTTGACGAGGGCTCGGCCCACTTCGCCGAGTTCGGTCCTTTCTATACCGGCATGGTGGGCGACCTCGACACCGTGCTGGCTTCGCTGTTGCCGTGACCGCCTCCCTGGACACCCTGCGCCATGAGCTGCGACACCTGGGGCGGGTCGTGGTCGCCTTCAGCGGGGGCACCGACTCCGCCCTCCTGGCCAAGGTGGCCCACGACACGCTCGGCCGGGCCCAGGTGCTGTGCGCCACCGCCATCTCGCCCTCGCTGGCCGCCGACGAGGCCGACGACTGCCGGGCTCTGGCCCAGGAGTGGGATCTGCGCTGGGTCGGGGTCCCGACCCGGGAGATGGACGATCCCGCTTATGTGGCCAACGGCGCCGACCGCTGTGCCCGCTGCAAGACGGCGCTGATGTCGGCCCTCGGGCCGCTGGCCCAGGCCGAGTCGGCCCAGGTCATCCTCGGGGTCAACGTCAGTGACCTCGGGGACTACCGCCCCGGCCAGGCCGCCGCCGCTGCCGGTGGCGCCACCTTCCCGCTGGTGACCGCCGGCTTCACCAAGGACGACATCCGCCACTGGTCCAGGGAGCTCGGCCTGCGCACCTGGGACAAGCCGGCCGCCGCTTGCCTGGCTTCCCGCCTGCCCTACGGCACCCCGGTCACCCTGGGTCGCCTCTCGGCCGTTGATGCCGCCGAGTCCGCCCTGCACGCCCTCGGGTTCACCCAGTTGCGGGTGCGCCACCACGGCGCCGCCGCCCGGCTGGAGGTCGAGGCCGACGCCCTGGGAGACGTGCTGGCCCGCCGCGCCGAGGTGGTGGCGGCGGTGCAGGCGGCCGGGTTCACGTTCGTGTCGCTGGACCTGGAGGGATTCCATTCGGGCAGCATGAACCGCTTGCTGCCCGCCGCCGTCGGGACCAATGCGGTCGGGACGATCGAGGCCACCGGGGCCGTTGAGGAGGACGCGTGAGCCACGTCAAGGTGAAGTTGACCTTCCCCGAGTCCGAGGTGCGCCGGGCCGTGCTGGCCACCCTGGTGCGCCAGTTCGACGTGGAGCCGAACATCCGGCGGGCCGACGTGGAGGAGCACCGGGGCTGGATCATCTGCGAGATCGACGGCGACGCCCTGCAGATCGACGCCGCCCTGGACTGGCTACGCCAGGAGGGCATCACCATCGACTTGCTGGGCGACATCCTCGAGTCGTAACGCCTAAGGCCGCTTGTGGCCGTCCCCCTCGTCGTCGCGGGGGACGTGCCACCCGGCCGAGGAGACCTTGCGGGGCTCGTAGAAGAGGCAACCCTCGGGGCAGGCAAAGGGCAGCGGCTCGTTGGCGTCGACCTTGCACCGCTCCAGTCGATCGCCCCGGGGTGTCGTCCGCATCACGTAGTGACGGCAGTCTTCGTTGACAGGCACGTGCCATTCTGGCCCAGGCGGCGGGGCGCGGTAGCGTCAGCGTCCGTGGATCGGTCCGTCCCTCTCAAGACCCTGCTGCGCTGGAGCGAGAGCCTGTCCGCCATCGCCCGCACCGGGTTGGGCTTCACCGAGAGCCTTTACGAGCAGGAGCGCTTCGAGGAGATCCTCAAGGTGGCGGCCGACATCCGCTTCGAGGCCGACGAGGAGGTCGAGGGGGCGGCCGACGCCGACGGCCTGGTCCAGGAGTGGATGAACACGGTGGGCAAGGGCGTGCCCGGCTACGTCACCCCCAAGGTGGCTGTCGGGGCCGCCGTGGGCAACGACCGGGGCGAGCTGCTCCTCATTCAGCGGGCCGACTCGGGGATCTGGCTCTACCCCACCGGGTGGTGCGACGTCGGCTACTCGGCGGCCGAGGTGGTGGTCAAGGAAGTGGAGGAGGAGACCGGCATAGAAGTCGAGCCGGTACGCCTCATCGCCGTGCTCGATGGGCTGCGCCTGGGCTTCACCCGGGTCCCGCTCTACTCCATGCTCTTCTACTGCCGTGCCGTCGGCGGGGAGCTCAATCCCCACCCCCTCGAATGCCGCGACGTCGGCTGGTTCACCCGTGACACCATGCCTTCGCCGATGGTGGGGGTGGAGCGCTGGGGTGACCACGTGTTCGCCGCCCTCAACGGCGAGCACCGCGACGTCCTCTACGACAGCGTGCGCCAACCGATGTGGCGAGGCGATCCCGACCGGACGTGATCAGCATTGAGGTAGCCGCCTCGGCTGACGATGACCTCGGCGCGGCGGTCGCCGTCCTCATCCCCCAGCTCTCCAGGTCGTCCCCGCCGCCCAGTGTGGAAGAGCTGAACCGGATCATGGCCGATCCGGCCACCACCCTCCTGTTGGCCAAGGACGACGGGCGGGTCGTCGGCATGCTCACCCTGGCCGTCTTCCTGCTGCCCACCGGGGTCCGGGCCTGGATTGAGGATGTGGTGGTCGACGACGACGCCCGGGGCTCCGGCGTGGCCAGCGCCCTGGTTCAGGCCGCGCTGGACCAGGCCGATCAGCAGGGCGCCCGCACGGTCGACCTGACCTCGCGTCCGGAGCGGGAGGCGGCCAACCGGCTCTACCTCCGGCTCGGCTTCGAGCGCCGCCAGACCAACGTGTACCGGCGCACCCTGGAGTCGCCTTCCTCCCCGTAATGACCTTCAAAAACGCTTCTGGGATCGATAAGGTAAGCCTGATGCCAAAGACACGACTCACCGTCGCCTACAACCAGCCCCCCGACGCGGACGCCTTCTTCGCGCACTACCTGGGGGTCCATGCCCCGCTGGCCCGGGCCATCCCCGGCCTGGAGAGTTTCGAATGGTCCAAGGTGGTGGCCACGGCGACCGGCGAGGAGCCCCGCTACGCCCTCCTGGCCGAGCTCACGTTCGGCTCCATGGAGGCACTCGGTGCCGGCATGGCCAGCACGGAGGGAGCGGCGGCCGCGGCCGATGTCGGGGAGTTCGCCGCCAACGGCTGCGACATGTTCATCTCTGAAATAGCCGACTCCTGAAGTCCAGCGTCTCCTGATGTCCATCATCGTCACTGATCTGGCGGGAGGCGAGACCATCGCCGCCGGGGCGCTCACCATCCGGATCCTCGAAGACGGCTCGTCGACCGACCATCGACTCGGCGTGGTGGAGGTCACCATCCCGCCTCATGTGGACGGCCCACCGCAACACGTCCATCGACAGCACGATGAGACGTTCTACGTCGTTTCGGGCAATCCGCGGTTCACCTGTGGCGTCGAGGAGATAGATGCGCAACCGGGCGTCATGATCTCCACGCCCATCGGGACGCCGCACACGTTCGCCAATCCGGGCGGCACCCCGGTGGTCCTGCTCTGCACGGTGACGCCTGACCTCTACATTGACTACTTCCGGGAGCTGGCGCAGTTCACCGGCGGTCCGCCCGACCCGGCGGCCATCGCCGCCATCATGGCCAAGTACGCCACCGAGGTGGTCCGGCCGAGCTGAGCCACCGTGGGCCTACGGCCGCTCAATCTGCAGCGCGGTGTGTCGCGACAGCACGTCGAAGTCAGCGTCGTTGTGCAGGATCGGCACGTCGCCCCGGATGGCCGTGCTGGCAATGAGGCAATCCAACATGCGGCGGACGGTCTCCCCGCGGCTCCGGCAGACGCGGTAGAGCGCAGCGGCCTCCTCGAAGTCGACGGCCTCGGTCGGGAGGAGGGATCCCCGGGCCAGGAGCCTTCTCAGGTCATGGAGATGCCGTTCGTCGCGGGCGCCGGCCAGCACCTCCATGCGGACGGGGAGGCAGAGGGAAAACTCCGTGCCGGAAAGTTCCTCGACTCGCAGGCAGACGTCGCTGCCGGTATCGCGCAGGAACTCAATCCAGGCGGAGGTGTCAATCAGGATCACCCGGCCCGGCCGTCCCGCATGTTGCCCAGATCTCCTTCCCAGCCCGAGCCCCTGAGCCCGCGGGCCTCGGCCGGGCTGAGCGGTTCCGCGGCAATGGCCCGCAGGGCGAAGTTGACCGCCTCGCGCTTGGTGGACAGGTGGTAGCGAGCCATCACCGCCCGGCAGGCTTCGTCATCCAGGTCGATGTTTGTGCGAGCCATACACCTATGGTACACCTTGCCCCTCGATACCCCAGCGGGGGCATGCTGTCTGGGTCACGCCACCGTCCGTCCTGACGAAGGGAGAGCCCCATGAGCTTCCTCACCGAAGTGCGCCAGACCCTGGTTCCCGGCGCCGACACCCGGCACGGCCCGCTCCCGCCGCTCCTGCTCGCTCTCACGCTGGTCACCGGCCTGGTCGACGCCTTCAGCTATCTGGTGTTGGGTCACGTCTTCGTGGCCAACATGACCGGCAACGTGGTGTTCCTGGCCTTCGCCCTGGTCGGCGCCCCCGGCTTCTCCATCGCCGGATCGGCCGTCGCCTTAGCCCTGTTCTGGGTCGGTGCGCTCATCGGCGGGCGATTGGGCGCGCGTCGGGGGGACCATCGGGGCCGGCTCCTTCATGGCGCCGTCTCCCTGCAGAGCATCTTCGTGGCCGCGTCGGTGGGGCTGGCCGCGCTGAGCGCCACCCCGGTCGGCTCGGGGTACCGCTATCCGCTCATTGTGCTGCTGGCCCTGGCCATGGGCTTGCAGAACGCCACGGCGCGCAAACTGGCCGTGCCCGACCTGACCACCACGGTGCTCACCTTGACCATCGTCGGCACGGCGGCCGACAGCACCATGGTGGGCGGTAAGGGTGCGGGCGCCGGCCGCCGCGTCCTCTCCATTGTGGCCATGTTCCTCGGCGCCCTGATCGGCGCCGTGCTGGTGGTGCACTCGGGGATCGTCGTTCCGCTGGTGATCGCCTTGGTCATCCTGGTGGGCATCGGGGCGGTCATGCTGGTGCAGTGGACGTCAGACGCGGCATGGACCCACCCCTGAGCCCGGCGCAAGGCCAATGACGACATTCATCACCCGTTACGACACCACCGGCGACGGGATCCGCCTGGCCGTCAAGGACCTCATCGACATGGAGGGGCAGCCCACTACGGCCGGTTGCCGCGCCGTGGCCGAACGGGCCGAGCCGGCCGAACGCGATGCCGCCTGTCTGGCCGGCGCCCGGGCGGCCGGCGCCCGCATCGTAGGTCGCACCAACCTGCACGAACTGGCGCTCGGGGTGACCGGGATCAACCCCTGGTACGGCACCCCGGTCAACCCGCTGGACCCGACGCTGGTCCCCGGCGGCTCCTCCAGCGGATCGGCGGTGGCGGTGGCCACGGGCGAGGCCGACGTGGCCTACGGCAGCGACACCGGGGGATCGGTGCGCATCCCGGCCGCCTGTTGCGGGACCGCCGGCCTCAAGACCACATGGGGCCGGGTCCCGCTTCAGGGCGTGTGGCCCCTCTCGCCCAGTTTCGACACCGTCGGGCCCATGGCGCGCCATGTGGCCGGGCTGGTCCAGGGCATGACCCTGCTGGAGCCGGGGTTCACCGTGGCCCCGCGCCGGGAGCTGGTCGTGGGGCGGCTGCGACCGCCGGCGGACCCGCTCATCGACCAGGCGGTGGACCGGGCCCTGGCTCAGACCGAATGGTCGGTGGTCGAACTCGACGTGCCGGCGTGGGACCAGTCCACCCGGGACGCCGGTCTCCTGCTGGTGGCCGAGGCCTGGACGTCGAACCAGGAGCTGGTGGGCCGTGATCCGGACGGGATCGGGGCGGACGTGCGCCAGCGTTTGCAGATGGGTGCCACCTTCGACCAGGCCGCCGTGCAGGCGGCCTGGGCCGGTCAACGGGCCTGGCAGGCAACGCTCGGCGAGTTGTTCACCCGGGTCGACTTCCTGGTCACGCCGACGCTGACCATCTTCCCGCCCGCCATCGACCAGGGCAGTGACCTGCTCATCGCCCGCTGCACCCTTCCGGTCAACCTGGCCGGGGTGCCGGCGCTGTCGCTGCCGGTGCCCACTGGCGGGCCGCTGCCGGCCAGCGTCCAGCTGATCGGTCCGGCCCAGAGCGAAGAAGAGCTGCTGGCCGCCGGCGCCTGGCTGGAGTCAGCCGCCGCCTGAGTGGGGCGCCACCAGCGCCTGGCCGATCTCCTTGAGGTGCTGGCGCACGGCGTGCCGTCCTGGGAAGCCTGAGCGGGCCCGGGAATAGGGCCCGGCGGGCGGGGTTCTACCTGATGTGCAGATTGACATCTGGTCCGATTTCGCCTGTCCCTGGTGCGCGCTGGGGATCTACCGGCTCGACGCGGCCCGGGAACAGTTCGAACACGGCGACGAGATCACCGTGCGTCACCGCTCGTTCGAACTGGACCCACGGGCACCGGCCCGGCGGCCCCAGACCATGGAAGAGGTGTTGGCGTCCAAGTACGGCATGAACCCCGAACAGGTGTGGGCCGGCCACAACCGGCTGACCTCGTTCGGGGCCGAGGTGGGGATGGAATTCCAGTTCGACCGGATTCAGCTGGGGAACACGTTCGACGCCCACCGGGTGGCCCAGCTGGCCCGGGGCACCCAGTTCGAGGAGGCGGTGGTGAAAGGCCTCTTCTCGGCCTACTTCACCGAGGGCCGGCTGCTCTCGGACCCCGAAGTGCTGCTCAGCGTGGCCACCACGGCCGGCCTTGACCGCACCGCGGTTGAGCAGGTGCTGGCCGGCGACGGGCTCGCCGCCGAGGTGCGGGCCGACGAGGCGACGGCCCAGGAGATGGGGGTCACCGGCGTGCCCTACTTCCTCATCAACGGCACCTGGCCCGTGCCGGGGGCGCAGGACACCGAGACCATGGTGACCGTGCTGCGCCGGGCCTGGGACCGGGCCCAGCCGGCGGAGATGGCGTAACCACCGAGTTCTTCTGACCGAAACACGGCGCCGGTAGGGTCGGTCGCCATGCGACTGGGCAACATGTACGGACCCGACGCCACCTTCGTGGGCGTACCCGAAGCCGACCTGGCCGACCCGGCCAGCTACGCCGGGGCCGGCGCGGTGATCATCGGCGCCCCCTTCGACGGTGGCACGACGCACCGCCCCGGATGCCGGTTCGGTCCCCTGGCCATCCGCATCACCGACTACCTGCCCCACGACGGCCGCCGGCCTCACCTGGCCCTCGATGTCGACCCACTCCAGGAGTTGGGGGTGGTCGACGTGGGCGACGTCGAGATGGTCTCAGGTGAGACCGACGAGGCGCTGGCCCGCCTGGAGGCGGCGGTGACGCAGATCGCCCAGAGCGGCGCGCTGCCGATCGTCCTCGGCGGCGACCACACCATCGCCCTGCCCGACGTGACCGGCGTGGCCCGCCATGTCGGCTGGGGCCGGGTCTCGGTCATCCACTTCGATGCCCACGCCGACACCGGCGATAGCCACTACGGCCACCTGCACGGGCACGGCACGCCGATGCGCCGGCTCATTGAGTCGGGCGCCACCCGGGGCGACCGCTTCCTCCAGGTCGGCCTGCGGGGCTACTGGCCCGAGCCCGAGACCCTGGCCTGGATGGCGGAGCAGGGCATGCGCAGCTTCGAGATGACCGAGGTGGTGGACAAGGGGCTCGACCAGGTGCTGACCGAGGCCTCCGAGATCGCCCTGGACGACTGCGATGCCGTGTTCCTCTCGGTCGATGTGGACGTGGTCGACCCCGGCATGGCCCCGGGCACCGGCACGCCCGAGCCGGGCGGGCTGAGCAGCCGCCAGCTGCTCGATGCCGTGCGCCGCCTGGCCATGGAGCTCCCGCTGGCCGGCATCGATGTGGTGGAGGTCTCCCCGCCGTATGACCACGCCGAGGTCACGGCGTATCTCGCCAACCGGGTCGTGCTCGAAGCGCTCTCGGGCATCGCCTGGCGCCGCCGCAGCCTGGCCGGCGAGACCATGCGCCGGCCCGGCGACCCGCTCCTCGACGGCCGGCGCACCGGGCCCTGACGGCGCTGGTGTCCCGGGTGTTGGTCGTGCCGGGTTCAGTTCTGGAGAATCCGGCAGATCCGGTCGATGCGGCCCCCGGCCGTTCGTCGTAGACATAGGACCTAACCGAGGGAGTGGACAGTGGACGACACATCGACCTGGAACTTGATTCACGGCGAGCGGGCGGCCATCGCCGACACCCTGAGCACGTTGGCGCCCGACCAGTGGGCGACCCCCTCGCTCTGCGGGGGCTGGACCGTGCAGATGGCGGCCGGTCACATCGTCATGTCCGGTGAGCAGACCCCCGGCCTGTTCATGAAAGGCATGCTCAGCCACGGCTTCCGCTTCAACACCATGATGGACCGGCAGGCCCGGGCGGCGGGGGCGCAGCCCACCGCGACGATCATCGAGCGCATCCGGGCGCGGACCACCACCACCAACAAGCCCCCCGGGCCGGCCCAGACCATGCTGGGCGAGGTCCTGGTGCACAGCGAGGACATCCGGCGCCCGCTCGGCCTGGCGCACACGCCCGACCCTGCCGCGTTGGTGGCCTGCCTCGACATGTACAAGAAGGCGAACTTCCCGGTGGGCGCGAAGAAGCGGATCGCCGGGCTGCGCCTGCAGGCGACCGACCTCGACTGGAGCTACGGCGACGGGCCGGAGGTGGCCGGCCCCGCCCTCTCGCTGCTCATGATGGTGACCGGCCGCGCCGCCGGGCTGGACGGTCTGTCCGGCGAGGGAGTGCCCACCCTGCAGGGCCGTATGGCGGGCTAGCTGCTCCGGGCGTCCCTCAGGCCATGGTGTCGAGGATCTCTTCGACCATGGCGGCGGTGGTGTTGGGGTGCAGGAAGGCGAAGCGGGCCACCGTCTCGCCCTCCCAGGTGGTCGGGGTGACGAACCCGGTCTGGTCGGCCAGGAGTTTGGTGGACCAGGCCTCGTAGTCAGCCTTGTCCCAGCCCGGCCGGCGGAAGAGGACGACCGAGAGGCCGGGCGGGCGGACCAGTTCGGTGTGGGGGCACGCGCTGATGAGCGCGGCGGCCGACTTGGCGATGGCCAGGCCGGCTTCGACCGCGTCGCGGTAGGCCTGCAGGCCGTTGACGGCCAGGGAGAACCAGAGCGGCAGGCCGCGGGCCCGGCGGGTCAGGTGATAGGCGTAGTCGCTCGGGTTCCACTCCTCGGGGTTGTCACTGTGCAGCACCTCGAGATAGGAGGCGTCCTGGGTGTGCACCGCCTTGGCCAGGTTGGGCTGGCGGTAGACGAGAGCGGCGCAGTCGAACGGGGCGAAGAGCCATTTGTGGGGGTCGACGATGAACGAGTCGGCCCGCTCGAAGCCGGCGAACAAGGGTCGGGCCGACGGGGCGAACAGGGCGGCGCCACCGTACGCGCCGTCGATGTGGAACCACAGGGTGTGGTCGGCGGCCACCGCGGCGACGCCGGCCAGATCATCGACGATGCCGGCGTTGGTGGTGCCGGCCGTGGCCACCACCGCGATCACGTCGGCCGCCCTCGGGTGGCTGTCGAGGGCGGCCCGCAACGCGGCCCCGTCCAACCGGTGGTCGACGGTCGGCACGACCAATGCCTCGACCCCGATGACGTGGAGCGCTTTGCCCACCGAGGAGTGGGCGTCGTCGCTGACGGCCACCATCGGGTGGGCCGGGGCCACGCCACCCCGGCGATGGCCGGCGGTGTCGCGCGCCACCAGCAGCGCCGAGAGGTTGCCGGCGGACCCGCCGGCCACGAAGCAACCGCCCGCTTCGGCCGGGAGACCGGCCAGATCGGCGATGACCCGGAGGGCCTGGTTCTCCGCCACGACCACGCCGGCCGCTTCCAGCCACGAGGTGCCGTGGAGCGAGGAGCAGGAGACGAACATGTCGAAGAGGAGGGCGGCCTTGGTGGGCGCGGCCGGGATGAAGGACAGGAAGCGGGGACTGTCACAGGAGACGACGGCGGTGGCCAACTTGTCGACGAAGAGCCGGAGGACGTCGCCGGCATGGTTGCCCTCGTCGCGCATGAGGCCGCCCAACTCGGTGCCCAGCCCCTCGCCCCGGCCGCCGAAATCCAGGGGCACCGGGTCGAGCGAGAGGCGCTCCCGGCAGTAGGCCACCACCAGGTCGGTCATGGCCTCGTCGTACTCGAACATCCGGCCCGGCATCAGTGCGGGACCCCCGGGTCGTCCGGGTGGGCCGCCCGCCACACGGCCTCAGCCCGCGCCGCCACCTCCCCGGGGGCGGTCCCGGTCTTGGCGGCGATGAGGGCGATGTCGTCGAACTCGGGCTTGGCCCGTCCGGCCCCGACCTTCATGCGCACGACCATCCCGTCCAGGGTGACCTGGTCCATCGTGCGGGCCGACGGCCACCGCTGCAGCGGGGTGGCGCGCACGCCGAAGGTGCCGGTGGCCTGGCGGACGATGTGGCGCAACCCGTCGAGATGGGCGCTGTCGGTGAGGACGTGGAGCACGTGGCCGGGCCGGCCCTTCTTCATGGTGACCGGACTGACCCAGGCGTCGAAGGCGCCGCCGTCGAGAGCGGCGGCCACGGCGTAGGCCAGCTGCTCGCCGGTCACGTCGTCCAGGTTGGCTTCTAGGACCAGAGCCGGCTGGCCCGGTCCAACGGCGTCCTGCTCTTGGCGCCGCCCGATGATGACCTGAGTGCAGTTCGGCAGGTCGTCCAGCTCGCCCGCTCCGCTGCCGAAGCCCGAACTGCTCACCACCATGGCGGGCATCGGCCCGAACGAGGTGGCCAGGGCCGCCAGCAGGGCGGCCCCGGTGGGGGTGGTCAGTTCCACCGGGGTGTCGCGCCCGTAGGTGGGCACGCCCCGGAGCAGGCGGACGGCGGCCGGTGAGGGGTTGGGGAGCCGGCCGTGGGCGGCGCGCACCGTCCCGGTCCCGGTGGCCACGGCGGAGGCGGTGATCTCATCGACCCCGAGCACCTCGAGGGCGGCCACGGTGCCCACGATGTCGATGACAGCGTCGTGGCCCCCGACCTCGTGGAAGTGGACCTGGTCGACGGGCACCCGGTGCAGGGCGGCCTCCACCTCGGCCAGCGCGGCGAAGACGGCCAGGGCCCGCTGGGTTACCCGCGGGGGCAGGCCGGCGCCGGTGATCATGGCCACGATGTGGGTGTGGGTACGGGCGACACCGTCCTGGTCTCCCGCTCGCACCAGAGCGCGGGTGCAGGCCACGCCGCCCCGTAGGGACTCCTCAATCTGCAGCTCCCAACCGGGCAGGGCCAGGCGGTCCAGCAGGAGGCGGACTTCGGCCACGTCGGCCCCGGCATCGATGAGGGAGCCCAGCGCCATGTCGCCGGCAATGCCGGCGAAACAGTGGAACCAGGCCACCGTGGTGGTGGCGTGGTTCGGGGCGCCGGGCCGGTTGGTGGCGTCGGACGGGCTCACGGCAGCAGGCGCGCGATGGCGCAGGCGGCGCCGTACCCGTTGTCGATGCCGACCACGGTGACCCCGGCGGCGCAGCTGGACAACATGGCCAACAGCGCGGTCACCCCCTCGAAGGCGGCGCCGTAACCGGTGCTGGTGGGCACCGCCACGACCGGGGCCGGGGTCAGGCCGCCGACCACGCTGGCCAGCGCACCCTCCATGCCGGCGATGACCACGACCGCATCGGCCGCGGCCAACTGGTCGACCTCGGCCAGCAGCCGGTGCAGACCGGCCACGCCGCAGTCGATCAGCAGCGTGGGGGAGAAACCCAGTGCACCCAGCACGGCGGCGCATTCGGTGGCCACGGGGAGATCGGCCGTGCCGGCGGTCACCACCACCACCCGGCCGGCCCGGGGGTTGGCCGGACGGTAGGTCATGGTGCTGGTCGCGCCGGCCTGCACCACCTCGCCCGGTCCTTGGCCGTGGGACACGGTGAGGGCGGTCACCGCCTTGATCTGGGCGTCGCTGGCCCGGGTGAGCAGGACCGGACCAGAGGAAGCGTCAAGTAGCTCGGCCACGATGGCGGCGCAGTGCTCGGGGGCCTTGCCCGGCCCGTAAATGGCCTCGGGCATGCCCTGGCGCAGGTCACGCTGGTGATCGACCCGAGCGAACCCCAGGTCCGAGTAGGGCAGCCGCCGCAGCTGGCGCACCGCCTCGTCGGGCGGGCATTGGCCGGCGGCGACCTGTTCGATGAGCGTGCGCAGCGAGGAAGCATCCATGAGCTGCTCTATCCTGCCCGGGTGTGAACCCTCCTGCGACCACGGTGGCCTACTTCGGCCCAGCGGCCACCTTCACCCAGGAGGCGCTGCTCACCCAGCCGGACCTGGCGCCGGCCGATCTGCGGCCGCTCGGGACCATCACCGCCGTCCTGGAGGCGGTGGCCCAGGGCGAGGTCGAACTGGGGTTCGTGCCCATTGAGAACGCCATTGAGGGCACGGTGAGCGCCACCATCGACGGCCTCATCTTCGATGTCGACCTGTACATTCAGCGCGAGGTGGTCATGGACATCCACCTCCACCTGATGGCCAAGCCCGGGGTCGCCCTGGGCGACATCCGTCGGGTGTGGTCCTATCCGCATGCCCTGGCCCAGTGCCCGAAGTTCCTGGCCCGGGAGCTACCCCGGGCCGAGCAGCTGGCTGCCAACTCGACGGCCGACGCGGCCCGGGTGCTGGGGGAATCCGACGACATGGCAGCCGCCGCCATCGCGCCCCGGCTGGCCGCTGAGCGCTACGGCCTGAGCATCCTGGCCGAGGACGTGGAGGACCACCCGGAGAACCAGACCCGGTTCGTCGCCGTGGCCCGGGACCGGGTGCCCAAGCCGAGCGGCCACGACAAGACGAGCATCGTGTGCTTCCAGCGGGCCGACCGCCCGGGCAGCCTGCACGGGATCCTGGGCCAATTCGCGGCGCGCAACATCAACCTCACCAAGTTGGAGTCACGGCCCACCAAGCAGGGACTGGGCGACTACTGCTTCGTCATCGACCTCAGCGGGCACCTGGGTGACGAGGTGATCGCCGACTGCCTGCGCGACCTCCACGCCAGCCTGGCCGGGGTGAAATTCTTGGGTTCCTACCCGGCGGCGGGTGAGCAAGGCGCCGCCATGCGCCAGCAGGCTGACGCGGCCGGGCTGGCCGCGGACCAGTGGCTGGATGCGCTGCGCGCCGCTATCGGATAACCGGCGCCGGTTCCCGTTCGGTGGTGCGGGGCAGCCGCTGGGCCAGCAGTAGCCCGATGACCGCCCCCACGGCGGCGACCGCGAAGGCGATGCCCACCCCGGTCGAGACAGGGAGCTTCCCCCGGGCCACCGCGGCCACCGCGCCCCCGCCGATGCCGACGCCGAGCGCGGTGCCCAAGACATCGGCCAGGTTCAGTGAGGCTGAGGCCCAGCCTTCACGACCGGCCGGTGCGGCGCGCAGCATCATGAGGGAGAGCGGGGCGTAGGCCAACCCCATGCCGAGGCCGGCCACGCTCCAGGCCACGAATCCTTCCGCCACGGGCACCCCGGCGTGCAGCTGCAGGGCCATGGCGGCAGTGCCGGCGAAAATGCAGGCCAGGCCGATGCGCTCGAGGCGCCGGCCTTCCCAATGGTCGTTGAGCCGAGCCTGGACCCAGGAGCCCACGGTCCAGGCCAGCGTCGACACCGTGACTACACCGCCTGCCATCAGGGTGCTGTGGTGGCGCACGGTGGTGATGGTCAGGGTCACGTAGGCGTCGGCGCCGAAGAAGGCGAAGGTCAGCAGGCCGCGGCAGAGGATGGTGGCGGGCAGGCCGGGACGGGCCTTCAGCGTGTCGGCGGGCAGCAGTCGACGGAGGGCGGGGAAGCCGATCACGACGCCGAGCAGTCCGAGGCCGAGGCCGAGGAAAATTTCGTGCGCCGTCATAGCGCCGAGAACGAGCGCGGCGCCGGTGGCGGTACGGATGCCGTCGCGCACCTTGTGCTCGTCCGCCCGCTCGCCGTCGGCGCGGCCCAGGCGGAGCAGTGACGGCAGCGCCAGCAACCCGGTGACCGCCACCACCGGGACCAGGCCGAGGAAGACCCAGCGCCACCCGAAGAGGTGGGCCACCCCGGCCGCCACCGCTGGCCCGATGATGCCGGGCACCACCCAGGCTGTCGACAGCATGGCCATCATGCGCGGTTGGAGGGCGGGAGGCAGGCTACGGCCGATGGCCACGTAGGCCACGGCGGGTATGGCGCCCGCCCCCAGGCCCTGCAGGACCCGGCCCACTACGAGGACGGCCATGGAAGGGGCCAGCCCGGCCACCAGCAGGCCGGCTGAGAAGAGCACCAGCCCGACCACGTAGGGCCGACCGGGCCCGTAGCGGTCGGCGTCCCGGCCGGCCACCACGATCCCGACCAGCTCGGCCAGCATGAAAGCGCTGAACACCCAGCCGTAGAGGGAGAGGCCCTTGAGGTCGCGGGCGACCAGGGGCATCACGGTGATCACGGCCAGAGCCCCGGAGGCGATGAAGGTGATGGTCAGGATCAGCCCGGTGGTCAGGGCCCGCCGTTGGGGGGCCCACAGGCCGTCCCTTCCTTCGCCTCCGTCGCCGCTCACGCTGGGCAGGTTAAGACGGCGGGCGCTGCCGGCCGGTGCCCGGGCCCAGGATTGCCGGCGGGACCACTGCTACTCTGCGCGGGGAGGGCACATGGCGCAGCAGATCATCGACGTCGACCAGCATCTCTTCGAGTCCCGCCGCACCTGGGCCGAGCACATCGACCCGGCCCTACGCGCCGATGCCCTGAGCATTGAGGATGATGAGGCCGGCTGGCCCTGGCTCACCTGGCGCGGGCAGCAGTTGGTGCCGATAGAAGTCCCGGTTCCCGAACAGTCCTCCGCCATCGGTGACGACCGCCTGCGGCGTTTGCGGGGCGAGCGCCCCCTGGCCACCTTCGAGGAGCTGGTACCTCCGGCCTACGGGGGCGGCAGCTCGCGGCTGGCCATGCTGGACGAGTTCGGGCTCACCTCCGCCGTACTCTTCCCCAACTTCGGGCTGCTCTGGGAGAAGATGCTGGCCGGCGACCGCGCCGCGCAACGGGCCAACGCCCGGGCCTACAACCGCTTCATGGCCGGCGTGTGCGCAGACGGTGAGGGTCGCCTGTTCGGCGTGGCCCATGTGTTGTTGCACGATCCGGCCTGGGCGGTCGAGGAGATCCGGCGGGTGAGCCGGGACGGCGTCCGCCTGGCCATGATCGCCCCGGCCCCGGTCGACGACAAACCGCTCTCGCACGCCGACTTCGACCCGGTCTGGGCCGCCTGCTGCGAAGCCGGCGTCGCCCCGGTCTTCCACGTGTCGGGATTCGAGAGTCCGTTGCACCCGGCCTGGCATCTGGGTGAACCCGAGGACGGCGGGCTGTTGCTCGACTCCATCTTCTTGTGGCTGGCTCCCGCGGTGGCGCTGGCCAACATGATCCTCAACGGCACCCTGGAGCGCTTCCCGGAACTGCGGATAGGGGTGGTCGAGCTCACGGCCGGCTGGGTGCCCAGCTTCCTGCTACACCTTGACGGGGCGACGGACTTCCACGCCCAGCGCCACGGCGGGCCGTACCGGGCCCTGGCCGAGCGGCCATCGGACTACTTCCTGCGCCAGGTCCGGGTGGCGGCCCTCCCCTATGAGATGCCCAATCGTCTGGTGGGCCGGGTCGGCGAGGGCACCTTCATGGTGGGGAGTGACTGGCCCCACGCCGAAGGGGTGGCCCATCCGCTGGAGGCGGCCGGGCGCGCCGCTGGCGGCCTGTCGGAGGATGCCCGGGATCGCCTGCTGGGGGCCAACGCGGCATGGCTCCTCGGGCTGTGAGTTTCGACGTGGAGGCCACGGAGCAGGAACGGGAGCGCCTACGGGCGCTGTACCTCCAGGCGCCCGAGGAGCGCCGGCTGTCGTCGGCGCGTGGTGTCCATCACATTGCGCTGATGTGCGCCGACGTGGAACGCACCATCCGCTTCTATCAGGGGCTGCTGGGCTTCCCGCTGGTCGAGATCTTCGAGAACCGCGACTACCCGGGTTCCACTCACCTGTTCTTCGATATCGGTCAGGACAATTCCCTGGCCTTCTTCGATTTCCCCGGCCTCGGCCTCGGCCCCTACGCCGAGGTGTTGGGCGGCCTGCACCACATCGCCCTCTCGGTCACCCCTGAAGCCTGGGCGGAGGCCCGACGCAACTTGGACGACATCGGTTTGCCGTACCAGATTGAGAGCGAGATCTCCATGTACTTCAGCGATCCGGACGGGGTCAGGTTGGAGCTGATCGCCGAGGAGTTGGGTTTC
>DASZMA010000118.1:0-4398 GCA_035552095.1 Acidimicrobiales bacterium | reverse complement strand
ATGCCGTGGAGAAGCAGGAGTGCAGGTCCGTTCCCTTCCATTTGGTACGCCATGTCGTGGCCGTGGATCGAGACGCGCTGGACGTGGCCTTCCATGGAGACATCATCTCCCATACCTGGAGGGTGGAGTTACCGGACCACCACTCCTGGTAGATCTCGCAATATGCTGCCCGTTTGCGCCAGCCCAAGGATCCTCAATGGGGGTAGCTGATAGGCGTTGCCGTCAACACACTGCGATGGGTGGCTCCATCAGCTCAGCGACGCTCGAGAAGGCTGACCCGGCCGAGTTGTTGAAGTAGGCCCGGTACAAAGAGTCATTCTCCTGGCGAAGATGGCGTCTCCTCGTTCACCGAACCGTCCTGATGCGCCAACAGGAGCGCTGCTGCACTGGCGCAGGTTGAGGTGGAAGTCCCAGCCCCCACGCTGCCCTCAGACCCGACCAATGGAGCACCGACGAGGAGACCACCAGCCAGACCGACGACCGCGGCGGCGCTTCTGAGAAGCCTGGCAACCATTGAAGACCCACCTTCTTCGCGACATCTGCGAGGTTCCGTCACCTCGCGATCGCGACGATATCACCGGGTAAGCCCTGTCCGAACTGCCGTTGCAAGGGTCGGCTACCCACCCCCTAGCGACTTCAGCCATTCGTTCGTTTGGCGCGGCGACGTAAGGCGAAGGACGGGTGGCACCACCGGATCATTGCTCCACTGGCGGATCCGCTTTCGCTTCCGCCGGAAGGACCTGAAGTGCCACACGAGAATCGCATCGCGAGAGAACAGGTCGCGAACCGACTCCCGGTTCCCGTTGCAGATGAGACGCCGACCGAATATCCGGATGGCGGTCCGGCGTACGAGTCGCAGTAGAGAGACCCAGCGCGGGTAATCCAACGCGACGATCAGATCGGCCGCTCCAAGTGGCACGTCGAGCCACTTCCCATACGCGGCGTCGAGAATCCATTCGGGTTGCTCGCAGATGCGCTGAATGCGACGGCGCTGCTCGTCACCCGGAACCTCGACCCAGCCGGGTTCCCAGGTCAGGTCGTCGACCGAGTGCCATGTGATCTGGGTCGCTTCCGAGAGTCCGGCGGCCAACGTGGTCTTTCCCGAGCCGGTGACCCCGTAAATCAGGATCCGACGCGCCGGCCCGATCGGGCGGAATACGGACACCAGGTCAGGGTACCGCCCGCCTCCGAGCCTGGTATGGGGCACCACAGCTGTCGTGCGGAAAGTGGCGCGCGGTCGTCGTACGAGTACATCAGCGATGCTCACGTCACCGAGCAGAGGTCCCGATCCAAGAGAGCCGATAGCGTTGCCGCACAGTCGACCAAGCACGGGAGGGTCATGGAGACCGAAGCTGCAATTCTATGGGAGCCGCACACCGACTGGAGCGTGGAGCCCATTGAGCTCGACCCGCCCCAAGAGGGTGAAGTCCTGGTCAAGTTGGCTGCCTCGGGTATGTGCCACTCCGACGAGCATCTCGTCACGGGCGATCTGGCCGCCTGGCTGCCCATCATCGGGGGCCATGAAGGGGCCGGCGTGGTGGAGGAGGTGGGTCCGGGGGTGAGCGGGCTGGCTCCGGGCGATCACGTGGTGTTCGGCTTCATCCCCGCCTGCGGCCAGTGCCCGCCGTGCGCCACCGGTCACTCCAACCTGTGCGATGTGGGCGGCACCTTAATGATCGGGCGTCAGATGGACGGCACGGCCCGCCATCATGCCCGGGGCCAGGACCTGGCGACCATGGTCTGCCTGGGCACCTTCAGCAAGTACACCGTGGTCAACCAGGCCTCCTGCGTGAAGATTCTCGACGACATCCCGCTCGACAAGGCCTGCCTGGTGGGCTGCGGGGTGACCACGGGCTGGGGCTCCGCGGTCTACGCGGCCGACGTGCGGCCGGGCGACAATGTGGCCGTCATCGGCGTCGGCGGGATCGGCGCCAGCGCCATTCAGGGCGCCCGACTGGCTGGCGCCGAGACCATCTTCGCCATCGACCCGGTCGAGCTCAAGCGGACCCTGGCGCCTACCTTCGGCGCCACCCACACGTCGCCTTCGGTGGAGGAGGCCTTCGCTCTCATTCAGCAGGAGACGTGGGGCCGCATGTGCGACAAGGTGATCTGCGCCATGGGCGTGGGCTCGGGCGCCATGATGGCCTCGATCCTCAACCTCACGGCCAAGCGGGGAAGGGTGGTCGTCACCAACATCCACCCGGCGGCCGAGGACAGCGTCAGCATGAGCCTGCTGGATCTCACCCTGATGGAGAAGCAGGTGGTCGGCAGCATCTTCGGGTCGGCCAACATGCGCTCGGACATCCCCAAGCTGCTCAAGCTGTACCGGGACGGCCAGCTCGACCTCGACAGCATGGTCACCAGCACCTACAAGCTCGGGGACATCAACCTGGGCTACCAGGACATGAGGGACGGCAAGAACATCCGGGGCGTCCTGCTCTACGACGACTAGTTTGCCGGCGCGCTCCGGGCCCAGATGTTGCTGCAGCGCTCGCACACCTCTTCGGGGATCACGCCGATGCGCATGAGCACGGCGAAGGCCTGGCAGCCCAGGCACAGGCCCAACACGGACTCCAAGAAGGCCGCGGTGGCCAGGAGCCCGAGCATCACTTCGGCGGCGCCCCAGTATCCGGCCATGGTCAGGATCAGCGAGGTCAGCGAGAACGCCACCCCGATCCCCTGGGCGAACCGCTTGGGCGGCGCTGCCACTGGCCGGGCGGCGACGTGGAGTCGGGGCGTGACCACGCGGGTGGCCAACTGGCCGAGCGGGCTCAGCGTCGGACCGGTCAGCACCCGGGCGATGAAGCCATAGGCAATGACGGCGGTGGCCCACCTCAACCCGAGGGCGATGGTCAGGAGGGACATGACCACCACTCCTCCGGCCACCAGGCGCGCCGATACTTCGTTGACGGGGTTGGGGAACGAGAACAGCCGGGCCAGCCGGCCGGCCGTCTTCGTCCTCGTGTCGATCTGCTGCACCGCGTTCTCCTTCAAATCCACCACGTATCAACGCAGAGAACGCCGCGATTGTTCCGCCGCACCCCTGCGATCAGGCGCTATCCGGCGGCGATGCTCACCTGGGCATGGGGGAAGGAGCCGAGGTCGCTCGATGAGAATTCGAACTGCTGCACCGGACTCGGCGCACCGAGCCCGACCGTGAAGCTCAGCCGGCCGCTGGCGTCCGCCTCCACCGTCGTGGACGAGCCGTTCACGGTGACCCGGTAGGGCTGTCCCGGCCCGTAGTTGGCCGAGGTCTCGACCGCCAGGGTCCCGGTGCCGACCACCGACATGCCGGTCGGGCTCACGTTGGTCAGGTAGGTGAAACCCTCGGCCAGGTGGGCGATGCTGAACTGGTAGCCCCGGGTGGAAAAGCTGGTGTCGACCGTCTGGTAGCTGAACGGGGCCGTGGTCGAGAGCGGCTGGGGGCGGGCGAAGACGGCCGACATCTGGGGCAGGAAGTGGGCCAGGTCGCGCAGCCAGTAGCCCCAACTGTGGGTGCCGTTGCCGTAGAAGTAGCCGGTGTACGTGATACCAGCCGCGGTGAGGGCAGCGGTGAACCCCTGGTTCATGCTGTCGATCACGCTCTCGACCAACCCGTCCTCATAGGTGGAGGCCTTATAGGTCGAGGCCTTGCCCTTCTTGTCGTAGATCCCGGGGTGCCCGTTGCCGCTGGCCACGAAGAGCGAGACCGGGGCCAGGTTGGTGGCCAGGTAGGTCGGGTCCCCGGCGTGCCAGCGCACACCCTGGGTCACCGTGTCGCCCCAGATGCACTGGTTCGGTGGGCCGTGGGTGAAGGTCGAGCTCAACAGATTGAGGATCTCCCCACCGGCCGGATAGTCGATGTCGGTGTCGGTCACCCCCGAGAAGCTGCCGGCGGCGGCAAAGAGGTCCGGGTAGCGGGCGGCGTAGCTCATGGCGCCGAACCCGCCCATGGAGAGGCCGGCGATGGCCCGGCCGGCCCGGGTGGCCACGGTCGGGAAGTGCCCGTCGACCCAGGGGATCAGCTCGTCAATGTCATAGGTGGCCCAGGCCGGGGGGGCCGAGGAGGACAGGCCGTCCACATCGTTGCCGTACCAGTCGGTGTAGAACCCCCAGGCACCGTCGTCGGGCATCACGGTGATGAAGGGGCCTAGGTGGTCGGCGACCGAGGTGTAGTCGATGTCGTTCTCGACCCCCATGTTCACCCAGTCGCGGTAGGTCCCGCCGGCGCCGTGCAATAGGTACAGGACCGGGTATCGGGTGGCGCCGCTCGGGTCATAGCCCCGGGGCAGCAGCACGTAGACGTGTTGTTGATCACCCATGGCCGGGGCGTTGAGGGTGAGGCTCAGCACCCGCCCGCCGGTGTTGGCCAGGGTGCTCTGGCCCACCAAGCTGGCCGGCCCGTGGTTGATGGGCGTG
>DASZMA010000117.1:0-9329 GCA_035552095.1 Acidimicrobiales bacterium | reverse complement strand
CGACGTGCTGTGACAGGCCGGGCAGGCCAGCATCGGGATGGTGCGGATCGGTGAGCTGGTGTCGGTCACGTCAAGGTCTCCCGGATCGTCAGACGGCGAGTGGGCGCACGGCGGCCCCGGCCTCAATGGCCCGCAACCACGCGGCGGCGCAGCGGTCCCAGGTGAAGTCCCGTGCCCGCGCGATGCCCGCCGATCCTACTTCTCCCGCTCGGACCGGATCAACGAGCAAGGACCGCAGACCCTCGGCGATCCCCGCCGCGGTGGGCTCGACCAGCACGGCCGCGTCCTGCCCCAACTCGCGCAGGGCGGCCCGGTCCGAGAGCACCGCCGGCACGCCACAGGCCATGGCCTCCATGGCCGGCAGGCCGAACCCCTCTGAGAGGCTGGGCAGGCAGAAGGCGGTGGCCCCGCCCATGAGCGCGGCCACGTCCTCGTCGCTGAGGCCAAAGGGCACAAGCACCAGCCGCCCGGGTGCGCCCGGCACCTCGGCGCTGACCGCCGCCACCAGGTCGTCGCCGTCGAACCGGCCGTAGGCCGGGCCGCCCACGATGAGCAGCTGGTGGGGGAACCCCTCGCCGACCAGCTGCACGAAGGCCTCCCGCAGGGCCAGCAGGTTCTTGCGCGGGTGCAGGCTGGCCACGGTGAGCAGGTAGGGGAGAGCGGGATCGGCTCCGTGGGCGGCCGCCACGGCGGCGCCACCGCTCAGACCGGGCCGGAAGATGGCGTGATCGACCCCATGGTGGGCCACGAAGACCCGCTCGGGCGCCACCCCCGAGTCCTCGACGATCTGGCGCTTGCTCGATTCGGAGGGGCAGACCACGGCCGCCGCGGCTTGGGCCGCCCGGCGGCTGGGCTCGACCACCACCTCAATGAAGTGCGGGTCCAGGGTGGCCATGGTCTCGGGCTCGGTCCACGGCGCCTCGTGCAGTTGGATCACCTGGGGCTGGCGCACCGGGAGCGGGCCGTTGTGGCCGTCGAAGAGCCACACGTCGGGCGAGCGCTGGCTCCACTGGCTCAAGCGGGCCCGCCGGCCCCCGCCCAGCGCCTCGTCGGGCACCGAGCGCAGGTCACACGAGGGGGCCAGCCGGGTCAGCACCTCGTGCCACATCCGGCCCCGGCCGTTCATGGTGCCGGTCCCGAAGAGCGAGGCCGGGACGGCGACGCGGAGCGACCGGGTCAACTGTCCGAGTTTCGGGCTTCCGGGGGCGCGGCCAGCGCTGCCTTTGGGCCCCCGAAGGCCAGGCTGCGGTGATCGGTCATGGGCAGGTCGGCCATGGAGATGGAGGCCATGGCGTCGCCCAGGCCGCCGGTGCCGGGCCGCGGCCCGACGTAGACCCGGGGCCCGTTGAGGTCGGCCCCGAGCACGTGCACGCCGGTGATGTCGGTCACATCGAGCAGGAGGCGGAAGGTGCCGCCGCCGCCGAAGCGGGGCATGAACGAGACCCGCACCTCGGTCTCGTCACCCTTGGCGAAGTCCTTCCAGGCGTCCCCGATGATGGTGTGCATGGAGTAGGCCAGCGTGCCGTCCTCGGAGAGGATGCGGAAGGTGGCCTGCGGGCTCTTGACGTCCTGCTCGAAGCGGATGGTCCAGGTGACTTCCAGCGTGTCGTCGTTGTCGGCCGCCGCCGTCTCCACCCCGTCGCGGCGCAGCGTCCGCTCCAAAATGGTGACCGGCATCTGGGTGTGGCCGAAGTGGTCCTCGGCCCCGTCCAGCGTCAGCAGCTGGTGGTGGCGGCTGATGGCGCTCTCGGCGTCACCGTCGAACTCCAGCTGGCCCCGGCGGAAGAGGAGGACCCGGGGGCACATGAGCCGGATGGCGTGCATGGAGTGGCTCACCATGACGATGGTGGTGCCCCGGTTCTGCAGCTCGCGCATGCGGTCGAAGCACTTGAGCTGGAAGGCGATGTCGCCCACGGCCAGCACCTCGTCCAGCAGGAGGATCTGCGGCTCCACGTGCACGGCCACCGAGAAGCCGAGCCGCATGTACATGCCCGAGGAGTAGAACTTCACCGGCGTGTCGATGAAGGTGCCGATCTCGGAGAACTCGACGATGGCATCGAAGCGCTCGTCGATCTCGGACTTGGAGAGGCCGAGCAGCATGCCGTTGACGTAGATGTTCTCCCGGCCCGACATCTCAGCGTGGAAGCCGACCCCGACGCTGAGCAGCGGGGCCACCCGCCCGCTGATGCGGATCAGGCCCTCGCTGGGCGATGACACCCCGGCCAGCATGCGCATGAGCGTGCTCTTGCCGGCGCCGTTGCGCCCGAGGATGCCGATGGTCTCGCCCGGCTCGACCCGGAAGTTGATGTCGTGCAGGGCCAGCAGCTCGTCGCGCTGGGACCGGGTGAAGGGGAGGATGGAACGGAGCAGCATGGCGTTGTCGACCAGCTTGGAGTAGCGCTTGGTCACCCCGGTCAGCTCCAGGGCGGCCTGGCCCGGCCGGGCGTCAATGGCCTCGTTCACGTTCAACGTCATCAGAGCTTGTCCACGAAGAGGCGGTCGTGCCGGCGGTTGGCCTCAATGCCGATGACCAGCAGCACGGCGGTCACCACCACCGAGACGATGATCTGCTTCTGCATCGGCCCGTACGATCCGGCCGCGGCGAACTGGAAGATGCCGATGATGCCGGTCATCGGGTTGTAGGGGAAGTACTTGCCCACCGAGGCCAGTGAGCTGGCCGGGTAGACGATGGGGGTGATGTAGAACCAGACCAGCACGGCGGCCTGCATGATGAACTTCACGTCGCGGAAGTAGACGTGGAGCGACGAGGTCACCAGGCCCAACCCGGTCGTGAAGGCGACGAGCAGCAGAATGCCCGGGATGATGAAGACCAGGTGCCAGGTGACCGGGGCCCCCACAATGGGCAGGGCGATGATGAGCAGCACCATGGAGGTGAGCAGGCCGAACAGGTTGCTCAGCGCCGGCACCATGACCAGGACGGAGCGGGGGAACCAGACCTTGTCGGTCAGGGTGGCCCCGTCGACGATGGAGGTGGAGGCGCTCTGCACCGAGGTGCTGTAGTAGGCCCACGAGAGCACCCCGGACAGCACGTAGGCCGAGTAGTTGAACGTCGTGTGGTGGAACTTGCCCACCCGGCTGAAAATGAAGACGAAGACGACGGCCTGCACCAGCGGCAGCAGCACCGCCCACAGAATCCCGAACGAGGCCCGCTTGTAGCGGACCTGGAAGTCCTTGCGGGCCAGGATCCCGAGCACGTTGCGGTAGTCCCAGATCTCCTTGAACCAGGGGACCAGGGGCGTCGGCTTGGGCCCCAGCTCGCGGGTGCGCAGGCGGATGTCGGTCACGAGGTCACCGCCGGACCGCCGCTACGGGCGCATGGTGGGGGAGCGGAAGCCTGCACGGTGGGGGAAGTTTGCCACAGGGAATTACCAGCCAAACCCGCCAAACCGACCCGTCGGACACCCTGGCCGAGCACCCTCACGTCTCCTTGAGGGCCTGGGCCTCGGTGGGGGTGAGCGCGGTGGGGTCGGTGGAGCGGTTCTTCAGCCGCAGGAAGGGCTTCTCGAGCAGTTGGTGCGACAGCTCGCTGACCACGATGGTGATGGCGAACCCGAGGGCCACCCGGGCGTAGCCCGACGCGGTCGGCAGCGCCCGCACCACGGCCAGGAAGATCAGGTAGTGCCAGAGATAGAGGGAGTACGACCGGAACCCGATGCCCTCCATGACCTTCCACGACAGGAAGCGCGAGAAGAGGTTGTTGCCCACCATGGCCAGGTAGACGGTGGCGCCGGCGGCCAGGGCGATGATGGTGAAGCCGCCGTAGTGATAGAGGTAGCGCGAGTCGACCGGGACGAAGGCGGTGACCAGCGCCAGCCCGACCACGCCCGCCCACCCGACCAACTTGCCCCACTGCTCGTTGGGCTTCCAGCCGGTGGCCAGCAGGTAGGCCATGAGGGAGCCGGCCATCAGGACATCGAGCCGGACCTCGCTCTGCACGTAAATCTTGTAGTACGGCACGTTGAGGTGCCAGAGCAGCTCGCGGAAGGCCAGCGCGAACACCATGAGCGAGACGAAGACCCCGATGGCCACCCGGCGCGACGGGATCTTGGCGATGCCCCACAGCGCCAGCGGCCACAGGATGTAGAACTGCTCCTCCACCCCCAGGCTCCAGGTCTGCTGGGTGCCGAAGGCCTGGGGCAGGTGGAACACGATGGCCCAGTTGGAGTAGTAGAAGAAAATGGAGAAGAGCCCCTTGAGGTTCTCCCAGAACATCTGGCCGTAGTACAGCGTGTAGAAGAACTGGGCGATCAGCAGGGCGTAGAGCACCGGGAGCAGGCGCAGGGCCCGCCGCCGGTAGAAGCCGCGGAAGCTGATCTTGTCCGTGCGCCCGAACTCGCGCAGCAGCAGCGAGGTGATCAGGAAACCGCTCAGGGCGAAGAACACGTCGACCGCGATGTAGCCACCGGGCAGGAACAGCCCGGCGTGGAAGGGGTCCCACAGGTAGGTACCGTGCACGATCAGCACAATGATCATGGCGATGCCGCGCAGGCCGTCCAGGGCCGGGCGGAAGCCCAGGCGGAAGTGATCGAACCGAAGTCTCTCCTTCTCCGGTGGGTCGGTCATGGGGCGCTACGCAGCCTCTACCGACCCCGACCGGGTCGGACCGCCTTCACCAGCTCCGCTGCGCCCGCCGTCGGTAGCCAAGGCCCGAAATGGTAGTTGATGCTCACTGACCCAAAACCTCGACGTGGTCGAGGCAGAACCGGACCGTCTCGTCCACCGCACCGCGCAGGGAAGTCGACCCGGCGAGACCCACCCGGGTCAGCGCGCTGACGTCCACCCGGTAGGGACCGGGCACCTCCGCCGGCGCCGCCGGGGCCGCCAACGCGGGCCGGGGCCGGCCTGCCGCCTCGAAGCTCTCGGCGATGAGCTCGGCCAGGTCGCGCACCCGGACCGACGTGCCCGACCCCATGTTGTAGAGCCCGGGGGTGAAGGCCGTGCCCTGGCCGCGGGCCAGGCGGCTCAACCCGGCCACCACGTCGGTCAGGGCGATGAAGTCTCGCCACTGCACCCCGGCCGTGCGCAAGGTGAGCGTGCCCGAGACCGCCCCCTCCCGGCACAGCTCGTTGGCCACCAGGCTCCAGCGCGCCACGTCGGGCCGGGCCGGGGCGCCGACGCCGTTGGTCAGGCGGAAGATCATGGCTGGCACCCCCGAACCCCGGAATACCTCTTCGCAGGCCAGCCGGGCCGCCGCGTAGGGGTGCACCGGGTGGGCCGGCGTGGTTTCGTCCACCACCGCCCCGGGCGACAGGGCCTCGCCGTAGACGTGCACGGTGGAGAGATAGACCACCCGGGCCACGCCCGAGGCCGCCACCCGCTCGGCCGCCAGCACCGTCTGGGCCAGCGACCCCGAAGGGTCGGCCGCCGCCGCCACCTCGTTGGCCCCGGCCAGGTGCACCACCAGGTCGACCCCGACGGCGGCCTTCTCGGCCACCCCCGGATCGGCCACCAGGTCGCCCACCATCTCCTCGACCGAACCAGAACCCGCCCAACTCGCCCCACCAGGACTCCACGGCACCGGCGCCCGCACCAGCGCCCGCACGGCCACACCATCAAAAGCCAACCGCTCCACCAGCCGCTGGCCGATGTAGCCCCCCGCCCCGGTCACCAGGACCGAAGGGACGGACGCCACCGACGCCCCAGACGTCACCCGCCCAGCGTGGCTTTGTACCAAGCGACGGTCAGCGCCAGACCCTCCTCGAAGGTGTACTTGGGGGCCCAGCCCAGGACGGCCCGGGCCTTCTCGGCCGAGAGGTACTGGTGCGGGATCTCCCCGCTGGCCGTGGCCCGCACGTCCGGCTTGAAGTCGGTGCCGACCGCTTCCTGCATGAGGGCCACCACCTCGAGCACGGTCAGCGGCCGCTCGGCCGAGAAGTTGAAGGCCTCGCCGGCCAGCTCGGGCTTCTCGGCCATGACCTCGGCCGTCTGGAGGTAGCTGCTGGCCCCGTCCTCCACGTAGAGGTAGTCGCGGGTCAGCGTGCCGTCGGAGCGGATGATGGGGGCCTGCCCGTTGAGCAGCATGCGGATAATGCCGGGGAAGAGCCGCTCCCAGTTGGTGTCGCCCGGGCCGTAGAAGTTCCCGCAGCGGGTCACCGTCACGTTGACGTCGAAGGAGTGGGCGTAGCTGGCGGCGATCATGTCGCCGGCCGCCTTGGAGACGTCGTAGGGGTGCAGCGCCGAGAGGGGCATGGCCTCGGTGTAGGGGAGTACCGGCTGGGTCCCGTACGCCTTGTCGCTGCTGGCCACCACCGTCTGCTGGACCAGCGGGGAGCGGCGGACCGCTTCGAGCAGGGCCCAGGTGCCCCGGATGTTCGAGTCGAACGAGGAGACGGGGTTCTGGTTGGCCACCCCCACCTGGGTCTGGGCGGCCAGGTGGAGCACGGTCTGCGCTTCGGCCTCCACCAGGACGCGCTCCATCAGCTCCTGGTCCCGCACGTCGCCCCGCACCCGGGTCACCTTGGACCACCATTGCTGGTGGATCGGGCCGACCGGGACGTCGTCGCGCACCACGACCACCACATCGGCGTCCAGGTCGCTCAGCGCCGCCACCAGGTGCGAGCCCAGGAAGCCGGTGCCCCCGGTCACCACCACCTTGCGGTGGCGCCAGAAGTCCTTGTTGGGTTCCCAGCTCGCGCTCATACCCGCGGCGTCCCCAGGATGGCCTGGTGCAGCACGCCCACGTCGTTGGTGCCGGTCAGGTAGCGCACCCCGGCCTTGCGGGCCAGGTTGCGGGCGGTCAGCGGCAGCCGGTCGGGGTGCTTGTTGAACTTGATCACGAAGGGCTTGGTCCGCTTTTCAATCTTGAAGCCGGCGGCGTAAATCATGCGCTCGTGGCCGGCCGCGTTGAAGTTGAACCACTGGCAGTCCTTGCCCGAGCCGTTCAACCGGAACAGCGGCGACTTGCGGCTCTGCAGGGTCAGCTGCAGCTCAATCTGGTCCGACGAGAGGAAGTGGCCGTCGGGCTTGACCACCGAGCGCACCGCTTCGAGGGCCCGGATCGGATCGCGCAGGTGCAGCAGGAGGCTGCCGAGCACCACCACGTCGAACGTGCCGATGAGAGCCGGGTCCAGGTCGTAGATGTTGAGCGGGCGCCAGTCGCACTTGGATCCGGTGAGCTCCTTGACCAGGCGGAAGCCGTCGCCCTTGGGCGGCCCACTGAACCCGGGGTCGCGGGGCAGGTCGGTGGCGCGGTAGTCGGGCGGCCAGTCCCAGAGCAGGTGGTCTTCCACGTCGATGGCCACCACTTCGGCCGCGCCGCGCTTCTCCAGCTCAAAGGCCAGATAACCGTCGAACGTCCCGATATCGAGGCAGCGCTTGCCCCGCACGTCGGGCCAGGGCATGAGGTCGACGATGGGGCGCAGGTCGAACCAGCCGGGGGTCGAGACCCCGGAGCCGACGTCGATGGTGTGGTACCAGAACGGGTGTGCCTCGACACGCTGGCGCAGCTCGTGGGGTTCCAGTGTTCCCTCCGTGGTCGTGGAGGATGTGACCCTAGTGGACATCAACACCCCGATTCCAAGTGCGGGTTCAGTGCGACGTTAGGGGATCAGCGGCCTCAGGGCGACGCCCAGCTTGGCCGAGAACTTCTCCGCCCCGGTGCGGTTGAGGTGGAGGTCGTTCTGGAAGTAGGCGTCGTTGCGCATCGAGTCGTCGTAGTAGAGGACCGGGCTGCCGGTGCTGCTCCCGATTTTGGCCAGCTCGTGCCGGAAGATCTGGAAGTCCTTCTCGCCCTGGGGCATGGCCTGGACGAACTGCGGGGTGACCGGCATGTCGACCAGCACCACCTCAATGTGGCGCTGGTGGGCAAAGGCGATGAGCTGCTTGAGCGCGTCGGTGTCCTTGGTGCCGATGGACCAGCCCTTGAGGTCGATCCCGACCTCGGGGACGAAGGAGGCGTTCTGGTTGAAGGTCTCCCGGCCGTCGGCGGCCACGCCGACGCCTTCGGCGTCGACCGGTTGGGGGTGGCCCAGGATGGCCCGGGCCACCGTGGCCGGATCGCGTAGCTGGTACTTGTGGAACCAGAGGGCGGAGACCTGGCCCAGCCAGTGGTCCACCCGTTGGATGAGGGTCTGGGTGCCCATGGCGGCCCGGGCCCCCGACGAGGCCAGGAAGGCGTTCAGGAAGGCGGTCCGGTTGGGGTCCTCCGAGCCCAGGTCGTAGGTGGAGGTGCCGAGCACAATGACCTTGGGGTGCAGCTTGGGGATGACGACGCTCTCCATCCACGCCTTGTCCATGCGCGGGATGGACGAGGCCAGCCCGGCGTTGTAGCTCGTCACGCCCCCGCCCACCTCCCGGTCGATGACGGCGGGATCGATGCCGGTGTCGGGCAGTGACGAGCCGAAGAAGACGACCTGGGCGCCCCCGTGCGTGGAGAGCGCGTCAATCTCCTGCACCTTGTGCTGGGTCTCGTAGCTCTGCCACTGCAGCGGGGCGGGCAGGTTCGAGTCGATGGCCCGGGTGAAAAGCTCGGCCAGCACCAGCATGATGACGATGCCGATGAGCAGCGTGCGGCCCCGGTGCCCACCCCGGACGGGAGCGGCTGCGGGCGGCTCCCCGGCCCCGGTCGACGTCGCCACGGCGGACACAGTAGCCCTGCCGCCGTGCGCTATCGTGGCCCCCCATGGCGGACACTGAGAACGTCGTCGTTGGTGCCTTGCGCTCCATGCTCAAGAAGCGCAAGGGCGCAGCCGAGGTCACGGTCGACGCCGACCTGTACGGCGACCTGGGTCTTGACTCGCTCGACGTGGCTGAGTTGTCCGCCACGTTGGAGGACGAGCTCGGCAGCGACCCCTACTCAGAAGGGGTCGTTCCTCGCACCGTTGGAGAAGTGATCGAGTTCTACGGCGAGTAGCGGGGACCACGAGGTGATCGACCTCATCCGCCGCGCCAGCACGCAGACCCCGGACGCACCCGCCGTCATCTCGCGCGCCGGCTCCCTCACCTACGCCCAGCTGGCCGCCCGCGCCGAGGCCCTGGCCCGCGGCCTGCAGGCCCGCTCGCTGACCCGGGTGGCCTGTGTGATCACCGACCCGGTCACCCTGCTCGCCGTACTGGCGGCCACCAGTGCCGTCGGTTGCGAAGCCTGCACCTACGCGCCGCAACTGCCCGACGCCGGCATTGACGAGCTGGCGGCGGCCTTCGGCCACACCGTCGTCGTCACCGACCGCGACCTGCACCTGGCCGTGGCCGAGCCGCTGCTCGTCAGCGAGCTCCCCACCGAGGAGGGCGAACTGCCCGCACCCGGCGCCGCCCCCCTCATGGTGCTGACCACCGGGACCACGGCCCGGCCCAAGGCGGCCCGCTACGAC
>DASZMA010000116.1:0-1922 GCA_035552095.1 Acidimicrobiales bacterium | reverse complement strand
CTACGACGCCTTCGAGTCCCGCTGCGCCGACGCCCTCACCGAGCTGGCCTCGACGTCGCTCGGGGCAAACGCCGACGCCGACACGGCCTCGATCGTGGTCCACTGTGAACCCTCGGTGCTGGGCGGGGATGAGGGCTGGGCGGAGATCGAAGACGGTCCCCCCATTGCCGCCGAGACGGCTCGCCGTCTGGCCTGTGACTCCCGCTGGCAGCTGGTGGCCGAGGGACCCGACGGACACGCCCTCGGACTGGGGCGCCGCACCCGCCAGGTGCCCCGCTGGCTGTCCCGCCAGTTGCGTCGACGGGATGGGGGCTGCCGGTTCCCCGGTTGTCAGCGCACCCGGTGGCTGCACGCCCACCACCTACGACATTGGGCCCAGGGGGGATCCACCGATCCAGCCAACCTGGTGATGCTGTGTGGCTACCACCATCGCTTACTGCACGAGGGAGGCTGGCACGTCGAGGGCCACCCGGACGGGAGCCTGCGCTTCGTGCACCCGCTGGGCAAAGCGCTGTGCACCCGCCCTCCCCCGTTGCGGGCCGAGGTGCGGGAGCGACTGCTGGCCTAGAGAATTTCGGGCGTGCACCTCAGCGCTCTCACGCGCCGATGGAAGGCAGGATGGCGTTGATGTAGTCGAGCATGGGCTGGCCCGCTCCCATGCGCCCGAGCGGCAGGAAGCCGATCTCGAGGTGCGGGCCGGTCGAGATGCCGACAATGCCGTAGCCGACGATCGAGATCTGCTGGCCCTGGACGACGTGGGCTCCGACCGGGACGAGATCCGGCCCGGAGTGGCCGTAGTAGACGGTCCTCCCCGCGAGGGGGCCCGAGGTGATCTGCAGCACGGGGGCGTTGGGGCCGAAGCCGCCGATGCCCTCCTGGATGATGGTGCCCGAGCCCATGGCGTAGAGGGGTGTGCCACCGGGGGCCGAGTAGTCCACGCCCTGGTCGACGCTGCCGCCCTTCATGTACTGGATCGGCAACGGCAGCGCGGCGCCACCTGGACCTATCACGCCTCCGGGCCCCGGTACGGCGCTGGCCAGAAGGGCGGCCGGGAGGGGCGGGGGGAACGGTGTCAGCATGGTCGTGCGGGTCGCGTCGTCGATCACTCCGGTGACGGGGACGACCGCAGCGTGCTGGTACGCCCTGATGGCTGTCGTGGTGGGGAGGTCCCACTTACCAGTGCTCGGGGCGGGGAACCCGAGACCAGTGAGCAGCGCCTGCCAGTTCCCCACCTGGTTGGCCGTCATCAGGGCCGGCGCGGCCGGAAGGCTGAACTGAGGAGCGCTCTGGATGGTGTCGAAGACGGACTGGCTGGCCGTCTCCCAGCTCCAGTAGGAAACCGAGACCGCATTGGCGTCGTCGGCTGCGTGGATGAAACCGAGCAGCTGGTCGCGCGCCGGATCGGGAGGGGTCCAGCCGGGGGGCGGCGGGACCGGGGGCGGCGGCACCGGGGGCGGCGGGACTTGGTCCACGGCGATGAGGGGCTTGCCGAGAGGTGCCAAGGCAGCCATGGCAGGGCCGAGGTCCCCGCTGGCCGGGGTGGAGGAGGGATCCATCACCGCGACGGCGTCGAAGGGCGCGACCACCTGGGCGTAGGGATAGGCGGCTGCGGGGGGAGGCGGCGCCGGGACAGGGGGAACCGGCACGGTAGCGACGAGGGGAACGTCAGGACCCACGATGAACCTCACGGCGTTGCCGTACTGCTGGGCCGCCGGCAACGGCGGGTTGGCCCCCGCCGCGGGATCCAGGTCGGCTACGAAGCCGTCGATCCGGTCCTGGCTGGGCGTGGTGTACGTGATCTCGGAGATGGCCCGCGCCATGTCGGCGTTCGGGTCGGCCAGGCTGGGCATGTCGGCGCCGTAGACACGGATGTTGGCCGCGTGGGCAGCCGGGAGGAAGGTGTCGAGAAAGCTCTGTTGCGT
>DASZMA010000115.1:0-8473 GCA_035552095.1 Acidimicrobiales bacterium | reverse complement strand
ACGCCCACAGAGGAGCTGCCCGAACCACTCATTCGTCGTGCAAGGCAGGGCGGTACGCAGTGAGACACCACGGGCGGCACACCGCTAGTCGGAGTTGGGAGCCAGCACGCCTCGGCGGAACGGATCGGGACCCAATTGGGCTGTTGCCTGGCGGCGAGGGGATTCAGGTCGTGGCGGTGTTTCCCGCAAGCGTCCACCCCACAAGGGCGACGCACTCATGGCACCAAGCGTCCTGCGCCTCCGTCGTCTCGTCATCTCGTCGGCGGACCGCTTTCCCGAGATTGCCACCGCCTGGTACGAACAAGGCTTCGAGCGGGTCCTCGATGCACTTGCGACGAGCTTCCGAGCCCTCGCCGACCGAGCGCTGCTCGCCGTCGTCGACCCGAGAGTGGCCGCTGAACATTTCGTCGGGATGCTGTTCTGGATACCGGTCAACAAAGCCATGTTCACCGGTGCCGACGACTACGCGGCCACCCATGATCTGGCCCCTGTTGCTCGGTCTGCGGCAAGAGCATTCATGAATGCCTACGGGCCTGGTCGACGCAATGTGTAACATCCGGTCGTGCCTCGTACCGACAGGGGATCACGGGTGATCGCTGCCCCGCCGGACAAGGTCTATGGCGCTTTCGTCGATCCGGATGCCCTGACGGCATGGTTACCTCCTGCGGGCATGTCGGGCAGGTTTGAACGATTCGATCCACGTCCCGGAGGGTCCTATCGAATGGTGTTGACCTACAGTGACGCCCCTGCTTCAGGGGGCAAAGCCACGCCCGACTCCGACATCGTCGAAGCTCGCTTCGTCGATGTCGTCCCCGGCGTACGGGTGGTACAGGCGGTCGACTTTGTCTCTGACGACCCTGCCTACGCGGGCACGATGATGATGACCTGGGAGGTCACCGGTGTAGATGGAGGAACGCGCGTCGACCTCACAGCCGATGACGTACCCGATGCGGTCTCTCCCGAAGACCACGCCGCAGGAATGAACTCCTCCCTGGCGAATCTCGCCGGCTATCTCCAGGGGTAGCCAGCCGCGCCGCCGGTTGACGCTCGCTGTGCGGCGTGTGTCCTGACAGCGCCAAAAAACGGGTGGGTCGCCAACCCAAGATATGGAGCCTGAGAGGAGATTCGAACTCCTGACCTGCGCATTACGAGTGCGCTGCTCTACCGACTGAGCTACCCAGGCTTACGTGGTCAAAGGTCAGCTAACCCGTAACCAGGTCCGGAAGTGTAGGCGGCAAGGGAAGGCTCATTGAAGTGCGCCCTGGCGCGTGGCGGTCCAGGGCCGTCACTCCAGGCCAGGTCCAGCCCAGGTCTCAGCCGCCTGATCCGCTTCAATGAACTACCTCACCATGAAATCCCAGGTCATCACGCATTCGTCGGGCTGACTCGAGACCAGGGTATGGGCGGCTCGCCCTGGCACTGGCCGGCGACTTGACCAAACACCCAGCGCCGGACGGCCCGAGACTCGTCGGTCGGAGCAACGGTCAGAAGTTCAGCTCGCTGGCAGTACTCGTCGGCCTGGTCCAAGAGTTGGCTGTACCACGCCACCCCGGGGCCGGCTGCGGCCGGAAATCGGAAATGCAGGTCGACCCGGTCTTGGTTTTCACGGAGGGCCTTTTCCCACGTTTCTTCGACCGAGCGCCCAAAACCCATCAGGGACGTTCCCAAATGGTCGATCAGGCTCAGCAGGTGACCCGGCACGGCTTGCAGATGTGAGGGGTCAAGTTCCGAGATCAGGCGAAACTCACGGTAAATGGCGTCGTAGTGCGCGTTGGTGCGGATCATTTCCTGTACCGGCGCGTCAAGCAGAGCGATCGGTGTCCCGTCCGGATAGGGATCTTCGTACAGTTCGTGTTGGGCGCGGCGCGACGGTGCGCCGTCAAACGGCTCCGGCAGGTCAAACCAGACGATCTTGCCGGTAGCCGTCCGGTCCCAGCCCCACGCGGCCGCCAGGAGATCCAACAGCTGCAGACCACGGCCGGTGGCATCGTCGACTCGATAGCCTTTTTCGGTCGGCGGCGTCCTGCTCCGATCGCCGACGACAATCCGGTACGCCCCGCCCTTTTGCTGAACTTCGACCGTCACCGGCCCATGCGCATGCAAGAGCGCGTTGGTCACGACCTCCGAGATCAGAAGCGACGCATCGGCTCGGAGCTCCTCGGCCGCTTCGGCCATTGTCTCATCGACAAAGCGGCGCGCCATGGTGCAACTCGAGATGTCGGGCGCCAACTCAATCTTGTGCGAAGGCATGGCTACTCAGTCCCGGATCCCCGGCGAACCGCCCGGTCGCCGACATCAAACCTTGCTATCCCCATTGCCACCCCGCCTGCTATGCCCGTTCTCTCCCTGACCTAATCATCTGACCCTCGCGAGCGACCAGCTGAGTATCGCGCCCATCGCTCAAAAGGCCGCGGCTCCCTCAGACCGCCAGCGCGCCCAGGCGGACCAGGAGCGACTGCAGCAGAAGGGCATCGTGTGGGTTGCGGGGCAGGGTCTGGGCCGCCTCGGTGATCAGGGTGACCGCCTCGAGGGCGGCCTTGGCGTGGCGGTCACCGTTGCGGTCGGGGGCGGCGGTGCCGGCCACCACCCGGTCCCGGTAGGCCCGGGCCAGCGCGCCCAGTCCGGCCCGCAGGGCGTCGGTGCGCCAGCGCCGTTCCTCCCTGGCCTGCTGATCGACGATCTCCTTGCGGCCGGGCAGGCCGCGCTCGCCCATCTCCTTGGCCTCCTCGGTGAGGGTCTCCAATTGGCGGGCGTGCTCAGCCCGCAGCGGTTCGACGGCCCGGTCGGACGACTCGGCCAGGCGGCGGGCCAGCTGCGCCGCCACCTCACCCGAACCGGTGAGCTGATCGGGGACCGAGGTCCACAGGGCGGCCCGCTCGGCCACCTCGGGGTCCTCCGCCATGACCCGGGCCCGGCCCGGGTTGCCGCCACTGCTGTCGGCCACCACGGCTGCCACCTGAGCCGCCACCCCCCGCTCAGTCAGCCACTGCACCAACACCGGTCGGGGCACCGGTGGGAAGGGGATCTGGGTGCAGCGGCTCGACACCGTGGCCAACTCGGGCGGGACGTCGTCGGCCAGCAGAATGAACACGGTGTCGCCCGGCGGCTCCTCCAGGGTCTTAAGGAGGGCGGGGGCGGCCCGCCCGCCCAGGTGCACGTCGGTCACGATCACCACCTGGCGGGCAGCTTGGAGGGGACGCCGTTGGGCCAGCGTCACCAGGCGCCGCATGTCCTCGACGCTGAGGGCGGCCCCGCTGCGATGCACCACATGGAGATCGGGGTGGCTGCCGGCCAGACTCTGGCGGCAGGTCAGGCAGACGCCGCAGCCGCCCTCGGGACAGAGCAGCGTGGCGGCGAACCCGTGGGCGGCGACCAGCCCGCCGTTACCGGACTCCCCCCGGAACAGGTAGGCGTGCACCGGATGGACGGCGGCGGCGCGCAGGTCGGCCACGGCGGCCTCTTGCCCGACCACCTCGGCGAACAGCGACGCCGCCGGCGTCCCGTCACTCATCGGGTCGGCCCAGTCGCCTCTGCACCTCCTCGACGATACGGGTGGTCACCTCGGCCGGGTCCGCCGTGCCGTCGACCACCACCCAGTGGGCCGGGTCGGCCGCGGCCAGGGCCAGGAAACCGTCGCGCACCCGCCCGGCGAACTCGGCACCCAACCGCTCCAGCCGGTCAGGGGCGCTGCGGGCCAGCCGCTGCTGGGCCACCGGCACCTCCACGTCGACCAGGATGGACAGGTCGGGCGCCAGCCCGGCGGTGGCCCAGTCCACCAGGCGCGCCAATTGGTCGAGGTCGAGCCCACGCCCGTAGCCCTGGTAGGCCAGGGTCGATCCCGAGAAGCGATCGCTGACCACCCAGCGACCCGCCTCCAGCTCCGGGGCGACCACCAGGGCCACGTGCTCGGCCCGGTCGGCCGCCATCAGCAGTGCCTCGGCCCGCAAGGTCACGGACGGCGCATCGGCCGCCAGCAGCAGTTGGCGCAACGAGGCGCCGAGCGTGGTCGCCCCCGGCTCATGGGTCAGGGTGGCTCCCAACCGCTTGGCCAGGGCCCGGGCCTGGGTCGACTTGCCGCAGCCGTCGATCCCCTCCAGCGCGAGCAGGCGGCCCCGTGCCGTCATGTCAGAACGGATCGAGCGGTGCGGCCTTATTGGCGGCGGCCTTCTTGGCCCCGGTGGCCTTCTTGGCCGCCTTGCTGGCCGCGCCGGCCTTCTTGGCCCCGGTCGCCTTCTTGGCCGTCTTCTTGGCGACGGTCGCCTTCTTGGCCGCCTTCTTGCGGGTGGAAGGCCCGGCGGCCCGGCGCTCGGCCAGGAGCTCGGAGGCCCGCTCCATGGTGATGGACTCGACGATGTCGCCCTTGCGCAGGCTGGCGTTGGTCGTGCCGTCGGTCACGTACGGTCCGAAACGGCCTTCCTTGACCACCACCGGCAGCTCGGTGGCCGGATCGGTACCCAGCTCGCGCAGGGGCGCCGCGGCGGTCCGGCCCCGTCGCTGCTTGGGCTGGAGGAAGAGCGCCTGCGCTTCGGGCAGCGTGACGGTGAGCAGCTGGTCCTCGCTGGTCAGGCTGCGGGTGTCGGACCCCCGCTTGAGATACGGGCCGAACTTCCCGTTGTGGGCCACGACGTCCTCGCCCGTCTCGGGGTCGACGCCCACCGTGCGCGGGATGCGCAGGAGCTCGAGCGCCTGGGCAAAAGTGAGCGAAGCCGGGTCCATGGAGGCGAAGAGGGACGAGGTCCGCGGCTTGGGCCCGCCGTCGACCACCTCACCGAGTTGGACATAGGGCCCGAAGCGGCCGGCCTTGACCGACACGTCGAGACCGGACTCGGGGTCGACGCCGAGCACGCGGTCGTTGGAGGGCGCCGCCAGCAGCTCCTCGGCTCGGGCGATGGTGAGTTCGTCGGGGCACAGGTCGTCGGGCAGGGAGGCCCGGTCGTCGCCGCGCTGCAGGTACGGCCCGTAGCGGCCCACCCGGGCCACAATCGGTGTCCCGTCGGTCCCGTTGCCCAGCGGGATGGAGTTGATCTCGCGGGCGTCAATCTCCCCCAGGTGCGCCGCCACGCTGGCCTTCAGGCCGAGCGTGCCCCCACCGGTCGACCGGATCGCGCTGGTCCCACCGGCTCCGTTCGTCCCGTTCGTGCCGTTGGTCGGGGCCGCCCCGTCCGAAGGCGGGTTGGCCACGCCCGGGCTCGAGGTGCCGAAGTAGAAGCGCGAGAGCCAGGGCAGGGCCTCTTCGCGCCCGCCGGCGATCTCGTCGAGGTCGTCCTCCATGCTGGCCGTGAAGCCGTAGTCGACCAGGTCGCTGAAATAGCGCTCCAGCAGGCCGACCACCGCGAAGGCGGTGAAGGTGGGCACCAGCGCGGTGCCCTTCTTCCACACATACCCGCGATCGAGAATGGTGGCGATCACGCTGGCGTAGGTGGAGGGACGACCGACGCCCAACTCCTCCATGGCTTTCACCAGTGAGGCTTCGGTGTAGCGGGCCGGCGGTTGGGTGGCGTGCGATCCCGGCTCGAAGGCCGACCCCTCGACCACGTCGCCCACGGTCAGGGCCGGCAGCACGACTTCCCGGTCAGCCAGCTCGGCCTCGGGGTCGTCCTCGCCTTCGACGTAGGCGCGCAGGAAACCGGGGAAGGCGATGACCCGGCCGCTGGCCGAGAACTCCGCCGTCTCACCGACCGCCACCCCGCTGGGCAGGTCGGCCACCAGTCGCACCTGGGCGCTGGTGCCGGTGGCGTCGTTCATCTGCGAGGCCACCGTGCGCTTCCAGATCAGCTCGTACAGGCGGAGCTCGTCCCCGTTCAGCTCCCGGCCCGCCTGCTCGGGGGTGCGGAAGGTCTCCCCGGCCGGGCGGATGGCCTCGTGGGCCTCCTGGGCGTTCTTCACCTTGCGCTCGTAGCGCCGGGGCGCGTCGGGCACGTAGGCCTCGCCATACATCTCGCGGGCCTGGCTGCGGGCCGCCGTCAGCGCCTGGTCCGACAGGGTGGTCGAGTCGGTCCGCATGTAGGTGATGAAGCCCTGCTCGTACAGGCGCTGGGCCACCTGCATGGCCCGCTGGGCGCTGAAGCGCAGCTTGCGGCCGGCTTCCTGCTGCAACGTCGAGGTCATGAACGGCGCCGCCGGCGACCGCCGGAAGGGCCGCTCGGTCACCGCGCTCACGGTGAAGGACTGGCCCACCAGTGCGGTGGCGACCGAGGTGGCTTCCTCCTCGACCAGGACGCGGACGGTGCCCTTGCTCGTCTGCACCCCGTCGTCGTTGAAGTCCTTACCGCTGGCCACCGTCGTCCCGCCCAGCGACACCAGGGCGGCCCCGAACCCGGCCGGGGCGGCGTCGTGGGCGAACGTGCCCTCAATGCCCCACCAGGTGGCGGAGTGGAAGCGCATGCGGGTCCGCTCGCGCTCGACCACCATTCGGGTGGCCACGCTCTGGACCCGGCCGGCCGAGAGCTTGGGCATGACCTTGCGCCACAGCACCGGCGACACCTCGTAGCCGTACAGGCGGTCGAGGATCCGGCGCGCCTCCTGGGCATCGACCAGGTGACGGTCGAGCTGGCGCGACTCGTCGACGGCCCGGGCGATGGCCGCCGGCGTGATCTCGTGGAAGACCATGCGCTTGACCGGGACGGTGGGCGAGAGCACCTCTTGGAGGTGCCAGGCGATCGACTCCCCCTCACGGTCCTCGTCCGTAGCCAGGTAGAGCTCGTCGGCCGTCTTGAGCAGACGCTTGAGGTTGGCCACCACCGACTTCTTCGAAGCCGAGACCACGTACAGCGGCTTGAAGCCGTTGTCGACATCGACGCCCAGGCGGGCCCAGGACTCACCCTTGTACGCCGCCGGCACCTCGTCGGCCCCCCGGGGAAGGTCGCGGATGTGCCCGATGGACGACTCGACGATGAAATCGGGGCCGAGCATCCCGCCGATCGTCTTGGCCTTGGCCGGCGACTCGACGATGACCAGCGCCTTACCCACGGCGCGCCCGATCAGGCATCGGTTCTGTTCTCATTCCGGTGGGCATAGTCCCGCAAGGTTGAAGGCCAGCCACCCGCCTGTCAAGGGCGGGTGGGCACAGGGGTAGTGAACTACCCCTGGTTTTATTGGCCCTGACCAGGTCAGTCGCCCGACGATGCCGCCACGGCGGGAACGGGCTCAGATGACTCGCCGCCGGCTGCCATGTCCTCGGTGGCCCGCTTCGAGAAGGCCAGGGCGCCGATCAGGATCACCAGCGAGACACCGGCGATAGCCAGGCGGGCGCCGGTGTGGTGGTGCAGCGAAATGACGGCCGGCAGGATGAGCAGGGAGACCAGGTTCATCACCTTGATCATCGGGTTCAGGGCCGGGCCGGCGGTGTCCTTGAACGGGTCACCCACGGTGTCGCCGATGACGGCGGCCTTGTGGGCCTCTGAGCCCTTGCCCCCCTCATTCCCATCCTCGATGTACTTCTTGGCGTTGTCCCATGCCCCACCCGAGTTGGACAGGGTGTTGGCCATGAGCTGGCCGGTCAGGATGGTGCCGGCCAGGAAGGCGGCCAGGGCGAAGTAGTTGATCCCGAAACCGACGATGACCGGGGCCAGAATGGCCAGCAGGGCCGGGGTGGCGAGCTCGCGCTGGGCGGCGGCCGTGCAGATGGAGATGACCCGGCCGTATTCGGGCTTCTCGGTGTAGTCCATGATCCCGGGGTGCTCGCGGAATTGGCGGCGCACTTCGAGCACCACGGTGCCGGCCGAACGACCCACAGCCCGGATAGCCAGGGCCGAGAACATGAAGGCGATCGATCCGCCGATGAGCAGCCCGATGAAGGTGGTCGGGTTGGCCACGTTGATCTGCACCGCCTGGAAGATGTTGACCCCGGGCTTAATGAGACTCGGGATCTGCTGCCCCACCGTCTCAATGAAGGAGGCGAAGAGGGCGACGGCGGCGATGACGGCCGATCCGATGGCCACACCCTTGGTGATGGCCTTGGTGGTGTTGCCGACGGCGTCGAGGCTGACCATGATTCGCTCGGCCTCGCCGGAGAACTCACCGGACATCTCGGCGATACCCGCCGCGTTGTCCGAGACCGGGCCGAAACTGTCTTCGGAGACCACCATGCCGGCCGTGGCCAGCAGGCCGATACCGATGAGGGCCACCAGGTAGAAGGTGAGCTGAATGTTGCCGTCGCCCAGGCCGATGGCCACACCGAGCGCCACCGCGATGGCCAGAATGGCGTAGACCGACGACTCCAGGCCGATGGCGATGCCCGAGAGCACGGCGGTGGCCGGTCCGGTGCGGGTCGACCGGGCGATCTCTCTGACCGGTCCGCGTTCGGTGGAGGTGAACTGTTCGGTGATCTGGCTGGCCACCAGGGAGAGGACCACACCGGTGAGCACGGCGTAGAAGACCTTGAGGTCGTGTACGTAGTACTGGGCCACGAAGAAGGTGCCGACCACGGTAAGGGCGGCGGCCAGCCAGAAGCCCCGGTTGATGGGCGCCAGCG
>DASZMA010000114.1:0-16046 GCA_035552095.1 Acidimicrobiales bacterium | reverse complement strand
GGGTGTTGAGGCCTTCGAGGCGGTGGTCCAGCACCCCGTTGATCTGCTCGAGTTTCTCGGAGACACCGGCGGCAGCTTCCTTGAGTCGTTGCAGCGTCGCCTCGGTCTCGGCCAGGCGGGCGTCCACCTCGGTGTCGCCCTTGCCGGCCCGGGCCCGTAGCGCGTCGGCCGTCTTGGAGAACTCGTCTATGGACCGGGCGATGGTGGCGATGCCCTCACCCAGGTCACTGCGGTTGCCCTTGGCCGGCCCGGCCGTCGGCGCCTTGGACTCAGCCCCCTGGCTCTCACCGTGGTTGCCATCCGACGGGCCAGCCGCATCCGCCCCAGCCGCGTCATCAGCCCCATTGGCCGATTCGGCCGACCCGGAGGCGCCAGGCGTCAGGCCGTTGTCGGACTCAGGCACTCCGGCCAGTCCCGCTTGCGGCCAGTTCAATGGCGACTCGATGTTCTCAGGCATGACAACGAGAGGAACGCATCTGGCGCCAGCCTATAACAGTGGCCAACAGGGGATTCTTGACCTGACACGTCAGTTGAACGACTGTTTGGCCAGGCGCAATACGGGTTTCGAACGGGCCGATCACGAGCCGGTCACCGCCTGCTCACGATCACTGCCACCCGCCTCACGCTGAGCCCGCCCGCCGGTCCCGGTGGCCCCAGCTGTAGAGCGGGACGCCAACCCGGGTTACGGCCAGCTTGAAGAGCGCCCGCAACGAGAACGCCGCAGCCAGGAACGGCTTCCAGACGGCGGACGAGCGACCGGAGAAGTAGAGGTACATGCCGCGATGCTGCGAGATGATGGAACGGAAGGGGACCTGACGACGGCTGGTCCCGCCCAGGTGCATGACCTCGGCCTCGGGGGCGAACCACAGCTCCCAGCCGGCCCGCCCGAAGCGGTCGGCCCAGTCGAAGCCCTCCCAGTCCAGGACGAAGCGCTCGTCCTGCATCCCGACCTCCTCGACCGCTCGGCGCCGCACGACGTAGGCGCACTCGAACGTCCGGCCCACGGCGCGCTCCTCGTCGTGCGACCAGCCGTCCCACCAGAACCCGTCGGCCGAGTCCGGTGCCCGGCGCCGGGCCACCTGGCGGCCCAGCAACCCTTCGGCCAGCGAGGGCAGGTTGCCCACGCTGGTCTGCAGGGCGCCGTCCTCGTGAATGAATTTCGGGCCGACCCAGGCCGCCCGGTCGTGCCGCCCCAGCACATCGAGCATGGCCCGCACCGATCCGGGCGAGAAGACCACGTCGGGATTGCAGATGAGGAAGCTGGCGCCCCGGGCCGCCACCATGCCCTGGTTGTTGGCCGCGGCCAGGCCGCGGTTGGTGTCGTTGACGACGAGCAGCGCGGCCGGCGCCAACGCCTGCACCACGGCGACCGTGTCGTCGCTCGATGCGTTGTCGACGACGACGATCTCAGAGCCCGCCGGCAGCTCGGCCTGCAACGAGGTGAGGCAGCCCGGCAGCACCGGCGCGCTGTTCCAGGTGACGATGACCACCGAGACCACGGGCGCCACCGGCACCACGGGGACCACGGGCACCTCGGGGACCACGACAGGCTCGCCCGTGTCCGCGCTCATCGACCGCCGCCCCACGCGCTGCCGGCGGCCATGGCGTACGCCTCGAGCGCCACCTTGGCGCTCTGCTCCCAGGTCGGCGCGGCGGCGGCCCGGGCCAGGCCGGCCACCCGCAGCTGCTCCCGCCGGGCCGGGTCAGCCACCACCCGGGCCAGCCCGACCGCGATGTCGTCCGCGCCGGGGGAGGCGCACCACTCGGCCGCCTCGCCCAGCACCTCGGGCAGCGGTCCGATCCGGGCGCACACCACGGGCACGCCCGACGCCGCCGCTTCCAGGGCCGGCATGCCGTACCCCTCGAACCGGGTCGGGTAGCAAAAGGCCAGGGCGCCGGCCAACACAGCCGACCAGTCGTCGTCGCTGAGCCGCCCGGCGTGGACGAGGCCCGGTTCGGCGGGCGGCACCTCGGCTCCCAACACGACCAGGCTCGGGCGGTCGGTACCGGGGGGCAGCCGTCGCCAGGCTTCGACCGCCACCTCGAGCCCGCGCCGCTTGGCCCCGCCCATGGCCACCACGTAGGGACCGCGCAGGCCCACGCGCGACAAGACCGCCGGCGCCCCGGCCACCCGGTCCGGTGAGAAGGCGGGGTCGACCGCCGGAGGCACGTTGAACACGCGTTCGGCCGCCACCTGGTAAGTGTCGACGATGTCCTGCCGGGAGTACTCCGAGCAGGTGATGATCGCGCCGCTGTGGTGGGCCGACCAGCGGGCCTGCGTCATGAACGACAGCCGGGTGGCCGACCCGAAATCCTCGGGATGGTGCTGCCACGTCAGGTCGTAAATGCTGACCACCGACGTGCCCCGGTACGCCAGCGGCACCGCGTTGTACGTGCCGTGAAAGATCCCGTTGAAGCCGCGCAGCCAGCGGGCCACCGGGCCCTGCAGCCAGAACGGCTCGGGCAGCCGGCCCGGCACCGACAGCCGCACCTCTTCGAACTGGCTGAAGTCGATCCCGCTCGACTCGCCGCCCGCCGGTGATTCCCGCCGGCCATCGGTCAGCAGGACGATCTCGACTTCGCGCGCCAAGTGGGGCAGGAGGTGGGCGATGATCCGCCCGACGCCGGTGTAGGGGCGGTCCTGCAGGCGTCGAGCGTCGAGTGCGACGCGCATCACCGGGTCACCCGCATCACCCGGCTCACCGGCCGGCCACGGCGCGATAGACCTCGGCGTGAATGGCGGCCGAGCGCTCCCAGGTGAAGGCCCGCACATGGGCCAGCCCCTGCTCCCGTTGCTCGGCGGCCCGGGCCGGACTGTCCAGCAGGGCGCGCACCGCGGCCGTCATGGCCACCACGTCGCCGTCGGCCACCAGCTGACCCCCACCGGTGACCACCTCGGTGATGGCCGAGTTGGCGAAGGCGACCACGGGCACGCCGTAGGCCATCGCTTCGAGCACCGGCAGGCCGAACCCCTCGTAGTGGCTGGTCATGAGGAGGGCGGTGGCCCCCTGGTAGAGGCCGACCAGGTCGTCCACGAAGCCCTGGAGCTCAATGCGCTCGGGGTGGCGGCTCCGCTGGTGCAGCGCGGCCAGGTCCGCCGCCACCAGCGGGTGCACCCGGCCGGCCACCACCAGTCGGTGCGGGTAGCCGGCCTCGACCAGCGCGTCCATGACGGCGAACGCTTCGCCGAACCCCTTGCGGGCGCTGAACTCGCCGACCACCAGCAGGTAGGGCGGGTCGGTCGGGCCCTCGGCCGAGGGCCCCGGGCCGAGGTCGACCCCGTGCTGGGACACGTGGACCCGGGCCGGGTCGAGGCCGAGTAGCCGGATGCCCTCGCTGGCGGCATGATGCGAGATGGCGATCACCGCCGTGGCCTCTCGGTAGCGCGGTCCGAACCGCTTCCAGCGGGCCCGTAGCGCCGCCTGGTCGGGTGTCTCGTAGACCAGCGGGATGACGTCGTGCAGCGTCTGCACCCACGGCGCCCGCACCCCGGCCGGGGCGTGGAACGACGGGTTGTGGAAGACCGAGCCGGCCGGCCGCTTGCGCAGCAGGTCGAGCGGGAGGCGCACCGCGTTCTCCATCACGGCGGCCCGGGGCCGGCGCATGGACCGCCGCAGCGGGAGGGACCCCACTCCGGCCGGCAGGACCGCACCGCCCGCGCCCAGGGCCCGCAGGTCGATCTCGGGGTGATGGGCGGCCAGCGCCGCGGTCAGACTGCGGATGTAGGTGCCGGTGCCGCTGCCGGCGGCCACCGAGGCGAGGGGCTGCGCATCGAGCACCACCGTGGTCCGATCGATCACGGCTCCGGGTGTGTCACGACTCCGAGGGAGTGGGACCGACCTCCGTTGGGGTATCGCCGAAGAGGGGAGGTGCCGCCGACGCGCCGTTGCCGTCCGCCGCGTAGACGACGTCCTCGGGGGTGGCGCCGTAGCCGTAGCCATAGCCGTAGTTGAAGGTACCCCGGGCGTCGCGGGCCTGGAACTTGTTCAGGACCACGCCCAGCAGGCGGGTCTGGTTGCGGGTCAACAGGTCCTTGGCCTTGTTCACGGCATCGATGGCCGTGTTGCGCGACTCGGTGACCAGCACGGCACCGGCGGCCATCCGCCCGATGACCAGGGTGTCGGCCACTGGCAGGATCGGGGGGGTGTCCAGCAGCACCAGGTCGGCCTGGCGGGCCAGGCCCTCGAGGAGCTGGTGGGTCCGTCCGCTGCCCAGCAGCTCGGTCGGGTTGGCCACCGGGTGCCCGGTGGCCAGGAAGTACAAGCCCCACTCGCTCTGCCCCCGCGGCGTGGGTAGGCCGATGTACTGGATCGACTCTTCCAGCGTGCGCCGGCCCAGCAGGACGTCGGAGACGCCGAACTCGTTGTGCGCCCCGATCAGCTTGTGCGCGTTGGGGTGGCGCAGGTCGAGGTCGACCAGCACCACCCGCTTGCCCGAGGCGGCGAACGACATGGCCAGGTTGGCGCAGGTGACCGTCTTGCCCTCGTTGGGGTTGGGGCTGGTGAAGATGACGGTGGGGCGCTCGAGGTCGAGCAGGGCCACGCTCAGGTTGGAGCGCAGTATCCGCAGGGCCTCTTCGAACGTGTTGCGCTCGTCGGTCAGGGGCGAACCGGCACGCCGGCCGCGACCCCTAGCCACGGGTGGCTCCCAGCGGCCGCTGGACCGAACCGCCTGGGCTGGCGTCGAGCTTGAGCGAGTTGAAGCGCGGGATGATGCCGAGCACCGGCAGGCCGACGCGCCGCTCCAGCTCGTCGGGGCTCTTAATGGTGATGTCGAGGTAGTCGAGCAGCAGGATCATGAAGATGGAGATGACCAGGCCGAAGATCCCGCCCAACAGCATCCGCTTGGTCAGCCCGCTGGAGCTGGCCACGCCGACGATGGCCGGTTGGAAGACATGGGCGGGCAAGCTGGGGACGGCGCCGTTTCCCGTGGGGTTGCTGGTGTAGCTCTTAATCTGCGACACGAAGGCTTGCGTCACCCCGTTGGCCAGGCTGACCGCGGTAGCCGGGACGCGGTCGGTCACCGAGACGTCGATGAGTTGGGTGCCGGTGAGCACCTGGGTGCTGGTGTTGGCTGAGACCTCGCCGGCGAAGCGGTTGGCGTGGGTCTGGTTGATGGCCTTCTGGGCGATCACCGGCTGGGGAATCATGATGGAGTAGGTGGCCACAATCTCGTTCAGGTCGGCCTCCTGGTAGAGCAGCTGGTTGCTCGGTCCCAGGTTGGTCGAACCCACGTAGATCTCGGCGGTGGCCGTGTAGAACGGGACGCGCGAGGTGATGGCGTAGCCGATGCCGGCGCCCACAATGACGGCCACGACGACGAGCAGAAGGCGCTGACGGATGAGGAGGTAGTAGCGGCGCAGTTCCATAGGGTTATAAGCGGGTCACCGTACACCGGCTGAAGCCGGGTACGTGATCGTACTCTCAGCGGAATCTTCATAAGTGTCGGGCTTGTAGACCGAGAGCGCCAATCCGGCCCCGGCCCACAGGGTCCAGGGCCCGGGGAAGGTCAAGAAGACGTGGTGATACATCCCGGCGATCATCGTGGCCAGCAGGGCGAAGCCGAAGGTGGCGGCAAAGGGGTCCCCGGTGCTGGCTCGGCGTTTCAGGGCGATCAGGATGAAGACGAACATGATCAACCAGGGGACCAGGGCCTGCACGCCCAGCTCGTCAGCGGTCTGGGTGATGAAGTTGTCGCTCACGTCCGAGGAGTTGAGCGATTTGGACGGGTCGAAGCGGTTGGCGACGCCAGGCTGGGCCCCCAAGCCGAGGCCCAGCGGGTAGTAGTAGAAGACGTTGAGGCCGTCCTCGATCTCGGTGATGTGACCGGTGGCCGACGAGCTCCCGCCCTGGGCCCCGACAAAGCGGGAGCCCGGCAGCGAGGGCACAATGAACGCGGCCGCCACCAACAGCGCGGCAATGAGGCGGATGCGACCCTCCACCGGCGAGCGCGAGTGGGGCAGCGCGGTGAGGGCCAGGATGATGACGGCCGCCAACGCGTCGGCCCGCACGCTGGTGAACCAGATCGCCCCCATGGCCGCCGCCAACACCACGTAGTTGAGGGGGGAGCGGGCGTTCTGCCCGATGCGCACCCCGACCGCCGCCACAATGATGACCAGGTAGTCACCCAGATCGAAGGGGCTCAACAGGATGGAGCTGGCCCGCAACGGTTTGATCTGGGTGATGTAGGCCAGGTTGCTGGCGACGGCGCTGGGTGCTTGCCCCAACACGTTCTCCTGGTACTGCACCACGTGGACCGTGTTGAGGACGAAGTTCGAGAACGAGGTGGGCGCCAGTTTCTGGTAGAGCGCGATGAACGCCATCACGGCACCGAGCACGACGACGACCTGGAGCATCCGTTGCTTCATGCGCGGTGAGATGGGCGCATGGCGGGCCCCGAAGAAGATCAGCGGGTAGGCGGCGTCACTGCGCCAGGCCAGGAAGCGGGGTGACCATTGGGTGACGGCGGTTTCGGCGAAGAGGTGGGGGACGATCAGGTACAGCGTGACCACACCCACGTAAATCAGTACGACGATGTCGATGCGGTCCAGCTTGTGGCCGCGGTCGCGGATGGCCCGTAGGCCGGCGATCAGGAGGGCCACCGCCATGAGCTCCTTGATGGCACTGGCGGGCCGCAGGAAACTCCCCGGCACCCCGAACCGGAAGAGCAGGCTGAAGAGGAACACCTCCAAAGGGAGGAAGATGACCAGAGCGATGAGCGTGCCGCCGGGACGGTTGACCATGAAGACCAGGAGCAACAACGCCAGGCAGGCGCCCATCACATCGAGCAGGCGCTTCTCGGTCAGGGCCACGCCGGCGAAGGCGACGAAGACGGGGATCCACCAGACGAACGCCTGCTTCTGGCGCATTCTCTCCCTGGTACCCCGTACTTTCTCGCTGGTGCCCCGCACCAAATCCATCGAGGGGAGCTTCATGGCTCAGATCACCATCACGCGGTTTTCCACGGCCGCCCGCAGGTGGCTGGCGCTGCGCGCCGCGTCGACGGCCACCGACTGGGCGATGAGCCGGTAACGGTCCGGCTGCACCTGGCGGGGCCGGCGCCACCACAGGTAGGGCAGGGCCAGCAGGAGGGCGGGCCGGAAGCGCAGCGCGCCGAGCAGCCCGACCACGGCCAGGACGAAGCCGGCATCGGCCCGCCGGAAGGCCCACGGCTTCCAGAACGCCTCGGCCCGGAAGCCGGGGTGTTCGGCCGCCATCTTGACCACGTTGCGTTCCAGCAGCCCGTTGTCGTAGTGCCAGCGCCAGCCCCGGAGTTGCACGCCGTGCTCGACCACCGCGTCGGGGGCGAAGCCACGACCCCACCCGGCCTCGACCACCTCCCAGCCCAGCGCCGTGTCCTCGCACCACCAGCCGATGCCCTCGTCGAAGCCCTGGGTGTCCTCCAGTGCGGCCCGCCGGTAGAAGATGTTGCAGGCCTCGAAGTAGGGCGTCGGCCCGTCAATGATCTGGCAGTGGTACCAGTTGGGCATGCCGACCGGGTTGAAGTCGTACGGGGTGCGCACCCGACCCTGGAGCACGCCGAGCGACTCGTCGGCCCGCATCACGGCCACCCCGCCGGCCAGCCACTCGGGATCGGGCAGGCAGTCGTCGTCGAGGAACACCACGATGGAGGACTCGGCCGAGCGCCAGCCCAGATTGCGCGCCGGCGCCGGGCCCCGGTTGACCTCGGTCTGCAGCAGTCGCATGGAGAACGGGACGGTGGCCGACAGCGTGGTCAGCGTCTCCCAGGTGTCGTCGCCCGAGCAGTTGTCGACGGCGATCACTTCGAACTCGTCGGCCGGGAAGGTCTGGGCCGACAGCGCGTCCATCAGGCCGGGCAACCGGTCGGACCGCCGGTAGCTGGGGATGACGATGGTGACGTCCGGCGCCTTGGCTTTCTTGGCCGCGGCCCGGCGCGGCCGTTTGGGGCGGGTGGCTTCCTCGGTCACCGAAGGGAGCGCCCTGCGCAGGGAAAAGTCATGGGCACGGGCGTGTAGCGTAGCCCCCGCTCACCACGGTATTGACCCAGCACCCATGGCCCGGATCCTTACACTGACCAACTGGTATCCGCCGCACCACTTCGGTGGCTACGAGGTCCTCTGTGACGACGTGACCACCCGCCTGCACCGCCGCGGCCACCAGGTCGAGGTGCTCTGCGGGGCCGAGCTGCTGCCCGAGGTGCCCGAGGGTCCGTCCCCGCCCTACCCGGTCCACCGTCGCCTCCGCATGTACTGGCGCGACGGCCTGCCCTGGACCCCCGAGGTGGGGGAGCAGCTGGCCATTGAGCGGGCCAACCAGCGCCAGCTGGAGGAAGTGCTGGACCGCTACCGGCCCGACGTCGTCTCGGTCTGGCACATGGGTGCGCTCTCGCTCAACCTGCTCACCACCGTGCGCCGGCGGGGCATCCCGATGGTCTACGCCATCTGTGACGAATGGCTCATTTACGGTCTCGAGCTGGATCCGTGGAGCCACCGCTGGTTCACCAACCCCCTCCGGCGAGCGGCCGGCCGGGTGGCCGGGCCCCTCCTCGGCGTCCCCACCGTGCTGCCCGACCTCGGCGCCGAGGGCTGCTTCTGCTTCCTGTCCCGCCACACCCGGCGGTCCACCGAGGCGGCCTCACCCTGGAGCTATCCCATCGACCCGATCGTCTATCCGGGGATCGAGCGTTCCATGTTCCCCCCGCCCGATCCCGCCGAACCTCCTCCCTGGGGCTGGAATCTGCTCTACACCAGCCGCCTCGACGCCCGGAAGGGCGTCGACACCCTGCTGCGCGCTCTGACCCTGCTGCCCGAGGCGGCCACCCTGTCGCTGCTGGGCCGGGGCGAACCAGCCGAGCGGGCCCGCCTCGAGGCGCTGGCCACCGAGTTGGGCCTGGCCGAGCGCGTTCGCTTCGAGCCCCTGGCCCGGGCCGACCTGGCCCAGGCCTACCGCTCGCACGACTGCTTCATCTTCCCCAGCGAGTGGCCCGAGCCCTTCGGCATGGTGCCCCTCGAGGCCATGGCCTGCGGCACGCCGGTGGTGGCCACCGGCGTGGGCGGCTCGGGGGAGTTCCTGCTCAATGGGGTGAACTGCCTGCTCTTCCCACCCGGCGATGCGCCCGCCCTGGCCGAGGCCATCACCCGCCTGGCCACCGACCGCGCGTTGTGCCGCGCCCTGCGGGCGCAAGGGTGGGTGGCGGCTGACCAGTTCGACGTCGAGTGGACGGCCGACGCCTACGAGGCCTGCCATCTGGCCGCCGCCGAGCATCGCCTGGGGGCGCTGGAGCTGCCGCCGCACCCCTTCATCGCGGCCCGGCCCGACCACGCCCTAGAGATACAGCCCAAACAAGCGTTCGCTGAGGTGGGGGCCAGCCTGGTCCAGCTGGAGCGCCCCCTGCTCTCGCTGCGTGGTGGCGGGGACGGTCCTCTGGCCGGCCCCGGTCCCGAACGCGACAGCACCTTTGGCGTGACGGAGGACACCAAGGAGCTGCCCTACGCCGACGGTGCCTTCGCCGCCATTGCCTGCCAGGGTGCCCTGGAGCGGGTGGCCGACGACCGGGCCCTGGTGGCCGAGCTGGCCCGGGTCTGCCGGCCCGGGGGAACGGTGGCCTTCGTGAGCGCCAACCGCCGCAACGCCACCATCGCCCGGGCCCGCCTGGTCAACTTCTGGCGGGGCTGGCACCGCTCGGCCGCCCAGTACGGCGGGGCCGAGGGCCAGCTGCGCCAGTACAGCTGGCCCGAGCTGGAGGCGCTCCTCTCGCCCCACTTCCGCATCGTGTCCCGTCTCCCGATCGGCTGGGGCCAGGGCGCCAAGCAGCGGACGACGGCAGCCGCCCTCCGCGGCCCGCTGCGCTCGGTCAGCCGGGCCATGGTCATCGCGGCGACGCCCCGATGACCCGGGTCCGCATCGGCATCGCCTCGTGGAACACGGCCGAGCTGCTGGACCATTGCCTGGCCGCCCTGCCGGCCGCCGCCGCCGGCCTCGACTTCGACGTGGTGGTGGTGGACAACGACTCGGCCGACGACAGCGTGGCCGTGGCGCAGCGCCACCAGCACGTGGTGGTCGTGGCCAACCCGGACAACACCGGCTACGCCCGGGCCATGAACCAGGCCCTGCGCCACGACGGCGGGGGACCGGCCCCCGACGTGCTCATCGCCCTCAATCCCGACACGGTGCCCCCGCCCGGGTCGCTGACCGAACTGGTGGCCCGCCTGCTGGCCGACCCCACTGTCGGCCTGGTGGTGCCCCAATTGGCCAACCTCGACGGTTCGCTGCAGCACTCGGTCTACCGCTTCCCCTCGCCCCTCATTACCTTCATCATCTGCACCGTGCCGGTCCGGCTCCAGCGGGGCCGGCTGGCCCAGCGCTTCTGGCTGGAGGGCAAGGTGCCGCACGACCAGGCGTGCGACATCGACTGGGCCATCGGGGCGGTGCACGTCATGCGGGCCGAGGCGGTGGGCCCGGGGTTGCCTTACAACCAGCGGTGGTTCATGTACGTCGAGGACATGGACCTGTGCTGGCAGTTGGGACAGCAGGGCTGGCGCATCCGGCTTGAGCCGAGCGCCCACGTCGTCCACGTGGGCAACGCGGCGGGCCAGCAGGCCTGGGGTAACACGCGCAACACGCGCTGGTGGCAGGCCACCTACGACTGGGTCCGCTTCCGGCGGGGCGTGGGCGCCGTCCACCGCTACGCCACCATCAACACCATCGGGGTGTGGGTGCTGCTCCAGGTGCAACGGGTCCGGCGCCGGCTCCTGGGGAGGCGGGCGCACGACGCCACCGTGCGCATCAACGACCTGGCGCAGATGCTGCCGCTGCACATCGCCATGATGCGGGCCCCTCGCACCACCTTCGACCCCGAAGCGGGAACGAGCGCGCCTTGAGTTGACGTGGAGGCGCTTCTCGCCTCACCTTGGTCGGTAGACGTCGGCGCGGTGGTCGATGCGTACGACATTGATCAGCCATTCCGCCTCGTTCAACTCATACACAATCCGGTAGGCCCCGCGGCGGGCCGACCACAGTCCGCTCAGTTCGCGTCGCAACGGGTGGCCCACTCGGCGCGGCGCCTCAACCAACGGTCCCAGCATGAACTCGACGGTCGCAGTGGCGATTTTCGGGGGCAGGCGGTTGAGTGAGCGCTCGGCCGATGCCGCGACGGCGAGACTCCAGCCCTCGGTGCTCAACGTGTGAGGTACTTGGCCCGCAGCGCCTCGGCGTCCAGCACGTTGCCTTTAGCAATCTCTTGGCGCGCCTGGTTGATTTCCTTCAACGCTTGGGGATCGGACAGCAGGTCAAGCGTGTCCTCAAGCGCCTCGAGGTCCTCGGGACTGACCAGGATCGCCGCCGGTCGTCCATTCCGGGTCAGGACCACTCGATCGTGCTGGAATTCGACCCGGTCAACGATTTCGGAAAGGTGAGCCTTGATGTGGGCCAACGGCAGGGTCTCGGTCATGACCACTATTATAGTCAGCGGGTCCTCAGCGGTGCCTCAGCGGTGGTTCTCCCGCACGAGGCGGTGCCCCTCAATGGCCCACTGCATTGTCGACGACACATTGGGACAGCAGATGGTCCCGCTCGGCGTCACGCCCCTGGCCTTGAGCGTCACCGTGGTGCCGTGCACCTGGAAATGGCTGGCGTACCAGAGCACGTCAACCCGGGGATTCGGCGGGGCCAGCAGCACCTGGAGGAGTCGGGGATGAGCCGGGCTCCGACCGGGCGCAAAGGCGTAGAACGAACTCGGGGTGGGCGTACCGCTCTGGCATTTCACCAGGACCAGCGCCAACGTCTCACCGGCGCCGGGCGGTCGAACGTAGGTGACCTGCTGCACACTGAGCGGGAACAGGCCGGGGAAGCCGGGGCCGCAGCCCATCTGGATCGGGTACTGGGCGTCGGCGACATTGAGTCCGGGGTATTTCACGTGGCTCCAGGAGACGAGCCGGTACGGGGCTGAGCTGATGGCCTGGCTGGGCCGCGGCGTACTGCGGCCGAGGACGGCCAGGGGAACGACCAAGAGGCAGACGGCGACCAGGGCCACGCTCACCTGCAGCAGGTGGCGCCGGCGCCGGATCTGGGTCCCCCGGGCCATGGCCCGCTCGAGGTACTCCTCCATCCGGGCGTCGGCTTCGTCAGGCATGGTGTCGTTGGTCATGGGCTCGGCCTTTCCTCGTCCGAGAGGGCGCTTCGCAGTGCGGTGACGGCTCGGTGCAGATGGGTCTTGACCGACCCTTCGCTGATGCCGAGGATCCGGGCCACCTCCGCCTCCGAGAGGTCGACCACGTGGCGCAAGACGACCACCTCGCGTTGACGTTTGGGCAACAGGCGCAGGACCTTGACCAGATCGGCTCGCAGGACGACCTGATCTGACTCGTCGCGCAGCGACAGGGAGGGGAAGACCAGCGCCTTGCGCCGGACCTGGTCCAGGGCCAGGTTCACCGCCACCCGGGTTACCCAGGCTTGGGGGTACTCCATTCGCTCCACCGCCGGCCAGCGGGCGTACGCCCGAGCCAGCGCTTCAATGGCCAGATCTTCGCCACCCTGCGGTCCGACGATGCGGGCCGCGGCGGCGCGGATCCTCGGAAACGCCGACCGGAAGAACGCCTCGTAGGACGATTCGGACGCTGAGGGGATGAGCCGGACTCTCATTTTCTCCTCCAGCATCATGATGGTGTCAACGTCCGGCCGGGCCAGTTCGTTGACAACTATGACCGAGGAGCCCAAACGATGAAGGCAACTGAGCACGAATGACCACGCCCGCCACCACGACGAGGGGAGTCGACCGCCGCCTCCTGCGCACGGCGGCACTCGGTGTCGTCCTGGCCGGTTTCGTCCTGGTCGCCTGCGGGAGTGGGGCCGGGGCATCCACCCCGGCCAAGGCTCTCGGACGCGGCGCTGAAGGGCCTCGCCGCGCCATCCCGTGGGCCCAGGTGGGCCCGGGCTGGTCCGTCGCTCTATGGGGGCCGGCCAAACCGGAGCCCACCGGCGTGACAACCCCCGCTGGCCAACTGTCGCTCTCGACCGAATCACCGACGCTCTACCTGCTCGACCCCCAAGGTGGCCGCTATCGCATCACCACACTGGCGCCGGCGGGTGACCATTCCCGCTCGCTCGATGCATGGTCGGGCGATGGCCGGCGAGTATTGATAGCCACGTCGCAGACGCAAAGTTCGGACATCACGCTGACCGAGATCTCATTGGTCAGCGCCCGAGCCCACAGCTTCACGGCCTCGGACACCTTTGGCGGCGTCTACGCCAACCCGGCCGGGGGTTCCATCCTGGTCACCTCCGGGGACTCGTTCCCGATGAAGCTGGAGCGCGTGAGCACCGACGGAACGGCGCAACTGACCTACCCGCAGTCGTTCGCCGGTCCCGGTCTCTTCAACGGGACATTCGCTTCCTCGCCCGATGGCGCTGAGATCGCCATGGGTGAGCAAGGGGGACAGGTCGCTCTGGTGTCCAAGAGCGGGGTCACGCTGACGAACGTGCCCGTGCCCGGCGCCACCTCCTGCACGCCGACCCGGTGGTGGAGCAAGACCGAGGTCCTGGCCTCCTGCCAACCCACCGGGACCGGACACCCCCTTCTCTGGCTGGTGCCGACCTCAGGCGGCGCACCTACCGCCTTCACCGTTCCGGGTCCCCCGGGACCGGACAACGGCGACCAAGTGGCATGGCAGGTGGGGCGCGGCACCTATGTGCAGGACGTCGGGGGCTGCGGCTATGTGTACCTGACCAAGCGCACGGCCGCCCGCACCACCAGCCCGGTCTATGTCCCCTACGTCAACAGCCGGTACAGCGTGCTGGTGCTGGGTGCCACGGGTGGGCAGATGCTGGTGCAGAGCGCGCTGGCCTGTGGCCCGGGCAACACCTTGCTGTGGTTCAATCCATCGACCGGGACGGCGCACGTGGTGCTCGGACCGACGGTCAATGGCGGCAGCGTCAACCAGGCCATCCTGTTCGGCACGAACAACGGTGGGTCTTGATCGCTCACCCAACCGACGATGAGGCCGAAGCCCACTCGGCTGCTAGGAAACGGTCAATTTCCCGACAAAGAGTGATGGCGCCACGCTTCCCATACCGAGACCCTTGGCCACGGTGAATTTGAGATCGACGAGATGTCCTAAGAGTCCGGAGTAGGACCCGGTGCCCGACGTGACGGCTCCGGCCAAGTTCTCCCCGCCCAACCCAGTTGAATTGCAGAGAAAGAGACACTGGGCCAGGCCCGCAACGACATCGCCCTTGAGGTCGTTCAGGGTGAAGGAAGCGAAGCTGGCGCTGCTCTCAGCAAAGGTCACGCTGAGGAGCGCCAGCGCCGGAGATGGGCCCAGGCCGACAGCGGTGAATTGCCATGCCGAGCCAATGACGACCTGCGATGGTCCGCTGGTTATCGGTGTCTCCGTCGTTGTCGCACCAACAAAATTGGTGGAGATGCCGGCAGTTGACGCTCCGGTCACACCGGTCATCGGGACCAGCGCGAAACCAAGCAACCCAACAATCGCGAGCCCAATTGTTGCCGTCTTCTTCATTTCCATTTCCCCGCTTCCTATTTGGAGTTCTGGAAGTGATAGGCCGATCGGATCTCCTACGAGATAGAGAGTGAGCCCACCAGTACTGACGGACTGGGGAAAGGTCCGATGAGGGTCCCCTCAAGCAGTGACCCGGTGGTGCCGAGCTTCTGCCCGACTGAGAAGATGATTCTGGGTGAGAGGTCAACGGTGACGGTGGCGGGGTGCCCGACCAGCCCGGCGTAGGACCCGGTGGCCGAAGTGACGGATCCTGCGAGTTTGTTGGACCCCGTCAGCGTCTTGGAACAAAGGTTGCCCGCCCCCCCAGAGACCGTTCCACCGACCCCCGAGAGAGTGAACGACATCTCGTCAAAGCACCCCTCGACATAGGCGTACGTAATCGCCAGCGTTCCGACGAGCGGTGGCACGCCCACGGCCGCTCCGGTGAGCAGCCACTCGGCAAAGTCAGGCCCGCCGAAGGACAGGTCCGGGTCGGTGGTGACTCCCACTCCGACGAAGCTCACATTCACGCCCGATGTGGCTGCCGATGCGGCCGGTGGGCCCGTGGCCACCATGGCGATAGCCGCCGCTCCGATGGCCAAGGCCCCGATCAGATTCGGTCGTCCCATGTACACCTACCTCCCGCCAGTAGATGGCTGGGAACGATAGTGCAATGAGTGTTGACGTCGCTCGTTCGGAGATAGGCCAAGGGACAGCGAGCACACTCGAGGCGTTCAGCCCGGCGGCTCGGCCCCGATCCGCCGTCCGATCCCCTCCCCAACGGTGGGTCTTGACGGGTCCCTGCAGTACACGGTGAGCCCAGAGCAGCCAGGCGCTAGGGGGATCGGGATCGACCACCCTCCCGACGGAAAGGGTTGATCAGGCGCCCGCTGAGATGGCGACTACGGGCGACCCGTTCATGGCCGCCCCGGACCCATAGAACCCGGCGTCACCGAAGGCGAACACCCCACCGTCGGAGGCCACCAGCCAGTAGCCCAGCCCGGTCGGAGTGGCCGCCATGCCGACGATTGGCTGGTTGAGCACCAGATCCCCGGTCGACCCATGGAACCCGGCATCACCGAAAGCGAACACCCCACCGTCGGACGCCACCAACCAGTAGCCGCCGCCGTCGGGCATGGCCGCCATGCCCACAATGGGCTTATTGAGCTTGAGCCCGCCGGTCGAGCCGTGGAACCCGGCATCACCGAAGGAAAAGACACCGCCGTCGGAGGCGACCAGCCAATAGCCCAGCCCACTCGGAGTGGCGGCCATGCCCACAATGGGCTGGTTCAGGCGGAGGCTGCCGGTCGAGCCCGGTAGTTGGCCCGGCCCGAATTCGCTCACGCTCCCGTCGCTCCTGGCCAGTGAGTAGCCGACCACGTTCGACGCGACGGGGGAGGTCGGAGGAGTTGGGGCTGCCGGGGGTATTCCGCCCTCCCCAGTGGTCGCCACCACCCCGAATACGGTTCCGGTCAGCTGGGCAATTGTCGGGCTCGTCGTTGAGCTGAGCGACATAGTCAGACATGGTGGAGTGCCGGAGACGCCGCTCTCGGGCGACACCGGTACCCAG
>DASZMA010000113.1:0-2815 GCA_035552095.1 Acidimicrobiales bacterium | reverse complement strand
CAGCTCGCCGGTCAAGGACCAGTTCTTCGCCCGCCTGCCCAACATCATGATCACCGACGCCGTCGGCTCGTCCGAGGGCGGCAACAACGGGATGACCATGGTCTCGGCCGGCCACACCGCCATGAAGAGCGGGCCCACCGTCCACCTGCTCGGCGCGACGGTCGTCTTCGACGAGGAACTCAACCCGGTCGAGCCCGGGTCGGGCGTCATCGGCAAGATCGCCCGCTCCGGCGATATCCCTCAGGGCTACTACAACGACCCCAAGAAGACGGCCGAGGTCTTCATCACGGTGCGGGGCACCCGCTACGTCATGCCGGGTGACTTCGCCACGGTGGAAGCCGACGGCTCCATCACCCTGCTCGGCCGGGGCTCCATCGTCATCAACTCGGGCGGCGAGAAGATCTTCCCCGAGGAGGTCGAGTCGGCCGTGCGCTCGCATCCCGACGTCATGGACGCCATTGTGTGCGGCGCCCCCGACGAGCGCTGGGGCCAGACGGTGGCCGCCATCATCCAGCCGCGGGTGGGCCATGCCGCCCCGTCGCTCGAGAGTGTCCAGGAGCACTGCCGCACCTCCATCGCCGGCTACAAGCTGCCGCGCCGCCTCCACGTCGTCGAGGTGGTGGAGCGCTCGCCCAGCGGCAAGCCGGACTACACCTGGGCCACCGCCATCGTCACGGCGGGCGACGCGGCCACCAGTGCCCCTTGAGCTGACCGACCTCCTGGCCGGACGGGCCTTCGGCGGCGGCCCTACCTCGGCTGCCCCCTCGGCTCCCCCCTCGGATCGGCTGCCCACCGCGGTGCTCACCATGGAAATTCAACGTGGCGTGGTGGGCGACCTGGCCACGTTCCCCGAGCTGGCCGCCGCCGCGACCGAGCGGGGCATGGTGGCCCAGGCGGCTCGGCTGCTCTCGGCGGCCCGGCGGGCCGGCCTGCCCGTCGTGCACTGCACGGCCGAGTTCCGCGCCGACCGGGCCGGCACGGTGGTCAACACGCCCCTCCACACGGTGGTGCTGCGTCGGCCCGAACATCTTCTGGAGGGAACGCCCGCCACCGAGCTGGTGCCGGGGCTCGGCGCTGCCGTCACCGACTACGTGACCACCCGGCGCCACGGCGTGGCCCCCTTCACCGGGACGCCGTTGCACGCCGCCCTCGAGCGGCTCGGCGTGCGGGTACTCGTGGTGGCCGGCGTCTCGACCAACCTCGGTGTGCTCGGCCTGTGCGTCGAAGCCGTGAACCTGGGCTACCAGGTCGTGGTGGCCTCCGACGCCGTTGTCGGCGTCCCGCTGGACTACGCCGACCAGGTGCTGGCCCACTCAGTAGCCCTGGTCGCCGCGTTGGCAACGGTGGACGACGTCGTCGCCGCCCTGGAGATCCTCACGCGAAGATGAAGGGATGCCCGGTCAGCTCCTCCTCCTGACCGGGTCGCCGGGGTGTGGCAAGACCACCGTGGCCCCCATGGTGGCCGATCGAGCGCCGCTCTCGGTCTGCCTCGACCTGGACTGGTTCTTCGCCAAGCTCCGCACCGGGGCGGTGGAGCCGTGGCGCAAGGAGGCCCACCAGCAGAACCGGGTGGTCCTGTCCGCCGCCGCCTCCGCCGTGGCCACCTTCACCGCAGGCGGCTACTTCACCGTCGGCGAGGGCATCCTCTTCCCATTCATGCTCGACCTGTTTGCGCACGCCTGCCAGCCGTTGGGGATTGAGTTGAACTACGCCGTCCTGCGCGCCCCCTTCCCGGTTGTCCTGTCGCGGGTGCAGGCCCGCACCACTGAGCCACAACATTTGGGCGCTCTGGCCGACGAGACGGTGGTCGACGACCTGTGGACCCAGTTCGAATCACACGGCGTCGACGAGCGGCACCGGGTGGACTGCGGTGAACGCCCCCCTGAGCTGGTTTCCGAAGAGATCTACCGGCGCTGCCGGGCCGGCGAATTCATACTGTGACGTGAGGCGACCCAGCGGTCAGGAAACCGGGCGATCGAGGTGGGCCTTGTGCGCCAGTCGTATGACCTCCTGTGACACCGACCGCTTGTCGCCTTCATGCGCCGGATGGTGGCTCGGGCAGGCGAGATACGGAGTCCCTTCGAACGGCTTCCCCAGGCGTAGGCATCCTTTGACGTGACAATTGTGGTGGCGGTATACGGTAATGATGCTGCCCAAGATGAGGAAGTCGGGGATCGACCCCCCGAACCCGGACCAGAACCCGTACCAGGTCCCGCTTTCGCTATCCGCCCCGGTGTAGCGCAGGAACCAGTGAGCGGAGTCGGTCCAAAAGACAATCACCAGCACGGCGAACGCAGCCACGAACAATGCCAGCCCGATGGCCATCCGCTGTCTCATCGGAGCACCTCCGGCCGGCCGATGGTGCACAGTGGGGCGGGCCGAAGTATCGAGCGAAGCACGGCGCAGACTACCCCTGGCCCTCTCAGAACAAGTCGAGCCCCGCGGTGACCGAACGGCGGGTGACCGGGACTGACGGTGGACCGCTCCCGCCTTTGGGCAATCCGGAGCTTGGACCGCCGATAATGGTGCGGTGACCGATCTGGACCCAAGGATCCGGGAGTTCTACGAGCAGGGCCGTGAGGCTGAACGGCTGCGGGACAGCGCCCATCATTCGGGGCCCTTGGAATTTGCCCGCACCCAGGAGCTGATCCTCCGATTCCTGCCCCAGCGGCGCCTGCGCATCCTCGACGTTGGAGGCGGTCCTGGCGCCTACGCCCTTTGGTTGTCCGAGCTCGGCCACGACGTCACCCTCATCGATCCCGTCCCGATGCACGTGGACCAGGCGGCATCTCTGGGCATCTCAGCCTCATTGGGC
>DASZMA010000112.1:0-12932 GCA_035552095.1 Acidimicrobiales bacterium | reverse complement strand
ACGCGGTCACCAGCGCCGTCGCCGGCATCGCCGGCCTGCAGATCGAAGGACGAGGTGATGCGCGAGGCGCCGCCGGAGAGGCGACGCAGGTCGTGGACGGTGCCGCCGAGCTGTCGTCCCAGTACGGCGGCGACCTCGTCAGCGGTGGGACGGTCCGCCACTACTCGACGGGGACGACAGGCCTCCCGCTGTCGTCGAGTTGGTGCAGGTACTCACAGATGCCGTAGCCGACCCGTTCGTCGCCGGCCGGGTCGGCGTAGGTCCAGCGGGCCAGCCCCTCGTTGACCATGGTGCCGCCCGCTCGGCCGATGTCGGCCACCCGCAGCACGTCGCCGCGGAGGTCGTAGGTGCGGTCCTTCTTGTCCAGCACCTGCATATGCACCACCTGGTGGGTCACGCCGTCGTCGGCCAACTCGGTGCGCAGCCGCCACTCGGCGATGCTGGTGGCCCGGTCGCCGTCCCAGACCCAGCCCCGGTGCAGATCGCCGGCGTCGGTGCCCAGGCGGATGCCGCCGAAGTGCATGTCCTCCCCCACGTTGATGGAGAACCAGCGCCACATCTTCGGCCCGCCCCAGCGGCGCGGGCCCCAGGAACGGTCGCGGTTGCCGTGCGCCCCCTTCCACTCGTGGCGCACGCCGTCGACCTCCAACCAGCCGGTCCAGTGCCCGGCCTGCTCCAAATGTCCCTTGCCCACGGTGCCGGCGGCGGCGGCCGCTTCGGCCGACTTGGGCCCCCCGCTCGGTTGGCCGTCGGTGCCGATGGCCGGGGTGACGGCATCGAAGCGCACGTCGAGCGCCAGCTGGACCGGGTGGGTCGCTGTCTCGCCCCGGGTGCACGGGCGGGCCTGCACCTCGGCGTCCATGGTCAGGCGCCACGACTGGAGCGCCTCCAGCATCTCGTAGCGGACGGCCCCCACCTCAAGGGTGGTGTCGACCATCTCGTGTTGCTCCTTCACCCAGCGGTACTCGGCCAGCTCCCCGCCGGGCAGCCAGACCGACATGCCGACGTCCATCGTCCCCTCGTTGGGCCGGATCCCGACCCGGGTGAAGAACCCGGAGTCGCTGCCCGGGTCGTAGGCGTTGAAATAGTACGACTCGCTCCAGGCGGTGTCCCCTTCGACGGGGTGGGCCAGGTCATGGCGGGGCTCGAGGATCGGCATGGCGCGATAGTTACACCATCGTCTGGCCGGCGCTCACATTCAACGCCTCGCCGGTCACGCCGCGGGCCTCGTCGGAGAGCAGCCAGCAGATGGCAGCGGCGATCTCCTCGGCGTCCTGCAGCCGGCCCAACGGGATCTCGCGCTGCACGTAGGAGGCCAGCCCCTCGGCCCCGCCCATCAGGTTCTCGAACATGGAGTCCTTGTTGATCAGGTCGGTGTCGACCGTCCCCGGGCACACGGCGTTGACGGCGATGCCGCTCGGCCCCAGCTCGGCGGCCATGGTCTGGGTGAGCAGGATCACCCCGGCTTTGGCGGCGCAGTAGGCGCCCAGGAAGGCGAAGGCCCGCTTGCCGGCCTGGCTGGAGACGTTGCAGATCCGCCCGGGCACACCCTCGGCGATCATGCGGTTGGCGCAGGCCTTGGAGACCAGCCAGGTGCCGACCACATTCACATCGAGCACGCGGCGGAACTCGGCCGCCGGGACCGCCAGCAGCGGGCCCAGCCCGAAGCCGGGCCCACTCCCCCCGGCCACGTTGGCCACCAGGGTGATCGGCCCCAGGATCTCGCAGACGTGGGCCACCGCCTGCTCCACCTGCTCCTCGTCGGAGATGTCGGCCACCGCGCCGACCGCGGTCCCGCCGCGCGCCGTGATCTCGGCCACCAGGTCAGCCAGGTCGCTCCCGCTGCCGGTGCCGTGCGCCGGTGCCTCGGCGTAGGGCCGGGCGATGTCCAGGCAGGCCACCGCGGCCCCGCCCGCGGCCAACTGCAGCGCCGTGGCCCGGCCGATGCTGCGGGGTCGGGCCGCCCCGGTGACCAGCGCCACCTGGCCGCCGAAGGGGCGCCTCCCGGCCTCGTGTGTGAAACTCACGGGGCAAACGTAGCGAGTTCCGGGGGCTGAGATGCGCGCTGCAGTAACCAGGGGTGGAGAGCTGGTGGTGGGCGACGTCAGTGACGTCACGCCCGGCTCGGGTCACGTGTTGGTCCGATCGCTGGCCGCCGGCATCTGCGGCTCCGACCTCCATGCGCTGGCCGACTTCGCCCACTTCACCGGACTGATGGACTCGGTCGGGGTGCCCATGCTCGACCCGGCTGCCGACTGCGTCTTCGGGCACGAGTTCTGCGCCGAAATTGTGGAACACGGCCCCGACACGAGCCAGACCCTCCCGGTCGGCACCCGGGTCTGCTCGGTGCCGATCATCGTGGGCTCGACCGGGGTGGAGCAGATCGGCTATTCCAACAAGTTCCCGGGCGCCCTGGCCGAGTACATGGCACTGCAGGAGATGCTCCTGCTGCCGGTGCCCGAGGGGCTGGACACCAACCTGGCCGCCCTGACCGAGCCGCTGGCCGTCGGGGAGCACGCCGTCGGCCTCTCCGGGCTGGAGCCCGGGCAACCCTGCCTGGTCGTGGGATGCGGCCCGGTGGGCCTGGCCGTCATCGCCGCCCTCAAGGGCCGGGGCCACGGGCCGGTGCTGGCCGCCGACTTCTCACCGACCCGGCGCCGCCTGGCCGAGGCGTTCGGAGCCGACGAGGTCATCGACCCGGCCGCCGAGTCGCCGCACGACCGCTGGTCCGCCTTCGGGGTGGCCAAGACCGTGATGGAGCGGGCCGCCGCGTCCATGTTCGGTGGCGTCATTAAGGACCCGGTCATCTTCGAGGCGGTCGGGGTGCCCGGCATGCTGCAGTCGCTCATCGCCGACGCGCCGCCCCGCAGCCGCATCGTGGTGGTGGGCGTGTGCATGCACACCGACTCCATTGAGCCGTTCATGGCGGTGACCAAGGAGATGGAGTTCCGCTTCTCCTTCGGCTACAACCCGGCCGAGTTCGCCGCCACCCTGGCGCGGTTGGGCGCCGGTGTGCCCGGGGCCGAGCTTCTGGTCACCTCGTCGGTCGACCTGGCTGGCGCACCCGGTGCCTTCGAGACCCTGCGCACGCCCGGTGAGCACGGGAAAATTCTGGTCAACCCCTAAGCGAGAGGAACCCCCGCACCATGACGACCCTTGACGCCGCCGACACCTTGAAGTTCGGCATCTTCCTGGCCCCCTTCCATCCGGTGGGCCAGAACCCGACGTTGGCCCTCGAGCGCGACCTGGAGCTGATTGAGCACCTGGACGCGCTCGGCTTCGACGAGGCCTGGTTCGGCGAGCACCACTCGGCCGGCTACGAGATCATCGCCTCGCCCGAGGTCTTCATCGCAGCGGCGGCGCAGCGGACCAAGCACATAAAGCTGGGGACCGGCGTCTCCTCGCTGCCCTACCACCACCCCTTCATGCTGGCCGACCGGCTGGTCCTGCTGGACCACCTGACCCGGGGCCGGCTGATGATCGGGGTCGGCCCGGGTGCCCTCCCCTCCGATGCCTTCATGATGGGCATCGATCCGGCCAAGCAGCGCGACATGATGGAAGAGTCGCTCGAGGCCATTCTGCTGCTGCTCGAGGGCAAGGAGCCGGTCACCATGGAGACCGACTGGTTCAAGCTGGTGGGCGCCCGCCTGCAGATGAAGCCGTACCAGCGCCCCTACCCCGAGGTGGCGGTGGCGGCCCAGATCTCGCCGGCCGGGCCCAGGGCCGCCGGCAAGTTCGGCTGCAGCCTCCTCTCCATCGGCGCCACCTCCACCGGGGGCTTCGACATCTTGGGCAGCCACTGGGACGTCATGGAGGAGCGGGCGGCCGAGTTCGACACCACGGTCGACCGCTCCAAGTGGCGCCTGGTCGGCCCCTGCCACATCGCCGACACCAAGGAGCAGGCCATCGCCGACGTGGCCTTCGGCCTGGAGGAGTGGGTCGACTACTTCGCCCGGGTGGCCGCCCTGCCGCTGGCTCCCGACACCACCAACTTCGCCACGCTGGTCGACGCCCTCAACGCCTCGGGCCTGGCCGTCATCGGCACGGTGGACGACCTCATCGCCCAGATCGACCGCCTGAAGGTCCAGTCGGGCGGCTTCGGCACCTTCCTACTCATGGGGCACGAGTGGGCCGACACGGCCGCCACCCGCCACTCCTACGAGCTCATCGCCCGCTACGTGGCGCCGCACTTCCAGGGCTCCTCGCGGACCCTGACCGCCAGCCGGGACTGGGCCGCCGAGAACCGCCCCGAGTTCATCGGCGCGGCGGGGAACGCCGTCATGTCCGCCATTCAGAAGCACCACGAAGAGAAAGCAGCCAAGACCGCCAATGTCTGAAATCACCCACGAGCAGATCCCGGCCAACGGGATTGAGCTGCACGTCGCCACCGCCGGCCCGGCCGACGGGAAGCCGGTCATCCTGGTCCACGGCTTCCCCGAGCTCTGGTACTCCTGGCGCCACCAGCTGGGTGCGCTGGGCGATGCCGGCTTCCGGGCCATCGCCCTGGACCAGCGCGGCTACGGCGGCAGCTCGCGGCCCACGGAGGTCAGCGACTACGGCTCGGACAAGCTCACCGGCGACCTGGAGGGGTTGCTCGACCACTACGGCTACGACCAGGCCACCTTTGTCGGGCACGACTGGGGCGCCATGGTGGTCTGGGAGATGGGCCGCCTCCACCCCGAACGGGTCTCCTCCCTGTTCAACATGAGCGTGCCGTACTCGAACGCGCCGGCCCCGCCGACCGAGATCTTCAAGGTGATCTTCGAGGGCAAGTTCTTCTACATGCTCTACTTCCAGCCGGTCGGTCCGGCCGAGGCGGAGTTCGAGGCCGACCCCCGCCACTTCCTGCGCACCATGCTGTACTCCGCCGGCGGCGAGGGCATGGCCAACGCCAACGCGCTCATGGTCGACGCGCCGGCCGAAGGCACCCGGTTCATGGACATCCTGGCCGAAGCGCCGGCGCAGCTGCCGGCCTGGCTGACCGAGCACGACGTCGACGTCTACGCCGAGGCCTTCAAGCAGAGCGGCTTCTTCGGCCCGGTCAGCTTCTACCGCAACATGGACGCCAACTGGGAGCGCAGCCACGACATCCCGGTCTCCGTCTACACCTTCCCCACCGGGTTCATCACCGGCTCGCTGGACCCGGTCAACTCCATGATGCCCGGCGCCATTGAGGAGATGGCCCAGGCCATGCCCGACTTCCGCGGCGGCACCACCGTCGAGGGCGCCGGGCACTGGGTGCAGCAGGAGAACCCGGCGGAGACCAACGCCGCCCTGCTGAAGTTCCTCGCCGACGTGGGATGACCTACTCCATCGTCGCCCGCGACCCGGCCACCGGCCAACTCGGCGTGGCGGCGCAGAGCTGCTACTTCGCCCTGGGCTCGGTCCTGCCCTGGGCAAGGGCCGGGGTGGGCGCGGTGGCTACGCAGTCCATGGTCGACCCCGGTTACGGCCCGCGCTGCCTGGACCTGCTGGCCGGCGGCGCCACGGCGGCGCTGGCCCTGGCCGAGGTGCGGGCGGCTGACCCCGGGCGCGAGGTGCGCCAGGTCGGCCTGGTCAGCGCGACCGGGCAGGTCGACTCCTTCACCGGCTCCATGTGCATCGACCACGTGGGCCACGCCGCCGGCCCGGGCTACTCGGCCCAGGCCAACATGATGGCCGGGCCCGGCGTGTGCGACGCCATGGCCGCCGCCTTCGAGACCGCCAGCGGGTCGTTGGCCACCCGCCTGGTTGCGGCTCTCATGGCGGCCGAGACCAAGGGCGGCGACGCCCGCGGCGTCATGTCGGCCGCCCTCATCGTGGTCGAGGGCGAGCGCCACGAGCATCCGTGGGAGGGCGTCCTGGTCGACGTGCGGGTGGACCACTCCGAGGACCCGCTCACCGAGCTGGCCCGCCTGGTCACGGTGGCCGAGGCCTACCACCTGTGCGACGTGGCCGAGGAGGCCCTGGTGCGCGGTGACGCCGCCGGCGCCCTGGCCGGCGCCGAGGCGGGGTTGGCCCTCCTGCCGGGCGAGGAGAACCTCCTGCTGGGTTACGTCGGCGCCCTCATCGGCGTGGGCCGGGTCGACCAGGCCCGGGCCGAAGTCCAGCGGCTGGTGGCCGAGAAGCCGCCGTGGGAGGGGATCCTGCGCGCCATCTTCGACCGCGGCCTGGTGCCGCTCCCCGAGGGCCTCACCTTCGACGCGCTCCTGGCCCCGGGCGACTCGTGAGTGGACAGTGAGCCTCGTCCCGCTCCCGCCCCAACCCGCCGGGGTGCCGTGGCCGACGGCCGAGTGGCCCGAGGGCCCGGTCCCCGCTGGGGTCGAGCTCGACGCGCTGCTGGAGCGGATGTTCGACGACGACGGCCCGTTGGCCACCACCTACGCCGTGGTCGTCATCCACCGGGGGAAGCTGGTGGTCGAGCGCTACGGGGGCCAGCTGGAGCACGTCGATCGCCCGCCCGAACCGGTCACCGCCCAGACCCGGCTGCTGAGCTGGTCCATGGCCAAGTCGATGCTGCACGCCGCGGTCGGCCTGTTGGTCAGCGACGAGGCGCTCGACATTGAGCAGCCGGCCGACGTCGCGCTGTGGTCCGACCCCGACGATCCCCGCCATGCCATCACCCTGGGCCACCTGCTGGCCATGCGCGACGGGCTGGACTTCGTGGAGGACTACGTCGACGACCAGGTCTCCGACGTGATCGAGATGCTGTTCGGCCGGGGCCAGACCGACGTGGCCCAATTCGCCGCCGACCGTCCCCTGGCCGCCCCGCCCGGCGAGCGGTTCAGCTACTCCTCGGGCACCTCCAACATTGTGTCCTCCATCGTGGCCGGCGTGGTCGGCCGCGGCCAGGCCTACCTCGACTTCCTAGAAGACGGGCTGTTCGCGCCCCTCGGCATGACCAGCGCCCAGCCCGAGCTCGATGCGACCGGGCTCTGGGTGGCCTCTTCCTACGTGCGGACCACCGCCCGCGACTTCGCCCGCTTCGGGCTGCTCTACCTACGCGACGGCGTGTGGGACGACCGCCGCCTGCTGCCCGAGGGCTGGGTGGACTACGGCCGCACCATCCAATCCGACGACCCCGAGGACGGGCCCTACGGGGCGCACTGGTGGGGGGTGGCCGGCGACACGCTGGGCACCTTCCGCGCCTCGGGCTACGAGGGCCAGTCCATCACCATCTGCCCGACCCTCGACCTGATCGTGGTCCGCCTGGGCAAGACGTCCATCACCTATGCCCCCGAGCTGATCGCCTGGCGGGCCGACATGGTGCGGGCCTTCGAGGCCGCCGGCTGAGGGCTTAACCCGCCGATCCGCCCGCCACTTCGTAGTTCCACAGCTCGGATGAGACCGAGACCGGGCCGCCGTGGGGCGAGGGCCGGTCGGCCCCGGCGTGGCCGTGGGCGAAGGCGGGTGAGGTGACCCAGGCCTTGAACGACTCCTCGTCGCGCCAGCGGGTGACCACGAGCCACTCCAAGCGCTCGTCGGTCGGCCGCAGCAGTTCGAACCCCTCGAAGCCGTCCTGATCGTCCACCGCGCCGGCCCGGGCGGCGAAGCGGTGCGCCAGCTCGTCACCCGCGTCGGCGGGGACGGTGATGGCGTTGATCTTGATGATGGTCACGTCTTGGGCGAGGCCACGAAGACCGGGATCTGACGGTCCGTCTTGGCCTGGTACTCGGCGTAGGCCGGGTAGGCGGCGACCGCCCGCTCCCACCAGGCCGCCTTCTCGTCACCGCTGACCTCATGCACCTCGACCTCGAACGGCTCGGGACCGTCCTGAATGGTCACCGCATCGGGACCGGCCGCCAGGTTGTAGTACCAGACCGGGTGCTCGGGGGCCCCGCCCTTGGAGGCCACCAGGGCGTAGCTGCCGTCGTGCTCAACCCGCATCAGGGCCATTTTGCGGACCTTGCCCGTCTTGTTGCCCCGGGTGGTGATGATGATCACCGGCATGCCGGTGTCCAGCAGGGTGTTGGCCCGCTGCCCTCCGGATGCCTCGTACTCGGCGACCTGGTTGCGCACCCACTCAGACGGGCTCGGCTCGTACTCTCCACTTAGGCTCATGAACTCACTATATGGAGGGATCGGCCAGCCGATTTCGCCCGTCTCGCCTACGCTCCCCCCACGGCAGCTCACGGGGGTTGGACAGCATGGCGGTGAACCATTGGCGCTCGGTGCCGCCGGCCCATCGCCGCTGGGTCGTCCTCAACGCCGTCATCGGCGCCGCCGTCTCCAACCTCCTCATCAACGCGGCGATCGCCTGGGTCTCCTCCATCGGCCACCCGCACATCCCCCTGTGGTCAGTCCCGCTCCAGGGCGGCCCGAACCTTCTCACCGACACCTTCGGCACCTTCTTCCTGCTGCCGTTCACCACCTGCATTGTGGTGACGCTGGCCGTGCGCCAGGTGCGGGGCCGGGGACTCCTGGGCGACCTGGAGCAACACCAGCAAGGACGCACATGGCTGTCGACCCTCCCGACGCCGCTGTTGCGCCGGGCCGCCACGCTCGGCCTGTGGGTGCTGGTCCCGCTGGGGCCGTTGGCCGCCGCCATCCTGGCCATCGGCTTCGGCGGCGGCGCCTCCCGCTCCGACTTCATCCTCTACAAGACGGTGCTCGGCCTGGTGCTCGGGTTCGTGGTCACGCCGCTCATCGCGCTGGCCGCCATGGGCGACGCCGCTACCCAAACCGGCCCGACCGCAGAACCCGCTCAGGCCCCTTCGTAGTCGAAGCCCAGATCGGGCGCGGTGAGGATGGCTCGGAAGGGGATCCCCTCGGCCGCCGCCATGGCCTCCACCGTGCCGCCCCGGTCGACCACGGCCACCAGCAGGACGACCTCGGCGCCCGCTTCGGTGATGGCGTGCGCCGCCTCGAGCAGGGAGGTGCCCCGGGTCACTGTGTCCTCGGTCACCACCACCTTGTCGCCCGGGTCGAGCGCGCCGGCAATGCGCCCGCCGCCCCCGTGGTCCTTCACTTCCTTGCGCACGCTGAACGCCTTGAGCGGGCGGCCCTTGGTGGCGGCCACCCCGGCGGTAATGAAGGCCACCGGGTCGGCTCCCATGGTCAGGCCGCCGATGGCCGTGGCCTCAGGCGGGATCACCGAGAGCACCGCCTCGGCCACCAGCACCATGGCGTCGGGTCGGCACACCGTCTGCTTCGAATCGATGAACCAGCTGCTGTGGCGGCCGGATTTGAGCACGAAGTCCCCCCGGCGCACCGAGTGCGCCAGCAGGTGGTCCCGCAGTTCGGGGTAATCGGTGGCGCCGCTCACCGGTTCACGCCCTTGCCTTCAGGTTCATGAGTACCGCACACCGGACGCACCGCTCACCACGGCGCCGATGACCGTCGAAGGGTTCCCGGCGTCGTAGAGCGCGGTCAACGCGGCGTCGGCCGCGTCGGCCCGGACCACCAGCGCTATGCCGACGCCCCGGTTTAAGACCCGGTCCATCTCGGCCTCCTCGACCGCGCCCAGCCGCTGGATCTCCCCGAAGATCGGCGGCTCCACCCAGGACGACCGGTCCAACACGGCGCCCATGCCCTCGGGCAGGACCCGGGGCAGGTTGCCCACGATGCCGCCGCCGGTGATGTGGGCGCAGGCGTGTAGCCCATCGCCCAGCGCACCCAACACAGCGAGCACGGCCGGCGTGTAGATGACCGAGGGCCGCAGCAACTCGTCGGCCAGCGACTGCGACGCCCCGGACCAGGCCGGGTCGCCCAGCCCACGGCCGGCCCGCTCCAGCAGCACGTGCCGGGCCAGGGTGTAGCCGTTGGAGCGCAGGCCGGGCGAAGGGATGCCGATGATCAGGTCGCCCACCTCGACCCGCTCCGGGCCCAGTTGCGAGCCCTGCTCCACCGCGCCCACGGCGAAGCCGGCGATGTCCAGGTCATCGGGCGCCATGGCGCCCGGGTGCTCGGCCGTCTCGCCTCCGATGAGCGAGCAGCCGGCCAACCGGCAGCCTTCGCTGACTCCGGCCACCACCGTCTCAATGCGGTCGGGGTCCACCTTGCCGCAGGCGATGTAGTCGAGCATGAAGAGCGGCTGGGCCCCCACGCAGACCAGATCGTCCACGCACATCGCCACCAGGTCGATACCGACGGTGGCGTAGCGACCGGTCGCCGCGGCCACCATCAGCTTGGTGCCCACCCCGTCGGTCGAGGCCACCAGCACCGGATGGGTGAAGCGGGCCATGTCGAGCGGGAACTGGCCACCGAAGCCGCCGATGCCCGAGACCAACCCGGCCAGCGCCATCCGTTCCACCGCCCGATCGCCGGCCCGGATGTCCACGCCCGCCCCGGCGTAGGTGGCACCAGCGCCAGCGCCAGCGCCAACTCCAGCGCCAGCCCCGCCCTCACTCACGGCGGTCAACCTCCGAAGAGTTCAGCTTGATACGCCGCCGGCTCTTCCGCCGCCAACTCGGCCCGCCCGAACGCCACCGGGGTCGAGGTGGGACCGGGCACCGACGTCGGGTAGTCACCGGTGAAGCAGGCATCGCAGAACCCGCCCTCGCCGACGCCGATCGACGCCTTGAGGTTCTCCACGCTGATGTAGGCCAGCGAGTCGGCGCCCAGTATCTGCGTCATCTCCTCAATGGAGTGGTTGGCCGCCAGCAGCTCGTCGGGCGACGGCGTGTCGATGCCGTAGAAGCAGGGCCAGCGCCAGGGCGGCGACGAGATGCGCAGGTGCACCTCGGTGGCCCCGGCCTCGCGCAGCATGCGCACCACCGAGCGCTGCGTGGTGCCGCGCACGATCGAGTCGTCCACCACCACCAGCCGCTTGCCGGCGATGGTCTCGTGCAGCGGGTTGAGCTTGCGCCGCACGGCGTCGCCCCGGGCCTGCTGGTCCGGCGCGATGAACGAGCGACCGATGTACCGGTTCTTGACCAGTCCCTGCCCGTAGGGGATGCCGCTGGCCCGGGCGAACCCCTCGGCCGCCGGCACGCCCGACTCGGGCACGCCCATGACCATGTCGGCCTCGGCCGGGGCCTGCTCGGCCAGCAATTCGCCCATGCGGCAGCGGACCTCGTGCACCTCCCGCCCGTACAGCATGCTGTCGGGCCGGGCGATGTAGGCGAACTCGAAGATGCACAGCCGGGGCGCCACCTCTTTGAGCCAGGGGATGACCAGGCTGCGCACCCCCTCGTCGTCGATCACCACCAGCTCGCCCGGCTCAATCTCGCGGACGAAGTGCGCCCCGATCACCGAGAGCGCCGGGGTCTCCGAGGCCAGCACCCAGCCCTCGGGCGCCTCGGCCGGGCCCAGCCGGCCCAGGCACAGCGGCCGGAAGCCGTAGGGGTCGCGGACCCCGAGCAGCTTCTGCGAGTTCATGAGCACGAAGGAGAAGGCGCCCTCGACAATCGGCAGCACCGCCTGCAGGGCAGCCGACAGCTCGCCCGTCTCGGGGAAGGCATGGGCCAGCAGCTCGGCCACCACGTCGCTGTCGGTGGCGATGGAGCCGGGCAGCATGCCGGCCTTCTCGGCCAGCTCCTCGGTGTTGGTCAGATTGCCGTTGTGGCCGAGGGCGAAGCCGGCCCGGCCCACCGGGCGGTAGACCGGCTGGGCCCCGGCCCAGTCCGAGGCGCCGTGGGTGGAGTAGCGGGTGTGGCCGATGGCCATGTGACCCTGCAATGCCGAGAGGGTGCGCTCGTCAAAGACGGTGGCCACCAGCCCCATGTCCTTGACCACCGTGACGGTGTCGCCGTCGCTGACCGCCATGCCGGCCGCTTCCTGCCCGCGGTGCTGCAGGGCAAAGAGGCCATCGAAGGTGAGGTTGGCCACACTCCGCCCGGGGGCGTAGATCCCGAAGACACCGCAGGCTTCCTTCACGGTGCGCCCATTGTCGCACAGCGCCCGGCCCTCACGGGTTCCCCAACGACCGGGCCAGGTTGCCCTCGTGCGCCTCGACCAGGTCACTGCAACCCAGGTCCACCAGGTTCTCGACCACGAAGCGGTCACCGCCGGCCCGCCCCAGCACGGCGGCCGGGATGCCCAGCGACTCGGCCCGGGCGCACAGTTCGTCGGGCATCGTCGTGCTCAGGAGGAAGCGTGACGGTACTTCGGTGAACAGCTCGGCGGCACCACCCGTCGTCACCGTGCACCCGACCCCGGACGCGGCCGCCATCTCGGCCAGGGCCACGCCCAGCCCGCCCGAGGAGACGTCGTGCACCGCGCTGACCAGGGGCGGCTCGTGGTCGCCCGAGACGATGGCGCTGATCAGGCCGGCCACGAACCCGCACAGCGTGGCGTGCCGGGCCAGGTCCAGACCGGGCAGCGTCCCGGTCCGGTGCTGCCGGCGCTCGGTGGCCCACCGGGTCCCGTCCAACGGGAAGGCACCCCCGGACGACCGCTCGCCCAGCAGGACGATGGTGTCGCCCTCGGCCCAGGCCAGCCCGGGCGGCGGCGCGTGGACGATCTCCACCAGTCCGAGCACCCCCAGCACCGGGGTGGGGTCGATGTCGGCGCCCCCGCTCTCGTTGTAGAGGCTGACGTTGCCCCCGATCACCGGCAGCGACAGGGCGCGGCAGGCCTCGCCCATCCCGTCGATGCTCTCCGAGAGCTGCCACATGACTTCCGGGTGTTCGGGGTTGCCGAAGTTCAGGCAGTTGACCACCGCCACCGCGGTGGCCCCGACGCAGGCCAGATTGGCCACGCCCTCGGCCAGGGTCAGCGCCGTGCCCAGGCGCGGGTCCAGCGCGCAGTACCGCGGGTTGGAGTCGGTGGTCACCGCCACGCCGCGCTCGGAGGCCGGCAGCCCGGGCCCCGCCAGCCGCAGCAGGGCGGCATCGCCCCCCGGACCGACCACGGTGTTCAAGAAGAGCTGGTGGTCGTATTGCGAGAAGACCCAACGGGGCGAGCGCAGCAGGCTGAGCAGATCGGCGCCGCAGTCCTCGGGCGGCGCCACCGCCACCCCAACTCCATCCACCCCAGTCCCAGCCGCCGGCGCCGCCATCGGCCGGTCGTAC
>DASZMA010000111.1:0-4647 GCA_035552095.1 Acidimicrobiales bacterium | reverse complement strand
AGGAGAAGCGGTTGGCCGCCGAAGCCGCGGCCGGCCTGGTCGAGGACGGCATGCTCGTCGGGCTGGGCACCGGATCGACGGTGGCCTACCTGCTGCCGGCGTTGGCCGAGCGCTCGCTGGACATCTCGTGCGTCGCCACCTCGCCGGCCACTGAGTCGGCCGCCCGCGCCCTCGGCCTGCGGGTCGGCCCCTTCGAGGGGATCAGCCGGCTCACTGTGGCCATCGACGGCGCCGATCAGGTCGATCCCCGGGGCTGGCTGGTCAAGGGCGGGGGAGGGGCGCATACCCGGGAGAAGATCGTGGCCGCCGCCGCCGAGCGCTTCATCGTGATCGTCTCCTCCAACAAGATGGTGGATCAGCTGCGACCGCCGGTGCCGCTCGAGCTCATGCGCTTCGGCCTCGACTCGGTGCTCCGCGCCCTCCCTGAGGTGACGGTGCGGGAGGCGCCGCCCAGTCCCGATGGGGGAGTGCTGGCCGACTACCAGGGCGAGACCGAAGATCCGGCCCGGCTGGCGGAGCGGTTCGGGGCCACCCCCGGTGTCGTCTCGCACGGACTCTTCCCGCCGTCCATGGTCGCCCTGGTCCTGGTCGGACGGGGGGACGTGGTGGAGACCGTTCAGATCCCGGCTCAGCCCGGCGGCTGAGCCTGAGCCTGCGCCTGCGCCTGCGCCTGCGCCAGAGCCAGCGGATTGGGCGTGGGCTCGGCCACCTTGGTCAGCGTGTTGCGGTCGGTGTGGTGGAACGGCTCGGGCCGGCCCAGCACCTCGAGGATGGTGTCCTCCTCGTAGGACCAGGTGCCGTCGGTCCCGATGGTCACCGTCATGGAGAAGGACATGGTGCGGTAGGCGTGCTCCAAGAAGGGGTTGGAGGAGATGCCGAAGACCGGGTCGCCCCGCCGGGCCGACACCGTGAACGAGGTGGCGTCCGGCTCAGCCGTTCCGCCGGCCAACGCCACCTGGGCCCGGGGTATAGCCAGGGTCAGGATCACCGCCTTGGTGGCCGGCTCCCACAGCCAGTAGCCCACCTGATCGTGGAACGTCTCGACTTCGCCTGGCTTGACGATGTGGGTGTGGTAGCGGAGGCCGTAGAAGAGTTGCGGCCCGTTCGTCTGGGCGTCGATCGGCTGGGCGTCGTAGTGCTCGACGAACACGTTCTGCTCGGTGCCCTCGACGACGGGATGGGCATCGAGCCCGCGGTCGTTGGTCCAGACACCGGCCATGGGACGCAGCGGGCCCAGATGGGCCAGCGTGTCGGGATCGGGCTCGGGCTCGGTGAAGATGTCGGTCGGGAAGTCGGTCATGGTCGGGCTCGGCTCAGGCTCAGGCCGACGCCGACGCCGACGCCGACGCCGACGCCGAGAAGGTGACCGGCAGGGAGGTGGGGGAGCGGAACACCTGCCCCCGGATATGCGGGTCGCTGTCGCCGGGGTTCAGGGCCAGGTCGGGCAGGCGGTCCAGCACCCGGTTGACTAGGGCCCGGGTCTCCAGGCGGGCCAAGTGCATACCCAGGCACATGTGCGGCCCATGGGCGAAGGCGATGTGGGGGAGGGCGGGACGGAAGATGTCGAAGGCCTCGGCATTCTCCCAACGGGTCTCGTCGTGATTGGCCGACCCGATGTTCGTGGACACCCCTTCGCCGGCCTGCAGCGTGACCCCGGCGATCTCCACCTCGCAGGTGGTGGTGCGGGCGATGGTCAGTAGGGGCGGCTCGAAGCGCAGCGCCTCTTCTATGGCCTGGGGCAGCAGGGAGCGGTCGTGGCGCACGGCCTCCAACTGGTCGGTGTGGGTCAACAGCAGGTAGAGCAGATTGCCCGACGAGCGATAGGTGGTCTCGGCCCCGGCCGGCAGCAGGAGGCGCAGGAAGGAGTAGATGGCTTCGTCGGTCAGCCGCTCGCCGTCCACTTCGGCCGTCACCAGGTCGCTGATGACGTCCTCTCTGGGCTGAGCCCGCCGATCGGCCACCACGGTGGCGAAGTAGTCCTTGAGGGACTCCGACGCGGCCAGGCCCCGATCGATGTCGGCCACCAGGCCGATCAGCTCGACCGACCAGCGTTGGAACTGCAAGAAGTCCTCCTCGGGCAGCCCGAGCAGGCGGGCGATCACCCGCACTGGGAACTCGAAGGTGAGCTGGCGCACCAGATCGGCCTCACCGTCGGCCACGAAGCGGTCGATCAGATCGTCAATGATCGGCCCGATGAACTCGGGCTCCCAACGGGCCAGCGACTTCTCGCGGAAGGCGTGGGCCACCAGGTTGCGGTGACCCCGGTGCTCGGGGTCGTCCATGCCCAGGATCATGTGGCCCATCACCATGCCGATGGTGTCGTCGTAACCGGTCGAGGTGAAGGTCTTGGCGTCACGCAATACCCGTGAGCAGTCGTCGTAGCGGAACGCCGTCCATCCGGGCTCAACGTCGAACCCCTCCGGCAGGAAGTCCATGGGCATCAGGTGGCCCTTCCACATGGGCGCGTCCCGCCGCTTCTCAATGAAGTCGGGGTAGGGGTCGCGGGTGTCCCCGGCCACCACATCGACGAATGCGGCGAAGGGGTCGTACTCCTGCTCTTCGGTGCTGCTCATGCTTCACTGCCTCCTGCACTCTTCGGCCAAGCCCCGCCCTGGCTGCCCTAAGGTCCAAGCCATGAGTGTCGCAGAGGTAAACGGCCAGCGCATCTCCTTTACCGACCACGGTGGTGATGGACCCGCCGTCATCTTCAGCCACGGGTTTCTCATGGACGGGTCCATGTTCGACCTCCAGGTCGAAGCCCTGAAAGAGGAGTTCCGCTGCGTGACCTGGGACGAGCGGGGCCACGGGGGCACCCTGGCCGAGACCCCCTTCACCTACTGGGACTCGACCGACGATGCGCTCGGGCTCCTCACCCATCTGGGCATTGAGCAGGCCACGTTCGCCGGGATGTCACAGGGGGGCTTCATTGCCATGCGGGCGGCCCTGCGGGCGCCGGAGCGGGTCCGGGCCCTGGTGCTCATCGACACCCAGTCCGGGCTGGAGGATCCCGAGGCCCTCCCGCTCTACCTCGCTCTGCGCGACGAGTGGGTGGCCAACGGACCGGCGGCCGTCCAGGACGCCGTGGCCGCCCTGATCTTCGGGCCCGGCATCGACACGGCACCCTGGTACGCCAAGTGGGCCGCCCTGGACCGGACCGCCTTCAACGTGCCCTTCGATGCGCTGGTCGAGCGCGATGAGATCACCGATCGCCTGGGCGAGATCACCCAGCCGACGCTCATCATCCACGGCTCGGCTGACGCGGCCATCCCGCTCTGGCGGGCTGAGCAGCTGCGCGACGGCATACCCGGCGTGCGCCAGCTGGTAGTGGTGGAGGGGGCCGGCCACGCTTCCAACATGAGCCAGCCCGGACCGGCCAAGCAGGTCAACCAGGCCATGGCGGCGTTCCTGCACAGCCTGTGACGGCGACCGAGGCAGGGCGCCCAGCGGCGCACGAGCCTAGGATCGCGCCCCAATGAAGACACTGCGCACTCCTGACGACGCCTTTGCCGATCTGCCCGGGTTCGACTTCGCCCCCCACTACGCCGAGGTGGCCGATGGGGACGGTGGCCGCTTGCGCGTCCACTATCTACGGGAGGGTGACCCGGACGCCCCGGTGGTGCTCCTCATGCACGGTGAGCCGTCGTGGTCGTACCTCTATCGCAAAATGATCCCGGTCCTCACCGGGGCCGGGCTGCAGATCGTCGCCCCGGACCTGGTCGGCTTCGGCCGCTCGGACAAGCCGAGCGAGCGCACCGATTACACCTATGCCCGTCACGTGGAGTGGATGCGAGAGCTCCTCTTCGACACGTTGGACCTGACCGACATCACGCTGGTCTGCCAGGACTGGGGCGGCCTCATCGGCCTGCGCCTGGTGGGCGAGCACCCCGACCGCTTCGCCCGGGTGGTGGCGGCCAACACCATGCTGCCCACCGGGGACGCCTCACCGGGTGAGGCCTTCTTCAACTGGCAGCGCTTCTCCCAGGAGGTCGAGGTCTTCCCGACCGGCTTCATCGTCAACTCCGGCTGCCTCAGCGACCTGGCGCCCGAGGTGCAGGCGGCCTACGACGCCCCGTTCCCGGACGAGTCATTCAAGGCGGGTGCCCGCGCCTTCCCCATGCTGGTGCCGTCTTCCCCCGACGACCCGGCCCACGATGACAATGTGGCGGCCTGGGTCGGCCTAGCCGCCTTCGACCGCCCGTTCCTGACCGCCTTCGCCGACCAGGACCCGATCACCGGCGGGGGACACCGGGTGCTCCAGGAGCGCATCGCCGGGGCCAAGGGTCAGCCCCATACGACCATCGTCGACGCGGCCCACTTCCTGCAGGAGGACCAGGGCGAGCAGCTGGCGCGGGTGGTGGCCGACTTCGTCACCTCGTGAGGCGCCGCGCATGAACTATTCAGTCATCGTGGTCGGGGCCGGGTTCTCCGGCATCGGTATGGCGATCCGCCTCCGCCAGATGGGCATCACCGATTTCGTGGTGCTGGACCGGGGCAACGACCTCGGCGGCACCTGGCGCGACAACTCCTACCCCGGGGCGGCCTGCGACGTGCCATCGAACCTTTACTCCTTCTCGTTCGCGCCCAACCCGACGTGGAGCCACGGCTTCTCGCCCCAGAGCGAGATCTGGGACTACCTGCGCCACTGCG
>DASZMA010000110.1:0-7145 GCA_035552095.1 Acidimicrobiales bacterium | reverse complement strand
CAACAACTTGGGCAACCTCGTCTCGCGGGTAGCCACCGTGGTCCACTCCAAATGCGGCGGCATCGGGCCCGCGCCTGATCCGAACAGCGCGCTGGCGACCAATGCCGCCGAGGTCCTGGCGGCCAGTAGCGAGGCCTGGGGTCACTGGGCTCCCCACGAGGCGCTGGAGGCCACCTGGCGACTCATCGGCGCCGCCAACGCCGAGCTGGAATCGACCGAGCCCTGGAAGATGGACCCGGGCCCCGAGGTGGACGCCGTGCTCGGCAACGCCCTCGAGGTGCTGCGCATCGTGGCCATCCTGGTCTCGCCGGCCATGCCGGCCACCGCGGCCGAGATCTGGCGCCGGATCGGGGTCGCCGGTGCTCCGGTGCAGGCCAGGGTGCCTGACGACGCCGCCTGGGGCGGGTATCAGGGCGGGGTACCGGTGGAGAAGGGGGAGCCCCTCTTCCCGCGGCGCAAGACGTGAACGGCTGGTTCGACTCCCACTGCCATGTGCAGGAGGAGTACCTGGGCGGCGCCGGGGGCGCCGAGGGGGCCGAGGGGGCCGAGGGTGATGACGCAGGCGGCCGGGACCTCTCGGCGGTGCTGGACCGGGCCCGGGAGGCCGGTATCGACCGCCTGGTCTGCATCGGGACCGGGGAAGCCACCTCGGCCCAGGCGGTCGGGCTGGCCCGGGCGTGCGCCGGGGAAAACGGGTCCCTCGCGGCCTGGGCGTCCATCGGCCTGCATCCCCATGAGGCCTCGGCCGGGGTTGATGGGGTGGCCCAACTGCTGGCGGCGGAGATGGCGACCGGTGACGGCACGGTGGTGGCCGTCGGTGAGTGCGGGCTCGACTACTACTACGAGCATTCGCCGCGCCCGGCGCAACGCGCCGCGTTCGCCTCGCAGATCGCGCTGGCGCACGCGTACGGATTGGCGTTGGTCATCCACGCGCGCGACGCGTGGGACGACCTCTTCGACGTGCTGTCCGCCGAAGGTGTACCGGAGCGAACCGTGTTGCACTGCTTCACCGGTGGTCCCGACGAAGTGGAGCGCTGTCTCCAAGCCGGCATGTACATCTCGTTCAGCGGCATCATCACGTTCAAGAACGCGTCGGATGTGCGCGCCGCCGCGGCGCGTTGTCCGTTCGACCGTTTGCTGGTTGAGACCGACAGCCCGTTCCTGGCTCCGGTACCGCACCGGGGACGTACCAATGAGCCTGCGCTACTGCCGTTCGTTGGCGCCGCGGTAGCGCAGGTGAAGGGATGCGCCGTCGAAGAAGTACGCGAACGGACCGCGCTCGCCGCGTCAAACGTTTTTGCGGTGCTGCCCTAATCCACCTGTTGTTGTGTGCAATACGAGAACGCACTGACCAGGGGATTCACCGTTGAAGAGGGGTAAAAAAGGCTCGTGAGCTGGGTGTTCACACAAATATCGCGATGTCTTTACGCCCTGACCTGCGGAAATGAAAATGAAAATGATCGCCGTGCATCTTCCATTTGCATGAGCACCCTCGTATTCCCTATGTTCTCTCCAACCCCCTCGCCAACCTTGTGTTGGCGCGGGTGCACTGTCCCCGGAGAAGGGTGGAGCCCTGCGGAAACAGAGCACTCAGGTAAGGCGCATTGTCGTCGCCGCAGGTCTATGCGGCGGCGTGTTCGGTGTGCCTCTCCTCTTGCTGCAGAACGGAACGGCACACGCACAGCGTGAGTCGGATCCGACATCGCTCGTCAGCGCGCGTCGCGTGCTTCCGGCGTCACGACTCGACGACGTGACGTTGCCGTCGCATCTGGTGGCGTATCAAGCGCCAACGACGACGACGGTGCCGGCGCCTGCCGCAACGCCGACCACGCAAGCCGCGCCACCGCCGACGACGACGCCGACCACGGCGCCTCGACCGGTGGTGACAACGACGACGGCGCCGGCACCGCAGCCGGTACTGCACGGCAACAGTGAGAACGGTCAAGCCACGTGGTACCCGCAGGCCGGTCCGGGCACGTGCGCCAGCCACACGCTGCCGCGCGGCACAGTGGTCACGGTGACCAATGACGCCACCGGCGCCCACACGACGTGCCTCATCGACGACTACGAAGCAGCGGGCTATCCGCGTGTCCTCGACATGTCGTATTCGGGCTTCTCGCAGATCGGTGACCCCAGTCAGGGAGTGGTGGACGTCACAATCTCCTGGTGACCCATTCCGGCGCCGACATCGCCGCCCTACTGGCGGCCCACGGATTGCGGCCCAGCCGGGCCCTGGGCCAGAACTTCGTCGCTGACCCCAACACGGTGCGCCGCATCGCCCGCCTGGCCGGGGTGGGACCGGGCTCCTCGGTGCTCGAATTCGGGGCTGGCCTGGGTTCTTTGTCCCTGGCCCTGGCCGAGACCGGGGCCCGGGTGGTCGCGGTCGAGTTGGATCGCTATCTGCTGCCGGTACTGCGCTCGGTGGCCGAACCGGCCGGCGTCGAGGTGGTCGAAGGCGACGCCATGACGCTGGACGTGGCCGGGCTCCTGGCCGAGCGCGGCGGTGGGCCGTGGTCCCTGGTGGCCAACCTGCCGTACAACATCGCCACGCCGCTGGTGTTCAAGACCCTGGTCGAGGTCCCGGCGGTCGAGCATCTCCTCTTCATGGTCCAGCGCGAGGTGGGGGAGCGGATGGCGGCCCGGGTGGGTGATCCGGCGTACGGTTCGGTCTCAGTACGCGTGGCTTACTTCGCCACCTCCAAAGTGGTCGGGCGGGTGCCGGCATCGGTGTTCATCCCCCGGCCGCGGGTGGAGTCGGTCCTGGTCCGCATGGACCGCCTGGCGGTCCCGGCCGTCGATACGGGAGAGGTGAGTTACGAGCGACTGGCGGCAGTGGTGAAGGCGGGGTTCGGGCAGCGGCGCAAGATGCTGCGGGGCTCGTTGGCCGGGGTGGTCGACCCCGACGCGTTCAGCCGCGCCGGCATCCGTCCCGACGCCCGCGCCGAGGAGCTCAATGTGGAGGAGTGGGGGAGGTTGGCCCGATGACCCGGATGCTGGCGCCGGCCAAGCTCACGCTCACGTTGACCGTGACCGGCGTGCGGGCCGACGGGTTGCATGAGTTGCGGGCCGAGATGGTCGCGCTGAGCCTGGCCGACGAGCTCACCATCACCGAGGGCGGTGACGGGTTGTCGGTCGAGGCGGGCCCGGGCACGCGGGCGGAGTCGTTGGCGCTCGACGAAGGCAACCTCATTACACGGGCGCTGGCCGCGGTGGGCCGGACTGCGGCGGTCCACGTGGTGAAGCGCATCCCGCTGGGTGGGGGGCTGGGCGGCGGATCAACCGATGCCGCTGCCGTGCTGCGCTGGGCCGGGTGTGCTGATGCCGCGGTGGCGCTCGCCTTGGGGTCCGACGTGCCCTTCAGCCTGAGGGGTGGCCGGGCCCTGGTCGAGGGCGTCGGCGAGCGGGTCACCCCACTCGATTTCGTACCCCGGTGGTTCACCCTCCTCGTCCCGCCGTTCGGGGTGGACACGGCCCGGGTCTACGCAACCTGGGACGAGGCCGGGGGGCTCAACGCGCCCGAGGTGGGGAGCAATGGGCTCACGGCGGCGGCGCTGGCGGTGGAACCCCGGTTGGCCGGCTGGCGCGACGCCCTGGGCGAGCACACCGGGAAACAGCCCTTATTGGCCGGGAGTGGGTCGACCTGGTTCGTCGAGGACGCAATGCCACCGGGTGGCCACAGAGGCGAGGGCGAGCCGGACGAGGGCGGCGAAGGCGACGCAGCTCAGACGAGTTGGCTCAGCCAGGGTGGGGAGCAGGCGCTGCTGGTGCGGGCCCACACGGTGCCCGTGGACTGGGACGGGCCGGCGACCTGAGCGAGAGAGGGTTACTTACCCGCTCGGCGCTGCCAGCGGGTGGCCTTCAGCATCTTCTTGTGCTTTTTCTTGCGCATGCGCTTGCGGCGCTTCTTGATCAGTGATCCCATGTCGTGCGGCAGGCTAGCGGTCCGCCGGCCCGACTGCCAGGTCGGCACCTGACGACGAGGAGGTTCCCGGGCATGGGCTTCGCCGTGGTTGGCCTCGATCACGTCCAGCTGGCCATGCCCGCCGGGCGAGAAGATGAGGCCGAAGCGTTCTACTCCGGGTTGCTGGGTTTGGCCCGGCTGCCCAAACCCGAGCCCATGGCCCAGCGGGGCGGCTGCTGGTTCACTTCCGGGGCGGCGAACATCCACCTGGGGGTCGAGGCCGATTTCCGGCCGGCCCAAAAAGCCCACCCGGCCCTGTTGGTGCGCGACCTGGCCGGCCTCACCTCACTCCTGGCCTCGGTCGGCGTGACGGTACGCCCCAACCCGGACCAGCCTGAGGGGGCCGGCTGCTACGTCGACGATCCCTTTGGCAACCGCATTGAGTTGATCGACGCCGGTTGATGTTGTCCTGAGGTCGGGAGAAATGCCCCCGGAGAGAAGGTTGCCGCCGGGGGTGGAGGCGGTCCACCCCCGGCGGCAGACCGACGGGGCTCAGTGCGGGCCGCGGACATGAGCGCCCCCGTTGCTGGTGCGGCGGACGGTGAGCCGGGTGGCTCGCGTCCGGAGGCGCCGCTGTCCCGAGCCCACTCCGGTGCCACCGGCGGGTGCTGCGAGGTAGCGACAGTGTGACCACGCCACCTCAAGGCCAGCCGTGAGCCGCCTAAGAGGGAGTGAAGAATGTGTCGTAGGCCGCTTCGGCCGGGCGCTTCACCGTGGGCAGGCGCAACGTCATCCGGGTGCCTCCCCCGGGGTCGGTCTCGGCCGAGATGGTCCCCCCCTCGGCCTTGGCCACCTGGGCCACGATGGCCAGCCCCAGACCTGAGCCGGGCAGGCCGCGGGCGGCCGGCGCCCGGTAGAAGCGATCGAAGATGTGCGGCAGGTCGTCGGGAGCGATCCCCGGCCCACGGTCGTGCACCACGACCTGACCCTGGCGGCACAGCACCGAGACCACCGATCCCGGAGGGCTCCATTTGCGGGCGTTGTCGAGCAGGTTGCCGACCGCCCGGGACAAGCGGTCGGCGTGGGCGTCGACCCAGCACTCCTCGGCCACCAACTCGAACGTCACGTCCTGGGCCCGCCCGTGGGTGACCGCCAGCGACACGGCGTCGCTGACCAGCACATCGAGACGGAGGGCCTCCTGCGCAGATGGGAAGTGGTCCCCCCGGGCCAACTCGGCCAGGTCGCCCACCAGATCGGTCAGCTCCTGCAGCTGGACCAGGACGTCGTCGACCAGGACGGAGCGGTCGGCCAGGGTCAGCTCGTCAATGCGGCGGATGACCTCGAGGTTGGTGCGCAAGCTGGTGAGGGGGGTGCGCAGCTCGTGCGACGCATCGAGCACGAGCTGGCTCTGGGCGCGGCGCGATGACTCGAGGGCCCCGAGCAGCCGGTTGAAGGCCCGACGCAGCCGACCCAGTTCGTCGGGCCCGCCCGCGCTGAGGCGGCGGGAGACGTCGGTGGTCTCGGCCAGGTCCTCCACCGTGGCGGTAAAGGAGTTGAGCGGGACCAGCGCGGTGCGGGCGACCAGCCACCCGAACACCACGGCCAGGAGGACGCCGACCAGCGCGACCGCACCCAGCACCAGCCCCAGCTTGCGTAGCTGCGAGCCCACGTTGAGCAGGGTGGCGATCTGCAGGGCGCCTCCCTGCTCGAGCGGTTGGCCGGCCACGGAGAACTTGCCCGCCGGCAGGTGCTCGACGAGCTCGCGCACCTGGTTGCCGTTGACGACGACGGTGACGAAGAAGGCGGGAGCCAGGCCGGCGGCCACCAGCCGTACTTCGGCCGACACCGGGAGATCGCCGTTGATCACCACGGCGCCGGTGGAGTTGACCACCTGCTCAATGGTGGCGTTGGTCGTGCTGATGTTCTGGCCCCGGGTGATCTGGTCGACCGCCACCTGGAGCGAGCTGTCGGCCGCGTCGAGCAGTGAGTTGCGGGCCGCCAGGAAGGAGGCGGCCGAGGCGGCCAGCACGGCGACCGCCACGGCCACGGTGGAGGCCAGGACCAACCGGGTGCGGAAGGTCACGTATCCCGCAACACGTAGCCCACCCCACGCACGGTGTGAATGCAGCGCGGCTCGCCGCCTTCCTCGGTCTTGCGGCGGAGGTAGCCCACGTAGACCGCCAGCGAGTTCGTTCCCGAGTCGAAGTCAAAGCCCCAGACGCGGTTGAGCAGGACCTCCCGGGTCAGCACTTGCCGGGGGTGGCGCAGGAACAGTTCGAGGAGATCGAACTCAATGCGGGTCAGGCTGAAGGCCCGGTCGCCCCGGTGGGCCTCCCGGGAGGAGAGGTCCAAGGTGAGCTCGCCGAACCGCAGCAGCCCGCCCTCACCCTCGAAGCGCCGCCGGAGCAGGGCGCGCAGCCGGGCCAGCAACTCGGCCAGGGCGAAGGGCTTGACCAGGTAGTCGTCGGCCCCGGCGTCGAGGCCCTGGACCCGGTCGTCAATGGCCTGGCGGGCGGTCAGCATGAGTACCGGCGTGTCGTCGCCGGCGCTGCGCATGTGCCGGCAGACCTGGAGCCCGTCGATGTCGGGCAGCTGCAGGTCCAGGATGAGGGCGTCGTTCGGGGCCAGCGCCAGGGCCTCGAGGGCTTCCCCGCCGGTGCCCACGGTGACGACGTCGTAGCCCTCCAGACGCAGCGCCCGGTCGATGGATCGACGTACGGCCATATCGTCGTCCACCACCAGGATGCGCACGGGAGGAGAAGCCTACTGCGACGAGTTCGCCGAACCAGTCGCCCGGGGCGCTCTAACCTCTACCTGCCACCATTGCCCCCGCCGGGGTCTCGGTCGCATTCCGGGGTAGTTCAATCGGCAGAACGTCGGCCTTTGGAGCCGGATGTTGGAGGTTCGAGCCCTCCCCCCGGAGCCGTCAGCGCCACTGTTTGGGTTTGTCCTGGGCCGCCAGGTCGGCCAGGTACTGGTTGTAGGCGGCCAGGTCGGCGTCGTCGGCACCGGGATCGCTGGTCGGTTTGGGCACGTCGGCCCGCTCGGGGGTCGGTCGGACCGGATCCGGGGGCGCCTCGTGGACGAAGCGCCACCACATGTAGACGGCGTAGCCGGCGAAGAAGGGCCATTCAAAGACGTAGGCCCAACTGAGGTCGTTGCCGGCCAGGGCGCGGTTGACCTGCCAGACGCAGAGGGCGGCGAACGTGGGCACAATGACGATGATCACCACGTGCAGGGCCAC
>DASZMA010000109.1:0-56585 GCA_035552095.1 Acidimicrobiales bacterium | reverse complement strand
GTGGCCGTGGCCTGGCTGATCCTGGTGTTCGCGGAACAGATCAATGCCACCAACGGCATCGGGTATCTCATCATCAAGGCCCAGACCTTCTTCCAGACCGAGACCATCATCGTCGGGCTGGCGACCTACGCCCTGCTCGGTCTGATCACCAATGTGCTGGTTCGAGCTACTGAGAGGAGGACCCTGGCATGGTTACCCAGTCGTTAGAGCGGCCTGTCCGGTCGTCATCGGCCGTGGTCACGGCGACCCGCGTGGTCCGCCGCTTCGGTGACCGCCGGGTGCTGGAGGGGATCGACCTCCAGCTGGCTCACGGTGAGTTCGTCGCTCTCTTGGGCCACAGTGGCAGTGGCAAGAGCACGCTGTTGCGCGCCCTGGCCGGCCTCGACCCTGAGGTGGAAGGGACGATCCGGGTACCCGAACGCCGATCGGTCGTGTTCCAGGACGCCCGACTGCTCCCATGGGCCAGGGTCCTGGACAATGTCGTGCTGGGGCTGCGGGGGAGCGATATCGCCGAGCGGGGTCGGGCCGCACTGCAGGAGGTCGGTCTTCAAGACCATGGCCACGACTGGCCCAAGACGCTCTCGGGTGGCGAAGCACAACGGGCCGCCCTGGCCCGGGCCCTGGTTCGTGAACCCGGCCTCCTCCTACTGGATGAGCCGTTCGGGGCCCTGGATGCACTGACCCGCATCCGCATGCACGGACTGCTCCAGCAGCTCTGCATCAGGCACGAACCGGCGGTGCTGCTGGTCACCCACGATGTCGACGAGGCCATCCTCCTAGCCGACCGCGTGCTGGTGCTCACGGAGGGCCGGATCAGCCTCGACGTCCAAGTGGCCATTGCCCGTCCTCGTAGCTATGCCGATGCTGATTTCGTCGACCTCCGCTCGCGCCTGTTGCGCGAACTCGGCGTCGACGAGAGCACCGGGAGTGGCCGGGTGGCCGCCGCCCTCGTCTCGTAGTCCCGTACCAAACCGACAACCAACCACCAGACTGCACGAAGGAGAATCCCATGTCCCTCACCACCACTGACCTGTCGGTCCGCCGGGTGGCCGGCAATATCGGCGCTGAGATCTCCGGCATCACCCTCTCGGGTGATCTCGACGACGACACCATCGCTGACATCCGCCAGGTGATCCTGGCCCACAAGGTCGTCTTCTTCCGCGGCCAACACCTCGACGAGGCGGCCCAGACCGCCTTCGCGGCCCGGCTCGGACCCCTGACCACGGCTCACCCGACCGTTCCCGCCCTGGCGGAGCACCAGGCCGTCCTCGACCTCAACTCCGAGCGAGGCGGCGGACGAGCCAACAGCTGGCACACCGACGTGACGTTCGTGGAGCGGCCGCCTTCGTTCTCGGTCTTGCGATCGGTCCACATCCCGGCCTACGGGGGCGACACGGTTTGGGCCAATACGGTCAGGGCCTATGACGAACTCCCAGCGCAACTCCAGGAGCTGGCTGACCGGCTCTGGGCGCTGCACACCAACGAGTTCGACTACGCCAAGTTGGGTCTCAACGACGAAGGCGTGGTGGACGCGGCCAGCTCGGACTACGCCCAGGTCTTCTCGTCCGTCGGCTACGAGACGCTGCATCCGGTCGTGCGCGTCCACCCTGAGACGGGGGAGCGGGCGCTTCTACTCGGAGGCTTCGCCCGCCAGTTGGCCGGCTACAGCTCGACCGACTCTTCGGCGCTGCTGCGGATCTTCCAGGACCACATCACCAGCCTGGAGAACACGGTTCGTTGGTCCTGGACCGTTGGCGATGTGGTGATCTGGGACAACCGGGCCACTCAGCACTACGCCGTGTCTGACTACGGGGCACAACGGCGCAACGTGCGCCGGGTCACCGTGGTCGGTGAGGTGCCGGTGAGCATCGATGGGAAGCCCAGCCAGTCCAAGAAGGGCGACGCCACGGACTACAACCTGGCGCTGGCCTCGTAGCACCAGCCACTTCCGGTGGATCGTTACGTTGCGACGTCCAGCCGGAGCCGCCGCCCTTGACCGGCGTCCCTAGTGGCGAGCAGCGCGGGACGCCCTGGGATAGTCGCGCAGGCGGTCGTAGATGGTGATGAGTCGCGAGATCACCGGCGCCCGGTCGTACCAGCGGGGCCCGTCGGGGTTGAGGTTGGTTGGCGCGTGCTTGGCGGCGTGGTCGGCTCCCTGCAGGCTGGCGTGGCGGGTCTCCTCATCGGTCAGCCTTCTGATGAGGGGGATGGCGCGGGAGAGCTCCCAGTCGATTTCCGTGCGCACGATCCGGGCCAACGGCGCCAACTCGGCATCGAACTCCTGGCCGGTGTTGAGGCTGATGCCGGGCACGCCGCGCGACATGTGCTCAAGGTGGCTGATCAGCGTCCGGCGCTCATGGGTGTAGCGATCCAGTCGCTCCACCAGATCGATCAGGTCGGGGAACTCAGCCAGGGAGTCGATGATGTCCATCAGGGCGGCTTCCCTGGTCGAGATGTGCCGGATCAGCTGCTTGGCTTCATCGCCGTAGGCGGCACGCTCCTCGACCGACGATCCGTCGGCATTCTCCAGTTCGTCGAAGAGCCGTAGGACCTCGTTGTCTTCTCTTTCCAGTAGATCGAGTGTGGTGTCCTCGCGCTGAGTGCCAGGGGTTGGCGCCATGGTGTCCTCCCATGAAGGTTCCGTTGGTGCGTCAGTTGGTGCGTCAGTTGCATTCAGGTCTATGCCCAATTTCGGTCCTGCTCACGCACGACCCGACCACGCCATACCCGCTTCTGGCGTTTCAACTGGGGTGATGCGCCCCGCGAAGGACGGGCGCCGCGCCACCTTTAAGGGCCAGCCTCGCCGGGGCAGGTCACCGTCACCAATCAGCCAGTTCCGTCTCGGCCGATACCCGCAGCGGGAGGTGGGTTGGTATGCCCTGCTCCCGATCGGCCGGGCGCGCCGGCGTCGGCCGTGACTCGGTCCCGACGCCACCGGTGAACCCACTGGCGTCGAAGTACGCCCGCACCGTGTCGATTTTGCCCTCACGCACGTGATACCAGTCGGTCATGGGCACCGTGCGGGACGATTCGGTCACGACGTCATAAATGATGCAGACGTCGTCCCCGTCGACCAGGATCTTTCTCGGCTGGGCGCTCCTCACGTCCTGAGCCAGCGCGGCCAGGCCGTTCAAGTAGGCCTCGACACCCCCCGCCGTGTTCAACGGCCCCACGTAGGTGACGTCGTCCTGGAGCATGGCGCGCACCGTGCCCAGGTCGCCCGACGTCCACGCTTCGAGACACTTGGTGGCAATGGCGGCTGCGGCGGATTCGGACATGGGTCCCCCCTTCGCTAAATGGCGAACAAGAGTACCTACCCGCGCCGCGCATCCATAAACACGGGGCGGCCCCGGCGGCCGGCCCTAGTGGATGATCACGATGGGGCACTTGGCGTGATGGGCGCAGTAGTCGCTGACCGCACCGAGCAGCAGACCGGCGAAGTCACCGTGGCCCTTACCGCCCACCACGAGGAGGTCCGCTTCACCCGACGCCTCCACCAGGGTCGGGGCCGGGTGTCCCTCCACGACGTGGGAGTGGATGACCAGCGCCGGGTGCAGGTCGTGCACCACCTTCAGGACACCGGCGATGGCCTCGCCAGCGGCGGCTCTGGGGTCGAAGCCCTCGGGGATCGGCATCACCCAGCCGTAGCTGATGGGCGACTGCCAGGTGGTCAACACCTCCAGGGTGGAGCCGGTCAGCTCGGCCTGGGCCGCGGCCCACTTCAGGGTGGCCTCGGAGAACTCCGAGCCGTCGAGGCCGACGACGATGCGGTGAAATGGCTTATTCGATGTCTGGGTCATTGCTGTCTCCTTGCTTGGCCTTACCGGGTGATCCTTCTCGTCAGGGCACCACGACGATGATGGGCGCCCGGCGCCGCCCGATGAGCCGTCGACCGAGGGACCCGGCCACGTGGTGACGGGCCTTGGTCGAACTGCCGACGACGATCAGGTCGGCATGCTCGGCTTCGGCCACCCGCAGGAGCTCATGGGCCGGGTCGCCGCGGGCGTGGACGAAGGTGAGGTCGATGCCGTGGTCGAGCGCGTAGCGGCACGCCTTCTGTCGCAGTTCCTCAGCCAACTCGCTGGTGACCTGGGCGATGGACCCGTAGGCGCTGGCCGCGGCGAAGGAGGCCGATGCCGCCACCACGGCACTGTCGGCCGCCGGGCTCACCAGGACCGCCACCGCCCGGCCGGCTAGGCGCTTGGTCTCCCCACAGGCCCACCAGAAGGCGTCCCAAGAGGTGTCCGAACCGTCAAGACCGACGATCACCGCGGTGGGCCCGCTCATCGTCCCTCTCCGTTCGAGCGCCCCGGGTCGGGCGGGCAGGTGGGGTCCCGCCGCGCCTCGTCGAGCTCGAGCAGTTGCCGCAGGGCGGGGATGGCGCTGTTCAACGCGTCCACCTGCTCGGCCGGCAGCTTCTCAATGAGTTGCACAAACGCCTCGACACTGGCCTGGCGCCGCACCTCCATGTAGTCCACGCCCTGGCCGGTCAGGGCCACCAGGGCCACCCGCCGGTCGGTGGGGTCGGCCCGCCGTTCGACCAGGCCGGCCCGCTCCAGCCCGCTGACCAGGGCCGTCATGGAGGGCTGGGCGACCCCCTCGACGACGGCCAGATCGGTCACCCGGCGCGGCCCGGAACGGTCCAGGACGGACAGGGTCGAGAGCGAGGTGAGGCTCATGTCGCGGGGCTGATTGCGCACGGTGGTGATGGCCAGCCCGAAGAGGGCCTGACCGATCGTCCAGCGCTTGCTGGGTTGGGTCCGCCGCCGGCCGGCTGGAGAGGGGCTCACGCACTAAGTATAAAGCAATCTATATAGGCATGTCTATGTATTTCGGTCTACAAGCTGACCGCTTCCTCCCCGATGAGGCGTGACAGCTCTTCCTGCACCCGGGCCTGGTGGTCGTCGGCGTCTCGGCGGGCCGATGACGGGCTCCAACGCCCCTTGGTCAACCAGATCAAGGGGATGAAGACGACGATGCCGCCCAGATCCACGAAGAACCAGTGTTGCCATTGGTGTGGTGCTTGAGTGGAGGCCTTCTGCAGGTCCTGCAGGGCGGCCTGGTGCGCCTGAATGAAGGTGAGTTGGTCGGTGTAGGGCTCGACCAGGGTCTGCAGCTGGGTCTTGTACTTGGCCAAGGTAAAGAGGCCTTTCAACCCGAACGCCTTTTCGGCCGCGGCGATGTTGGCCGCCGAGGGGTCGGCCCCCACCGCGGCGGCCGCGGCCGGATCCTTGGCCAGCAGCGTCAGGAGTGCTTGGTGCTGCTGGGCGAAGGTGATGGTCTTGGGGTGCTCGGCCACGAAGTTCTGGATCGACTGACCGTGGATGACCTGGTCCGCCACCGGCAGGTTGTCGACGATCGGGTTCACGCTGGTGATGACCAGGGGTAGGAAGACGAAGGAGAGCCCGACGGTCAGTCGCAGGATCCACCCCCACAGGGCCAGGCCGGTGGCCACCAAGGCCGGATTCTTCTCCTCGACACTTTCGGTGTAGCCGGCCATCCAGGGGGCGAAGACCAGCGAGAGCCCGAGGGCCAGCAGCGACGCTTCGAGGGCCAGTGTGTAGTAGCCGGTGTGGGCATGGGTGGCGTCCCCCAGGAAGATGACCAGCATGACGCCCGACAAGATCGCACCGACCAGCATGAACGGCTTGCGCACCTTGAGCGCGTCGGAGAGCAGTCCGACGATGATCAACGCCACCATGTCGGCGCCCCAGAACCAGGTGTTGAGCCCGTTGGCCTGGGTCACCGTGAAGTTGGTGCCGTTGGCGTTCTTGAAGATGACGGGGTAGTAGATGGTGAAGAGGCTGGCCGCGGCGTAGTAGATGAGCAGGAGCGCGGCGATGCCGAAGGACGCCCCCACCAGGTCCCACTGCAATATTTGGCGCCACGGTCGCTCCCGGGCCGCCAGCAGTTGGCGGTCGGTCAGCCCCCGGGCGCGCGCCTCGACCAGCGCCTGGTCCCGGGCCGAGACCATCAGTTGATCCCTGATCTGCGACGAAAGGTCCTTCAGCGCGAAGAGTGAGATGAGGAAGACGACCAGGGCGGCCACGCCGGAAATGACGAACTGGCTCTTCCAGTGGGTCTGGCCGAAGTGATCCAGCGTGTGCAGGGCGACCAGCGACGTGATGAGGCTGCCCGCCACCGGCCCGATGGTCCAGAACCCCATGGCGGAGGCCCGTCCCAGTTGGGGGCTGAAGTCCCGGACCAGGGCCGGGGTGGCCACCAGGATGGCGCCTTCGACCACGCCGATGAGCCAGGTGAGCACCAGGTAAGTCCATTGGTTGTTGGCCAGCGGGATCCCGACGGCGGTGAGCAGGCCGACGATCAAGAGCCCGTAGATCACCACGTTGGTGCGCCCCAGGTGGTCGGTTTGACTGGCCGGCAACGAGGCGAAGGCGCCCAGCAGGTTGGAGACCACAATGACGGCGATGTAGAAGGAGAAGCTCATGTGGTAGCCGGCCAGGATGTTCGGGGTCACCCCGGTCTGGGTGTAATAGACGTAGTAGAGGACGACGGTGGCCAGGATGGCTAAAGCGAGATAGCCGGCGCGACGAAGGCCCCTCGGGTATTCCTCGATCGTGTGGACGAAGAAGAAGCGGGCGGCGGGCCCGCGCACCACCGGTCCGGTCGGCGTTGAACCTTCCATGGTGCCAAGAGCGCTCACGTCATACCTCCTGGGGCAGTGTCTACCGCACGACCGATCGGATCGGGTCGAACGTGGTCAGACCTCACCAGCCGCGGCGCGTCAATGGCATCAGGCTCTGCCCGTGCGGGTCCGTTTTGACGCCGAGCACCTGGTGGAGTGAGATCCCGCCGTCCTCGAAGCCGTTGGCCGAGGCGGCCATGTAGAGCAGCCAGACCCGGGCCCGTTGCACGCCGACCTCGGCCACCGCGCCATCCCAGTTGTCCTGCAGGTTGGCCACCCAGGCGCGCAAGGTCTTGGCGTAGTGCTCACGCAGTGATTCGACGTCGCGCACTTCGAAGCCGGCGTGCTCCATGCCCTGGGCCACCCGGCTGACGTCCATCAGCTCGCCGTCGGGGAAGACGTAGCGACCGATGAAGGACCGGCGGGTGATGCGGGATCCCCCCACGCTTGAGATGGCGTGGTTGAGCAGCCGACCGGTGTCGCTCAGCAGCCCGTAGAGGGTCTCGAAGTACTGGGCCATCTTCTCGGCACCCACGTGTTCGAACATGCCGATGGACGAGATGACGTCGAACTGCTCGCCCCGGAGGTCCCGGTAGTCCTGCACCCGGATCTCGACCTGGCCCTCCAACCCCTCCTCGGTGACCCGTTGCCGGGCCAGCTCCGCCTGGGCCCGGCTCAAGGTGACCCCGACCACCTGGGCGTCGTAGTGGCGGGCGGCGTGCAGGGCCATGGAGCCCCAGCCACACCCCACATCGAGCAGGCGCGCCCCGGGCCGATCGGGCAGTCCCAGTTTGCGGCAGACCAGATCCAACTTGGCCTGCTGGGCCGCCTCAAGGGTGTCGGTCTCGTTCACGTAGCGGGCGCAGGAGTAGGTAATGCTGGGGCCGAGCACCAGGCGGTAGAACTCGTTGCTGATGTCGTAGTGGTGGCTGATCACCTCGGCGTCCCGGGCCTTGGAGTGACGGCGGCCACGGGGTAACGCCTCCTCAGCCGGTCGGGGGAGCGGTGGCCGGAGCACACCCAGTCGGCCGGCGGCGCGCAGCGCCAGCAGCGGGAAGCGGGCCCCCACCTTGAGATCGGCCGGCGCGGCGCCGTGCAGGGTGGCCAACACGCTGAAGATGTCGCCCTCCATCTGCAGCTCCCCGGTGAGGTAGGCCCGGGCCAGGCCCAGTTCCCCCGGGGACCACAGCAGGCGCCGGATGACATTGGGGGAGCGCACCAGCACGGTGCCCGGACCGTCCACCGCGCCGAGCGCACTGCCGTCCCAGAACTCGAAACGGATCGGCGGGCGGTCACCGAAGAGCGAGGTGATCAGCGGGGCCACTCGGTCGGCGGCGCTGGCGGCGCCACGGGCGGGGACCGGGCCGCCGGCCGGCGGCTGGTCCAGGGGCCCCGGGGGCCGGGTCGTCGCCTCGGTACCGGGTGACGGGGTCACAACGTCAGAAGTCATGGCTGCCTCACGCTCCTCGCACCCGCGACGGAGGCCTGATGAGAGCCCATATCCGGGTCGTATAGATGTATGGTACAGGTACTTCCCGGCATTCTATGGGTGGGTGACGGCGGCGTGACCTCTCGTGAGTGTCCCGGACGCGCAGGTCGGTGACGGGCGCGGCCCGGCCGTCAGGAAGGCGACAGCGGCGGGTGCCACACCTCGTCGCCCAGGCGTTCGGCCCGGGAACGTTGCGAGAGCAACTCGTGGTACTGGTCCTCGTCACCCTTCATCCCACTCACCAACGGCGACTGGGCCAGTGAGAAGGCACCGGCGAACATGATGAGGAGGGAGAGCGCCTCGAGCGGGCCCCAGGCGCCGCTGGTGCGCAGGTTGTCGCCGAAGAGGCCCACGCCGATGAGGATGCTGGCCAGCGGGTCGACCATGACCAGGGTGGACTGGGAGGCGACGATGGGCCCGGCGTGGAAGGCGTTCTGGGCCAGGAAGACGGCCAGCACCCCGAAGACGACCAAGGTGTAGGTCTGCCAGTGCCGGTACAGCGAGGCCCAGTCGGTGGCCACGATGCCCGAGACGACCTTGGTGCAGGCGGCGGTGAAGGCGAAGGCGATGGCGGCGGCGCTGCCGAACATGGCCGCCCGCCACCAGCGCGGGCCGCGCAGGGCCAGCACGACGGCCACCGCGATGGCTGCGGCGCAGGCGCCGCCGGCCACCACCCACTCCCAGACGGGCGGGGACAGGTTGCCCGATTGGGGATTGGCGCAGTACAAGAAGCCGGCCAGACCGCCGACGGCGGCCAGGGAGCCGAGCCACTCCCGCTTTCCGACGCTGAAGCCGAACCAGACGGCCAGCACGACCACCAGGAACACCAGTTCGAGGGTGAGGATCGGCTGCACCTCGGAGAGCCGCCCGAAATGCAGGGCGATGGCTTGGAACACGAAGGAGAAGATCATGAGGGCGAACCCGAGGAGCCAGACGCCCCGCCGAATGGCGTAGGTCATCAGGCTGAGCTTCAGGGTGGTGTCCGCCGGCGCATTCTCAACCCCCATGCGCTGAAACACGCTGGTCAGGGCATTGGCCAACGCCGCGCCCAGCGCCAATATGAAAACCATCAGACTCCGCTCTCGTGACAGGCAGATACATGTATTATGCAGGTATCTAGCTACAGTGTAGACCGTGAACAGAGGTCCGACGACCATGTTATTGAGAGCCCGAGTATGAACAGCGCACCATCCACCATTGACGACGTGGGCGTCATTGAACTGGAGCTCTTGAAGTTGGTCCGCCACCTGGAGACCTTCGGGCGACGCGGCGAGCTCTACCGGCGGGTGGACCGGGCCGGCTACCTGGCCCTGCGCACCCTCGATCTACTGGGGCCGGTGAGCACGAACGCCCTGGCCCGGGCGCTCCATCTCGACGCCTCGACGGTGACCCGCCAGATCACCGCCCTGGAGAGCGCCGGCTTCGTGGAGCGCCGGCCCGACCCGGCCGACGGCCGCTCGTCCATCCTGGTCTTCACCCCCGAGGGGCGGCGGACCATGCACAGCGTGGAGCGGGAACGGCGGGAGCGCATGGAGGAGCTGGTCAGCGGGTGGCCGAAGGCGGAGAAAGCCACGCTCGGCCGGGCCCTGGCCAAGCTCAACGTCTCACTCATCGACAGCGTGGACGATCTCGACGACGATCGCCGGCACGAGAGCCATCCGGCCTGATGGCAACCCGGACCCCGTTGCAGCTGGTGGTGTGTGAGGGCGACGAGACCGGTCAGGAGCTCCTGGAGCAGGCGCTGCGGGTGCTGGATCCGGCGGTACTCGGGGTCGGGGTCGAGCTGCTCCGGTTCGACCTCTCACTGGAGCACCGGCGCCGGACCGACAACGCGGTGGTGCGGGAGGCGGCCGAGGCCATGCGGGCGGTCGGGTTGGGGTTGAAGGCGGCCACCATCACGCCGGAGAGGATCGGCGACGTGGGCAGCCCCAACCGCATACTGCGCGAGGGCATCGGGGGCTCGGTGATCGTGCGCACCGGCCGTCGCATTCCCGGTGTCGTCCCGCTGGCCCCGATGATGTACCCGATCGTCATTGTGCGTATGGCCGTGGGCGACGCCTACGGCGCCGAGGAGGGCCGGACCGGGACGCCCGGCGGGCCGGACGAGCAGGCGTGGCGGACCGAGAAGATCGACCGCCGGGTCTGCGCCGAGGTGGCCGAGTACTCGTTCCGCACGGCCGAGGCCCAGGGGTCCTGCGTCTACGGCGGGCCCAAGTGGACCGTCTCGGCCACCTATGAGGGCATGCTCAAGGAGGAGATGGACGCGGCGGCGGCGCGGCACCCCGACGTCCTGTACCGCCCCACCCTCATAGACGCCGCCTATGCCGGCCTCCTGACCGAGGCCGGGGAGCGGGGCCTGGTGATGCCGGCGCTGAACCGGGACGGCGACTGCCTGTCGGATCTGGTGCTGGCCCTCTTCGGCTCCATCGCCGGCGCCGAGTCGGTGCTGCTGGCGCTCGACGACGACCTGCAGCCGGTGGTGGCTATGGCCGAAGCGCCGCACGGCACCGCGCCCTCGCTGTTCGGCAAGAACGTGGCCAACCCGATGGCCATGCTGCTGGCGGCGGCCGCCGTGCTGGACCACGCCGCCGCGGCCGGGATGGCGGCAGTGGCCGAGGCGGCGCGCGCCATCCGCAACACCACTCTCGGCGTGGCGGCCGACGGCATCCGCACCTTCGACCTGGGTGGCGATGCCTCCACCTCGGGCGTGGTGGACGAGGTGCTGGCCCGGCTGCTCGCTAGCTCAATGGGTCGAGACCAGCGCCCGTAGCGACTGGCGGAGCGAACCCATGGTGGCGATGACCGCGCTGGGCTCGTAGCCGCAGTGGGCCATGCAGTTGGCGCAGCGCTCGTCCTTGCCCCGCCCGTAGGCGTCCCAGTCGGTCGTCTCGATCAGCTCGCGGTAGCTGCTGGCGTACCCGTCGGCCATGAGGTAGCAGGGCCGCTGCCAACCCAGCACGGAGTAGCTCGGGATGCCCCAAGCCGTGCACTGGAATTCGGTCTTGCCTTCTAAGAAGTCGAGGAAGAGCGGCGAGTGGTTCAAGCGCCACTTCTTGCGGTGCTTCTGGGCGAAGGCCTCGGCGAAGAGCTGGTGGGTCTGGGTCACGCCCAGGAAGTGGTCCTGGTCGGGCGCCTTCTCATAGGCGTAGGCCGGGGAGATCATCATGGCGTCGACTCCCAGGTCGTCGTTGAGGAAGTCCAGGACGTCGCGCACGGTCTTGGGCGAGTCGGTGTTGAAGAAGGTCGAGTTGGTAGTGACCCGGAAGCCCCGCTCCTTGGCCTGGCGGATGGCGGCCACCGCCTGGTCGAAGACGCCCTCGCGGTCGACCGCGGCGTCGTGGCGCTCGCGCAGGCCGTCCACGTGCACCACCCAGGAGAAGAAGTGCGACGGGGTGAAGCGGTCCATGCGCCGGCTCAGCAGCACGGCGTTGGTGCACAGGTAGACGTAGACCTTGCGCCGCACCAGCTCCTCCACCATGGCGGCGATGTCGGGGTGCAGGAGAGGCTCGCCACCGGCGATGGAGACCATGGGCGTGCCGGTCTCCTCGACCGCCTGCACCACGTCGTCGACCGACAGGCGCTGGCGCAGGATCTCGGTCGGGTGCTGAATCTTCCCGCAGCCCGGACAGGAGAGGTTGCAGGCGAACAGCGGCTCGATCTCGACGATGAAGGGGTAGTGCTTGGTCCCCTTCAGCCGCTGGCGGAGGAGGTGGGATCCGATCCGCAGGTTCTGTCGGAGGGGTATGGGCATCAGCGCACCTGCTTCGGTAGGGCGAATTGGACGGTTTCTTGGGTGGTTCGGTGTTCGGAGAGGGTGAGCGGGCCGAGCCGGCCCAGCGCGTCGACCACGCCGGTGACCAGCTCCTCGGGTGCCGATGCGCCGGCGGTGACGCCGATGCGGCTGACCCCGTCGAGCCAGCCCAGCCAGAGGGCCGAGGCGTCCTCCAGCAACTCGGCCCGGCAGCCCTCACGGCGGGCCACCTCGACCAGGCGGGCCGTGTTGGAGGAGTTGGTCGAACCCACCACCAGCACCAGTTGGCAGCGGGCGGCCAGGGCCCGCACGGCGTCCTGGCGGTTCTGGGTGGCGTAACAGATGTCGTGGGCACTGGGGCCGACCAGGTCCGGGAAGCGTTGCCGCAGGGCGTCCACCACGGTGGCGGTCTCGTCGGTGGCCAAGGTGGTCTGGGTCAGATAGGCCACCCGGTCGTCGTCGTCGAAGTCCAGTGCGGCCACGTCCTCGGCCCGCTCCACCAGGGCGATGCGGCCGGGCGCCTCACCCATGGTGCCCACCACCTCCTCGTGGTCGGCGTGGCCGACCAGCACCATCTTGTAGTCCTCGGCCAAATAGCGCCGGGCTTCGTGGTGGACCTTGGCCACCAACGGGCAGGTGGCGTCGATCACCATCAGGTCCGTCCTCGCGGCGGCGGCGGCGCGCACAGCGGGGGAGACCCCGTGGGCGGCCAGGACCACGGTGGCCCCGTCCGGCACCTGGTCGAGCTCGGTCACGAAGATGGCGCCCTTGGCTTCGAGGTCAGCCACCACGTGCGCGTTGTGGACGATCTGACGGCGGACGTAGACCGGCCGGCCGAACCGCGCCAGGGCGCGTTCGACGATCTCAATGGCCCGTTCCACCCCGGCGCAGAATGAGCGCGGGCCGGCGAGGACCACCTGGTGCGGTCCGCTGGCCCGGGCCCAACGCTCGAGCGAGGGCCGCACGCCGAGCAGCGAGCCCACGGCGCGCAGCTGGGACCGGACCGACTCGGGCCGGCCGGCGTCAACCACGACCCGGACCACGGCCAGCGGATGGTCCGCCAGCGGAGCGGCCAACGGGGACGAGTCAGTGTCCCAGGCCAGAGCGCCGGCGGCTGCCAGGGCGCGCGTCTGGTCGGCGGTGACCGGTGTCGGTGAGGAGAGCAGGGGCCCGCAGCGCACACTGAGACCCAGCTGCTGCAAGTCGCGGGCCAGCAGCGCAGCCGACGGGAGCAGTCGGGGTGGCGCGCCGTCGCGGCCGCGCAGTTCGCTGGCCACCAGCAACTCGCCCGGTCGCAGTCCCGGTTCCAGCGCGTGGGCCACGCCGGCGATGGCCACGGGCGACCCGGGCGCGGGCGCGGCCCCGGGCCACGCGGGCGGGCAATCGGGTGGCGTGTCGGTCCCGACGACCGTGACGTCGCCACCGATGGCATCAGCGGCAATCCGTTCCGTGGTCAGGACGGTGAGGTCAGCCATGGTCCCACCCGTGGACGAAGCGGCCCAGGGCCATCACGGGGAAGACCAGGTGGTAGAGGTGGTAGTTGATGTAGAAGTCGCCCGGGAACCCGGTGCCGGTGAACGGGGTCTCGTCCCAGGTGCCGTCCGGCCGCTGGGACGTGCAGAGATAGGCCACCCCGCGCCGGGTCATCTCGCCGCGTTCGCCGGCGGCCAGCAGGGCGAGCAGCGCCCAGGCGCTCTGGCTGGCCGTGGAGGCGCCCCGGCCCCGGTAGCTGGCATCGTCGTAGGAGCGCAGGTCCTCGCCCCAGCCCCCGTCCTCGTTCTGATGGGACTCGAGCCAGGCCACCGCCCGGCGTACGGCCGGATGGTCCGCGGCCACGCCGGCCGCCACCAGTGCGGGCACCGCGGCGCCGGTGCCGTAGAGGTGGTTGGCGCCCCAGCGCCCGAACCACGAGCCGTCAGTCTCCTGCGCGTGGAGGAGCCACACCACCCCTTGACGGGTGGCCGGCCCGTGGTGACCCAGGATGGACAACATCTCGACCACGTGGGCGGTGACGTCGGCACTGGGCGGGTCGATGAGCTCGCCAAAGTCGCAGAACGGGAGTTGGCGGCAGAGATCCCGGGTGTTGTCCACGTCGAAGGCGGCCCACCCGCCGTCGCGGCATTGCATTCCCACCGTCCAGTCGACGGCGCGCGCCACGGCGCCGCCATCGGGCTCGGCCGTGCGGCGTAGGGCCAGGGCCACTTCGGCCGTGTCATCGATGTCGGGGTAGGTGTCGTTGGCGAATTCGAAGGCCCAGCCTCCGGGGGCCAGGTCCGGCCGGCGCACCCGCCAGTCACCTGGGACGGTGATCTCCTCGCCCAGGAGCCAACGCCCGGCGTGCCGCAGCGCCGGATGATCGGGCGCCACGCCGGCGTCGCCCAGCGCCACCACGGCCAACGCGGTGTCCCAGACCGGGGACTGGCAGGCTTCCACCCGCCGCCCGGCCTCGTCCTCAACGGTGAACCCGTCGAGACCGGCCAACCCGGCCTGCATCACCGGGTGGTCCAGGGCATAGCCCTGTAGGTGCAACGCGATGAGCGAGTAGACCCAGGGCGGTTGGATGCCGCCCCACGAGCCGTCCGCTTCCTGGCGCTGGAGGATCCAGCGTTCGGCGGCGCGCAGGCAGTGCCGGCGCAGGGCGGCGATCGGACGCCGCTCGTAGCGGTGGAGAAGTCGGTCGAGCAGGTCGAACCGTCCGGCCCACGTGGTGAGGGAGCGCCGGGTCGGCGTAGCCCCGTCCACCACCAGCTCGGTCAGGTCGAAGGGCAGGGTGCGGCGGGGGCGGTGGGCGCTGACCACGCTCAGGGCCACCACGGTCTGGCGGGCCCAACAGCCGAAGTCGTAAATGTTGAGCGGCACCGAGGGGGGCAGCAGCATGATCTCGGGGGGCAGGACGGGCAGGCGGGACCACGACCATTGGCCGAAGAGGGCCAACCAGATTCGGGTGAAGACCCGACTGGCCCCGATCCCGCCCGAGCGGCGCACGAAGGTGGAGGCGGCCAGCATGTGGGGGTCCTCGACATCGTCGCCGGCCAGCCGTAGCGCCACGTAGGCCTCAATGGTGGTCGAGAGGTCGGGCGGGCCGCCGAGGTAGGTGGCCCAGGTGCCGTCGTCGCGTTGCCGGGAGCGGATCCACCGGGCCGCCGCCGCCGTCTGTTCCTCGGTCCGGATGCCGAGGAACTGGCGCAGCAACAGGTCTTCGGCGTCCATGGTGACGTTCGTCTCCAGCTCGCCCTTCCACCAGCCGTCCTCGTGTTGGCGGGCCAGAAGGGCGGCGACGGCGCCGTCCAGGTGGGCGGTCGCCGGGGCGGTCGCCGGGTCGGTGGCCGGATGGGTGGACCCGTTGGCCGGCGGGCCGGCTGGCCGGCGGCCGGCCGTGCGCAGGAGGTAGGAGGCGGCGAGCGAGGTCAACGGTCGCGCTCGGTCACGAAGCGGGCCAGGGCCACTAGCTCGCGGGTGGGCTCGGGCCGCAGGGATACTCGCTCCAGGGCGGCCAGGGCCGCCATTAGGTGGGCGTCGGCCAGGGCCACGGTGGCCTCGAGGGCGCCGCTGTCCTCGATCAGATCCCGGGCCCGGACCAGGTCCGAGGCGGAAACGTCCCCTTCGAGCAGGTGGCTCAGCTCGGACCGGCCCGCTCCGGCCCGGGCCAGCGCAATGGTCACCGGCAGCGTCTTCTTGTGTTGGGTCAGGTCACTGCCCACCGGCTTCCCGGTCCGACCGGTCTCGCCCCAGATGCCCAGCACGTCGTCGACCGCCTGGAAGGCCGTCCCGACGTGCGACCCGAACTCGGCCAGGGCGTCGACCGTGGCCTCGGGGGCGCCAGCCAGGATGGCGCCCAGGGAGGCGGCGCAGGCCAGGAGGGCAGAGGTCTTCTGCTGCTCCATCTCCAGGCATTCCTCCACCGTCACCGAGGGCCTGGACTCGAACGCCATGTCGCCGGCCTGACCGGCGATCATGACCTGCGTCGCCTGGGCCAGGCTGCGGGCGGCCCGCACCCGCTCGGCCGTCGGCTCGTCCAGCAAGACCTGCAGGGCCAGGGTGGCCAGCGCATCGCCGGCGATGATGGCAGGCCCGACGCCGTACTCGGCCCAGACGGTCGAACGGTGATGGCGCTCACCGTCGCCGTCGATGATGTCGTCGTGAATGAGCGAGAAGTTGTGCATCAGCTCAATGGCCACGGCACCCGGCACGCCGGTCTCCTCGGCGGCGCCGGCGGCGGCGGCGGACAGCAGGACGAGGGCGGCCCGCACCCGTTTGCCCCCGCCGTCGAAGTGATGGTGCACTGGCGGGCGCAGGGCGGGGCTGAGCCGTTCCACCGCCTGGCGCAGCGCTGGGGCGACCAGGGCCACGCTGCGCTCCAAGGTGGCGGTGGCGCTGGCGTTGGCCGGGGGGGAAGGGGCGTAGGTGGTCACGGCGCGACCCTTTCGAGTTGTCGGAGCGGGTGAGCAGGCGGCGCGGTCTCCAGGCTGGCGGCGGCGGCCAGTTCGCCGCTGCGCACGGCGCCTTCCATGGTCGCCGGCCACCCGGTGTCGCACCAGGCGCCGGCCAGGAAGAGGCCCGGCACCGACGTGCGGGCAGTGGGTCGCTGGGCCGCGGTGCCGGGGATGCCGCGAAAGGTGGCGGCGGGTTCACGGGTCACCACCCCGTCGAGCAGCCGGGCCCGGCGGGCCGCCGGAAAGACCTCTCCCAGCGCGGCGAAGAACGTCGGTACCAGCGCGGCGGACGGCTGGGCGATGTAGCGATCGGCCGCCGAGAGCGAGATGGAGAGGCACTGGCCGGCGGTTAGGCCACTCGAGGCGGTGCGGTCGAACACGAATTGGATCGGGGAGTCGACCACCGCCGCCAGGGGCAGGTCGGTCACCGGCCGGTTGAGGACCAGGTGGACGTTGACGATGGGCGACTGGCCCAGAGCGTCGCCGGTGGTGAGGACACCGGGTGGCATGAGGGCGTTGGCCACCTCGGGTGGGGTGGCGACGACGACCGTGTCGGCCGCGTACCTCCGGTCGCCCGCCACCACGGTCAAGCCGCGCTGACCCCCGGTCGAGATCGTCTGCACCCGGGCTCCCAGCACCGTCTCGACCGACGCCCCGGCCAGGGCCCGGGCCGCTCGCTCCCCGTGCAACTCGCGCAAGGGCACGGTGGACCACCCGACATCGCCGGCGTCGGCCCGGTCGAGCAGGCCGGTGCGGAACACCTTGACGGCGAGCGCCAGCGAGGCCTGCGCGGCCGGCAGGTTCACCGTGGGCAGCGTGATGAGATCCCACAGGCACTCGATGGCCCGCCGGCTCTGGCCGTGGCGGGCCAGCCAGGTGCCGAAGGTGATGGTGTCGAGCGCGGGGTCGTCGGGATTGAGCCGGCGCAGCGCCAGGGCCGGCCGGGCCAAGCGCAGGCGATCGGCCACGCTGAGGTGCCGGTAGCGGGCCAACGCCGGCGCGAGATGGAGCGGGGCCGGCAGCGCGCCCCGGGAGATGGAGGCCCGGGTGCCCCGGGGGGAGAGGACGGGGATGTCGAGGCGCCGCTGCAGCTGGACCGCGTCGGTGGCGCCGATGCGCTCGAGCAGGCGACGGTAGGAGGTGCAACAGCGCAGGAAGACGTGCTGGCCGTTGTCGAAGGAGAGCCCGTGGCGCCGCATCGACCAGGTCAGCCCGCCCAGCCGCTGCCGCCCCTCGACCAGGGTGACCTCCCGGCCGGCGTCGGCCAAGGCGAGGGCGGCGGTGATCCCGGCCAGTCCACCCCCGATGACGACGGCGCGCCCGGCGCTCACGGCCGGGCCCCGACCAGGCTGCGGCCGGCGACCCAGGCCTTCTCATGGGCCGGGAGGGACAGCCGGCCCCGGGTCACGGCCAACGGCTCGGCTGCAATGCGTCCGAGCAGGCGGTGGTAGATCCCGGCCATGACCCCGACGCAGGCCCGGCTGCGGCGATCCAGGTGGGGCAGCAGGCGCAGCCCCCGCTCGAACCACTCCTCCGCCCGCACGCATTCGAACGCCACCAGGTCGGCCAGTGCTTCGGGCGGGCCCGACAGGTCGGGCGGGCAGCCCCGGAGTCGCGCGTCAGCCGCCGGCAGGTAGACCCGACCGTTCAGGCGATCCTCGAGCACGTCGCGCAGGATGTTGGTGAGCTGCAGGGCCACCCCTAGGTCGTCGGCCAGATCCACGCAGACGGGGTCGGTCGCGCCGAAGACGCCCAGCGACAGGCGGCCGATGGAGCCGGCCACCAGGCGGCAGTAGCCCACCAGGTCATCAATGGTGGCGTAGGACGTGCCGAGCACATCCATCTCGCAGCCCTCGATCAGCTCGTCGAAGGCGCCGAGCTGCAGCCGGTAGCGGCGGGCGGCGGCGGCCACGGCGACCAGCACCGGGTCCCCGGTGTCGGGGTCGATCGGATGGAGGCTCTGGCGGACCCGGGCCAGTTCGATCAGCTTCTGGGCCGGCGGCAGGGTGCCGTCGCCGATGTCGTCGATCCGGCGGGCCAGGGCGTAGACCGCGGAGAGGGCGCGGCGCTCCGGGGGATGCAAGAGGCGGATGCCGTACCCGAAGTTCTTGGCTTCGCGCCTGGTGATCTCCTCGCACGCCCGGTAGGCCGACTCGACGTTCACACCGCCTGCTTGGAGGAGGCGGTGAGCAGGGACCCGACCAGGTGGGCGCCGAGGTGGAGCGGTCGGGGGCGGCAGCGACGGGACAGCACGTCGTACTCGGCCCGCTCAATGGCATCGAGCGCGGCCAGGCCACCGGCGGCGAATCCGCACACGGCGATGCGGGACCGCAGGGAGAGCTCCCGGGCCAGCGGGGCGGCCGAGCCGAGCAGGCGCCGGGCCCGTCCCGCCTCCTGGCGCACCAGGGCGCGCAGCCGGGGCCCGGCGGCGCGGCCGTACAGCTCGGCCTCGTGGCACGAGAACGCCTGCAGGTCGTGCTGGGGCAAGTAGATCCGGCCGTTGGCGGCGTCCTCCGCCACGTCCTGGAGATGCTCGACGATCTGGAGCCCGATGCAGACGTCGTCGGAGAGGACGACGCGCTCGGGCGTGCTCTCGCCGAAGACCAACAGGACCAGGCGGCCGACGGGTACGGCCGAGAGCCGGCAGTAGGCGATCAGGTCGTCAAAGGTCTCGTAGCGATGGACCGTCTGGTCACGCCGGTTGGCCTCGATCAGGTTCCGGAAGGGCTCCAGCGGGAGGTTGAAGCGGACGATGGTCGGGGTGAGCCGCTGGAGCAGCGGGTGGGTGGCGTCACCGCGAGCCGAGCGCTCAAGCTCGCCGTCCAGCCAGTCCAGCATCTCGAGCCGATCCCCCTCCGCCTCGTCGCCGATGTCGTCGGCCAAGCGGGCAAAGCCGTAGATGGCCATGAGATCGGCCCGCACCGCTTGGGGCAGCAACCGCGAGGCCACCGGGAAGTTCTCGGATCCGGCCCGGCCCATGACCCGGTCCGAGGTCGGGAGAGCGGCCGGGCGGGCGGCCGGACGGGCGGCCGTCGGGGGTGCCGTCGGCGGCGGGGAGATGAGCGATGGACCTTGCGTGTAGTACAGATGACTAACGATTCATAATTGATATACACAGAGGTGTGCCGTGTCAAGGACAGGCACCAGGTGGTCGAGTCGACACACGGGATGCGACAGTGTGGCGACAACGAGTGCCAGGGGCGCGACGTCAACGCGTGACGTCAAGGCACACGAGTCGACGCGCCATGTGGACGCGCGGCCGGGCTGGCCGGTTAGGGGTTATCGAGGCCGAGCGTGACCTGCAGGAGGTCGAGCACGGCGGCCCGCACCACCAGGCGCGCCGCCCGGTCCGCGTGCTCGCTCGGTCGCAAGTGCGATTGCAGGCGCTCGGCCACGTCATGGGTGACGGCGGCGGTGACGCCGGACAACTCCGGTGAACCCTGCCGCTCCCGCAGCGCCGCTTCGAGCAGGAGCGGCACGAACGGTTCGAGCAGGTCCTTCAGCAGCGCGGTGGCGCGAGCCGAGGTCAGACGGGTGGACGGCGCCAGATCGCGGGAGATGACGTCGGCCACCGATCGGACCGCCGCCGCGTAAATGGCGTCCTTGGTGTCGAAGTGGCGGTAGAACGAGCCGGTGGCCACCTCCGCGGTGTCGCTGATGTCAGCGATGTTGACGCCGGCGTACCCGTGTTGGGCGAACGCCTCCCGGGCGGCGTCGAGCAGGCGGGCCCGAGGCTCGGAGAGAGCTTCCCCCTCGAGATGGGCGGCCAGGACCTGGTTCCACATCTCGGGCCGAAACGCTTCCTCCTGCCCGTCGGGCAGGAGATCGGGGAGCACGCTGGCAATGGAGGTGAGCGACAGGTGCCGTTCCTGGCGCAAAAGCCGGATCATGGCCAGCACCTCGACGTGGCGGTCGTCGTAGTGGAACCGGTTGGCGGCGATCACTGTCGGCTCCGGCAGCAGACCGAGGCGGCGGTAGTAGTGGATGGTCGGCACCGGTACGCCGGTTCGCTCTGACAGCGCCGAGATGGTGAAGGGGCCCTTCAAACGGCGCGTCCGGTTGACCCGTCTGGTTATATTGACCGGCAGTGCCTTCGGTGTTGCTTGTGACTGATTCCAGCGCGTGCCTGCCACCAGGTCTCCTCGGCCGAGCGAACCTACTGGTGATTCCTATCGCAATTCTGATCGGCGACGAGGAACATTCCGACGGCCCCGGTGCTGCTCAGCGGCTGTACCGGGCCTTCGCGGAGGGCGAGCCGACCAAATCCGCGCCACCGTCGTTGCTGGAGTATCTCGAGGCGATCGAATCGTGCGAGTTCGATGCGGCCATCGTCCTGACCCCGGCGGTCGAGTTCACCGTCATGTACCGCAACGCGCGTTTGGCCGCGACCATGTCCCGGCGTCACGTCGAGGTGGTCGACACCCGGACCGCCGCGGCGGGGCAGGGTCTCGTGGTCTCCGTCGCCGCCGAGGCGATCGAGTCGGGGGCGTCCGTGGCCGAGGTGGCCGAGGCGGCCCGGGAGGCGGCCCGCCGCACCGAGTTGGTGGCCATGCTGCCCGATCTCGATTCGATTGAGCGCAGCGGCCACGTCTCGGCCGTGGCCCTGGACCGCATGGCCCACAAGGGGAGTGAGCCACTGTTTCGGTTTCGGGAGGGCTCCATCGTCCCGCTGGGCCGCCCCGGACCGCAGTGGGATGGGGCGTCGGCGCTGCAGGCCGCCTGGCTGGCCTCGGGGGGCTTCGACGCCGAACGGACCCTCTTCTTCCACGCGGCCAACGACGAGGGGGCGGCGCGGTTCCGCTCGACGCTGGGCCGCCAGGCCCCCATCGTCGAGTTCAGCCCGGCCATGACGGTGCACACCGGGATCGGCTGCGTAGGGGTGGCCTGGATGCGCCGGGGCTGAGATCGCCCTGGTGACCAGCCCGATCGACAGCCACGACGTCTTCAACCAGTCGCCGCCGTTGGCGGGCTACAACGTCTTCGCGGCGGACCAGGCCCTGGGCCAGGCGGTCGACCGCGAGGGAGCGGGCTGGGCCCGACCCGAGTTGGAGGCGTTGGGCGCGTTGGCCGGCTCGGCCGGGGCCCAGGAGCTCGGTCGCCTGGCCAACCGGCACGAGCCGACGCTGCACACCCACGACCGCTACGGGAACCGGATCGACGTGGTTGAGTACCACCCGGCCTACCACGACCTGATGCGGACGTCGCTGGCCCACGGGTTGCACGCCGGCCCATGGGCCCAGCCCCGGCCCGGGGCGCACGTGGCCCGGGCGGCCAAGGTGATCGTCTGGTACCAGGTCGACGCCGGCCACATCTGCCCGGTGTCGATGACCTATGCCGTGGTGCCGGCGTTGCGCCATCAACCCGAGATCGCCGCCACCTGGGAGCCGATGATCCACTCGAGCGTCTACGACCCGGCCAATCGCCCGGCCACGCAGAAGGACGGCGTCACCTGCGGCATGGCCTTGACCGAGAAGCAGGGCGGCTCCGACGTGCGGGCGAACACCACCCGGGCCGTGCCGATCGGCGCCACGGCCGAGCGGGCCTACTCCTTGAGCGGTCACAAGTGGTTCTGCTCGGCCCCCATGTCGGACGCCTTCTTAATGCTGGCCCAGGCGCCCGGGGGAATCAGCTGCTTCCTCACCCCGCGCTGGCGACCCGACGGGACACGCAACACCATCCGCATCCAACGGCTAAAGGACAAGTTGGGTGACCGCTCCAACGCCTCGAGCGAGATCGAGCTGGAGGACACCTGGGCCCAACTGATCGGCGAGGAGGGCCGGGGCGTGCGCACCATCATTGAGATGGTGAACCACACCCGGCTCGACTGCGTGCTGGGCTCCACCGCCATTATGCGCCAGGGGGTGAGTCAGGCCACCTGGCACGCCACCCACCGGGCCGCCTTCGGGAAGCTGCTGGCCGAGCAGCCCCTCATGGGCAACGTGCTGGCTGATCTGGCGCTGGAGTCCGAAGCGGCCACCGCGGCGGCCCTACGCCTGGCCCGTTCCTTCGACGCCCCGGCCGGCGACGAGGAGGAGAGCCTGCTCCGGCGGCTGCTGACTCCGATCATCAAGTACTGGACCTGCAAGCGGGCACCCCAGCACGCCGCCGAGGCGCTCGAGTGCCTGGGCGGGAACGGCTTCGTGGAGGACTCGGACCTGCCCCGCCTGTTCCGCCAGAGCCCGGTCAACGGGGTGTGGGAAGGCTCGGGCAACGTCATCTGCCTCGACGTGCTCCGGGTGCTGGCCCGGGAGCCCGACGCCATTGCGGCCTATTGGACCGAGGTGGCCCGGGCCGACGGTGGGAACAGCCATCTGTCCAGCGCCGTCGACGACCTCCAGGTCGACTTGGCCGATCCGGCCACGCTCGAGGTACAGGCCCGGGCGGTGGTGGAGCGGATGGCGCTGGTCTTCCAGGCCTCACTGCTGGTGCGCTTCGCCCCCGACTGGGTAGCCGATGCCTTCTGTGCCTCGCGCCTGGGCGGCACCGGCCCCGGCGTGTTCGGGTCGCTGCCCTTCGGCAGCGACAACGACGCCATCATCGACCGGCATCTCCCGCTGTGACGGCTTCGCCGCTTAGAGGGCGCCGCTCCCACTGAGCGCACTGTGCTCGACGGGCGCTGTCCCTTGGACCAGGGCGGAGGGTGGCACCCGGATGACGGTGAGCGAGATCACGAAGCCGGCCAGGGCGATGCCGGCCGCCACGGTGAAGGCGGTCGTGTAGCCGTGCGTGGTGGCCACGTTGGTGATGGTCCGGCTGGCCTGACCGTGGGCACCGGCGATCAGGCTGGACGCCCTGCTCTTGGTGGCGCTGATGGCGATGGTGGCCAAGACGGCCAGGCCCAGGGCGCCGCCGACCTGTTGTGCCGTGTTGAGCAGCGCCGAGGCCAGGCCGGTCTCGTGGGGTTTCACGCCGGCCACGGCCGAGAGGGTGAGGGGGACGAAGGACAGCCCCATCCCCATGGCGATGATGACCAGCGGGCCGAGAATGTCGGGATAGGTGCTGGTCACTTTGAGCTGGGTCATCCAGGCCAGGCCGATCACGGCACCGGCCGGCCCGATGAGGAGCGGGATGCGGACGCCGATGCGCCCGACCAGCCGTGAGGCCAGCCCGGCGGCGAACACGATGCCCGCCGTCATGGGGAGGAAGCCCAGGCCGGTCTTGATGGGACTCCATCCGAGCACGTTCTGCAGGAACTGGGTCAGGAAGAAGAACATGGAGAACACGGCGGTGCCGATGCACAGCATCAGGGCGTAGGCACCCGAGCGGTTCCGGTTGGCGAATATGTGCAGTGGCATGAGCGGCTTGGTGGTGCGAGTCTCGATGAAGCCGAAGGCGACGAGCAGGACTACGGCGGCGGCCAGCGGGACGATGGTGCCGGTGCTGGTCCAGCTATGGGTGGAGGCGTTCGACACCCCATAGACGAGGGAGAGCATGCCCCCGGTGGCGGTGACCGCGCCCGGTACGTCGAGGTGGCCCGAGGTGGTGTCGGACTCGTTGAGGGCGCGCGGGGCCAGGAACAGCACCAGGGCGGCGATGGGCACGTTGACGAAGAAGATCCAACGCCACGAGACGAGGTCGGTCAGTACCCCGCCCAGCAGCAGGCCGACGGCGCCCCCGCCGCCGGACATGGCGGCATAGACGCCCATGGCCCGGTTGCGCGACGGGCCCTCGGGGAAGTTGGTGGCGATGAGCGACAGGGCGGTGGGCGCGGCGATGGCGGCACCGACGCCCTGGAGGCCACGGGTGATGATCAGCCACACGTCGTTGGTGGCCAGGCCGCCCAGCAACGAGGCCAGGGCGAAGACGGAGATGCCGATCATGAACATGCGCCGCTTGCCGTAGAGGTCGCCGGTCCGGCCCCCGAAGAGCAGGAGGCCGCCGAAGGTCAATGAGTAGGCCGTGATGAGCCACTCGAGGTTGGCCGTGGAGAAGTGCAGGCTGGTGTGGATGGTCGGGAGGGCGACGTTGACGATGGTGGCATCGAGCACGATCATCAGCTGGGCCGCCGAAATGACGGCGAGGGCCAGGCCCAGATGCTTGCCCTCGGTGTTGCTGTGGTTCAGCCCGGGAGCGGCGGTGCTGCCGGTGTCAGTTGGGGCCATGGGCGGATCTCCTCGGCGGGTCAGGGTCGGGCTGGGTCAGGCGCGGCTGGCGGTCAGGCGTCGCGTGGGAGTGGGAGCGGGGACGGGCTGCAGCAGATGGTCGTGGCCCCAGCGCTCCAGTTCGGCCAGGGCGGGGCGAAGGGCTTCACCACACGGTGTCAAGGCGTAGCTGACATTGACCGGCGGGCCCTCGTCGACCAGGCGTGTGATCAGCCCGGCCGAGGCCAACTCGCTCAGCCGCTCCGACAGCATGCGCTCGCTCACCCCGGGCACCAGTCGGGCCAGGGCGGAGAAGCGGGCCGGACCCTCCATGAGGGTGACCAGGATGAGGCCGCTCCACCTCTTGCCCAGCAGCGTGAAGACCCCCTTGATTGCCTGGCACGCACCTTCTTCGTGTTCGGCTTGCCCGCTCAGTGCCATACGAAGATATAGCAGCTTTACTTTCGTAAGTACGCGGCCGACCTTCCCCAGGGGCCGCGTCACCCGAACCAGCTGGAGGTTCCTCGTGCGCAATATCGGCCTGTTCCTGTCCCGAGTGATCCTGGGCGGCTACCTCGCTGTCCATGGGGCGCAGAAGCTGTTCGGCTCCTTCGACGGCCCCGGGCTCGATGCGACGGGGGCGGCGTTCGGCCGAATGGGGATGCGCCCGGGGAAGCTCATGGCGACCATCGCCGGGGCCAGTGAGCTCGGTGGCGGTGTGCTGACGGCGGCCGGCGTGGCCGATCCGCTCGGCCCGCTGGTCCTGGCCGGAACGATGGCCGTGGCCTCGACCGTGCACCGCAAGCAGGGCCCGCTGGCCGCCAAGGGCGGCTTCGAACTGCCCCTGACCAACTTCGCCGTGGCCGTTGGCCTGCTCAGCTCGGGGTCGGGCGGCCTGCGTCTGGGCCCGCGCCTGCCCAAGTCGTTGACTCGGCTGTCCGTCGTGGCCGGCACCTCCCTGGCCGCGTTCTCCGTGTTCCAACTCCTCAGTGCCAAGCCGGCGGCTGCGCCGCCGTCGGCCGAGACCACCGAGTCGGTCGAGACCACCGAGCCGGACGAGGCGCCCCAGGCCGCCGCTGGGTGAGGCAGCTTCTGCCGCGTCAGTGCGGCGGGATCAGGGTGGGGGCCAGGGCGGCCAACTGCTCCAGCGCGGAATCCAGATCGCCCAGCGGTTGCAGGACGACATGGTCGGCGCCGCCGCTGATGTGTTCCTGTACTCGGCGGTCAATAGCCCCCTCGTCGCCCCAGGCCACGATGGCGTCCACCAGCCGGTCGCTTCCGCCCGCCGAGAGGTCCTCATCGCCGTAGCCGAGGTGGCGCAGGTTGTTCACGTAATTGGGCAGGGTGAGGTACAGCTTCATGTGCGTGCGGGCGATGGCCCGGGCTTCGTCGGGCCGGGTGGAGAGCACCACGGCCTGCTCGGGAATCAGCAGCTTGTCGGGGCCCAGGATCTCCCGGGCCGCCGCGGTGTGCGCCGGCGGCACGAAGTACGGGTGGGCGCCATCGGCCCGGTCCCGGGCCAACTCCAACATCCGCGGCCGCAACGCCGCCAGAATCCGGGGCGCCGGAACCTCGGAGTGCGTCATGGCGGCCCGTGCCGCGTCCATCTGGTCGAGGTAGTGGACCATGTGGGCCAGTGGCTTCTCGTAGTGCTGACCACTGCCGTCGACCATCGGAGCGTGGCTGATGCCGATGCCCAGGATGAACCGCCCGGGGTAGCCGGCCTCGAGGGTGTCCGCTCCCGCCTGCATGGTGGCGGCATGGCGGGACCACACATTGGCGATGCCGGTCCCGGTCACGATCCGTTCGGTGGCGGCCAGGAGAAGAGACTGGTGGGCGAAGGCTTCCTTGCCCCCGATCCTCTCGCCGCTGAAGACGGAGCCGTAACCGAGTTGCTCAATCTGCCGGGCGGCCTGACGCGACTGGTCGGCCGAGGCCGACTGTAGGGAGCCAAGCCAGGTGCCCACCCGGCCCAGGCGTTGGCGCATGGAAGTTACGACGTCACTGCCGACCATTTGACTGACCTCCTTGGCGGCACGGTCCGCCCGCCGGCGTCGGGTTCCCGGCGATGGGTGGATTCCCCGTCCTCACTGAGGGTGCCCAAAACAGGACCGGAGTATGCGCCCGGCTATTCCGTGCCTATTCCGCCCCGGCGACGACCTCGGCTTTGAGGACGCGGCGCAACAGTTTCCCGGTCTCGCTGTAGGGGAGCTCGGCCCGGAAGGTGATCAGTCGCGGGGCCCGGGTGGAGCGCAGCCGCTCGGCCACCCACGCCGTGAGCTCGGGAGCGCTGACGGTCTCCCCGTCGGCCAGCACAATGACGGCGGCCACTGCCTCGCCCCACTCGTCGTCGGGCACGCCGAAGACGGCGGCTTCGGCCACGGCGGGGTGGTCGAGCAGCACATCCTCGATCTCACCGGGTGAGAGGTTTTCGCCGCCGCGCACGATGACATCGTCCAGCCGGCCTTCGACGAACAGATAGCCCGCCGAATCCCGCCAGCCACCGTCATTGGTGGCCAGCCAGCCGTCGCCGGTGAGCGCGGCCCCGCGGCCCAGGTACTCGCCCGAGACCTGTTCACCCCGGACCCAGATCTCACCGTGCTCGCCGGAGGCCAGCACCTCGCCGCCCGGTCCGCGGATCTCGACTTCGAGGCTGGGGAGGGGACGGCCCACCGAGCCCAGACGGATCCGGACGTGCGGCTCCGCCGACGCGATCGCCTCCCGGTGGTCGTCCGGCCCGAGCACGGCCACGGTCGAGCTGGTCTCGGTGAGCCCGTAGGCGTTGACCAGGCCGACGTGGGGCATCAGGTCGAGCGCCCGCTCTACCGTCGCCACCGGCATGCGCCCGCCGCCGTAGGAAAGATGCTGCAGGGCGGGCAGCTTCTCGCCCCGCTGGTGCAGCACGTCGAGAATGCGGCCGAGCATGGTGGGAACGACCATGGCGTGGGTCACCGCTTCCGCCGCGGCGAGGTCGACCCAGGCCTCCGGGGAGAACTGGGGCAGATAGACGAGGCGCCGACCGGACCAGACCGAGGTCAGCACGGCTGCGATTCCCGCTATGTGGTACGGCGGGACGCTGACCAGCGCGGCGTCCTCGGGGTCGGCCCCCAGGAACTCGACCGTCTCGAGCACGTAGCTGGTGAGGTGGCGATGACGCAGCACGGCAGCCTTGGGCTCGCCGGTGGTGCCGCTGGTGAACAGCAGGACGGCCACCTCTTCGGCGTCGCCGTCGCCCCGGGGTGCCGTCTCGGGTCCGTCCGAGCCCAGGAATTCGGCCCGGCTGGTCATGACCAGGTCGGGGATCCCGCCGGCCAGCCGTTCGGGCACCGAGGGGTCGACCACGGCCAGGCCCGGGGCGGCCCGCGCCAGAATGGCGGAAAGCTGGGCGTCGGCCAACCGGTAGTTGACCGGCACGTAGGGGATGCCGGCGAAGGCGGCGGCGAAGAGGCCCGCGGGCACCGCCTCTGAGTTGATGTCGACGGCCACCAGGCGCTCGGCCTCCCGCCGGCGCAGGTCGCGCGAGGCGGCCTGGGCCCGGTTGAGCAACCCCTGGTAGGTCAGTCCCCGCTCGTCGCGCTGGCCGACCGCGGTGCGGTCGCCCAGGGCATCGGCGGCGATCTCGAGGATCGAAGTGAGGTGCACCGGGGTTCAGTCCGAGGCGGGGAGCGGCTTGGCGTCCTTCAGTCCCACGGCCACGCCGTCGATCGACAGGCTGCCCGCGCCCGCCTTGGTGACCAGCAGTTCCACGCCGGCGCTCTCATCGGCGAAGCGCTTGCCGATGGGTGAGCCGGCGGCGAAGGCAGGATCGATCCCGAGCCCGGGCGCGCCGTCGTCGCCCACCGCCACCATCGGGTGGCCGCCGCACTCCAGCTGGACCGACTGCGCCGCCCCGCGCACCACCACGACCTGGGTGTCACACACTTGGCTGGCCCATCGGCTCCCGGGCTTAAGGTCCACCTGTTCCCCCTTCAGAGTTTGCTTCCGCCCGTTTGTCTACCGGCCCGATGGCCCGGTGGGCAATTGGAGGTCATTTAGCGGAGGCAAGAGCCTGGACCGTCGGGGCGGCCTCACCCGTTTCCCACCTCGTCCACCAGGCCCCAGTCGAGCGCCGTGGCTGCACCGATGCGGGCGCCGCTCAGGGCGAGCAGTGCCATCCGGTGCCGACCCACCCGCTGCGTGATGCTCCAGGTCCCGCCGGCGCCGGGGATGAGCCCGAGGGACACCTCGGGGAGGGTGGCGGTGAAATCGGGCTGGGCCATCACGTGGGCGGCGAAGGCGGGCAGCTCCACCCCCGAGCCGGCACAGGGCCCGTGCACCTCGACCCGGAGCCGGGGGCCGAGCGCGCTGACGGCCCGCCCGATGCTGGTGGCCAACCGGACCAGGTGGGCCGAGGCCGGATTTACGAATTGGCCGAACTCATTCAGGTCGCCCCCACTGCTGAAGGACGGGCCCGCGCCGCGCCACACGACCGAGGTGAGGGACGGGTCGGACGCGCCCAGGGCGAGCGCGCTGAGCAGCCCGTCCCGCATGGCCGTGTTCAGGGCGTTGCGCACGGCCGGGCGGTTGAGCACGATGTCGAGCCGGTCACCGTTGCGTTCGACCAGCACCGCCGGGCCCTGGTCCGGCTCTCCCTCGGCCACCGGCCGGGCGGCGCGCCAGGTGGCGAACTCGGGTCCCGCCTGCAGCACGGAGTAGACGGCCGACTCGGCCACCAGGCCGGCACCGAGCGAGCGCGCACCTCCCCGCAGCAGCAGCGCGCTGGCGGTGGCGGCCACCGGGTTCCGCTCCACCGTGCGCAGGACGTCGTCCACGGTGGCCACCCCGGCTTCGGGCACGAGGTCGGCCAGGAGGGGGCGCCGCCCCGGAGGGCGGTCGATGGCGACGACGACACAGGGGAGCGCGGCCAGACGGTCGGCCAGGGCCTGGTCGGCGTCGGCGGTTGGGTCGGCGTCGGTGCCGTCGGGCGACACCACCACCACCAGCCCGTCGGGTTCAGCCAGGAACTCTGCCGCGAACGGCGAAGCGACGAGCCCGGCCAGTTCGCCGTCGGTGGTGTGGAGAACGCGGATGACCTGGTCTACTCGACTATGAGGACGCCGTTGACGTTCCCGGGATATCCGTGCCGCACGAGGGCTGACTCGAAGAGGGCACGAACCCGTTCTTCTCGGCGATCATGTACCACCCGCAGGCCTTGGCCGAATCGTGCCCGAAGATGGTCGAGAAGTTGATCGAGACGGGCAGGAGGCCGTTGCCGTTGTAACTCTTGAGGTTGCGCAGCGCCTTGATGACCCCGGCGTGCGTCGGGTTCTTGCCGGCCAACTGCAGACCCTTGATCATGAGATCAGCGCCCAGCCAGGACTCATACTGGCCGAACGACGGGAAGTCACTGGCCTTGAAGTTGGCGTACTTCTCGAGCGCCGACTGCATCTGCTTCGTCCCTGCGTTCGGCAACTGGAAGGGGCGGAAGGTCGTGTCGAAGTAACCGCCCTGCACCGACTTCCACGCCGGCGACTTGACCAGGCTGGGCTCGTAGCCGGTCGGGAAGACCACCACCTTGGGTTTGACCCCCGCCGTCTTGAGGGCGGCGGCCAGGGCGACGTTGGAGTTGTCGTCCAGTCCGGCGTAGAACGCGTTGCACCCCTTCTGCTTGGCCACCAGCGCCGGCGTGGTGAAGTCCACCCCGCCAAAGGGGACGGCAGTGTCGAGCACCCCCTCCTTGCCCCCGGCGTGCTGGAAGGAGTCCACTGTCCCGATCGCCGAGCGGCTGGAGGAAGGCGAGATGGAGTACCCGTACGAGCAGACCACGGTCCCGCCGTGCGTCTTCATGAAGGAGCCGATCGCCGTGTTGACCGGATAGGTCGGATCCACGCTGCCGACGTCGGCGGCGAACATGTTGGTATAGGGCTGCTGTCCCCATTCGGGCCCATCGAAGAACCCGCCGGTGACCGGTACGCCCTGTTGGTTCGGAACCTTGGCCGCCAGGAAGAACAGTGGGCTGGTCGACACCAGCCCGAACGAGCCCTTGGAGAGGGCGTCCTGAATGGCGGTGGAGACTCCGGTGGGGCTGGTCTGGTCATCGAGAACGAGCCCGACCAGCTTGTGGCCGTTGACCCCTCCCTGCGCGTTCTGCAGCGCGATGCGGGCCTTGAACCCGGCGGGGGACTGGCTGAATTCGGAAGCTCCCGGACCGGTCAGCGAAGTGACCATGGCGATGGTGATCGGGGCACCCGAAGCACCCGCCGCCGATCCACCCACCGCGCTCATGGCGCCGGACACCGGCGCGATGACCAGCGCCACCACCCCCAACCGGCCCAGATGCTTCCCCAAAGAGTGCCGCATGCTGCCCCCCTGCCATGTCCTGCCTTTTACTGACCCAAGGGCAGAGCATCGCACGTTTCCACTCGGCGAGGCCTGCCAGTATGCAGTGATGGACCGGCGCGCCACAGCCTGGGCGGCCAGCGGCGCCATGGCCTTGTCCGGCCGGTCCGATGGGCCCGGTTTGGGGGCATCCGGGGCGCTGGTCGACCTGGTCGAGCGGGCCGCCGCCATGCTGCACCGCAACAGCGGCGGGCGGGTCACCTCGGCCGGGCTGGCCCTGTTGGGCGAGCGGGCGGCCATAGAGAATCTGACGCGGCAGGGAGCCATCAGTTGCGGGGGGAGCACCCGCCTGCTGCGAGCCGCCGACGGGTGGCTGGCCGTCTCCCTGGCCCGGGAGGACGACGTGGCCGCGCTGCCGGCCTGGCTGCAGGTCGACCTTCCCTTCGACGACCCCTGGCCCGCTGTGACGGAGGCGGTGGCAGGGCGGCCCGTGGCCGGGCTGGACGAGCGGGCGGCCCTGCTCGGCCTGCCCTTCGCCGCGCTGGACTCGGTGAGCGTGGCCGCGCCCGCGCTGAACGCTTTCGATCTCCCGGTGGCGGCACGCCGCGTGGACGAAGACGCGGTGGCGAGGCCCCGCCCGATTGCCGGGGCCACGGTGCTCGACCTCTCCGCCCTGTGGGCGGGGCCCCTGTGCGGGCAGCTCCTGGCCGAGGCCGGGGCCAACGTGATCAAGCTGGAGTCGATCACCCGACCCGATGGAGCTCGTCGCGGTCCGGCACCGTTCTTCAGTCTGCTCAACGGCGAAAAACGCTCAGTGGCCCTGGACCTGGTGACGCCCGACGGCCGGCGCGCGATGGACCGGCTCCTCACCACGGCCGATGTGGTGATCGAGAGCGCCCGGCCCCGGGCGCTGGAGCAGTGGGGGATCGTCGCCTCGGACGTGCTGGTCCGGCGGTCGGGGCCCCAGGTCTGGGTCTCCATCACCAGCCACGGCCGCGGGCTGGCGGTGCGGGAGCGGGTCGGCTTCGGCGATGTGGCAGCGGTGGCCGGTGGACTGGTCACCCGGGACGACCGCGGGCCCTGCTTCGTGGCCGACGCGGTCACCGATCCGGTCACCGGCCTGGTCAGCGCGGCCGCCGTCGTGGCCGCCCTAGCCACCGGGCACCGTTGGCTGCTGAGTGCCGCCATGGCTCCCCTGGCGGCCAGCGTGGCCGGCCCACCGCTCGACGTGGCCGGCCTGGAAGCGGCGCCGCCCCGGGCCCGGCCGGCCCGGCGCCGGGCGCCGGTCCTGGGCGCCGACACGGTTGCCGTCCTGGCCGAGGTGGGCTTTTGAGGTCGGCTTTATGTGGCGCTGGCTCGAATCGACACGAGCGAAGGATGGCCTGACGTCTCGTCGTATCGGTGGCAGGCGACAGCCGATGGGCCGATGGTGACCGTGGCTGGCCGGCGCTCAATGCACACCGGTGCCGTATAGGGGCAGCGGGTCGCGAACGGGCATCCGGCGTCAGTGGGGACAGTTGTCCTCGCCCGCGTGAGCAGCGACCGGCGGGTTTCTCGCCGTTGGCGCTGCCGGGCCACGTCGGCCACCGGGGCGGCTGCCACCAGGGCCTGGGTGTAGGGATGCCAGGGCGAGTCCGTCACCGCGTCGGCCGGCCCCGTCTCCATCACCTGGCCCCGGTACAGCACGACCAGGCGCTGGCAGACATGCCGGACGACGGCCAGGTTGTGGCCGATGAAGAGATAGGAGAGGCCGAGCTCCCGGCGCAGCTGGTCGAAGAGGTTGAGCACCTGGGCCTGGGTGGAGACGTCGAGCGCGCTCACCGGTTCGTCGCAGACGATGAGGCGTGGTTCCACGGCCAGGGCGCGGGCGATGGCGATGCGTTGCCGCTGGCCGCCCGAGAACTGGTGGGGATAGCGGTTCATGGCATCGCCGGGCAGGCCGACCCGCTCGAGCACCTGCGCCACTCGACCGAGGGCCTCTTCGCTCGGCAACTGCCGGAGTTCGGCCATTGGCTCGGCGAGGCTCTGCCCCACCGTGCGCACCGGGTTGAGCGATCCAACCGGGTCCTGGAACACCACCTGCACCTGCGCCGAGAGGGGTCCTCGCCGGCCGGCCGGCTGGGCGGTGATGTCGGTCCCGTCAAAAGTGATCCGACCGCTACTCGGCGTCACCAGGCCGAGCACGGCGCGCCCGATGGTCGTCTTGCCCGAGCCGGACTCGCCCACCAGCCCCACCGACTCACCGGCGGCGATGGCCAACGTCACCCGGTCGACGGCGGGCCGGGTGGGGTGGCGGCGCCGGGAGGGATAGACCACCGTGAGCGCCTCAATCTCTAAGAGCGGTGGCGGTGTCATCGGGCCGCACTCACCTCGACGTGAGCGGCAATCTCCTCGCTCCGGATGCAGCGCACGCCGTGCGAACGCTGGGTCGTCAGCGCGATGGCGCCCGATCGGCACCGGTCCTGGGCAAAGGCGCAGCGATCAGCGAATCGGCACCCCACCGGCCAGTCTTCGGGCAGCGGCACCGTGCCCTCAATGGTGGCCAGATCCTGGCCCACCGTTCCGAATTCGGGCCGGGAACGCAGGAGGGCCATGGTGTAGGGATGCGCGGGATGCCCCAGCACATCGTCGACCGACCCCTCCTCGACGATCTGCCCGGCGTACATCACCGCCACGCGGTCGCAGATGTCCGCGATGACGCCGAAGTCGTGGGTGACCAGGAGCAGCGCCATCTGGCGCTGGTCCACCAGACCCCGGAGCAGGTCGAGGATGTCCGCCTGCACCGTTACGTCGAGCGCGGTGGTCGGCTCGTCGGCGATGAGCAGTTCGGGCCTCCCCGAGAGGGCCAGAGCAATGGCCACCCGTTGGGCCATACCACCGGAGAGTTGATGGGGGAAGCTTCGGGCCACCCGCTCGGGGTCACTGATCCCCACCTCGGTCAACATGGCGCGCACCCGGGCCCGGGCGGTGGCGCGGTCGCAGTGGTCGTGCCGACGGGCCGCTTCGCCCAGCTGGCTCTGTACCGTGAATGAGGGGTCCAGTGCAGCCAGGGGCTCCTGGGAGATGAACCCGATCCGGCTGCCCCGGATCCGGTCGAGCTCCCGTTCGGACATGGTCGTCAGCTCAAGGCCGCCCAGTCGGATCGATCCCCTCGTGGTGCGCCCACCGGCGCCGAGCAGCCCGGGGATGGCCAGGGCCGTCACTGTCTTGCCGCAGCCTGTCTCCCCGACCAGGCCGAGCGTGGTCCCGGCCGCGACGCTCAGGTGCACGCCGTCGACCACGGCGTGGAACGCGGCGGCGCGGGGGAAGGTGATCTCCAGATCGCGTACCTCCAGCAGCGGTGCCCGGTGCCCGTTCGAGTCCGAGGCCCGGTCGGCCAGGGCCGCGGCGGCCGGTACTGCTGGTCCCGGCTTCGGCGGTGGCGCTCCCGTCACGGCGCGCACGCTGGCGATGGCGTCGCGCGCCGTGCTCCCGACGAAGGTCAACGCCAGCACGGTGAGGATCAGCACGCCGCCCGTCGGGACGAGGAGCCACGGGTCGATGGAGATGTTCTGGGAGGCGTCCGAGATCATGGCGCCCCAACTGGGCTGCTCGGGCGAACCGCCCAGGCCCAGGTAGGAAAGGGTCGTGAGGAGAACGACGGCGATCGCCATGATCTGCGTGGCGAGGACGACGAGGGGGGCGGCGGCGGTGGGCAGTATGTGCCGGACGATGATCTTGCGGCGACCGACCCCGGCCACGCGGGCCGCGTCGACGAACGACGCGTCACGCACCCCGCGCGCGCTGTTTCGGATCAGGCGGATCACGCTGCCGGCGGCGATGACGCCCAGGGTGACGGTCAGCAGAATGAGATTGTTGGGCGAAATCACGCTGACAGCCACCAGAATGACCACGGCCGGGAGGGCGAAGGACAGGTCGGCCACCCACGAGATGAGCGCGTCGAGCCAACCACCCAGGTAGCCGGCCCCCAGTCCCGCCGGCAGGCCGAGCGCCACCGCCACGGCAGTGGTCACCACGGCCCCCAGCACCATGGACGAGCCTCCGTACATGAGCCGGGACAGCACGTCCCGGCCCAGGCTGTCGGTGCCCAGGAGGTGGTGCAGGCCGGGACCGGCGTGGATCTGGTCCAGGTTCTGGGTCAGCGGTCCGTACGGTGCCAGATGCGAGGCGAACAAGCTCGCGACGACCAGGAGGGCCAGCCAGAGCACACCGGCCACGGCCAGAGGGGAGTGTCCGATGCTGCGTAGCGAACGGCGCAGCGGGGTGGCCGGCGTGGCGGCGTCCCGCGTCATGCCCGTCGCAGCCGCGGATTGAGGGCGGCGGCCAGGAGGTCCACCAGCAGGTTGACGATCACCACGACCACGGCGAACACGATCACCACGCCCTGGACGACGGGGAGGTCGTGGGTGAGGACGCCGTTGAGCAGCATGGAGCCCAGTCCGGGCAGGTTGAACACCTGCTCAATGACGACCGTGCCGGCCAGCAGGCCGACGAAGACGAACCCCAGTGTGGTCACCACCGGGATGGCGCCGTTGCGCAGGCCGTGTTTGAAGATGATCTGCCGTCGGGCGATGCCGTTGGCCCGAAGTGATCGGATGTAGTCCTGGCTGAGCACGTCAATCATGGAACTGCGCACCTGCAGCAGTACGCCGGCCAGGCTGCCGAACGTGATGGCCACCACCGGCAGGACCAAGGACGACGCCCACGATCCCGGAGAGGTGGAGAACGACACGTAGCCCGTGGCCGGGAAGAGGTGGGTGTCGATGGCGAAGAACAGCACCAGCACGATGGCCAGCCAGAAGTTGGGCAGGCCGACGCCGATGCCGGCCACACCCTGGAGGATGCGGTCGGGCCAGCGACCCCGGCGCAGGGCGGCCAGCGTGCCCAGACCCAGGCCGAGGATGAACGTGACCACCGTGGCCAGCACGGCCAGGGAGAGGGTGACCGGCAGGGCGGTCACGATCAGGTGGCGCACGTTCTGCCGCGAAATCCACGATTGGCCAAGGTTGCCGTGCAGGACACCCCACAGTTGGCTCCCGTACTGGTCCAGCAGTGACCGGTGCAGCCCGATGGAGGCGTCGAAGGCCGACAATTGGCCGGGCGTGGTGTGGCTGCCCAGCACGAAGCTGGCCGGGTCACCGGGAATCAACTGTTCCAGCAGGAACGTGGCCGTGACCACAATGAACAGCATCGGTATGGCCAGGAGAAGGCGGCGGCCGACCAGTCTGCCCATGGGGCCCTATCGCGCGGGGCGGAAGGTGGAGAGGGGACACCCGGATGAGATCCCGCAGGTCACCGTGGCCGACGTGGCGTAGAGCAACTCCGAGTAGCCGGCCAGGAGGAACCAGCCCTGTTGGTTGATCGCGCTGACCAGGCCGTCGATCGCCGCCGACTGCGGGGCCCCGGTGGTGGTCTCCGTCTTGGTCAGCAGCGCATCGATGGTGGGGTCGGTGGAGTGGTTCGGATTGCCGATGCCCGTCGGCGAAATGAGGCCGCTCAGCGAGGTCACCGAGGGGGTCGTCCCCCACTCGAACACCAGGGCGGCCCACTTGCCCGAGAGCGCCTGGGTGACGAAGTCGGTCGAGTGATCGCTGATCTGCACGTTGATCCCGACCGCCCGCAGGTAGCCCGCCGTGGCCTGGACCAGCGTGTCGCCGCTGGGGGTGCTGAGGAGTTGCAGCGTGAAGCCGTGCGGGTAGCCGGCCGCGGCCAGCAGCTTCTTGGCTTTGGACGGGTTGTAGGTGTAGAGACTGGCCGCCTTGGCGGTGTAGCCGGGCTCGCCGGGGGCGACCACCAGCGAGCCGGGTGCGGAGTACCCGCCGCCCGCCGCCTTGATGATGGCCGGACGGTTGATGGCGTAGTTGAACGCTTGACGCACCTTGACGTTGCCCAGGGCCTTGTTGATGGTCCCGGCCCTATCGGTCAGCCAGATGCCGATCAGGCCGTTCTTCGGCCCCTGCCGGATCCGCACGGTCGAGCTCTGGTCGGTCAGTGCGCTGGTCGGGGTCACCGACGCGCCCTGGATCTGCCCCGAACGCAACGCGTCATCCTGCGCCTGAGGGCTGGCGAAGATTTTGAGGACAATGGTCCCGTAGGGGTAGCTCTTGGCGTTCCAGTACGACGCCTTCTTGACGAAGGTGTACTGCTGGCCCGGCACCGAGGCCGAGGTGGAGAGGGTGTACGGCCCGCTCCCGTTGGGGGTGGTGGTCAGCTGGCCCGGGTTGGCCAGCGCCTTGGGGTTGACGATGAATCCGCCCCCCGTGGCCAGGTCGTAGGGCAGGTCGGGATTCGGAGCGGGCAGCGTCAGCTGCAGCGTGGTGGCGTTCACCACGGTCGAGGTCGACCCGGCAAAGGCCGGGGCGAGCTGCCCGGCGGGCGAGGCCGTCTTGGCGTAATCGAAGTTCGCCTTCACCGCCGCCGCGTTGAGCGGGGTCCCGTCGCTGAACGTGACGCCCGGCCGCAGATGGATCACCAAGGTGGTCGGGGTGGTGAACGACCAGCTGGTGGCCAGATCGGGCGCCACCTTGGTCCCCACCAGTTGGGTCAGCGAGTCGTAGACGGCTCCGGAGAGCTGCAGCGAGGCGTTGTCACCGTTGGGCGCTTCCCAGGGGTTGAAGTTGACCGAACTGAACTCGAACCCGAGCGAGAGGGTGCCGGCAGTGGCCGCCTTAGCGCTGGCGGCGTCGGCCACGCTGGCATCGGCCGCGCCAGCCGCCCTGCTGGTGGCGATGAGGCCGATCGGAAGGGCGCCGAGCACCGCCGTGGCGACGATGGCCAAGCGGCCGGCGGATAGTGGTCGTTTCAGTTGTCGTTTCATTGAAGCCCCCAGTGGTGTGGATCTCATGGTTTGGACGGTGCGAAAGACAGCTGCGGTTTCAGGCCGGGACCAAGCGCGCTTGCAGGCCGTGCACGTAGGCCTCGACCGTGGCCAGCAGGTCGATCGCCTCGGGATCCATCAGCCATTGGATCTCCAGACCCATCAGCGTGGCCACGACCTCGCGACCGAGTTGGGCCGTGTCGACGTCGGACCGGATGGATCCGTTGTCCCTGTCCTTGGCCAGGGCCATTTCGACGAAGCCGCGGGCCCGCCGGTAGCGGTCGACGAAGAAATCGTGCAGGGGATCACCCGCATCGAAGTTCTCGGCCCCGAGGACGACGTAGAGGCGGGTGAAGGCCATGTTCTGCACGATCAGGTTGGCCACCGCGCTGAGAGCGGTGACCGACGGATGGGCCGACTCGAGTGCGGCCGCGAAGCCTGGACCTTCCTGCCGTTCCCGCTCGGCCACCACTTCGTGCAGCAGCCGCTCCTTGGAGCCGAAGTAGTAGATGAGGTTGGAGTGGGTCGTGCCGACCTGCTCGGCCAGCTGGGCGATGGTGGTGCCCCGGAACCCCTTGACGGCCAGGAGCTCGACCGCCGCCGCCACCATCCGCTCCCGCTGCGCATGCCCCTTGGCCCGGCGCGCCCGCTGGTCGCCGCGGGCCTCGCTCACTGGTTCCGCTGCCTGCACCGCCACCCCCGATTGCCTTGCGCACGTGTCACCGATCCGTCACCACTCTGTACTTATTTGACAGACTTGTCAAATAACTTTTATGGGGTAATACTCCAGGTGTGCAATGGCCTGATGGATTCATGTGGGGGACCGGGGCGTCGTCGACGCAGTGCGAAGGAGCGGCCCCGGCGTCGGACTGGTGGGAGTGGGAGCAGCGGGGAATGGTGCCCACCTCGGGGGAGGGCAACGGCTTCACCACCCGGTTCGCCGAGGATTTCGGGCTCTTCGCCGAACTGGGTCTGACCAACCACCGCCTCTCCATTGAGTGGGCCCGGGTCGAGCCGGAGGAGGGGGCCTACGACCAGGCCGCCATCGCCCACTACCGCGACATGCTCAGCGCCGCCCGGGCGGCCGGCCTCACCCCGTGGGTGTGCCTGCACCACTTCACGCTGCCCGCTTGGTTCGCCGCTACCGGCGGCTTCCTGGTGGAGCGGAACCGGACCGAGCAGTGGGCCCGCCACACCGAGTTCATCGCGGAGACCTTCGGTGATCTGGTCGGTGGCTGGCAACCGGTCAACGAGACGAACTACTACGCCGCTGCGGCCTACCGCGGGCGAGGGTGGCCACCGGGCCACAACGACCAGGACGAATGGGCCGTGGCCACCGAGGCCATTCAACTCGCCTCGGCCGAGGCGGCCGTGCGCCTGAAGCAGACCGGGGTCCCCGTCTCCTCCATCTTCGGCCTCTCCTGCGAAGTGGCGCTGGACGATCAGGCCGAGACCCAGGCCAAGGTGGGACAGCTGCGCGCCGTCAATTGGAGTGCCGGTCTCGGGCTCTTTCGAGACGGGGTGTTGCGCGTGCCGGGGCGGGATCCCGTTGAGCGGCCCGACCTGGCCGGCTCGTTCGATCTCTTCGGTTTCTCCTATTACGGCACCATCGGTGTGGCAGCCGGCCGGGAGGTGCCGTACCCGACCGATCAGCCCCGGTCACCATTGGGTTACGCCATCTGGGCCGAGGGCCTGGACCTGGTGCTGGCTCGGCTGGCGGAGGAGATCCCCGGTACGCCGCTCCTGGTGGCCGAGTTCGGGATCGGGACGGACGACGATGCGGCACGGGCTCAGTACCTGCGCGACGGCCTGGCCGTGGTCAACGGCGCGCTGGCCCGGGGTATCGACATCCGGGGGTTCTTCCACTGGACCGGGGTTGACAACTACGAGTGGCGGCACGGCTTCGACGTCTCGTTCGGCCTCATCGACCGCCAGCGAGTCGTGCGCCCTAGCGCCCAGGTCCTGGCCACCGAAGCCCTGCCGTGACCCTGGCGCCGGCGTGGCAGATCGGGCCGTTCAGCCGGCGCGGTGAGGTGCTCCGCCAACAGCCGGACGCTCAGTTCACCTGCCCGCTGCTCGGGACCCCGACGGCCTGGGCGGCCAAGGACGTGTTCAATCCGGCCGCCGTGGTGCGTGACGGCAAGGTGCAGCTCCTCTTCCGGGGCGAGGACACGGTCGGCCCTTACAGCGGGACGTCGCGCATCGGTCTCGCCGTCAGCGATGACGGCATCACTTTCACCGTCGTTCCCGAACCCGTGCTCTACCCCGAACCCGACGTCTGGCGCGCCTGGGAATGGCCGGGCGGCTGCGAGGACCCCCGGGTGGTCGAGTCTCCCGACGGTGGTTACGTCTGTCTCTATACGGCCTTCGACGGCAAGTCGAGCTGTCTTTTCGTGGCCACCTCGGACGATCTCGTGCACTGGCAGAAACACGGCCCCGCTTTCGCCGGCAGCCCCTACGCCCGTCGCTGGTCCAAGAGCGGAGCCATCGTCACTGAGGTCAGCGATGGTCGACTGGTCGCCGCCAAGTTTGAAGACCGGTACCTCATGTACTGGGGCGAGGGCACATGCTTTGCCGCTACCTCGACCGACCTCGTTCGCTGGACCCCGATGGAATTCGACGCCGGGGCTGACCGCTACCTCTCCTATAACGCTCAGGGATCGGTGGGCTCGTGGGACGTCCACGCCGTCCCGGGGATCAAGGCGCTGCGCCCGCTGCTGTTCCCCCGCCCCGGGCGCTTCGATTCCCTGCTGGTCGAGCCCGGGCCCCCGGCCGTCCGCACCGACGACGGCGTGGTCCTCATCTACAACGGGGCGGAGGTCACCCTCACCGAGGATGGGACCTCCATTCACGTGCGCTATCAGCCCGGGCAGGCGCTGTTCGATCCGTCTGACCCGGCCTCGCCCATCGCCCGCGCCGAGGCGCCGTTCCTACTGAGCGACGAGTTCGCAGGGCTGCAGGGCCAGGTGGACAACGTCTGCTTCGCCCAGGGCCTGGTCCTCTTTCACGACTCGTGGTTCCTCTACTACGGCATGGCCGATTCACGGATCGGCTGTGCCACGGCGCCGGTGCGCCAGGAGTAAGGACCCACGCCCCGCCCTTGACCTCTTGGTGCAGAATGGTTTGGCAATCAGGCCCGGGCTGACGCGGTCGACAAACTGTGTCACATGTAATGCCTGATCAAGGGGTGATTATGTCCGCAGGCGAGGGTGGGGGATCGACCGCTGGCGCCCCTGGTCGGCGTACTGGGCTGGGCCACATTGCCGCGGCTCGGGTATAACCCGCAAGAGCCTTGCCAAGCGGCTTCTTATCGACTAATCATATAACGATCCAGCCAGAGATTGGGGGGTATATGGAGCTCAGTGAATTGCCTGGCCGAGTTGAGGCGTTTCTGCGGATGGAGACCGGCGACGGCGATCTGCAGGTCCTCGACCTGGTCCCGCTCACCGGGGGGTACAGCCTGTTCACGGCGCGTTTCACCGCGGTGACCGCCACCGGCAGATCTGACTACGTCCTGCGGGCCGATCCCCCGGGGGACGCCGCACTCACCCAGACCGATCGCCAGCGTGAGTGGGCGCTGCTCAACGCCCTGACCACCTGTGGCGGCGTGCCCATGCCCGACGCCAAGTGGGCCGATATCGACGGCCGTCATCTGGGCACGCCGGCCATCGTGCTCGACTTCGTCGACGGCCCCCAACTGCTGGGCCACCTCCAGAGCGCGGACAGCTCGACCCAGACCGATCTCGCCCTGCAATTGGCGTCGACCATCGGAGCGGTCCATCGGTTGGGGGCGGCGGCCGCTCCGTCGTGCTTCGAACAGCCGTCGTCATGGGGCGACTACATCGACGGGTTCATCGCCGGCTGGCGCCAGGTCGAGGCGGCCCACGTCGAGCACAGCCCGTTCATCCGCTGGGTGGCGTCGTGGCTGGATACCCACCGCCCGCCGCCGGCCCCACTCACCCTGGTCCACGGCGAGTTCCAGACCGGAAACGTGATGATCGGCCCCGACGGCGAAATGCAGGTCATCGACTGGGAGTACTCCCACATCGGCGATCCCCGGGTGGATCTGGGTTGGATTCAAAACGTGGCCGCCTTCTCGCCTCCGGATCCGATCGCCCTCGACCCGATCGGCTTCTGCGCCCGCTACTGCGAAGTGACTGGCCTCAGTGAGGAGATCATCAACCCACTGACCGTCGGGTGGTTCTCCATCCTGGCCGGGTACAAAGCCTTGGGCGGGCTCCTCCAGGGCATCAGCGCCATGGCCACCGGCCAGAACCGCCTCATCACCTCGGCCTACCTGGTCTCGGCCATGCCTTTCAGCCATCGCATGTGGCGCCAGGGCGTGGCCGGCATGGAAGCGGCCATGGCGGCCATGGAGACCCAATTGGAGGCCGTATCGTGATCACCCAACCCACCGCCAGCCGGATTCTCGAGGTCCTCCAAGAGGAGTTGATGGCCAACGTGATCCCGGCGGTGAGCGATCCCCAGGTCGTGGCCAGCCTGCAGATGATGCACCACATCCTCGGCACCCTGGCCGTCCGAGCGGAGCATGAGATCGCCTGGCTGGTCGAGGAGACCACCGACCTCGAGGTGCTCGGAGTGCAGCTGGTCGAGGCCCGCCCCGACGCCGCTGGCGTGGCGGCGGCCGTGGCAGCGTTGCGCGCCAACCCGGCCGCCTCGCTGCGACTCAGTGATGTCGCGGCCCGGTACTCACTGGCCAGCGAGATTCTTTCCTGTGCCCTGGAAGTGGCTCCGGAAGGCTCGGCGCTGCGGCGCCAGGCTGAAGCGCGGCTCGACTCCCGGTTGGAGCACGAGGTCAGCATCATCGGCGAGTTCCAGTTGGTCGGGCGGAGCTGAGGTGAACCTCGACCTGACCGGTCGGGTGGCCGTGGTGACTGGGGCGGCCCAAGGGATTGGCCGGGCCTACGCCTTGGCCCTGGCCGAGCACGGGGCGCGCGTCGTGGCGGCCGACCTGAACGGGCCGGGGGCCAAGGAGACGGCGGCCCTGGTGTGTGAAGCCGGCGGTGAGGGCACCGGGGCCGAGGTGGACGTGAGTGATCAGTCCAGCACGCTGGCGTTGGCCGAGGTGGTTCGTGAGCACTACGGCTGCGCCCACATCCTGGTGAACAACGCCGCCATCTACCACTCCATGCGCCTGGATCCCCAGCTGTGCGTCGACATCGACTACTGGCGCAAGGTCTTCTCGGTCAACCTCGACGGTCCCTTGCTGGTGACCCAGGCCCTGGCTCCACTACTCATTGAGGCCGGCTGGGGCCGGGTGGTCATGCAGACGTCCACCGCCGCCTATGGCAACGGTGGGGCCTACGGCACTTCGAAACTGGCCCTGATCTCGCTCATGCGTGGCTTCGCCCGCGAACTCGGCGGCTACGGGATCACCGTCAACGCCATCGCCCCGGGCCCCATCCTGACCGAGGCCACCGTGGTGACGGTCCCGCCTGATCGACTGGCGGCGCTGGTGGCCACCGCGGCTATTAAGCGACCGGGCCAGGTGGAGGATCTGATCGGCACGCTGCTCTACCTGTGCAGCGACCTGGGGGAGTGGGTGACCGCCCAGACCCTGGTCGTCGACGGCGGGATCACGGCTCGCATCTGAATCCACTCGACGTCGCCTGCCGCGTTCGTCGACACCGAGATGATCGCCGAGACCGACATGACCGACATGACCGACATGACCGACATTGACTGGTACGCCGCCGGCTGGCACGGCACTGAGACGCTGGCTGCCGTATTCGCCCGGGGAGCCGGGAACCACGGGGAGGTCGTCGTCCAGTTTGTGTCCGATGACCGCCCCTCCATCACCACCGTGGCCGAGTTGCACCGGCGGGGCCTGCGGGTGGCGGCTGGACTGACCGAGGCCGGGGTGGTTGCCGGCGATGTGGTGCTGTGCCAGCTGCCCAACTGGGCCGAGGCAGCCGTGCTGTTGCAAGCGACGGTGGCGCTCGGTCTGGTCCTCGTCCCCGTCGCCCCGGTGGCCAGTGCCCAGGAGGTGGGGGACATCGCTCGCCGCAGCGGGGCCCGGGTGGCGGTGACCGCCGCCGTCTGGCGCGGGCGCCGGCGCGAGGAGCACCTTGGTGTCCTCCAGTCGGCCCCGGTGGAACAGCTGGTGGTGGTGGGTCGAGGGGGGCCACCCGGCTCACATTCGTGGGACGCGCTGGAAGCGACAGGGACGGCCTCGAGCCCGCGGCATGGCGGCGATCCGGATGCCACCGCGTTCGTGGTGTTCACCTCGGGCTCCACCGGCGCGCCCAAGGGGGTGCGGCACAGCCACAACACGCTCTGGGCCGAAGCGCGGGGCGGCCCGCTTGACGCGCCGGCCGCACCAGCACCCGGCACCCGCGTGCTGCACGTGCTCCCGCCGGGCCACATCGCCGACCTGCTCACGGCGGTGCGGACGGCCGCCTTCGGCATCCCGACCGTGATCATGGACCGTTGGGATCCCCGGCGGGCCGCCGCCATCATCGCGGCGTGCGGCATCACCACCATGTCGATGACGCCCCATCACATGCAGGGGCTGCTCAGCGCCGCCCAGGACCTCGACGCCGGCACCCTGTCCAGCGTGCTGGTGGGTGCGGCCGGCGTGTCGCCCGCCCTGGTGGAGGCGGCCGAGGCGCGAGGCTGGCCGGCCTTCAGGTGCTTCGGGGCCACCGAGCATCCCAGCGTGTGTGCCTCGCTCCCGACGGATCCGCTGGAGGTCCGGGCCCACACGGACGGGCGGCCGCTTCCGGGCAACCAGCTACGCGTCGTCGGCCCCGATGGGACGGACATGCCGACCGGTCGTCCGGGCGAGGTGTTGACGCGCGGTCCCGAGCGGGCTCTCGGCTACCTGAATCCCGCCGACGATCTCGAAGCGTTCCTTCCCGGTGGGTGGTACCGCACGGGCGACCTGGGCCGCGTGGATCACGCTGGCCGCCTGACCATCACCGATCGGCTCAAGGACATCATCATCCGGGGCGGTGAGAACATCTCGGCCAAGGAAGTGGAGGATGCCCTCGGGTCGCATCCGGCGGTGGCCGACGTCGCCGTGATCGCCATGCCCGATCCGAGCCTGGGCGAGCGCGCGTGTGCCTTCGTCGTGCTGCGCGCCGGACGCGGCCTGACGCTGACCGAGGTGGCCGGCCATCTCGCCGCCGCCGGACTGGCCCGTTACAAGACCCCCGAACGCCTGGTCGTGGTGGACGCGCTCCCTCGCCTGGAGTCCGGCAAGCTCCGCAAGGAGGAGCTGCGAGCGCAGCTGGCCGCCGGGGCAGCGCGCGTTCGGTGACGTTCAGAAGTCAGTGCCGCCGTCGATGTTGATCAGCGCACCGGTGAGGTAGGCGGCCCGGTCCGAGAGCAGGAAGGTGATCAGGTCGGCCACTTCTTCCGGCCGGCCGGCCCGCTCCAGGGCGACCCGCATGCCATAGGTGGCGGCCACGTGCTGGTAATAGGCCCGCTCCGGGGTGCCGCCGTACTGCTCGACCAGCTGGTCCGCCCGCGGCCCCACCAGGACGCCGGGAGCGATGCAGTTGGCCCGAACGCCGAGCGGACCGTACGACTTGGCCACGTTCTTGGTGACGCTGGCCACGGCCGACTTCATGGCGGCGTAGTGCGCCATGTCGGCGTGCTGGGCGTGCATGGAATAGGCGGCCACGGTCACGATGGCCCCACCGCCGGCCGCCGTGAGGTGGGGGAGGGCGGCCCGGCAGCACCCCACGACCGGCTGCAGGACGTGACGGTGATAGTCCAACCAGACCTCATCGGTGGTTTGGTGGAACGGCCCCCGCTCGCCCATGGGTCCGGCTACCACGGCCAGCGCGTCCAGACCACCGAGCACGGCGACCGCCTCGGCCACCACCCGGTCGGCCTGCCCGGCTTCGCTCACGTCGGCCGCAATGGGATGGGCGGCCAGGCTCGCGGCCAGCGCGCCGAGCGGGTCGGCCCGTCGCCCGACCAGGGCCAGCCTCGCTCCCTCTGCCCCCGCCCGGCATGCCGTGGCGGCCCCGATGCCGGCACTGGCCCCGACAATGAGCATCCGGCGCCCGGACAGGCCAAGTTCCACCGCGCTCGGTCAGTCGATGCCCACGAGGATGGCGTCGTTCATCCGGCTGGGGAACTCGCGGATCTTGTGGAAAGGGGCGACGCGGGCGGGTATCACCTGATCGCGCCGGCCGGCCACCGTCGCGTCGACGATCTTGCGGGCGACCATCTCGAGGGACACGGCCGGCAACGCCCGAGTCCGGGCCAGCCGCCTGGAGACGGCGGCGATGGTGGGCGACTGCCGGGCCTGCTCCATCATGTCGGTCCCCGCCACCTCTCCCAGCTGCACAATGGTGAGGCGGACAGGGGTACGGCGGATCTCGCGCTGCAAGGCGGCACTGAATTGGACCAGGGCCGCCTTGGTGGCGCCGTAGACGCTCAGGGTGGGAAAGGCCGTCACGCCGGCTAGGGACGAGATGTTGGCGATGCGTCCCGAGCCTCGGGCCAGCATCCCGGGCAGGACCTGCCGGCAGAGCTCTACCGGCGCCACGCAGTTGAGGGCGAAACTCTGGCCGATGTCGCCGGGGTCACAGTCGACCAGCGGGCCGACCACGGCCAGGGCCGCGTTGTTGAAGAGGAGGTCCACCGGTCCGCCGTCGACTTCGGCCCGGGCGATGAGTCCGGCCAGGTGATCGGCCCGGCTCAGGTCGGCCAACAGGGCCTGGCCGCCGAGCTCGCCGCCCAGCTGGTGCAGGGCAGGCGAGCTGCGGGCGATGAGCGTCACCCGCGCCCCCCGCCCGGCCAGTTCACGCGCCAGTTGGCGGCCGATGCCCCGTGAGGCCCCCGTGACGATGGCGTGGGCGCCTCTCAGGGTGAAGGCGTCGGTCATCCCTGGTCGTCAATGACCGTGATGGCGAGTTCCGGACAGGCACCGGCCGCCCGGCGGACGGAGGCTTCCAGGGACGGCGGCACCGCCACCTCAAGGATGGCGCAGTACCCGTCGTCGTCGAGTTCGAACACGTCGGGCCGCTCCACCCAGCAGCGGGCATGCCCCTGGCAGCGGTCAGGATCGACCCGGACCCGCATCAGGGAGTCTCGGGGCCCCACCGGACCGGCAGGCTGTCGACGCCGAGCACACCGCCGCCGTGAATGACCACGGCGCTCCCTTCGCTCATGCGGAACGGGCTCACCCGGGGTAGGAGCTCCTCAATGACGATCCGCATCTCCAGGCGGGCCAGGTGAGAGCCCAGGCACCGGTGGGGTCCGGCCCCGAAGGCCAGGTGCCGGTTGCTTTGTCGATCAATGTCAATCGACTCGGGGTGGTCAAACTCCAAGGGGTCGCGCGACGCGAGGGCGGTGGCCAGCAGTACCCGGTCACCCTTGCGCATGGACACCCCGGCGAACTCGACGTCGCGCGTGACCACTCGTGCCGGATTGACGATGGCGTGCGCCCGCAACAGCTCTTCCACGGCGGCCGGCACCAGCGCCGGGTCGGACAGCAGTCGGGACTGCAGGTCGGGCCGGTGCGCCAGCTGTTGGAGGCTGAAGCCGAGGATCGCCGTCACCGTGTCGAGTCCGGCGATGAAGAGCATGAAGGCGTAGTCGAGCAACTCGTCGCGGTCGAGGGCCCGCCCGTCGACCGAGGCCTGCAGCAGGACCGAGAAGAGGTCGTCGGCCGCGTGAGGCCCCTCCGCCATGCGCCGGGCCACCACCTCGTCCAGGTAACCCAGGATGTGCTTGGCCGCACCGGCCCGCCGCTCCGGCTCGTCGTAGGCATGCAGGAGATCGTGGTTCCACGCCTCGAGTACGGCTGCGTCGTCCAGCGGCAACCCCAGCATTGAGACGAACACCGTGGTGGGGAAGGGCCGGATCAGCGAGGGGATCAGGTCGGTGGCGCCCTGGTCGGCGAAGCGGGCGATGAGATCGGCGGCCATGGAGCGAAGCACCGGTTCTCGCTGGGCCACCGACGGCGGTGAGAAGAGGGGGGCGAGCGGGCGGCGGTAGTTGCCGTGATCGGGCGGATCGAGCGCGAGGGGCCGCAATGTCCGGGGATAGACCCCCGTCGGGATGGCGAACTCGGCGCTGGAGAAGAGATCCGGTTGCTGAAAGGCGGTCCGGATGTCCTCGGCCCTGGTCAGGACCCAGTACCCACCGTGGCCGGGGGAGAAGAAGGTCCGCCGGTCCCGCACCCGGTCGAAGCCGGCGAAGGGGTCAGCCAGGAACGCCGGATCGGTGTGGTAATCGAACTCACGCACCAGCGCGGGGTCGACGTGGCTGGGCAGCACCGTCACCGCCGCGAGCTCGCTTCGAGGTCGGCGGTGAACCCGAGCAGGTGGCGGGCGTTGAACTCGACGATGCGGTGCACCTCATCGTCGGGCACGTCGGCCAGCACCTCGGCCGCCCGGGTCCGGCTCTTGGGCCAGTTCGAGTCCGAGTGGGGATAGTCGCACTCCCACGTGATGCGGTCCACGCCGATGTCGTAACGGTTCTTGATGCCGGCCTCGTCGTCAATGAAGCACCCCCAGATATGGCGGCGGAAGAGATCCGAGGGACGGGTGTGGACGTCGATGCCCGTGTAGTAACGGTGTCGCTCCCACGTGTAGTCGATCCGCTCGAGCATATAAGGCACCCAGCCGATGCCCCCCTCGGAGAGCGCCACCTTCAGCTGGTCGAACTTGTGGAAGACGGGGGAGAGCAGGAGGTCGGCTGTGGTGTACATGGAGTTGCAGCCAAACAGGGCGATGGTCACCGCGAAGGGTGCGTCCGGGGCGGTGACCGGCGCCTGCCCGGAGGTCCCGAAGTGCATGCAGAGCGGCAGGCCGGTCTCCTGGGCGGCGTCGAAGACCGGATCCCAGTGGCCGGTGTGGAACGAGGGCAGACCCAGCGGGGCCGGGTTCTCGGGGAACGACACGGCTTTGGCGCCCTTGGCCGCGCTGCGCCGGATCTCCGCCGCGGCCAGCACCGGATCCCACAGGGGCACAATGATCAGTGGGATCAGCCGGTCCGGGGCGGTGGCGCACCACTCGTCAATCATGAAGTCGTTGTAGGCCCGGACGCACAACCGGGCCAGTTCACGGTCAGTTCCCCCTAAGAAGACGGTTCCGGCGAACTTCGGGAATGACGGGAAGCAGAGTTGGGCCTGCACGCCGTCGACATCCATGTCGGCTACCCGGGCCTTGGGGTCGTAGCAACCGGGGCGGATCTCATCGAACCGCGACGGTTCGAGGCCGAAGTCCCGGCGGTCGCGCCCGGCCACCGCATTCAGGGCGATCTGGGGGTACAGGCGATCCTCGTAGGTCCAGATATTGGCCGGCCGGGTGCCCTCGGGAGCGCCCTCGGGCACCACATCGACCATCCGCGGCCCGCGCTCGCGCCAGCGGGCGGGCAGGCGGTCGGCCCACACGCCGGGGTGCTCCACCACGTGGTCGTCGGTCGAGATCAGCTTCATGTGGGACTGGAGCGGCATGGTCTTCTCCTCTAAAGAAGGTTGCCATAGATCGACGAATTATGCAACGATTAGAACCAGAGAGCGAGCGGCACCGACCACGCGGCCTGCGACCAGATGAACGCTCCAGCCAGAGGAGGCCACTATGACCATGGCGGAAACCACCAGCCCCCCATACGCGGGGCGATTGACGCCGGAGGGGATTGAAAAGTTCCGCGAGAAGGTGGGCGTCGACTGGCCTTACACCCGCTGGACGACCTGGAACGAGGAGGCCTCCCGCGACGGGATCCGGCACTACGCCTACGGGTTCGGTGACGACAACCCGCTCTGGTGCGAGCCCGACTACGCCGCCGCCAGCCGTTGGGAGGGCATCATCGCCCCGCCCGGCTTCCTCGAAGGGGCCGGCCTGACCCCGACGCTCCCGGCGGCGCCCGAGCTCAAGGGCCGGGGCAAGGGCGCCCTCTCCGGGGTGCACATGTTCTGGGCCGGTGACCACACCCGCTACTTCAACGCGGTCAGGGAGGGCGACCGCATCTGGGTGCGCCGCTTCTACGTCGACGTGACCGAGAAGCAGTCCCGCTTCGGTGGCCGCTCGGCGCTCTCGGTCCGCCGCCGGGTGTACTGGAACCAACGGGGCGAACTGATCGCCATCTGGGACGCCGACTTCGTGCACACCGAGCGTGAGACAGCGGCCAAGCGCGACACCCTCAAGGCGGCCCGGGAGCAGCACATCTACAGCGATGCCGAGTTGCAGGTGGTCGACGACCACTACGCCGCCGAGACGATCAGGGGCTCGGTGACCCGGTTGGTCGAGGACGTGTTCGTCGGCCAGGAGTTGGGCACGCGCTTCCGGGGTCCGCTGGTCATCGGCGACGTTATCGCCTGGCTCACTGGCAACGGGCGGCACGAGATCTTCCCCTACCGGCTCAACTGGAAGAACCGGCAACGGATGGCCGGCTTCTACTCCCGCAACGAGTTCGGGGCGTGGGACTCGGCCATGCGGGTGCACTGGGACGACGACTTCGCCCATTCCGTCGGGGCGCCCCGGGCCTACGACTACGGGATGCTCCGCAACGCCTGGATCATGCAGCTGGTCACCGATTGGATGGGCGACGATGCCCTGCTGGTCGCGGTGGATGACCGCATCGCGGGCTTCAATGTGATCGGCGACCTGACCGAACTGACGGGCCGGGTGCTCCAGATCGACCGGGCCGGTGAGTGGCCCGAGGTGGTGGTGCAGGTGACCTGCACCAATCAGCGGGATGAAGTGACGGCCGAGGGAACGCTGCGGGTACGCCTGCCGTCGCGGCATCTCGGTCAGCCCGAGTTCCCTCCGCCTCCGCCCGGCCACGGGTTGTTGGAGGGGATGCTCGTACCAGAAGGGGGCCCATGGGCCACCAGCTGACCCTGCCCCCGAGCCGGTTGTTCATCGACGGCGGGTGGCGGGAGGCGTCGGGGGACGAGCGCGATGACGTCATCAACCCGGCCACCGAGGCGGTCCTCGCCACAGTGGGGCGGGCCACGGTAGCCGACACCGACCGGGCGCTCTCGGCGGCGCGTCGTGCCTTCGACCAGGGGCCGTGGGGACGGTTCGACGGAGCCGAGCGGGCTCGCCACCTGCGCCGGTTCCACTCGGCGCTGGCCGAGCGGGCCGCGGCCATCTCGGCTTTGGTGGTGGCCGAGGTCGGCACCACGGTGGCCGCTACCCGGGGCCACCAGGTCGGGCTGCCCATTGAGCACCTGGCCTACTGGGCCGACCTGGCCGAGCGACCGGAGCTGGTGCCCTATCCGCCACGGGTGACGGCCCGGAGCGACGGCACCAGTTGGCTGGGCGGCTGGGTCGTCCGACGCGAGCCGGTCGGCGTGGTGGCGGCCATCACCGCCTACAACTTCCCGTTCCTCCTCAACATCATGAAGCTCGGGCCGGCCTTGGCGGCCGGCAACACGGTGGTGCTCAAGCCGTCGCCCTACACCCCGCTCTCGGCCCTGGTGCTGGCCGAGGCGGCCGCCGCCGCCGACCTGCCCCCGGGCGTGCTCAACGTGGTCACCGGCGGACCCGACGTGGGGGCCGCGCTCACCACGGACCCTCGGGTCGACCTGGTCAGCTTCACCGGTTCCGACGCCATCGGTGCCGCCATCATGGGACAGGCCGCCCCTTCGCTGAAGCGGCTGGTGCTGGAGTTAGGGGGCAAATCCCCACTGGTCATCCGCCACGATGCCGATCTCGACCTGGCCGCCCAGCTCGGGGTCCAGAGCTTCACCTTCCACGCTGGGCAGGGCTGCGCGCTGACCACCCGGCACCTGGTCCACCAGAGCCTGGTCACGCCGTACCAGGAGAAGGTGGCGGCCATAGTCGACCGCCTGCGCGTGGGGGACCCGGCCGATCCCGACACCCACGTGGGGCCGCTCATCCGGCCCGTGGCGGTCGAGCGGACCGAGCGCTACGTGGCCGAAGCGGTGCGGGCGGGGGCCACCGTGGTCACTGGCGGCCGGCGCCCCGAGGAGCTGTCCAAGGGATTCTTCTACCAGCCGACGCTGCTCGGCCACGTCGACAACCGCTGGCCGGTAGCGCAGGAGGAGATCTTCGGCCCCGTGGCCGTCGTGGTGGCCTTCGAGGACGACGACCACGCGGTCGCCCTGGCCAACGACAGTGCGTACGGCCTGGACGGGCACGTGGTGTCGGCCGACGCCGGGGCTGCCTTCGCGCTGGCCTGCCGCCTGCGCACCGGCGGGGTCAGCCTCAACGGGGGCGCCGGCTGGACCAACCCGGCCGTGCCGTTCGGGGGCTACAAGCGGTCGGGCTTCGGGCGGGAGAACGGCGAGGCCGGCCTGGACGAGTACACCCAGCTCAAGACTATTAAGTACCACGCCACGTGACGACGACGTGAGGTCATCTGTGGTGCCGTCGGCCAGTGGCAGCTGGGAGCCCACTGGTTCGCTGGTCAAGCTCTTGGCCTGGCGCGCCGAGGAGCGTCCCCAGTTCGGCCTGCTCTACGTCGAAGGGGACGGGCCGTGGTCGGTCGGTGCCATCGCCGCCGCCTCCCACCGCCTGGCGGGGCGTCTGGGCGACGCCGGGGTGGGGACGGGAGACCGGGTCCTGGTCCGCCTGGGGAATGACGAGCGGTTTCTCGCCGCCCTGGCTGGCGTGTGGCTGCGCGGCGCCGCGGCCATCGTCATGCACCCGTCCGCTCCCGGGAGCGATGTGATCGGCGTCGTGGCCTCCATGGGGGCGGTGGCCCTCGTGTGCGATCCGGGTGACCGTGCTGGTGATGAGATGGCCATTCCGGTTCTGGCCCTAGCCCGGTTGGCTCAGGGTGACCCCGCGCCGTGGGCGCTGGAGGTGCCCGACGTCGCCGACGCGGCCGAAGCACTGATTCTGCTGACCTCGGGTTCCACCGGCGCGCCCAAGGGCGTGCTCCTCTCCCACGGCAACGGGTGGGCCAACCTGCGGGCCACGGTGTCGGCCTTCCGGAGCCACACCGCGCCCGGGCCGCTGCCCACCGAGCCCAAGCCACCGAATCTGATCGCCAACCCGGTGTCGCACACCGCCGGGGTGGTCCGACTGCTCTTCGCGCTCTACGTCGGCCGGTCGGTGGTGCTGCTGCGCAAGTTCGACGCCGGCGCGGCCAAGGCGGCCATCGATCGCCACGGCATCGACAACATGACCATCAATCCGACCATGATGCGCATGTTGCTCGAAGAGCTGGACCCGGCGGCCGACCTCGGCGCCGTCCGCTACGTGTCGTCGGGCACCGCCCCCCTCCCGGCCGCCCTACGGGAGGCGTTCGAGGCGCGCTTCGGTGTGCCCGTACTGCAGGCGTACGGCCAGACGGAGGCGTTCGGCGGCGTGGCCATTGAGAGCGTGCGGGACGTCCTGGCCGGCCTCCGCCGGCCGGGCTCAGTGGGTCGGCCCCTACCCGGAGTGGATCTCAAGATCATGGGGGAGGCGGCCGAAGCGGCGGCCGGGGCCGACGGTGAGGTCTGGGTGCGCTCCAGGTCGGCCACCACCGGCTATGTCGGGGGAGACGGTGGGCCGCGTCCGGTGGATTTGGGCGGATGGCTGCACACGGGAGATCTCGGGCACCTGGACGCTGACGGCTACCTCTACATCACCGGTCGCCTGAAGAACATCATCATCTGCGGCGGCTTCAACATCGTGCCCGAGGAGGTCGAGGCGGCCCTGATGGCCGACGAGCGCGTGCGCGAGGCGGTGGTGGTCGGGCTGCCGGACGATCGGCTGGGTGAAGTCCCGGTGGCGGTGGTGGAGGCCGACGACCGGCCGGCGGCGATCCTCGGTCGGGTGAGTCCCCGCTTGGCGCCGTACAAGCGCCCGCGCCGGATCCTGCTGGTCGACCACCTGCCCCGGGTCCCCAACGGGAAGGTGGACCTCCGCGCCGCCACCGCGATGGCGGCCCGGGCCGAGGATCCCGTGGATTTTAAAAACATATGAGACGGCGGCCGGGAGCGCACCGGACCACGAGCCAGGAGGGATTTTCATGGCAACGTTGAGTGGCAAGACGGCCATCGTCACCGGGGCCGGCAGTGGCATCGGCCGGCAGAGTGCCCAGGCACTGGCGTGCGCCGGGGCCAACGTGGTTGTGGCTGATCTCGATGCCGAGGCCGGGAAGACGACGGCTGCCCTCATTGAGGCCGGTGGTGGGCACGCCTCAGTGGTCCGGACCGACGTGACCGACGCGGCCGATGTCGAGGCCATGGTGGCGCACGCGGTCGCCACGTACGGCCGGCTGGACCTGGCGCACAACAATGCGGGGATCCTCGGTGGCTCGGCTGTCTTGACCGAGGTCGATGACGACGACTGGCGGCGGGTCATTGAGGTCAATCTCACCTCGGTCTACCTCTGCTTGAAACATGAGATCCGCGCCATGCTGGCCGCCGGCGGCGGCGGATCCATCGTCAATACGGCTTCCTATTCTGGCCTGGTCGGCCTGCCATTCGCCTCGGCCTACGTGGCCTCGAAGCACGGCGTGGTCGGCCTCACCAAGGCAGCCGCCGTCGAGTACGGCCGGAAAGGGATCCGGGTCAATGCGGTCTGCCCGGGCACGGTCCGGACGGCCATGATGGAGGAGCGGATCGCCGAGAACCCCAAGATGGAGAAGGCGTTGCTCGACGTCTCACCGATGCGTCGCCTGGCCGAGGCCGCTGAAATCGGGGATGCCGTGGTCTGGTTGTGCTCGGATGCCGCCTCCTTCGTCAACGGCCACGCGCTGCCGGTCGACGGTGGTGCCACCATCCAATGAGCGCGGTGGCCGGTCCTACCCTCATGCGGCAGGCCCGCTTCCGGGTTCCACCGGGAGCCACCCAGCTTCTCCTGGTGCGCCACGGGGAGTCGGCGCCGGTGTCGCTCGACGGGCCGATGCCGCGGTGCCGGGGTCAGGCTGACCCGGCGCTCGATCCGGTCGGCGCCTCCGAAGCCGAGGCGGTGGCCGAGCGTCTGGCCGGAGCGCCCCTGGCCGCCATCTACCACTCGCCCCTGCGGCGGGCGGCCCAAACGGCGGCGCCGCTGGCCCGCGCACTGGGGCTCGAACCGGTGGAGGACGATGACCTGCGGGAGGTGTTCCTGGGCCAGGTGGACGGGCTGAACCTCGGCATGCTGGTCCAGCAAGGCGATGAGCGGGTGCGGCGCGCCCTGCGCGAGCAAAGATGGGAACTGATCCCAGACGCCGAGCCCCAGGCCGCCTTCGCCGAGCGCGTGCGGGCCGGCATCGGTCGCATCGTCGGACGTCACCCCGGCCAGGCGGTGGCGGTGTTCACCCACGGCGGTGTCATCGGTGAGGTGCTGGCCCAGGCGACGGGCGCCACCGCCCACGCCTTCACCCAGGCCGACAACGGGTCAATCACCCACCTGGTCGCCTCGCTGTCGCGCTGGACGGTGCGCGGCTTCAATGACACCGGTCACCTCGGCCCGGGCCCGGTGCTCCCGTTCGGTGGACCGGTCCCCGGGTAGCCGCCCCCGCCGAAGGCGCGGTCGAGCGCAGCGCGGTCGAGCCCACCGTCACGGCGGGGCAACGCGGCAGCGAACAGGACCCGGCGTGGCTTCTTGTACGAAGCGAGGTGCTGGCGGCAGTGGGCGACCAGCACCTCGGCGGTGACCGGGTCGACCGCCACGACCACCGCGGTCACCGCCTGGCCCCACACCGGATCCGGCACCCCGAGGACGCCGACATCACGCACGGCGGGGTGGGTGCGCAGACAGGCCTCCACTTCCGCCGGGTAGATGTTCTCCGCCCCCGACTTGATCAGCTGGGTCATGGGGCCGATGAAGGTCACCGAGCCGTCCGTCTCCAACCGGCCCAGGTCGGTGGTGTGGTGCCAGCCCTGGGCCTGGCGACGGGCCGTCACCTCGGGCCGGCGGTGATATCCGGCGGCCACCACCGGACCCCGGACGGCCAGTTCTCCGATTTCCCCGGGACCGAGCGGAGCCCCGTCGGGACTCAGCGCGGCCAGTCGGAGCAGGGGAGCCGGGAAACCAGCCTGGCCCAGGGCGGCCCGCTGCGAATCGATGAAGGTGACCACCCCGCCGAGTTCGGTCTGGCCGTACCCGCTGCGGTAGCGGCCTGAACCGGCGGGCGAGACCATCTCGTTCCAGGCCACCGGACCGGGCTTGGCCCGCAAGCTGGACAGGTCGTAGCGGTGGTCGGCATTCTCCGCCACCAACTGCTCGATCGTCACCGGCTGCAGGAACGCACCGGTGCAGCGCTCACGCGCAATGACCTGGCAGAGCAGACGCGCTTGGGCCCGCGCCACGAAGACGTTGGTGCCACCGGCGGCGTAGGTGGCCAATGTTGTCTTCAGCGTGCCGACGTGGAAGAGCGGCCCGCTGTTGAGATACACGTCGGATCCGCTTGCCCCCCCGAAGGCGACGCCGTACCAGGCCTGGGTCAACAGCCCGGTGTGGGACAGGTAGACGCCCACCGGCCGACCGTCGCTCAGTCCGCTGTAGAGCATGAGCGCGGGATCGGTGGCAGGCGGCCTGGTCCCGGTGGCTGAGGGCTCCCTCCTGATCCACCGGGAAAACGTGCCGTCGCTTGCGGTGTCGTCGGTGTCGAGCTCGACCCACTCGGCGGCCAGGGTGGTGGCGGCCCGGGCGGCCACCACCCTGGCTTCGATCTCGGGGCGCTGCCAGAACACGACGCGTGGATCGCAGTCGGACAGGACGAAGGCCAGCTCTCCGGCGCTCAGTCGCCAATTCAGCGGGGTGAAGACGGCACCGAGGCGCCCGCAGGCGAGCATCGTTTCCAGGTACCGGTGGCAGTTCTGGGCCAGCCAGGCCACCCGGTCCCCGTGGCCCACTCCACTGGCTGCCAGTGCGCCGGCGACCAGCTCGACCCGGCCCAGCAGTTGGCGCCAGGTCCATCGGGTCTCGCCGCAGACGCTGGCGACGGCGTCGGGTCGGAGGGCGGCGTGCGAGGCCAGGGGATCGTCGAGGAGGCACGGCGCCGGCGCCGGCGCCGCCGCTGTCGTCATTCGTCTACGACGCGGACGGCCTTGTAGCCCGAACGAGCCAGCGTCCCGTCCGGCAGGGAGGTGACGGTGATGGGGACGCCGATCCGATCGGTCAAGCGTGCGGACAGGTCCGCGGGCAGTGGCCCTTCCAGACGCACCTCAAGGCG
>DASZMA010000108.1:0-22871 GCA_035552095.1 Acidimicrobiales bacterium | reverse complement strand
CTCGACCGCGAGTAAGCCCAGCCTCTTAAATCCCCCGCCCGTTCTCGAAGCGGGCGTACTGCTTCAAGAAGATGAGGTTGGCCTTGCCGGTGGGGCCGTTACGGTGCTTGGCCACTTCGACCAGGGCGTCGTCAGCCCGGTCGATCGGCACCTCATCGTTGTACTCCGACTCCCGGTAGATGAACATGACCACGTCGGCGTCCTGCTCCAGCGAGCCGGACTCCCGCAGGTCGGACAGCATGGGGGTCTTGTCGGTCCGTGTCTCGAGGTTCCGGCTCAACTGCGACAGCGCCACCACCGGCACCTCGAGCTCGCGGGCCAGGATTTTCAGGCCACGGCTGATCTCTGCCACCTCGGTCTGGCGGTTCTCGGCGCGGGCCCGCCCGGTCATCAGCTGCAGGTAGTCGATGACCACCACGCCCAGGTCGCCTTCGGATTTCTTGAGGCGCCGGGCCCGGGCCCGGATGTCCATCACCGTCACGTTGGGGTTGTCGTCAATGAAGATGGGGGCGTTGCTCAAGCGGGTGACCGCCGTGCCGATCTTGGCCCAGTCCTGGGTGCGGATGCGCCCGGTCTGCAGGCTCTGCCCGTTGACTTCGGCTTCCGAGGCCAGCAGGCGCTGGGTCAGTTCGAGATGGCCCATCTCCAGAGAGAAGAGCAGCGCCGGGCGCTGGGCCACCACGCCGACGTGGGCCAGGATCCCCAGGGCGAAGCTGGTCTTGCCCATGCCGGGGCGGGCGCCCACGATGACCAGCGAGGACGGCTGCAACCCGAGCAGGATCTTGTCCAGCTCGTGGTAACCGGTGGGCACCCCGGTCAGGTCGGTGCCGCGCTGGCCCAGCTCCTCAATCCGGTCGAGCCCCTTGCCCAGCAGTTCGTGCAAAGGGGCGATGGTGTCGGCCGTGCGGCGCTCGGCCACGTTGAACATCATCTGCTCGGCTTCGTCAATGGCCCCTTCGACGTCCTCGGGTACCGAGTAGCCGATGTCGGCGATGTCGCCGGCCACGCCGATGAGGCGGCGCAGCAGCGAGTGCTCCTCCACAATGGTGGCGTAGTGCCGCGCGTTGGCGATGGACGGGGTGTTGGCCTGCAGCGAGATGAAGACCGACGGGTCCCCCACCGCGTCCAGCAGTCCGGAGCGCTGCAGCTCGTCGGTGACCGTCACCGCGTCAATCGGCTCGCCCCGCTCCATGAGGGCCCGGATGGCCCCGAAGATGTGGCCATGCGCCGGCTTGTAGAAGTCCCCGGCCGAGACGATCTCGATCGCGGCCGACGCGGCATCGTTGGACAGCAGCATGGCGCCGAGGAGTGACTCCTCGGCCTCGAGGTTGTGCGGGGGTATCCGTGCTCCACTGGGAGGTGCCGGAGCAGCCCGCAACTGACGGGGGCGGGTGTCATCAAAGGCTTGGACCACGGTCCCCCAACTCTGCGCTAACTGACCTGTGGGTAACGAGGCCAACAAGCTGGGGATTGGCACCCCAAAACACTGGATGGCGCTGTGGACAACCGGTGGCTATCTGTGGAGAAGAAAAACCTCGCTCAGGCACCCCACCATGGTGCCCAGATGGGTGTGACAGACGGTGGATGCCAGAGCGTGAAGCCGAGGCGGGTACGGCTACGCCGCGGCGGTGACCTCCACCGTCACGACGGTGGCCACGCCGGTGAACAGTTCGACGGTGACGTCGAAAGAACCCGTCTCCTTGATGTGCTCGGCCAGCACGACGTGCTTCTGATCGATCTCCACGCCCTTCTGGGCCTGCACCGCCTTGACGATGTCCTGGGGCCCGATGGAGCCGAAGAGCCGCCCGCCGCCGCCAGCGCGCGCCGCGATGGTGATGGTGGCGCCGGCCAGGATGGTGGCCTGGGCTTCGGCTGCGCCGCGATCCTTGGCTTCGCGCAGGTCACGGCCGCGCCGCATCTGCTCGGCCTGACCCGCCACCCCGTCGGCGGCCAGGATGGCCCGCCCCTCGGGCAGCAGGAAGTTGCGGGCGTAGCCGCCGGCCACGGTGACGATGTCGCCCCGTCGGCCGACCCCGGCCACGTCATCTCGCAGGAGGATCTTCACTGGTCGCCATCCTCGGTGTTGGCCGCGGCCACGACGACGTCTTCAGCGACCGCTTCTTGCACGGCGGCCTCTTGCGTCTCGCTGGCCACCGTGGCGGCCTCCGTGCTCTCGGGCGCGTCGGGGGTGGCTGCGTCGGTCGCACCGGACTCGGTGGCACCGGACTCGGTGGCACCGCCTTCGGCCCCGGCCAGGTACTCGGTGCTGGCGGCGCGGTCGCGCGGCGCGTCAGCGCCGATGGTGTCGCTCAACGTGCGCTCAGCGCGCTCGCCCCGCTCACCACGGTCACGTCCTCCACCGCGTCCACCCGGGCGCTCGGTCACCGTGCGCTGGGTGTAGGGCAGCAGGACGAGCTCGCGCGCCGTCTTGATCGCCTGGGCCAGCGCCCGCTGGTGCTGGGCGCAGTTCCCGGTGACCCGGCGCGAGCGGATCTTGCCCCGGTCGCTCATGTACTTGCGCAGCATGGGGACGTCCTTGTAGTCGACCCACTCGGTCTTGTCCCGGCAGAGCGCGCAGGGCTTCTTCTTGACCCGGCGGCCCAGGTCCTTGGGCGCACGACGTGTCGTGGTCCCGCCGCGTTGGTTGTTACGTGCCATTAAAAGGGCTCCTCATCGAATCCGTATCCGCCGCCACCGTTGTTGGGGGCAGCCGGGGGCGGGGTGGCCGCAGGCCGGTTCCCTCCACCACGCGGCGACCCGTCACTCGGGCCCCGACGCTCGTTCTTGGTGATCTGGGCCGTGGCCCAGCGCAGTGACGGGCCGATCTCGTCGGCCACCACTTCTACCTTGGAGCGCTTGTCGCCCTCCTGGGTCTCCCAGCTCCGTTGCTCCAGCCGGCCGGCCACCATGACGCGGGCACCCCGGGTCAGGGTCTCGCTGACGTTCTCGGCCATCTCGCGCCAGCACACCACGTCGAAGAAGGAGGTGGCCTCCTCCCACTCCTGGGTCTGGCGGTTCTGCCAGCGCCGGTTGACGGCCAGCCCGAAGGAGGCCGTCGGCTGCCCGGTGTTGGTGAAGCGCAACTCGGGATCCCGGGTGATGTTGCCCACCAGGACCACGCTGTTGTCAGTCGGCATCGTGTGCTCCTTTCGCCCGCAGGCTCAGCTGGCGGCCGACGCCGCGGCCTTGGCGACCTTGGTCTCGGGTAGGCGGACGATCTTGTGGCGGACGACCTCGAGGGCCAGGCCGAGCATACGGTCGAGGTCGGCCACGGTCTGGGTCTCGGCGGTGAACTCCACCACGACGTAGTAGCCCTCGCGCTTGTGGTTGACCTCGTAGGCGAAGGTGCGCTTGCCCCAGCGGTCGACGGCGCCCGGGTTGCCCCCGGTGCTGCGAATGACCTCGAGGGCCTGGTCGAGCACGCCCTGAATGACGGTCGCCTCGGTGGTGGCCTCGAAAATGGCCATGACTTCGTAAGGCCGCATGTGCGGCATACCTCCCTCTGGACCGGGCTTTGAGCCTGGGCCCCTGACGGTCAGGGGCAGGGTCTGTTGCGGGGATTGATGTTAGCCGAGGTCGCGCCGGTCCCTCACCGGCCGTTTCGGGGTGCCCTCAGGCCAGGGCGTCGCCCAGCTCGGCCGACCCGTGGTAGCTCTCGGCGTCGCTGGGGAACTGGCCGCTGCGCACGTCCTCGGCGAAGTGGTGGACGGCCTCGGTGGCGATCCGACCCAGCTCGGCGTACTGGCGCACGAATTTCGGCGGGGTGCGGGCGCCCAGGCCGAGCAGATCGTGGAAGACCAGGACCTGGCCGTCGGTCGACGGGCCGGCCCCGATGCCGATGGTGGGCACGTCAATGGCTTCGGTGACGGCGGCGCCCACCACATCGGGCACCCCCTCAATCACGAAGGCGAAGCAGCCGGCGGCCTCGAGGGCCTTGGCCGCATCCAACAGGGCGCTGGCGGCGTCGACGCTCTTGGCCTGGACCCGGAAGCCACCCATGGCCAGGACCGACTGCGGGGTCAGGCCGAGGTGGCCCATGACCGGGATCTCGGCCCGGATGATGGCCTCGACGGCGGGGAGGCGGGCCCGCCCCCCTTCGAGCTTGACGGCGTGGGCGCCGGCCCGGATCAGGGTGGCCGCGTTGCGCACGGCCTCATCGGTCGAGAGGTGGTAGCTCATCCACGGCATATCGCCCAGGATCAGGCAGTGCGGTTTGGCCCGGGCCACCGCGGCCACGTGGTGGGCCATGACGTCGATGTCGATGTGCAGCGGGTCCTCGTAGCCCAGGACGTTGTTGGCCACCGAATCGCCCACCAGCAGGATGTCGACCCCGGCTTCGGAGACGATGCGGGCCCCCGGCTCGTCGTAGGCGGTCACCATGACGATGGGCGTGGCCCCGTCGCGCCGCTTGCGGGTCCGCAGCGACGGGACGGTCACCGGCCCACCGACGTCGGCGCTCATTGGGCCACCTTCTTGCGCGGCTTGACCCCGCCGGCGGGGTACTTCTTCATCAGGTGGTGCCAGGCGCAGTCGGGGCACACCTCGACCTCGTAGCAGAGGACCGGTTCGGGCCGGCGCCGCAGCTGGTTCAACTCGGCCACCGTGCCCGGGCAGCGCCCGCCGGCCGGCAGCTTGGCCCCGAAGACGAAGGTGACCGTGACCAGCCGGCAGTCTTCGCAGATGGGACAGGAGTCCTTGGTCCGGCGACCGACGTTGCGGGCGGCCCGCAGCAGTTCGGGATGGGCATCGCAGACGTCGATCTTCTGGACCCGTCCCCGCTCCACGTCCCGGACCACGCCATTGCGCACCAGCCGGTACTCCACCCCAGCCGAGATCTCGGCATTCACCGCTCGACTTCCTGCCCTCGGCTCCGAGGTGACGGACACGGCGTCAGGTTACCCCTCACGCACGGAATCGACACCCAATTTCGTGGCTTCTGGGCAGCTCGGTGATCGTAGTGTGACGAATTGCTGTACAACGCTATATCGATTCGATATAGTGAACCGCAATGTTGGACATGGCAATCCTGGGGCTCCTGGAAGAGCGGGACCTGCACGGCTACGAGATCAGGCGCCAATTGCGCGACAACCTGGGCATCCTGGCCAACGTCTCGTTCGGGTCGATCTACCCCGCCCTGACCCGGTTGGAAAAGGCCGCCGCCGTGGTGGCCACCGAGGAGACGGCCCGCCCGGCCGCTGCCGCGGCCCCAACCCCGGCCCCGCCCACCGGCTCCCTCAGTGGTGAGCTGGCCGTGCTGCGGGCCCGCCGCCACTCCCCCTCCCGCTCACGCCGGGGCAAGAAGGTCTACCGGATCACCGAGTTGGGCCGGAAGATGTTCTCCGAACTCCTGGGCGAGGGGGGCGCCGTCGACGACGCCCGTAGCTTCAGCCTCCGCCTGGCCTTCGCCCGCCACCTGGCGCCCCAGGCCCGGCTGGCCCTGCTCGAGCGCCGGCGCGCCCTGCTGGTGCAACGGCTGGGCGAGACGGAGGGGACCACCCTCGAACTCGACGTCTACGCCCGCTCGGTCGTCCAGCACACGGCCGACAGCGTGGCCCGTGACATCGACTGGCTGGACCGCTTGATCGCCACCGAGCGGGCCAGCATCTCCTCTGCTTCAGCTTCTGCCCTCAACGCCACACCTCACGTCGCGACATCCTCGGCTCCGGCCGAATTCACCTATGAAGGAGACCCCAGATGAGCACCCCCATCCGCCTCGCCATTGCCGGTGTCGGCAACTGCGCCAGCTCGTTGATCCAAGGGATCACCTACTACCACGACGCCCAGCCCGAGGACGTCGTGCCCGGCCTGATGCACGTCGAGCTCGGTGGGTACCACGTGCGGGACCTGGTCCCGGTCGCCGCGTTCGACGTGGACCAGACCAAGGTCGGCATCGACCTGGGCAAGGCCATCCACGCCGGACTGAACAACACCATCCGGTTCGCCGACGTGGGCGAGGTCGGGGTGACGGTCCAGCGCGGCCCGACCTTCGACGGCCTGGGCAAGTACTACCGCGAGGTGCTCGAGGAGTCCCCGTTCGAGCCGGTCGACGTGGCCCAGGCCCTGCGTGACGCCAAGGCGGATGTGCTGGTGTCCTACCTGCCCGTCGGCTCTGAGCAGGCCCAGCGCTACTACGCCCAGGCCTGCATCGACGCCGGCGTGGCCTTCGTCAATGCCATCCCCGTCTTCATCGCCTCGGACCCCGTGTGGGCCCGCAAGTTCCGTGACGCCGGTGTGCCGATCGTCGGCGACGACATCAAGAGCCAGGTCGGCTCCACCATCGTGCACCGCATCCTGACCCGCCTCTTCGAGGACCGCGGCCTGGCCCTCGACCACACCTACCAGCTCAACGTGGGCGGGAACATGGACTTCAAGAACATGCTCGAGCGCGACCGCCTGGAGTCCAAGAAGATCTCCAAGACCCAGGCCGTGACCAGCCAGATTGAGGATAGCACCCTGGGCGTCGACGACGTGCACATCGGCCCCTCGGACCACGTGCCGTGGCTGAAGGACCGCAAGTGGGCCTACATCCGCATGGAAGGCCGCAACTTCGGTGACGTGCCCTTGAACCTGGAGCTCAAGCTCGAAGTGTGGGACTCCCCCAACTCGGCCGGCGTGATCATTGACGCCGTGCGCTGCGCCAAGCTGGCCCTCGACCGTGGCATCGGCGGACCCCTGCTCGGACCTTCGGCCTACTTCATGAAGTCGCCCCCGGTGCAGTACCACGACGACGTGGCACAGCAGCTGGTGGAGTCCTTCGCCGAGGGTGACCGGGGCGAGTCCTGGCCGGCTGACTGACCGGACCGCCCAGAGCGGACCGCGCTGACCCTGGTCAGCTGGCCAAGAGCAGATTGGCCCGCTGGTGCACCGTCGAGAGGACTCGATAGGCGACCGCCAGGTCCTCGACTTCGAGGTCCGCGTAAATCTGCCGGCCGATCTGCCCCACGTGGTCCATCAACCGCCGATAGAGCGCCGCACCCTCCGGAGTGACCACAACCGGGCCATTCGTGGTTCCGGCCTGCTCGAACAGCCCGGTGAACTTCAGGTCGTCAATGGTCGTCGCCGCCATGGCCGCGTCGACCTTGAGACCGTCCACCAGCAGGCCCGCCAGTTCCGCATCGGTGAGCGGTGTGGGCGCGTCGCACGCCGTTTTGAGGGCCACCCATCGGTTGTAGTCGAGGCCGGTGCCGGTCAGCGACCGCAGCAGCAGCGCCCGCAGCGCGTTCTCGGTCAGACCGATGTCCCTGGAAGTGAGCGTCGGTTGAGGTGTCATGTCGATCCTGCCCTTTCTTTCGTGTCACGTGGTGGTCGTGGCGTTGGTGGTGTTGGTGAAGGCGTATCGATAAGTAGGGCGAGGTCGTTCATCAGCGCCCGGGTGCGGCGGCCGGCGGTCCCGCCCAGTGGCGCGGTCACCTGCTGCAGGACCTCCTGCACGATCACGATGGCCCGGTCGATCACCGTCGTGCCAACTTCCGTGATGACCAGGGAGACCGCCCGGGAGTCGGTTTCGTCCGGCTCCCGCAGAATCAGTCCGGCCCGCTCCAGGGCCCGGGCCAACTTCGAGATGTAGATCGGATCCAGTCCGGTGTGATCAGCCAACTCGCGCTGGCTGGGGCGGTGACCTGACCGGGTCAAGCCGCGCAAAGAGGCCAGCACGGAGTACTGGGCGTGGGTCAGCCCCAGCGGGCCTACTGCCGCGTCGACAGCGGCCCGCCATTTCATGGAGAGGCGCCAGACGAGGTACCCGACCGTTGGCCCACCCGTAACGTTGCTCACCCGGTTTAGTATACATGGCATTAGTAGCCATGGCAACTATCTGGGTCCTCCGGAAGGACGGGGAAATGTCGGAGAGGTCAGACCAGGATGCGTTGGTCGGGCGCCCGCACCCCGACCACGGCCAGGGTCCGGCCCATGCCGAGGAACATGCCGCAACAGATGGTGAGGTCGGCCAACTCCTCCTCGGAGAAGAGGGTGCGCAGGCGGGCCCAGAACTCGTCGTCCATGGCCAGGTGGTCCAGGGCGAACCGCTCGCCGAACTCGGCCGCCGCCCGCTCGCGCTCGCTCAATGTGGTGGCGGCGCGCCAGTTGGTGACCTCGGCGTAGAAGGGCTCGTCGGCCCCCACCTCGGCGCCCTGGCGGGCCCGGGTGTCCCGGCACACGGCACAGTCGTTGATCATGGCGATGGTGAAACGGGCCGCCTCCCGTTCGCGCACGGGAAGCTGTGAGTTCTCATAGACGGCGGTGGAGAGGGCACCCATGCCCACCGCCATCTTGGGCCGGTGCAGCGCCCAGTCGATGTGCTCACCCATGCCGCTCTCCGGTGCCGAAATACGTCCCATGAGCGCAGGGTACTCCCTAGGCCGTCGCCGTGGTCAGGTCATCTCCCAGCACGATCGGCCCGGAGAAGTGGGCCGCGGCCAGCGCCCGCCAGGCTTCGGCATCGGCCGGCTGCATCGGCGGGACGTAGTGGGTCATGACCAGGGTCTTAACTCCGGCCCGGGTCGCCGTCTGGGCCGCCTGCTCGACCGAGGAGTGGTAGTCGAGGATGTCCTGCAGGCGGGCGTTGGGGATGGCGGCCACCAGGTCGGCCCGGATCACCGTCTGCACGTACAGGTCGGCGTCCTGGCACATCGCATCGAGCTCGGGACAGGGCACGGTATCGCCGGCGATGGCGGCCACCTTGCCCTCGTGCTCAACCCGGTAGCCGACGGTCGGGCTGACCGGGCGGTGGTCGGTGCGGTGCACCGAGACGGCGACGCCGGCCACGTCGAGCACCGCGCCGGGATCGACCTCGGTGACCTCGACTCGCGGGCCCTCGGTCAGAGTCTCGTGGTGGGCCAGCCGGTAGGACTGGTCGAGCGAGAGCATGGCCAGCAGGCCGTCGACCACGCGCTGGGTCCCGGGCGGCCCGATCACCCGGAGCGCGGTCGGCGCCGGCGACATGACCCAGTGGGTCGTGACGATGTCGTTCAGGTCGGTGATGTGGTCGCTGTGCAGGTGGGTGAGGAGCACGGCCGAGAGCATCATCGGCAGCACGCCGGCGGCGGTGAGGCGCATGACCACGCCGCGCCCGCAGTCGAAGAGCATGGTGGCATCCCCGGCCCGCAGCAGCGTGGCCGGCCCGGCCCGATCAGGGTTGGGCAGGGGACTCCCGGTCCCGAGCAGCGTGATGTCCATGGCGCGGGACCTTAGGCCCGCCCCGCCGCTACTGCTGCTCAGCCCACCACTGCTGCAGCCGGCGGCCCGCTTCCTCTTCGCCGAGCGGTCCTTCGTCCAGCCGCAGCTCCATGAGGAACGACAGGGCGCGGCCGACCACCGGGCCGGGCGGTACCCCGAGGATCTCCATGACCTGGTTGCCGGTCAGGTCGGGGCGGAGGGCCTTGAGCTCCTCCTGCTCCCCCAGTTCCACAATGCGCTCCTCCAGCTCATCCATCCGGCGGGCCAGGGCCCGCGCCTTGCTGGCGTTGCGGGTGGTGCAGTCGCAGCGGGTCAGCTCGTTGAGCAGCTCGAGGAGGTCGCCGGCGTCGCGCACGTAGCGCCGCACCGCCTTGTCGGTCCAGCCCAGGCGGTAGGTGTGGAAGCGCAGGTGGAGCTCGACCAACCGGGTCACCGTATCGACGTCCTCGGAGGAATAGCGCAGCGCCTCCATGCGGGTCCGGGTCATGCGGGCCCCCACCACCTCGTGATGGTGGAAGGTCACCCCGCCGTCGGTGATGGCCCGGGTGCGGGGCTTGCCCACGTCGTGGAAGAGGGCGGCCAGCCGCAGCACCCGGTTGGGCGAGGTCTTGTCCACCACGGCCAGGGTGTGGGCCAGCACGTCCTTGTGCCGGTGGATGGGGTCCTGCTCCAGGGCCAGGCCGGGCAGTTCGGGCAGGAAGTCGGCGGCCAGGCCGGTGCGCACCACGAACCACAGGGCGTCGGAGGGCACGTCGACCATGACGATCTTGTCCAGCTCGTCGCGGATGCGCTCCCGGGAGACGATGGACAGGCGCTCGTGCATCTTCTCAATGGCCGCCTCCAGGGCCGGGTCGGGCTTGAGCGAGAAGCGGGCGGCGAAGCGGGCGGCGCGCAGCATGCGCAACGGGTCGTCGCCGAACGAGACCTCAGGATCGAGCGGGGTGCGCAACCGGCCGGCGGCCAGGTCGCCCAGCCCGTCGAAGGGGTCGATGAGCTCCATGTCGGGCAGCCGCAGGGCCAGCGCGTTGATGGTGAAGTCGCGCCGGGACAGGTCCAGCTCAATGTCGTCGCCGAAGGTGACCTCGGGTTTGCGCGAATCAGGCACGTAGACCTCGGCCCGGTGGGTGGTGATCTCGAAGATCTGGTCGCCCCGGCGGCAGCCGATGGTGCCGAAACGGGCCCCCTGGGTCCAGACGTCATCGGCCCAGCCACTGACCAACCGCTCGATCTCCTCGGGCCGGGCGTCGGTGGTCAGGTCGAAGTCAGGGTCGGCCTGGGCTCCCGCCGGGAAGAGGGCGTCGCGGACGGAGCCACCGACCAGATAGATGGTCCGACCGGCGTCAGCGAAGCGCTGGGCCAGCTCGGCGGTGGCATCGAGGAGGGGGCGGAACCGCTCGGGCACCGTTGAGGACTGCACCGGACAAGGGTACTGCCCGGCCTAGCCTCTCCCTGTGCTGAAGCGTTGGGCCGGGATCGCCCTGTGCACGCTCGCCCTGTCCAGCCCAGCGTGGGCCGGCGCCCAACCGGGCGTGGCGGGGCCGCCCCTCACCCTGACCTTCCAGACGGCTTCGGTCACCCCGACCGCGCCCTGGTTCACGCTCGATCTCGGCGTCGGGGCCACCTCGGTGCCGGTTGGGGACCTCCATCTCAGCATCACCTTCTACAGCCGGCTCAGCAACGACTCCCAACTGCAGCAGGCCACCAACGCCACCCCACAGAAGACCCCACTGATCACGGTGCGCGACATCCCGGTCTCGGGCCCCGCTGGCGCGCGCAGCGCCACCACCTGCGTCACCGTCCTCCCGCAGTCCTCTACCGAGGCGCCAGCGGCCGGCACGCCTGGGGCATGCCCGCCCGACGACCAGACGCTGGTGCTCGGGTGTGTCCCCGACATGGGAGAGTGCGGCGACGTCTACCCGGTCTCGGTGGCCCTGCTGCGCCAGGGCGACACCACGCCGCTCAGCCGGTTCACCACCTTCCTCACCTACCAGGAGTCGGTGAGCGCCGAGAGCTCCACGGGCGGCCCTCTCCGGGTCAGTGTGGTGATCCCGGTGACCACGTCGTCGCCCGACCAGAGCGCAGCCGACCGTCGCCGGACCGAAGCGCTGACGACCACCCTGGCCGCCCACCGAGCGGTGCCCATCACCCTGCAGGCCAACCCGAGCGCGGTAACCGACCTGGCCAAAAAGGGGGGCAAGACGGGGCACAACGCCCTGCAAGAGCTGGCCGGCCTGACCAACGCACCCGGCCCCGACCAGCTGCCCGCCCAGCCCTATGTCCCCATCAATCTGGCCGCCCTGTCCGGGGCCGGGTTGAACCCTGAAATTGAGACCCAACTCGACCGGGGTGCCGCTCTGCTCCACCAATCCGACCTCCACCCGAGCGGCGGCCCGTGGGTGGACACGGCGTCGACGTTCACCACGGCCAATGCCGACAGCCTGGCCAACGGTTTGACGGCGGCCCGCGTCGACCACCTGGTGCTGAACGACACCAGCCTGACCCCGCTGCCCGAACAGAAATCCACCTTCGCGCAGACCTTCACCCTCGCCCTCGGCCGCACGGCGCACGTGACGGCGACGGCCGCCAACAGCCAGCTCGACTCACGCTTCACCGCCGATGCCGGGGATCCCGTCCTGGCCGCCAACCAGCTCCTGAGCAGCCTCAACTTCATCCACTTTGAGAACGCCTTTGACCAGGACCCGCGCGGCGTGGTCATCACGCCGCCGCCGTCCTGGCGGCCGCAGAGCGCCTTCCTCACCACGCTGCTCAACGGACTGACCAACAACCCGGCGCTGAGCCCGGTCACCCTCGATCAGCTCTTCAACCAGGTGCAGCCGGGTGGCAACGGCGAACCGGCGTCGCTCCACCTCCAGTCGGGCTCGCCTCCCGCCGGCTCAAGTATCAGCGCCAACGCGGCCGGCCACCTCAGCACGGCCCGGTCCCACCTGAACTCCTTCGGCGCCGCCGTGCACGGACACCCGGCCGTGTTGACGACGCTCTCGGACGGGCTCCTGGCCGTCGAGTACCGAGGCAACAGCCCGACCCAGCGCGCCAGCGCGCTGGCGCGCTGGAACCTGGCCTTCGGTGCGGTGCTGGGCCAGATTTCGCTGGCCTCGGAGAACACCATCACCTTTACCTCGCGCACCGCGCCCATCCCCATCACCGTGCTCTCCACCGCCCCCTACACGGTCACCGTGGTCATGACCCTGGTGAGCGACAAGTTCAACTTCCCCTCGGGGAGCACCCGGACCCTGGTCCTGAACCGCCAGACCACCCCGGTGCGGATACAGGCCCGCTCGCGCACTTCGGGCGACCGCCTCCCGGTGGACGTCACGCTGCGCACCCCTGACGGTGGGTTGGTCATCGCCCAGACCCAGGTGACGGTGCACTCCACCTCCCTCTCCATCGTGGGCGTCGTCCTGACCCTGCTGGCCGGCCTGACCCTGTTGATCTGGTGGGCCCGCACGTGGCACAAGGGACGACGGCGCCGGCCCCGGGCGCACTGAGGGTGGCCGAGCACCGCCGGGCCCGGGGCGGCCAGTCGCTGGCTACGGCGGCCACCTTCGTCGCGCTGGGCACGGGCGTCTCGCGCATCACCGGTCTGCTGCGGGTGGTGGCCCTGGCCTGGGCCCTGGGCCAGTTCCATCTGGCCGATGCCTTCAACCTGGCCAACACCACCCCCAACATGCTCTACGACATTGTGCTGGGCGGGGTGCTCTCGGCCACCTTCATCCCCGTCTTCATTGAGCAGCTCTCGACCCGCACCGAGCGCGAGGCGTTCCGCTCCATCTCGGCGGTGCTCACGGTGTCGGTGGTGGTGTTGCTCACCACCACGGTGCTGGCCCTGGTGCTGGCGCCGGACCTCATCACGGCCCTGACCGCGCTCGATACTTCGACCCACTCCCACCAGCTCCACCTGATTGCAGCCGAGCGGTCCGTGGCCACCACCCTGCTGCGCTGGTTCGTGATCCAGGTGGCGGCCTACGGGCTCTTCGCGCTGGCCACCGCGCTGCTCAATACCCGGCGCCGCTTCGCCGCGGTGGCCTGGGCCCCCATCATCAACAACCTGGTCTGCATCGGCGTGCTGATCTGGTTCGGGCTGTGGGCCGGCCGGGCCGACTCCCTGGCCAGCGTGCAGCACCACCACGCCCAACTGGTCCTGCTCGGCCTGGGCACCTCCCTCGGCGTGGTGCTCCAGTTCGTGGCGCTCATCCCGAGCCTGCGGGCCGCCAAACTCGGCCTGATCCGCTGGCACTGGAACCTGCGCGACGCCGCCCTGCGCACGGTGGTGCGCCTGAGCGGGTGGACCTTCGGCTTCGTCATGGCCAACCAGGTGGCCCAGTTCGTCGTGCTCATCCTGGCCGGCACCGCCTCGGGCACGGATCCGGTCTCGTCGTACACCTACGCCTACACCTTCTTGCAGATGCCCTACGGAATCGTGGCCATCACCGTCATGTCGGTGGTGGCGCCCGACCTGGCCGAGAAGTGGTCCACCGGGCAGACCGCCGCCTTCGTGACCCGGTTGGCCGGCGGCCTGCGCTCCATGCTGGCCCTCATCATCCCGGCTGCCGTCGGCATGCTGCTGCTGGCCAAGCCGGCGGTGGCCCTGCTGCTGGGCCACGGCCACAGCACGCCCGCCCAGACCTCGGACACCGGGGCGGCGTTGGCCATGTTCGCCCTCGGCCTGCCCGGCTTCTGCACCTACCTCTACGTCATCCGCGTCCTGCAGACCATGCAGCGGGCCCGGGTGGCCTTCTTCTTGTACCTGGTGGAGAACGCCATCAACGTGGTGCTGGCCATCGCGTTGGTCCATCCGCTCGGCGTGCGCGGCCTGGCCCTGTCGCTCTCGGTGGCCTATACGGTCGGCGCCCTGCTCGGCCTGGGCCTGCTGCGCCGGTGGTTCGGCCGGCTGGGCGGGCGGGCCACCTGGTCCCCGCTGCGCCGGGTGGCCTGGTCAACCGTGGCCATGGGTGTGGTGGTGTTGGTGGTCTCCAACTTGTCCGGGGCCAACCGCGGGCTGGGGCTGCTGGTGCGGGTGGTCGGCTCGGTGGCCGTAGGGCTGCTGGCCTACGGCGCGGTCGCCGTGTTCCTGGGCCGGCGCGTCCAGGCCCGGCGCCACGAAACGCACCGCCAGGAGGTGCGGCGGCGGCTGTAGTTCGGGTTCGCCAACCGTGCGGCGTTAGCGGGGCCCGACGCGCAGCGCAATGAGCGCCAGGTCGTCGTTGGGCTCCTGGCCGGCGAAGGCGCGCACGGCGTCGATGACCCGGTCGGCCACCTCCTCAATGGGGCGGTCCCGGGTGGCCTGGACCACCTCGGCCAGCCGGCCCTCGCCGAAGAGCTCACCGTCGCGCCGGGCCTCGGTGATGCCGTCGGTGTAGGCGATCAGCAGGTCGCCTTCGTGCAGCAACAGGGTGCGGGTCGACCACGAGGTGTCATCGAAGACGCCGATGATGGTGTCGCCGTTTCGTGGCGTCTCCACGCTGCCGTCGGCCCGCACCAGGATCGGCGGCGGGTGCCCGGCGTTGGCCAGTGATATCCGGACCCCCCGGGCCTGGGGGCGCAGGATCCCGCAGAGCAGGGTGGCGAAGAGGTGGACGTCGCTGCCGTCGTTGAGCAGCACCTCGTTGGCCACGCCCAGGAGGCGCCCGGGTTGGCGGATCTCGAGCGCGGCGCTGCGCAGGGTGTGCCGGATGGAGCCCGTGACCACCGCCGCTTCGGGGCCCCGGCCGCAGACGTCGCCCAGGGCGAAGACCCAGGCGCTGCGGCCGGCACTGAAGACGTCGTAGAAGTCGCCCCCGACCTCCATGCCCGCGCCGAAGGCGACGTAGCGCGCCGCCAGCTCGATCCCGGGGATCACCGGCAGCGACGGCGGCATCAGACTGGCCTGGAGCACCTGGGCCACGTACGACGACTCCGAGAGCAGCCGGGCGTTGTCCAGCATGAGCGAGGCCCGCCAGGCCACCTCTTGCGCCACCTCCACGTCGGCCTGGGTGAAACGCCGGTCCGGACTGCACGAGATCAGGGTCAGCGCGCCGAGGATCCGGCCGCGGGCCACCAGGGGCACGCAGATGTAGGACTGGAAGTTGAGCTCCTTGACGATGCGGTAATGGATCTCGTCGCGCGTGGTGGCCCGGAGGAACTCGTCGGACATGACCGGGCTGAAGTCGGTCGCCCCGGCGCGCAGCGCCCGTACGACCGGGTGGTTGCCGTCGGGGTCCGGGGGGTAGCGCAGCTCCAACTCGTCGACCAGATCCTGCTGGGCCGGGATGTGGTGGACGGCCGCCATGCGGCGCACCTGGTTGGCCTCGGCCACGTCGATCAGGCAGATGTCGGCCAGGAAGGGCACGCAGCTCCGCCCCAGGGTGTCCAGGGCCTCGTCGTAGTCGGTGGAAGCGGCCAGGGCGGTGCCGCAATCGGCCAGGAACTGGCTCACCTGGGCCGCCCGGGACCGCTCCCCCGCCCGCTGCTCGGCCACCCGCTGCCGGGTGGTGTCCAGGCCGGCGCTGACGATGCCCACCTTCTGGCCGTGGGCGTCGTAGAGCGGCGAGTCCACCACGTGCACCGTGGCGATCGTCCCGTCCTCCCGCCGCACGTCGAAGGTGCCCTCCCAGGAGTCGCCGTGGAGGAAGGCGGCGGCGATCTCGTCCTGGACGTCGGCGCTGACAGCCAGGGGGGCCAGCTCGCGGGCGGTGCGGCCCAACAGCTCGTCCCGGTCCCGCCCGTACAGAATGCTGGCGTAGGGGTTGACGAAGACGATCCGCCCCGACTGGTCCACGGCGATGATGGCGGTATCGACCAGGTCGAGGATGCGCGACTGCAGGCTGAGCAGGGCCATGGGGGGCAGGACGGAACTGGGGGTCCCCCCGCGCTCAACGCCAGTCGTCACGTCTGGACCGGTTGTCACCGCATTCTCCCGCTGCTGATCTTGCCGGGTAATCAGCGTGTGCACCACCCGTGTTGAGAAACCCACCGCGGCGGGGTAGCTACGGGCGGTCGCCGGCCCTCTCGATCGCCCGTCCCGGTCCGGCCCGAGCACGGGACGTTCCCCTGGGCGCCGTGGCAGACTCCCTGCATGCCCGGCGTGCGCATCGTGACCGACAGTGCCTGTGACCTGACCGACGAACTGGTCAAGGAGCACGACGTGATTGTGGTCCCCTTGACCATCCGCTTCGGGGTCGAGGAGTTCGAGGACCGCAAAGAGCTCAGCCCCGAAGAGTTCTGGCGCCGCTGCCAGGGCAAGGGCGCCCTGCCCGAGACGGCCGCCCCCTCCCCCGGGTCCTTCATCAACGCGTACCAGCAGGCGGCCGACGAGGGGGCCGAGGGAGTGCTCTGCCTGACCATCTCCTCGGGCGTCTCGGGCACCTACGCCTCCGCCGTCACCGCGGCGGACTCCTTCTCGGGCATCCCGGTCCGGGTGGTCGACACCCGCACGCTGACCATGGGCCAGGGGCTGCTGGTCATCGCGGCGGCCGAAGAGGCGGCCGCCGGGGCCGGGCTCGACGCGGTGACCGAGAGCACCACCGAGCGGGCCACCCGGGTGCGGGTCTACGGCGTATTGGGCGGCCTGGAACACCTCCAGCGCGGCGGCCGCATCGGCGGGGCGCAGGCGCTGCTGGGGTCGCTGCTCAACATCAAGCCGGTGATCCAGGTCAAAGACGGCGAAGTGGCCCAGGAGTCCAAGCAGCGGACCCGGGCCCGGGCCCTGGGGTATATGGAAGCCAAGGTCGCCGGCGACGCCCCCGTGGAGCGGCTGGCGATCGCCGACGGGGCCAACGACGACCTGGCCGAGGTGTTGACCCGCCTGGGCACCATCGCCACCGATCACCCGATGCTGTCGGTCCAATTGGGTCCGGTGGTCGGCACCCATACCGGCCCCAACACGGTCGGCGTCTGCTACATAGTGCGGCCGGCCACGGCGTGACCGCTGGCGCTTCCCAGGCTGACGACTAATCTCACCCCGTGGCTGAGCAGAACTTCACCGACCAGTTGTCGGACCGGGCCCTCTCGACGGTGGACACCGTCGTGGCCACGGTGCACGACAAGGTCATCCGTCCCGCCATCATCGGGGCCCGCGGCGTCGTGTTCGGCGTCATCATCGGCGTGGTGGCCGTCGCGGTGGCCGTGCTGCTCAGCGTGGGCTTCATCCGCCTGACCACCGACTACCTCTTCGACCACAAGGTGTGGATCTCCTACCTGGTGCTCGGGGCCCTCTTCTGTGTCGCCGGCACCTTCGCCTACTCCAAGCGCGGCGTCGCCGCCGCCGGCGATGACTGAGCGGCGCAAAGTCGTCGTCATCGGCTCGGGCCCGGCCGGCCTGACGGCAGCCATCTACAGCGCCCGGGCCCAGCTTGAGCCCCTGGTCATTGAGGGTGAGCCCTCGTCCAACAGCGATCAGCCCGGCGGCCAGCTCATGCTGACCACCGAGGTGGAGAACTACCCCGGCTTCGTCGATGGCGTCATGGGCCCCGAGCTGATGGGGATCATGCGCCAGCAGGCGCTGCGCTTCGGGGCCGAGATCCGCACGGCCAAGGTCAGCCGGCTCGACCTGGCCGCCGGCTCACCGTTCCCGGTCTGGGTCGGCGATCCCGAGGCCGACGAGCCGACCGTGCTGGGCGACACCCTGATCATCGCCACCGGCGCCCGCTCCCTTATGCTCGACTGCCCCAACGAGGATCGCCTGCTCGGCTACGGCGTCTCCACCTGCGCCACCTGCGACGGCTTCTTCTTCCGGGACCAGCACATCGCGGTGGCCGGCGGGGGCGACTCGGCCCTCGAAGAGGCCCTGTTCCTGACTCGCTTCGCCTCCAAGGTCACCGTGGTCCACCGGCGCGACCAGCTGCGGGCCTCCAAGATCATGCAGGACCGGGCCTTTAAGAACCCCAAGATCGACTTCATGTGGGACTCGCGCATCGTCGACGTGCTGGGCGACACCAAGGTCAGCGGGATCAAGGTGCAGCACACCACCTCGGCCGAGACCATGGAGCTGGCCGTGACCGGCCTCTTCGTGGCCATCGGGCACGAGCCCAACTCGGCCCTGCTCAAGGGCCAGCTGGAGCTCGGTGAGAACGGCTACGTGCTCACCCAGGACCGTTCCTCGCGTACCAGCGTGGACGGGGTCTTCGCCTGCGGCGACGTGCAGGACGACCACTACCGCCAGGCCATCACCTCGGCCGGCTCGGGCTGCATGGCGGCCATCGACGCCGAGCACTGGCTCGAGGAGCACGACGAATAACCGGGCCAATAGCCAACGGGAACAGAACCGGGGTCAGCGACGTTGCAGCCCTGTGACAAGGAGAAGCGATGAGCGAGAAGATTGTGACCCTGAGCGACGCTACCTTTGACGAGCATGTCAAGGGTTCGGATATCCCCGTCCTGGTGGACTTCTGGGCCGAATGGTGCGGTCCGTGCAAAATGATCTCACCGGTACTGGAGGAGATCGCGGAAGAGAACGCGGGCAAGCTCCAGATCGGGAAGTTGAACATCGACGACAACCTGGAAGTGACGCGCCGCTTCGACGTGATGAGCATCCCGACCCTGATCCTGTTCAAGGACGGGCAGCCCGAGGTGCGACTGATCGGGGCCAAGCCCAAGAAGGCGCTGCTCGAGGAGATACAGGCCTACCTGTAATCCTCCCCCTGGCCTTCGGGGAGACCGGTCCGGCCGTATCGGACCTGCAGCAGCGACTGGCCGCCATCGCGCCGGGTGGCGCGCCGATCGATGACGACGGCGTCTTCGGCGCCGGCACCCGGGCCGGCGTCGAGGCGTTCCAACACCACCGCGGCCTCCGGGTCAGTGGCGTCTGCGACGAGCAGACGTGGAACACCCTGGTCGAAGCCGGTTTTCGCCTGGGCGACCGCTTCCTGTTCCGCCGGGCCCAGATGTTGCGCGGCGACGACGTGGCCGACCTGCAGCAGCGCTTGTGCAGCCTCGGCTTCGACGCCGGGCGGGTGGACGGGATCTTCGGGGACCACACCGCCGACGCGCTGGCCGAGTTCCAGCGCAATGTCGGTCTGCCGGTGGACGGCCTGGCCGGTGGCGCCACCCTGCGTGAGCTCATCCGGCTGGAGAGCCGCCACGTCGACCCCGAGCTGATCTCCTCGGTGCGGGCCCGGGCCCTGCTGCGCGACTCCCCGCGCACCCTGAGCGGCCGCCACGTCGCCATCGGCGAGAGCGGCGGGCTGGGCAGCGTCTCGGGGGCCCTGCGCCGCCGCCTCCTGCTCGCCGGCACCCGGGTGACCGTGCTGCACCACCCCGACGATTCGACCCAGGCCCAACAGGCCAACGAGTTGGGGGTCGACGTCTACCTCGGTCTCAAGCTCAACCCCGGAGTCTCGACCTGCCACACCTCGTTCTGGGCCGGTGACCATGACGTGTCCCAGGGCGGCAAGCTGCTGGCCGAGTTGGTCCAGCATTCGGTCCCGCCGGCGCTGCAGGTCGCCGACGGCGGCGCCCAGGGCATGCGCCTGGCCATTCTGCGCGAGACGCGCATGCCGTCGGTCCTGGTCGAGGTAGGTCCGGTCAGCCTGGTGGTGGAGCAGGCCCCCCTCCTGGCCGCGGCCCTTTCGGCCGCCCTGGGGCAGTGGGCCGACGCCTCCTGGGAGTGATTGACGTCTCCAATTCGGCTGAGGGCCGCACGAGACGGTTCCGTGACGTAACCCTCACCAAAGTTAACTAGGTAACAATCCACAAGGTCATGCACAGGTTGTGGATGAAGCTGAACGGTGTCTTGACAGTTACGTGAACAACTAGGCGCCGCTGTCACCAACCATGGCCCGGTAGATGCGCTCGAGGTCTTCCAGCGTGGCGAATTCGACCACCAGACGGCCCCGCCGATTCTGGATATCCACCTTGACCCGGGTGTTCAAATAGGTCGAGAGCAGGTCTTCGAGCTCCAAAACCCCTGGTTCAGGCAGTTTTTTGCTGGGCAGGCGCCGTGGGCCCCCACCTGAGGTACTACCAGTGGTGGTACCGCTCTCTTCGGGAGAGTCCGCCTCAGGCTCAACCGGTGGGAGGACGTGGAGCTCGCCGCCACCCCGCACGATCTCCTCCACCGCTCGCACCGTCAGCCCTTCTGCCACGATCTGCTCGACCAGCTTGTCCTGGAGCGCCCGGTCCGGCGTGCCCAGCAGGGCCCGGGCGTGGCCGGCCGAGATGGTGCGCTCGGACAGCGCCCGTTGCGCCCCGGTCGGGAGCTGGAGCAGGCGCAACGTGTTGGTGACGGTGGCCCTCCCCTTCCCCATCCGGGTGGCCACCTGCTCGTGGGTCAGGCCGAACTCGTCAATCAGCTGCTGGTAGGCGGCGGCCTCCTCCAGCGCGTTGAGGTCCTCGCGGTGCAGGTTCTCGACCAGGGCCTGCTCGAGGCTGGCCACGTCGTTGGCGATCTGGACCAGGACGGGGATGGTCTGCAGCCCGGCCCGGCGGGCGGCCCGCCAGCGCCGCTCCCCCGCGATGAGCTCGTAGCTCTCCTCCTCACCCTCGACCTCGCGGACCAGGACCGGCTGGAGCAGGCCCACCTCGCGGATGGAGGAGGCCAGCGACGACATGGACTCCTCGTCGAAATGACTCCGCGGTTGGTAGGCGTTCGGCTTGATGTGCGAGATGGGCACGTAACGAAGCAGGGAGTCGGTCTCCCCCACCGCTTCGCTCGGGATCAGTGCGCTGAGTCCTTTACCGAGTCCGCTGCGGCGCGCCATTGCTCACCTCCTTGGCTAGCTCACGGTAGGCCACGGCCCCACGTGAAGTCGGATCGAACACGGTGATCGGCTGGCCGAACGACGGGGCCTCGGAGAGGCGCACGGTCCGGGGGATCACGCTCTTGCAGACCCGCTCGGAGAAGTGGGCCCGGACCTCGTTGGCCACGTCGATAGAGAGCCGGGTGCGGGCATCGAACATGGTCAGGACGATCGTGGTGACCTCCAGCGTCTCATTGAGGTTGGAGGAGACCAGGTTCACGTTGCGCAGGAGCTGGCTCAACCCCTCCAGGGCGTAGTACTCGCATTGGATCGGCACCATGACCTCTCCGGCGGCCGCCAGGCCGTTCACGGTGATCAGCCCGAGCGACGGGGGACAGTCGATGAGGATGAAATCGAAGTCGTCCACCACGGTGTCGATGGCCCGCTTGAGCTTGAGCTCCCGGCTGAAGGCGGGCACCAGCTCGATCTCAATGCCGGCCAGGTCGATGGTGGCCGGGGCCACGAAGAGGTTCTTGACGCTGGTCGGCTCAATGCAGTCCTCCAGGGGCTGATCGCGCATGATCACGTCGTACATGGAGAACTCGAAATTCCGGGCATCTACGCCGAGGCCGGTCGTGGCGTTGCCCTGGGGGTCCAGGTCGATCACGAGCACCCGGTAGCCCATTTCAGCCAGGGCCGCCCCCAGGTTGACGGTGGTGGTGGTCTTGCCCACCCCACCCTTCTGGTTGGCGATGGCGATGACCCGGGGGAGATCCCGGGGGGCCGGCCGGTCGCCCGCCAACAGGTTGTCGGCATCCTCGCGGATACTCGGGGCTCTCCTCTGGGGTGGTGCCGCCACTGCCGCCTCGCTTGCCTTTGCCTTTGGTCGCTGCTCGGTCTGGGATGGCGAGGCCACCTGCTCAGTGGGGGCCGGGGGGGCTGCGGGCGGGGCCGTGGTTGTGGTGGGAGCCGGGGCGGCCTGGGCCACTGGGGCGGGGGTAGCGGCGGGCTCGGGCTCGGCGTCTGGGGCGGGGACTGCCGCTCCCGGAACGTCCGCGGCCGGGGCGGGGGTGGGTGCTGGGGCAGGGGAGGGGGCGGGGGCTTCTACGACCGCCGGGGGCTCAGCCCTCGCGGGTTCTGGGGCAGCCATGGCCGGTGGCTGGGCCGGTGCCGGTTCCGCCGCCGCCGGGGCTGCCGGGGGCTCAACCACCGGGGGTGGTGGGGGAGTGGGGGTCGGTGTCGGTGGCTCGGCCATGGGAGAGGGTGGGGGTTGGGTGATGAGGATCTTGACCGGGTCCTCCGCCGTGGGGGGCGTGGCTGGACGCCCTGCCGTTTCTGGAGCGGGAGACTGACCAGGCCGCCGGCCTGTGACGGGAAGGGCTTCCTCCCTATCCCGGCGCCGGATCCGCATCAGGCAGACTCTCCGATTCCCCGTGCCACGGCGCCTATCCTGGCCTGCCTTCTACCCCAGGTCAAGACTCAGCCCATGTTTCACGTGAAACATGCCAGAGAAGTCCGGCGCACCATCTCCACCGGGGACTCCGCCCGATGTTCCACGTGAAACAAGCGGGACCGAGAATGCCTGCTCACAGAGGCGCCCGATAGTCGCTCGGCTGCAACGGGGACCTCTCCGGACTGCCCAGGGTGCCCTCTACCCGATGGTGAATTCTGGGTGGTCCCAGATCCTGTAGGACTCGAATAGACCTGCCCGGATGCGCAAGCCGACCTGGGATTCGCGCGACCGGGCTGGCAAGGTGGCTGGACCGAGTCGGCTCGGGGGACCGGCAGGGCCAGAGTGGACTGACCTTTCACCTAGGGGTCTCCCGGCAGCGGTGTGAGCCTCTCCGGGGAGTGCCCTAAGTCGCGCCCCCCCGATCGGGCATTTCTGCGTGGTACGGGAATTGGTGCCACTCGAATTGGCCCCCCGCGGACCGGCAGCACCGGGGGACCGAGCCTCCCTCTTAGAAGAGCGGGCTCTTGGTCGGGACCCCGTTGCGGCGGGGGAACCGATCCGGGCAAGCCTCG
>DASZMA010000107.1:0-5419 GCA_035552095.1 Acidimicrobiales bacterium | reverse complement strand
TCGAAAATCCTGTTCGAGTAGGCCGTTCATCACTCGACTGGAGTATCGACATTTCTACCTTCCTAGACCTTGGCGTGTCCGCGGAAATCAACGCACGCTTAGACAAGTTGGGCATCACCAGCCCACTACCCATTCAAACCGCAACCATCCCTCCGGCCCTGGCTGGTCAGGACATTTGCGGCAAAGCGCCTACCGGCTCGGGCAAGACCCTGGCCTTTGGGATGCCCATTGTGGCCAACATCGCTCAGTCGCGACCCCGCCGGCCCCGAGCGCTCATTCTTGTCCCGACTCGCGAGTTGGCTTCGCAGGTTCATGCGGTGCTCGCATCGCTCATGGGGCGTGACAGTCAGCGGATTGTGTCCATCTTCGGCGGGACTGGCTACCGGGACCAGGTACGGGCGCTGCACAAGGGCGTCAACGTCGTCGTGGCCTGCCCGGGCCGGCTGGAAGATCTCATTGAGCGCGGCGACATAATGCTCGATGATGTGACCACGGTGGTGCTCGACGAGGCCGACCGGATGTCCGATATGGGTTTTCTGCCCACCGTCAGGCGCATCATGGACCAGACCTCACCCGATCGGCAGGTCCTGCTCTTCTCCGCCACCATCGGCAAAGAGGTCGAGTCGATCATCCGCAACTATCAACACTCGCCGGTGCGGGTCAACATCGAAGCGGATGCTGACGAGAAGGCCGACGTCACCCACCACTTCTGGAAGGTCGATCGGGCTGACCGCGTGGCGGTCACGGCCAAGCTCATTGCAAACCACGGTCAGGCTTTCGTGTTCTGCCGCACCAAGCGGGGTGCGGACCGGGTGGTACGCCAGCTCCAGGCTCAGGGCGTGCGCGCCGTGCCCATGCACGGCGACCGCACCCAGGGCCAGCGCGAGCGGGCACTGGACTCGTTTGCCAAGGGTCGGACCGACGCGCTGGTGGCCACTGACGTAGTGGCCCGCGGCATCCACGTTGACGACCTGCCCTGTGTCGTCCACTTCGACCCCCCGGCTGACCACACTGACTATGTCCACCGCTCCGGCCGCACCGGTCGGGCTGGGCGGACCGGCACCGTGGTCTCACTGGTGACCGACGAGCAGCGCAAGGACGTCCAGGGCGTGCAGCGGGCCCTCGGTTTGGAGCAGGGTCTCAGTGCCCCGTTCTCCACGCCCATGCCGGTCCAGGCGGCCGCGCCCAAGGTCAAGAGCGACCCGGCCAAGGTCATCGGAACGGTGAAGTTCTTCAACGGGGCGAGGGGCTACGGTTTCCTGGCCCGTGACGGCGGCGAGGACCTGTTCGTGCACCACACGCAGATCGAGGGCGACGAGCGGCAGGGCCTGGCTGAGGGCCTCACGGTCGAATTCACCATCGCCCCAGGTCGCAAGGGTGAGGAAGCTCGCAACGTCAAGGTGGTCGCGGCCTGAACAGGCGGCACCCTGGTTCAGGGCTTCCGCGCTCAATCACGGTTGCTCGGCGAGTATCGTCCCAGGTCACAGAGTTCGTTTTCTAACGATCCCTCAGTGAAGGGAAGCGCCATGACTGCACGTAGGACCCATGTATCTCGCTTGCGCGCCACCCTGGTGGCGGGCGGGCTACTCCTTCCGGGACTCACCGTGCTCCTGGGTGGCTTGGCGGCCCCGGCGGCCTCTGCCGCCAGCGCCGGCAACCAGAATGCTGTCCTGGCGTTCGGCAGTGCATCGTCGACGGTGGCCAACCAGGCTGGTCTGGCCGGTCCGGTGACCGGGATCGCCTCCACGCCGGACGGCAACGGCTACTGGGTGACCGCGGCCAACGGGCAGGTGACCGCCGAGGGCGACGCCCGCAACTTCGGCTCCATGACGGGCAGCCTGAACGCGCCCATCATCGGCATCGCCGCCACCACTACCGGAGGTGGCTACTGGCTGGTGGGCGGTGACGGCGGCATCTTCAGCTTCGGCGATGCCCGCTTCTTCGGCTCAACCGGATCGCTGGTGTTGAATAAGCCGGTCGTCGGCATGGCGTCAACCAGTGACGGAGGTGGCTACTGGCTGGTGGCCTCCGACGGCGGCATCTTCAGCTTCGGTGACGCCGCTTTCCACGGCTCCATGGGCGGCACCCGCCTCAACGAGCCGGTCGTGGGCATGGCCCCGACCCCGAGCGGGGGCGGGTACTGGCTGGTGGCCTCCGACGGCGGCATCTTCAGCTTCGGCGACGCCAACTTCCAGGGCAGCATGGGCAGCATCCGGCTGGCCCAGCCGGTGGTCGGCATGTCAGCCACCCCCGATGGCGGCGGCTATCGCATGGTGGCGGCTGACGGCGGCATCTTCGACTTCGGCGACGCCACCTTCTACGGGTCCGGCGCCGGTACCCCGCTCACCGCACCGGTCGTCGGGATGGCGGCACGTAGCGGTGGGTACTGGATCGCCTACGGGTCCACCGACCCCCTCAACACGATTTTGGGGCAGGAAGAAGTGCTGGCCGGCTTGGACTACCTGCCCTTGACCTGGTCACCGCTCGGCTTCCAGTGGCGATGGAGCCCGCCGGCGACGCTGGCGGGACAGTGGGTCCCGGGACAGAACAACGCCATGGCCCGGGGCGCCATCATGGCCTTCGAGTCCGTCTCCGGACTCCCGACAGATGGGGCCATCAGCACAGCCGAGATCAACGCCCTGCAGGCGGCGGCGGACAATCCCGCGGCCGACGGGAATCCAAACGGGTACTCCTACGCCGTAGCCAACGAGACGAATCCGGAGTCGGTCACCGTCTGGCACAACGGAGCGGTGGTCGAGGTCACGTCGGCCAACACGGGTGGCGCCGGTACGCCCACTGCCCAGGGCACCTTCCCGGTCTACCTGCGCCTGCGCAACCAGGTCATGCGGGGCACCAACCCCAACGGCTCCACCTATGCCGACCCGGTGCAGTTCGTGGCCTACTTCAACGGCGGCGATGCGCTCCACTACATGCCGCGGACGTCCTACGGCGACCCGCAAAGCCTCGGCTGTGTCGAGCTGCCCCTGGCCGGGGCCTCGATCATCTGGCCCTACATGACCATCGGGTCGCTGGTGACCGTCGACTGAATCAGGTCAGTTCCAGGCCATCACGATCACGGCTGACGCAACAGCCAGGTAGAGGCCAAATGGCATAGCCGTCTTGCGGCCACCTCGCCGGATCGCCATGAGCACGAGGCCGATGACGGCGGTCAGCACATTGGCCAGGAAGAAGCCCTCGACCAATGCCATGGGCGAGATCCAGGCCAACCCCAGACCCACCGCCGGAGCCAAGCGGACATCGCCGAACGCCATCCAGGCCGGATTCAGCAGGTTGAAAGTCAGGAGCAGCGCGAACAGGCCTGCGCCTCCCAAGGCGGCGCCGGCGGCTCGGTGCCAATCACCGGTGACGCCCGCCGCCACTACAAGGCTGAGCGCCACGGCGAGAGTGGTGGCATGCACCATCGCTTTTGGCAGCAATAGGCGGGTGAGGTCGCAGTAGGCCAGCTGGACCAGACCCATGAGAAGGAGCAACGGCGGGAGGGTTCTAACGCTCCACCCGGAGCGGGACATGACCACGGCGGCCACAACCCCCGAAATCCCGACCAGCGCGGGTCGATGCCAGTTCAGGACCGCCGGTCGCGAATCCGTTGCCCCGTCACCCGATCGAGCAATGGCCCCGGCCAGCTCACGACGGGTGATGGGAACGGACGCCGCCCCTATGGCCAGTCCGATCGCTGCTCCCGCCACTAACGCCAGATCCGCGTTCATGGAATGACCTTGACGGCGGCACAGTTCGTGGAGAGGTCCGTCACATCAGCGCCGGCCACGGAGACGCCGAGAGCTTGAAGGAGGGGGGTCAGGAGCGGGGTCACGGCGCCGAGAACGGTTCCGAGGACAGGATTGAGCAGACCCAGGATGCCCTTGGCGGCCACGGTGAGGGCGGACGCCGAAATGGTCTGGGTGCTTGGCGTGGGGACGGTGTACGTGAGCACGGAGGGGGAGGCGCCGTTGATCGTCAGACCGGCGAGGACTGTGGTTCCTCCGAGCAGACCGGCCGTGATGTCGGCCGAGGCGGCGGTCGTTGCCGCTTCAATCTGGGTTGTGGTCATGACGTTGTTGGTACAGGTCACGCTGGAGAGAGCGGCCCAGCCGCTCGCCGCCGAGATTGGGATATCGATGGTGGCCAGGCCCAAGATCGACAGTTGAAGGTCGATATTGACCTGGCTGGTACAGGCATAGGTCTGGCCGGAGAGGAACGTCCGGTTGGTGCAAGCCGAGGCGAGCTGACCGGCCGAGGCCAACGTCGCGGGGGCCTGACCATAGGCATACTGCGCCGGCTGAATAACCGTGGTCACCAAAGAAGCTGAGGCCACCCCGGGGATATTCAACGCCGTCGTGAGGTTCAGAGCGTTCTGTCCATTGGCCAGTTCCGCATCCGTCGTCAGGATCCCCAAGGCGTTCAGGTTGGCCGCCAGTGCTGCAGAAGAGATGGAGTTGCTGGCGCAGGTCGAACCGTTGATGGAAACAAGCTGACAGAAGCTGACACAGGCTGAGGCACTCGCCTGCTGCTCGTAACTCATCAATTGATAGGTCGGTGCCGCGGTTGCTGTGGCGCTCACGAGTCTCACCTCGGCTGCACCAGCAGCGGGTCGGTCACTCGGCCAGGACGTATGCGTACTGGGCGTCAGGTGGTCCACCAGAGTGACGGCTGGGGTGGCGACTGTTCGGTGATGACCGATAGCAGACGGGGTGAACGCAAGGAGGGGGATACCGAGCAGGGTGTAGGTGTACTGCTGTGGCGCCGTTGCCGTGCCGCCAGGTGTGGTCACCGTGACCGAGACTGTTCCCAGCCCGAGAAGGGGAGTGGTGACAGTGATGGAAGTCGCCGAGTCGGCGGTGATGGTGCCGGGGGAGCCCCCGAAGTTAACGGCCGTGGCACCCGAGAGGTGGGTGCCCACGATGGTCACTGCCGTTCCCAAAAGGGCGAGTCCGGAAGTGGGGCTGATGCTTGTGATGGTCGGTGCAGCGGTATAGGTGAACTTGTCACCCGAGTTGGTAGCCGAGGTGCCACCGGCGGTGGTGACGGTGACGTCGACCGTGGCCGCCGATTCGGCCGGGCTGGTGACCGTGATGGAAGTCGCTGAGTTGGCGGTGACCGTGCCGGCAGTGGTTCCGAACTTGACGGCGGTGGCGCCGGAGAGATTGGTGCCGGTAATGGTCACACTGGTGTTCCCGCCGAGCGGTCCTGCCGTCGGCAAGATCGAGGTGACAATGGGCACAGCCGCGTAGGTGAACTTGTCACCCGAGTTGGTAGCCGAGGTGCCACCGGCGGTGGTGACGGTGACGTCGACGGTGGCCGCCGATTCGGCCGGGCTGGTGACCGTGATGGAAGTCGCTGAGTTGGCGGTGACCGTGCCGGCAGTGGTTCCGAACTTGACGGCGGTGGCGCCGGAGAGATT
>DASZMA010000106.1:0-17471 GCA_035552095.1 Acidimicrobiales bacterium | reverse complement strand
CTACATGGAATACGAGCTGCTCCGCTTCCTGGCCGGCCATCCGGCCAAGGTCTTCACCCGCGAGACCCTGCTCAGCCGGGTCTGGGGCTACGAGTACTACGGCGGCGCCCGGACGGTGGACGTCCACATCCGGCGGCTGCGAGCCAAGTTGGGCGAGGAGCACGCCCACCTGATCCAGACGGTGCGCTCAGTCGGCTACCGCTTCGGCCAGGTGGCCTGGCACCCCGGACTGGTTCAGCGTTCCGGCAACGGCGCGTAGGCCCAAGCTTCAACCTCCACCCGGGCCCCGATGGGCAGGGCGGCCACGGCGACGGCCGAGCGGGTGGGCCGGTTCTCGGTGAAGTACTCGACCCAGACCTCGTTGACGGCGGCGAACTCGCCCATGTCGATCAGGTAGAGCGTCGTCTTGACCACATCGCTGAGCGCGGCCCCCTCCTGAGCCAGTACCGAGACCACGTTGGCCAGGGCCTGGTGCAGCTCGGGGATGGTCCCGCCCGGGGCCAGGGCGGCGTTACCGATGTTGTCGGTGGCCAGGCCGACCTGTCCGGAGGTGATCACCCAGTCACCGACCCGGCGCACCGGGGAGTAGGGGCCGACGGCGGGACTCATGGTTCTGGTTGCTCCTCTGCGCTTGGTGGGCTGGTGGCGGTGGCGGTGCCGCTTGATGGTGCCACGGGCGGCGGCGCCTGGCTCGACTGGTGGCGAACGCCGCCGCGTCGAGTGGGCCAGAGGCCCGGGCGGCCATCGGCGATCCACGCCGCGGCCAGGGTGGCGGCGAAGACGGCGTCGGAGCCGTTGACCGGCCAACGGTCGTCGGGGTGCAGGACCACGTGCACCTCGGGCATCTCGCGAGCGGACAGGATCCCGAAGGAGCGGATGGTCAGGTCCAGCGGGGCACCCTCGTCATCGACCGCGATGCCCTCGCTCCACACCAACCCGAGCGCCTGGTGCACCGCGCCCAGCACGTAGGAGCGCAGGGTCACCTCGTGCAGCAGCTCGCCCGCCCAGACCTCGACCGTCACCGAACCCCGACCTCCGGCGTGCACGCTGACGGCGGCCCGGCTGCCGTTGGGCAGCGCCACCTCGGCCTGGCCGACTCCGGGCCCGGCGGGCGCCAACTCGGGGTCGCTGGCAGAGGCGGACACCAGCGCGGGCACCAGCGCGGGCAACGAGGCGAGGGCGGCCACCACTTCGGCCCAGCCGGCACCACGCAACTCGGGCCCGACCGGCGGGCCCATCACCTCGACCTCTTCGACGACCACGCCGGGCGCCACCTCGTGCACCCGCTCAATCAGTGGGGAGAGGTCGGGCGAGCCCGGCGTCCGGCCGACCCGCAACAGCCCGGACCCATTTGGCCGCAGGCCCAGCGCCAGCGGTGGCCGCTTGGGCCCGTGGCGCACCACGTCCTCCCGACTCCACAGGACGCGGACCGCGTCGCCGGCCGCGCTGGCCAGATCGCGGGCCTGACCGGGAACCGGACTGCGCCGCTTGCCCCCGAAGGCACCCCCATTGGCCAGCGGGGTGGCCGGCGGCGCCCCCGGCCGGGCCCAGCTGGCGTCGGGCTCGAGGTAGGCCGGCTCGACCCAGGTGGTGCGCAGTGTCAGAGCCCACTCCCCCTCGGGCAGGGCAACCGGGTGGGTCAGGGGCACCGTGCTGTTGCGGCCCTGGACCTTGCCCGAACCGCGCCGAGCCGAGGCCAGGTCGGGCGCCAGCGGCGTGTCGGCCGCGCCCAGGCGAATCTGGGCTCCCACCGGCGCGGTGTCATCGGCGAAGCCGCCGCCGCCCAGGACCACCTCGGCCCCCGAGCTCTGGAACATCGGTCCCTCCAGCTGGGCCCGCCAGGCCGCCAGTAGCGGGTCCCCGATCCCCCCCGGGGCTCCGGGCCCAGGGGCGGGGGCCGGCGCGTCCGCTATCCCCAACGCCACGCAGGCGGCCTCGACGATCGACTGCCAGCCGGTGCAGCGGCAGAGGTGGGCCAGCAGGGCCGACTCGACGGCCTCCCGGGTGGCTGGGCGGCGGCCCTGCTCAAGAGCGGTGAGGCGGAGCAGGATGCCCGGGGTGCAGAAGCCGCACTGGCTGGCTCCAGCGGCGACGAAAGCCTCGACCCAGCGGTCCCGCAGATCGGGAGCCAGGCCGTCGACCGTGGTCACCGATCGTCCGGCCACCCGGCGCAGCGCGGTGACGCAGGCCACGCGGGCGGCGCCGTCGACCCAGACCGTGCAGCAGCCGCACTGGCCCTGCGGGCTGCAGCCGTCCTTGACCGAACGGCAGTGCAATTGCTCACGCAACGCGTCGAGCAGGGAGCTGTCGTCATCCTCGACGACGACAGGAGATCCGTTGAGCGTGAAGGCGACGGCCTGCGCCGCGGTGGTCTCGATCAGCTGAAAGAGGAGCCACAGCCGCAGGTGCGGGTGGCGTTGGGGTTCACAATGTGGAACCCGGCCCCCTGCAGCCCGTCGCTGTAGTCGAGCGTCGAGCCAGTCAGCAGCTCGGCGCTAGCCGAGTCGACAACGACCTTGACCGTGTCGAACTCGCGCACGACATCGTCAGCCATGACCTCGGAGTCGAAGAACATCTCGTAGCTGTAGCCCGAGCAGCCTCCGGGCTTGACCGCCACCCGCAGGGCCAGGGCGTCGCCCTCTTCCTGGGCCAGCAGCTCAGCCACCTTGGTGATGGCGATATCGCTGAGGGTGACCGGAGCGGGCTTCTTCCCGATGTTGACCGAGGTGGTCATGGTCGTCATTGCAGCCTCCTAATTACGCGCCGTGACGACGCAGGTCACACCATGGGCACCGTACCCGGGCGAGACCACCATGTTACCGGGGTCGCGCTGGGGTGAGCACGTCGAGGCGGCCCGGCTGGAAATCGCCTGCACGCAGGTAGAATGCTCCCATGACCGCCGGGTCGGACCCCAACCCGCCTTCGCCACCCACCGGCCGCGAAGGCCAAGTGCGCGACTGCCTGCGCGCCGTGATCGACCCCGAACTGGGCGACACCATCGTCGACCTGGGCATGGTGCGGTCGATCACCGTCACCGGCGACGACGTGGTGGTCGACGTGGCCCTGACCATCGCCGCCTGCCCGCTGCGCTCCCAGATTGAGAAGGATGTCCGCGGCCAAGTGGAAGCGCTGGACTGGGTCCGCTCCATGGAGATCCGCATCGCCACCATGGACGCAGCGGAACGAGCCGCCGTGATGGCCCGGGCCCGCCGGAAGGCCAGCGAGGACCCGCCCGAGACGGCCATCCCGGCCACCACCCGGGTGCTGGCCATCGCCTCGGGCAAGGGTGGAGTGGGCAAATCCTCGGTGACCGTGAACCTGGCCGTGGCCCTGGCGCAGCGGGGACTGACGGTCGGCATTCTCGACGCTGATATCTGGGGCTTCTCCGTCCCGCGGCTGCTCGGCATGGAAGGTGGGGTCGAAGCCCGCCAGGGCAAGATGGTCCCGCTGGAGAAGCCAGTCGGGCCGGGGTTGGTGCGCGTGCTCTCCATGGGCTTCCTGGCCGGGGAGGAGCAGGCCATCATGTGGCGCGGCCTGGTGCTCAACCGGGCCGTGCAGCAGTTCCTCCAGGACGCCCATTGGGGTGACCTCGACTATCTCCTCATCGATCTGCCCCCGGGGACCGGGGACGTGCAGATGGGCCTGGCCCGCATGCTTCCCCGCACTGAGTTGCTGGTGGTGACCACGCCCCCGGTGGCGGCGCAGAAGGTGGCGGCCCGGGCGGCCGACATGGCACGCAAGAACTACCTGCGGGTGGCCGGGGTGATTGAGAACATGAGCGACTTCACCTGTGAGCACGGCACCCGCTACGCCCTTTTCGGTACCGGTGGCGGCGCCCGCCTGGCCCACTCGCTCGGCGTCCCCTTGATCGGATCCATCCCCCTGCACCCGGACCTGGCCGCCGCCGGCGACGCCGGCACCCCGGTGGCCGGGGGCGACGGCGAGCTGGCACCCATCTTCGCCGAAGTGGCCCGCATGGTGGCCGAAGAAGTGGCGCCCGTCCTGGAGACGTCCTCGTGCTCGGCCCGGCTCATTGAGCGGGTGGAAGCGGCCGTGGCCAGCGGCGACCGCAGCGAGGACTGAGGTCCCGTCGGGGGATCGGGCCGTCGCCCCGTCACGCCACGGCGCGCCACACCGTCTCAATGGTGTCGTCGCCCGACGCAGCGTCGACCGCCTCCGCCCGACCCTGCGCGGACAGGTGGCGTAGGTGGGCCCAGAGTGAGAATCGAGCCACCGGCAGTTGGGGCTGGCTGACGTCCTCGTAGACCGAGGGCAGCAGATCGTCCACCGTGGCCGTGGTCACGGTGCCCAGGGCCTCAGCCACGCGCTCGTGCCGGCCCAGGCGGTGGGCGATCAGAGCGCCGGCCACCTCGTCGACGTGCTCCATCAGCCGGCCGTGACCCGGGGCCAGGGTGCGCAAGGGCGGATCGAAGTGGCGCAACCGGTCCAGGCTGGCCAGGTACTGCCCGAGATCCCCGTCGGGTGGGCGGATGACGACGGTGGAGCCGTGCATGACATGGTCCCCGGTCAACAGAGTCCGGCTCTCCGGGAGGAGCCAGCAGACGTGATCCGAGGCGTGCCCCGGGGTATGCACCGCTTGCACGGTCCGGCTGGCGGAACCGGACAGCCGCAACGTCCACCCCTCGCCCACGGTCAGGTCGGGGGCGAACCCGTCGGCGGGACCAAACCCGATTACCTGGGCGCCCGTGGCCTCGGCCAGAGCCGCGGCACCCGGCGCATGGTCGACGTGGGTGTGGGTGACCAGCACCCAGCGGATCGACCCGCGGCCCGCGGCCGCCTCGAGGATCAGCTGGCGGTGGCCCGCATGGTCGGGGCCGGGGTCGACCACGGCCAGCGCGTTCGTGCCAATGAGATAAGTGTTGGTCCCCGGGCCGGTCATGAGGCCCGGGTTGGGGGCGGTCAGGCGAACGAGGCCCGGGGCCAGCTCGACCGGAGTGCCCACGACCGGCGCCGGCCCGACCCCGAAGTCCGGCACCGCTGGGATCTTCGGCACCGGCGGCACCGGCGGGGTCAAGGGGCGGTGCCGCCCGGAGGTGCGCTGACGGGTGGCGGCGGCTCGGCCTGGTTGGCCGCCCGGGAGATGGCCCGCACGGCGTCGTTGTAGTTGGCCGGGCCGCCTTCGAACCCTGACGTCGGCGGGGCGAACTCGTAGCCCTCGTCACCGGGCAGCACAATGCGGACCCCGTTGCCGTCGGCGACCACCCGGGGTTCAATGGTCGGGACCGAGCTCGATGCGGCGGCGGCCGCCGCCAGCAGCGCCGCGCTGGTCTCAAAGCGGCTGATGGCCTGCAGGTTGCGGATGGTGGGGAAGATCATTTCGAACACGCCGTCCCGGTGGCCGGCCAGGGCCTGGCGCGGGGAGATCCACGTCTCGGCGATGGTCTCCCCCGCATCGTGGGCGGCCTGCTGACTGGGCGGGGCCGCGGCCACGAAGAAGCGGGTGTCGAAACGGCGCGGCGCGCCGGGCGGGGTGATCCAGTGGGCGAAGTAGTGCACGTCGCCCACTTGGAGGAGGAGCGCCTCATCCCGGCACAGGTCGAGAAAACGCCGGGTGCCGGCGTTCACCGCCGCCCGCTCCTCCACGAAGCGCGCCGCTTCCACCGGGTCGCCGGCCAACAAGGCCGGACCACCGGCCCGCTCGGCCAGCAGCAGTCCAGCCTCCTCGAAGGTCTCTCGCAGCGCGGCGATCCAGTAGGCCAACCCACCGGTCGCCACGCCGAGCAGCGCGCTGGCGCCGGCATCGCTCCGGCCCACGCAGGTCGCCTCGGCCTCGGGACCGCTGTCGGCCGGGTCCACCGCGCCCCCCGGGAACACATAGGCCCCGCCCACGAAGTCCGAGCGCAGGTTGCGCCGGACCATGAGCACCTCGAGCGGGCTGTCATCGACGGCCGGCTCAGCCGCATCGCGCACCAGCATGACGGTGGCCGCCGGGCGGATGGCCACGGCATCGGAAGCGGGGTCGGGAGGCACGTCAGGGAGGCTACCGGTCAGGGGCGGGCGCCCCAAGACGCCCCGAAGCCCTGGTCTAACGTGATGCACCCCATGGTCCTCAGTCCCCACGAGCCGGTGGCGGCACCCGCCGTGCACGCCATCCCCCGGCGCTATGTGGCCCTCGGGCTCATCATTGTGGCCACCATCCTGGTGGCGGTGCTGGTGCTCATCCGCAACGACAACGGGGCCGACCAGACGCCGAGCGGGGAGATCTTCACGCCGGCCCCGACGTCCCTCCTCCAGACGATCGGCCACATCCCCACCGCCACGGTGGACGCCGTGGGCGTAACCGCCACGGCCGGACCGATCAGCCCGCCGTTGCCGACCAACAACCCGGCCCTATGGGTGGCGTCCCCGCGCGGGGTGGCCAACCTCCCGGTGGTGTTCTTCTACGGCGCCGAGTTCGCCCCCTACGCCGCCGCCGAGAGCTGGCCGGTGGTCGTCGCCCTCTCGCGCTTCGGCACGTTCACTCAGCTCGGCCTGGCCCAATCGGGCTCGTCGGTGGCCTTCTCCGACACCTCCACCTTCACCTTCTGGCAGGCGCGGTACACCAGCCTCTGGCTCGACCTGCAGACAGTGGAGCGCTATGGCTCGCTCGATCCGACCGGGGGCGGCTACACCGCCCTGCAGACGCCGACCGCCCGCCAGGCGGCATCGGTCGAGGCCTACGACACCTCGAAGTCGACGTTCCCCCTGCTCGACGTGGCCAACCACTACACCCTCATCGGATCGGCCTTCGCGCCCTCGGTGCTGGACGGGCTGAGCCAGTCCGACATCGTGGCCGACCTGGCCTTCCCGGCCAGCCCGGTGACCCAGGCCGTGGTGGGGGCAGCCAACGAGATCACCGCCGCCATCTGCACGGTGACCGGTCAGCGCCCGGCGGCCGTCTGCGACACTCGCGGCGTCGCGGCGGCGGACGCCAAAATGGCGATCTCTCGGCCAGCAGCCAGTTAGCCCCCGGGGTTAGCCCCCGACGCGCCTCAGCTGGCTCGTCGGTCCATCACCGTCTTGCGCTCGACCTCGTTCAGACCGCCCCAGATGCCGTGTGGTTCACGGATCCTGATGGCGTAGTCGAGACAGTCCCCCCGGACGTGGCAGTCATTGCAAATGGCCTTGGCCCGCAGTTCGCGAGAAGCCTTCTCTTCCTTCCGCTCAGCGTGCGAAGGCGGGAAGAACGCCGACGACTGCGGTCCTCGACAAGCTGCTTTTGCTTGCCACATATCTGTTCCCTGGCGCATGTAACCCCCCGATTGGGCACCCGAAATCCCCCTCCGGCGCCAACCTATCGCTGTGTTGCCAACGGGTTCAAGGCCTCTGACCTGGCTCTTTCAATGCCGGTCAATCCTGTCCGCCGATGCCGCCACTACGCTCAGCCCCACATGGACGTGGAGACCTTCTGCCGGCAAAGCCACATTTTGATCGTGGCCGGCAAGGGCGGGGTGGGCAAGACGACCATGACGGCAGCCATCGCACGCATGGCCAGTCGCCACGGTCTGTCCGTGCTCATCGTGGAGCTGGAGGGCAAGTCCGGCATCACCGGGGCCTTCGACCTGAAGGACGATCTGGGCTACGAGGAGGTCGAGCTCCAAGCCGAGCACGCCGTCCAACCCGAGCACGCAGGCGCCGGGGGCCCGGCGCAGCGCTGGGTCCGGGCCCGGCGGATCACCCCCGACGACGCGCTGGTGGAGTACCTGGTGGACCACGGGCTCAAGCGGATCTCGAAGCGGCTGGTCAGTTCGGGCGTGGTCGATGTGGTGTCCACCGCCATCCCCGGCATCCGGGACGTGCTCGTCCTGGGCAAGGTCAAGCAGTTGGAGCGCGACGAGATGGCCGACCTGATCGTGGTCGATGCCCCGGCCACCGGCCATGCCATCACCTTTCTCACCTCGGCGGCCGGACTGGTCAACGCGGCCCGTGGCGGTCCCCTGCGCAGCCAGGCCCAGGACGTGGTCGACCTGCTGTCGGACCCGGCCCGGTGCCGGGTGATGCTGGTCACCCTGCCCGAGGAGATGCCGGTCAGCGAGACGATTGAGTCGGCCTTCACGCTGGAGGACAAGGCCGGGGTGCAGCTCGGTCCGGTCATCGTCAACGCCTGCGACCCCGCCCCGGTCGGGCTGGACCAGCCGGCGGCCGAGGTCGCGGCCAGCTCAGGACTGACGGTGGACCCGGCCCACCTGCGCGCCCTGGAGGAGGCCCGCCTCTTCCGACTGGAGCGGCACGCCATTTCGGCTTCCCAGCTGGAGCGGCTGGCCCGCGACCTGCCGCTGCCCCAGCTGCTGGTGCCCTCGGTCGGCGCGGCGAGCATCGGGCGGGCCGAGACCGACACCCTGGCCGAGGCATTGGGTGCGGCCGTGGGCGACCTCAACGGCGAGGAGCCGGAGTGAGCACCCTCAACGAGTTGGTGACCGAGCGGACGGTGGTGGTGTGCTGCGGCTCGGGCGGGGTGGGCAAGACGACGGTGTCGGCCACCTTCGCCCTCGCCGCGGCGCGGGCCGGGCGGCGATCGTGCGTGGTCACGGTGGACCCGGCCCGGCGGCTGGCCGATTCTTTGGGAGTGGAGTCCCTGCCCAACACGCCGACGGAGGTCCAGGGCGATTGGCCCGGTCACCTCCATGCCCTCATGCTCGATACGAAGGGCACCTTCGACGACCTGGTCCACCGCTACGCCCGCACGCCCGAACAGGCCGAGGGGATCCTGGCCAACCGGCTCTATCAGAACCTGGCCGGCGCCCTCTCGGGCACCCAGGAGTACATGGCGATGGAGAAGCTGTACGAGCTGGTCGACTCCAAGGAGTTCGACGTGGTGGTGGTCGACACCCCGCCCACCCGCAACGCGCTGGACCTGATCGACGCCCCCCGCCGCCTGACCCGCTTCCTGGAGAACCGCCTGTTCCGCGCCCTCCTGCTCCCCACCCGCATGTCGCTCCGGGCGGTCGGGGTAGCGGCCCAGGCCCTGCTGCGCACCATCTCCAAGGTGGCCGGCGCCGAGATCGTGCAGGACGCCGTGGCCTTCTTCCAGGCCTTCGAGGGCATGGAGGAAGGGTTCCGCACCCGGGCCGGTGCGGTGCGCGAGCTGCTGGCCGACCCGGCCACCGCCTTCGTGCTGGTGACCTCGGCCCGGCCCGACGCCGTGGCCGAAGCCAGCTTCTTCGCCGAGAAACTGCTGGAGCGGGAGATCAGGCCGGCGGCCCTGGTGGTCAACCGGATTCAGCCCCGGTTCGGCGACGGGACCTCCACCGAGGGGGCACCCGACGGGGCATCCGACGGGGCCGGCGGCGACGCGCTGGCCCCGCTGGAGTCCAACCTGGCCCGGCTGAACGCGGTGGCCGATCGCGAGGAGCTGGCCTTCGCCGGCCTGGCCGCCCAGGTGGCGCCAGCGCCCTTGGGGCGGATCCCCCTTTTCGGCCACGACGTGCACGACGTAGTCGGGCTGCAGCGCACGGCCGACCACCTCTTCACCGACCTGTAGCTCATCCAGGGTGGTCGAAAGGCCGAGGCGGGCTTCCGCGACCCGACCGGGGTCCGATAGTCTCAGGGTTGTGCAGACCATCCTGGTCGCCAGCGATGCGCCCACCCTTCGCAAGGAGATTGAGGCAGTCATCAGTGGCCCCGACATTGAGGTGCGGGCCGTGACCACGGGTCCCGAGGTCATCGCCTTCGTCACCGAGGCCTCGCCCGACCTGGTCATCGTCGACATGCAGATGGGCAATATGGGTGGCATGGCCGTCTGCCTGGAGCTCCGCCTGCAGGAGTCCTATGACGCGCTGGACCACATCCCCGTGCTGATGTTGCTGGACCGGCGACCCGATGTCTTCCTGGCCCGACGTTCGGGAGCCGAAGGCTGGCTGGTCAAGCCGCTCGACCCCCTGCGCCTGCGGCGGGCCGTGAAGGTCCTGCTGGACGACGGCACCTATTTCGACGACTCCTTCATGCCCGTGCCCGTGCTGGTGGGCGCCGGACCCCAGCTCCAGGCGGGCAGCGAACCCACGAGCTGATCCGACACCTCGTGTCGACCCGAAAAGAGACACCCCCACCCCCTGGCCGACCCCGTCGCCTCTGGCGCCGTGCTGCCTCGGCTGGCTCGGGAACCGGGGCGCACCCCGGGGAGAGCCCTGAAGCATCTGAGCAGGAGCGCATCATCATTGAGGCCCTGGCCGACCTGCGCGACATGGATGTGCGCGAGGTCATGACGCCCCGGGTGGACGTGGTCGCCCTGACCATCCCGGTGCACGCCGATGACATCGCCCGGGCCGTGCGCACCTCGGGCCATAGCTGCTTCCCGGTCGTCCACGACGACCTGGACGACCTGATTGGCATCCTCTTCGTCAACGACATCTTCCGCACCGGACCGGACGGGCCGCAGGGGCGGGACGCCACCGATCCCAGCCCGCTGGAGATCTCACGCCGGGTGCGCCAGCCCTATCTGGTCCCTGAGTCGCTGGGCGTGCTCGAGGCCCTGGCCGACATGCGCAAGCACCGGCGGGCGGTGGCGGTGGTGGTGGACGAGTACGGCGGCGTGGCCGGGATGCTGACGGTCAAGGATCTGCTGGAACCCCTGGTGGGCGACCTCAATGACGAGTTCGACGCCGAGGAGGAAGCGATGATCGTGCGGGTCGACGCCAACCGGTGGCTGGTCGACGGCCAGACCAACGTGGACGTGGTGCGCGAGCGCCTCGGCATCGACCTGCCCGACGGGGAGTACGTCACCCTGGGTGGCCTGCTCTTCGAGCGCTTCGGGCACATCCCGACCGAGGGGGAACAGGTCCGGGTGGGCGACTGGGAGCTCCGGGTGGTGGAGATGGACAAGCGGCGGGTGGCCCAGGTGGTGGCCACCCAGCTCGGCCAGCCGTCCGAAGTCAGCTCGCCCAATGGAACTGCCACGACCTCGGAGTAAGGTGGCAGGCCTGCTTCCCTCCGGGGAGGCGGACGGGCTGTGGCGCAGCTTGGTTAGCGCGCTGCGTTCGGGACGCAGAGGTCCCCGGTTCAAATCCGGGCAGCCCGACCACCACGAACGGTTGACCCCATTGGGTGGGCCGCGCCTTACCACTGCGATCAGGTCGGCTCCCGAGGCCGAGGGTTAGGGTGGCAAAAGGAGGTGCGCATGCCTGAATTCCCAGGTGTAACCCACGTCGCCCTAACCGTCACGGATCTCGCTCGGAGTCGGTCCTGGTACCAGGACCTCTTCGGGAGCCCGCCGGTCATTGATGAGGACACTGGCCCGTTCCACCACGTGGTGTGGCTACTCGGCGGCCAGACCCTGATCGGCATCCATCATTTCCCGGATCCGCACGGATCTGATCCCTTCGACGAGCGCCGGCCGGGACTGGACCATGTCGCGTTCGCGTGCGCCGAGCGGACCGAACTCGAGGAGTGGGAGTCCAGGCTCAACGAGTTGGGGGTTGCCCACGGGGGGATCGTTGACGCTTCCTATGGATCGGGCCTGTCCTTCCGCGATCCGGACAACATCGCATTGGAGTTCTTCTCTCCACCGGGGTAATCCTTCTTCTCCGGGGTAAGTGGTCGTCGAACCCGCCCTGCCGGGAGTGTGGCCCGGCTTAGGTGAAGATCTCCCCACCGTTGGTGTCGATGGCTTGGCCTGTCATGGCCGAGGAGAGGTCCGAGGCCAGATACACCACCGAACCAGCCACGTCTTCATCGCTCGGGATGCGCCCGAGCGGCACCCGGGCGTTCAGCTCATCGATAACGACCTGCTTGGACACACCCCGGCCGTCAGAGGTCATCTGGATATACATGTCCACCGATGGTCCGGCCATCCAGCCCGGGACGACCGCATTGACACGGACATGCGACGGGCCGAGCTCATAGGCGAGCACCCGGGTGGCGGTGAGCAGCGCTCCTTTGGAGATGGCATACCCGCCCTGAACCGGCTGGGGTTGGCGGGCCACCATGGACGCCACCATGACCACCGAGCCGCCGCCGCGCTCGCGCATGGAGGGCAGGGCAGCCCGGGTCATCTGCAGGGAGCCGAAGAGGTTGGTATCCATGATCTTGCGCCACAGGGCCAGGTCCACCTGCTCGAAGCTCTGGAAGGCGTCGAAGCGAAAGGCGTTGTTGACCAGCACATCGACGCCACCGAACTCCTCGGTGGCGCTGGCCATGATGCGGGCGCAGGCCTCGGGGTCGGTGATGTCAGTGGGCACGGTGATGGCCTGGGCGCCGAGGCCCTGCACCTCGGCCAGTACGTCGTCGAGGGTGGCCTGGCGGCGGGCGCCCAGGACCAGGTGAGCGCCGTGAGCAGCCAAGGCCCGGGCGGCTTGCCGGCCGAGACCGGGCCCGACGCCCGAGACAACACACACCTTCCCGCTCAGGAGGCCGGCGGCTGCATTCATCGGGGCGGGACTTTCAAGGCTCGTCATGGACCGGCAGCGTACGCGACCAAGGAGTCGGGGGCGGACCTCGTGCCTCAATGGTTGGTCACGCTGACCCTCCAGCCAGATCGGGAAAGACCCGACCCACCTTGGAAAGGATGTACTGCCCGTAGGTGCCCTCGAATCCGTGCACACTGCGCTGGTCCCAGCGGCGTGCCGCATCGTCGTCGACCGGTCGGGCCACGATGGGCAGGCGCTCGACCGTGGCCTGCCAAGCAGGATCTAGGAAGAACGGGAACGAAAGCCGGTCGGTGCGGCCGGCGTTACGCACCCGGTGCGGCGTCGAGCGGTAGCGACCGCCGGTGAGTCGATCCATCATGTCCCCGAGATTGCAGACGAAGGCGCCCTGACGCGGTGGCGCGTCGACCCAGCGCCCCTGCGTGTGCACCTGCAGGCCACCGCGGTCGTCCTGACCCAGGATGGTCAGCAGCCCGTAGTCGGTGTGCTCCCCCACACTCCAGCCCTGGCCGTGGCCGTGGCCGTGGCCCGGTGGCATGGGCGGGTAGCGGAAGATGCGGAACAGGATCAGGGGATCGCTGGTCAAGTGGGTAGAGAACCAATCAGGGTCGAGCCCGAGCCCGAGCGCCATTCCGGAGAGCACCAACTGGCCCACTGCGGTCAACGCGTCCATGTAGTTCAGCACCGCCGCACGAAGACCGGCCGGACGCACCGGAAACAGGTTCGGCCCGTGCATCGGCGTGCCGGCGACTACCAGCGCATTGGTGGCTGGGAGCTCCGCCCCGAAGTAGACGCCCTCTTTCTGATCGGGCACACCGGCGGTGAGCTCTCCACCCAGCGGAAACCAACCCCGCCAAGCTGGGCCGGCCATGGCCATGGCGATATCGCCTTTTTCGGTTTCGGGGAGCGCGAAGAATTCCCGGGCCAGGGCCTCAAGCCGTTCTGTCAGGTCCGGATCAACTCCGTGGCCGACGATATAGAAGAAGCCCACGTCCCGGCAGGCCGCATCGAGCGAGGCGGCGACGACCGCAGCCGCGGCGCCGCCCTGGCGCAACGGGTCGATGTCAATGACCGGGATCTCGAACACTGGAACAGCGTAGGAGTCGGGGTGGACCCGTCACCGGGGCGGAGATGGGGAGGCGAGATACGCTCCTCTCATGACGCTGGAGGAGCTCGACAACCTCGCTCACCTGCGCCGGGCCCGCGACCTGATGGACCGCGACTACGCCCAGCCGCTCGACGTGGCGGCGATCGCCCGCGCTGCGCTGATGTCGGCGGCCCACTTTTCGCGGCGGTTCCGCGCTGCCTACGGAGAGACGCCATACGCCTACCTGATGACCCGCCGGATCGAACGGGCGATGGCATTGCTCCGGAACGGCGATCTTTCGGTTACCGATGTGTGCATGGCGGTCGGGTGCACGTCACTCGGCTCCTTCAGCACCCGCTTCACCCACCTGGTGGGCGAGACGCCGACGGCCTACCGGGCCGGTGACCACAGCGCACTGACGAGGGTGCCGGGCTGCGTCGCCAAGGCCCTCACCCGTCCGAACCGCAAGACGAGCAGGAACGGAGAAGCGCCAGGGGCGCTGGCTGCTTAGCGTTGTGGCATGACCGTCACCCTTGCTACCGCCTTCATCCAAGTCCAGGATCCCAACCTCGCGCTGGCCTTCTACCACGACGCGCTTGACCTCGAGGTGCGCAACGACGTCGCCCGCGAAGGCTCCCGGTGGATCACCATCGGCGCCGCCTCCCAGCCCGACGTCTCCATCGTCCTCACGAACTACGTGAACGGCGGCCCGGGCGACAGTGACACGCTGGCCGCCCTCCTGGCCAAGGGCGCTCTGAACGGCGTCCACTTCCACGCCGACGACCTCGAGGCCACCTTTGAAAAGGTGCGGGCCTGGGGCGCCGAGATCGTGCAGGAACCGACGGACCAGTTCTGGGGTACGCGCGACTGCGCCGTCCGTGATCCGTCGGGCAACCTCGTGCGCATCGACCAGTCTCCGCCCGCCGGGTCCTAGCGCCGCCAGCGTGGCCAGCGACGCCGGACCGCGAACGGCCCGACTGGGAGATCAAAGAGTGGCGTAGATGTCCATCGCGGTGTTCCACGGGAGAGAGACAAGAATGGGCCCAATTCCAAGGGGGGTCGAGCATGCGCAGAAGCCGACAGCTCGTCTTCGGACTGGTGGCCATCCTCACCACGACGTCGCTCTGGGGCGGCAGCGTCGCAGCTGCCGCAACGAGTTCGTCACCATCACCATCCCGGCTGGTCACTATTACGATCCCGGCTCCGGCCGGCGAGATCCCCTCGCAATGGTTGAACTATGCGGGTCCCCCGAGAGCGGACGTACTGCTGCCGATGGGCTACAACCCGGATAAGCGCTACCCCGTACTGTTTCTGCTCCACGGACTCGATGGGAACTACAGCTTTTTCGCCCAATACGGACTGATCAACCAGTTCGACAACCTCGGCGCCATTGTGGTCATGCCCGAGGGAGGCCCGGGCGGTTGGTTCGCCGACTGGTGGAACGACGGCGAGCGCGGCAGCCCGGCGTGGGAGACCTACGAGCTTGAAACGGTGATCCCGACCATCATGGCCCGTTATCCCATCCTGCCCCAGCGCCAATACCACGCCATCGCCGGTATCTCCATGGGCGGGCTCGGCGCCGTGTATCTGGCCGGTCGTCTGCCTGGCTTCTTCGGGTCGGTCGCGTCGCTTTCGGGGTTCGTGGACCCGCAGCTCCTCGCTCCCGTCCTCCAGCCGGCCATGGCCTTCGAATCGGAGGCCAAAGCTCATGGCGACAGCGACTTCGATCCAATCTATGGCCCCCCGTCCGGGTTTTACGCCGACGGCCACAACCCGACCCGACTGGCCATGAACTTGAAACAGACCCGGGTATTCGAGAGTACTGGCACCGCCATTCCCAACAGTGGCAACTTGGCCTTACCGGGCCTCGGGACCGCAGGGACCGAAGAGCTCGTGAACGGAACGTGGGAGGAGGGGATCATCTTCCCAATGAACCTGCTCTATCACCAGGCCCTCATCGCGGCCGGCGTGCCCGTTACTTACCAGGTCCACTCGGGCGGCCACGACATTCCGGACTTCACCAGCGAGATCAGCGCCATGCTGGCGTGGGGTCCGTTCAATTTGGTGACCACCGACCCAACCACCTGGACGAACGACACCGTCGCCACCAGTGGGCAGCTGTGGGACGTCGGCTACCACTTCGCGCAACCGCCAAACCAGGTGGTCCAGTTTCAACGGTCCGAGAGCTCGCTGTCGATCAGTGCCGCGGGATCTGATGTGACAATCACCACTGCCGGTGGCTGCGCGATCCGGACCGCCACGCCGGCGACCATCAGCCTTTCAACCGGAAACTGCCCGTAACCACGGGCCGAAGACCGACGTCATCGGATTTTGGCGGGGACCCCCGACCTCCCGCTGACGTCAGGAAGTCGCGTCGAGGACTGCGGGCAGCCGGGGGACAACATCTCGGGCGGCGGCCAACGCACCGCTTTCTGTGTCAAATTCCCTCGTCGAGTAGTACGCGATCGGCGTCCAGAAACCCATGTCCTCGGGGTCTCTCCGGAACTCCTCGAAGCCGAACGTTCCGTCGGGCCGCACGAAGATATCGACGCAGCGATCGACGGCGGGAGTCGAGGGACTGGCCAGCACCGACCAGGACGGATCCAAGCGTGCTGACACCTCAACCAGGATAATGGTGCGACCAGTGGGGTCCGGCAACTCTTCTCCACTCGGGTCGAACTGGTGTGTCCTGACCTCGACCCTCGTCCCGTGAAGTTCCGGCCCCCACTACGTTCCGGAGAATCCAAAAAGTGGTGGTGGTGCCTGCGGATACGAACCGGGGACCCAGCATCGCCGGGCAGGCCATATTGCTTGTTGGGCGGACCCAGTCGGCTCTTGGAAGCACCGCAGGGTGTGTTTCAAGGACATAAGTCACACCCAGCGTGAGAACAGGGTGAACTCGGGCTGGCGACGCCATTCGGACTGCCGCTCCGGTTAGTCGGGCCATCGATCAGACCCCGGGTGGCGTTTACCTACATCCGGCTGTTTGCTCATTCCACAATTCGGGAGTGGCGTTGGATCAGGTGAACACCTAACGCGAGTCGGTCCAATCGCCGCGGTATCAGCTCGGTTGATGGCAGGTCACTTATGGATGGCTGCCCGTGGCGGCGATTGGTACTTAATCGACTATGGCTTCCAGCACCCAGTGACGACGAGGAGGCTCAGGACTGCGGCTATTCCGTAAATCAAGCCGAATGATATCGGGACGATCGCTTCTCTGGATGTGAAGGAGCGATAGACGCGTCGATTCTGTCCTCGCTCCAGCGCTTCCCATTCGGCACAAAAGACGGAGGCGGACAGCGACTTTTCCATACGATTGATGATGGCGAACTTGCCCGTGTTGAGCTGCCCAAACGACGTCAGGAGGCTGCGCCAAGCGACACACAAGGCCGCTCCAGCAACGGCCAGTACGAGTATGCCCCCGGCCTGTAGCCGGGCATGACCCCCTCCCCGAAGGAACAGTCCGAGGGCCGTCAATAGCAAACCATTCATCGTCAGAAAGAAGGTGTTCACACCAAGACGGCGAGCAACAAGCGCTTCTGAGCTGTCGACCATGATTTTGTAAAGTTCGAAAAACTGCGCTTGCGCCTCTGCGCTAACTGGTTCCCCCCGGGGGAACAGAGCTGAATGGATGCTGTCGTCAGTCACTTGTGGTTCCCTCAGCCACGACGAGGAGATTCTCTGCGACCAAACGCAAAGCCCTAACGAAAGGCTCATCCTGTTGGGCCGTTTCGGCATCGAGCTGAGCAAAAGGAACTAGAGCAGGATGGGCGGGATCTTTATCCAACATCCAAGCAACCCAGCAGTTGTGGACATCTTCGGCAGTTAGAGACGGCCCAACTGCCAGAACTAGTACAGCGTAGATTCGAAGCAGTTCATCAACTGGTTCATCTGGCAATCTGTCCGTATCAAGCGCATCTCGAATCAACCCAACAATCTCAAGCAAGTAGTTCACGGAGTCACACCCAGGTCGCTAGCCACTCACCGATTTTGCCGAAATCCCATCGGATCACGTTCTGGGACGG
>DASZMA010000105.1:0-54168 GCA_035552095.1 Acidimicrobiales bacterium | reverse complement strand
GGGTCGGGTCGGCGACCCCGAGGGGCGGCGCAGTACCACCTGGCCCGCCGCGTTGGTGATGATGATGTAGACGTTGGGCGAAACGTGGCGCGAGAGTTCGACCTCGGTCGGCTCCACCTGTTTCTGCGCCGTGAAGGTCAGGTAGTTGAAGGCCAGCGTCTCCGACGAGGCCAACGTGTCATCGGCTCGGCCGTAGAGGAAGGAGCGCACCGAGGCGTAGGTGGCGAAGTCGGCGATCATGAGGCCGACGACCAAGAGGACCGCCACGACGGCCACCAGTCGCTGGTGCAGGTTCACCCTTCTCGGGGCAGCCGCAAGGTGTAGCCCACCCGTCGGATGGTGTGGATGAGAGGCGGTTCGAGGACGTCGATCTTCTTGCGCAGGTAGCTGATGTAGGTCTCGACGATGTTGGGGTCGCCGCGGAAACCGTAGCCCCACACATTGTCCAGCAGCTCGGACTTGGAGATGACGCGGCGGGCGTTCTCCATCAGGTGGCGCAGCAGGTTGAACTCGGTGGCGGTCAGCTCGACCAGCTGGTCCTGGCGCCACACCTCATGGGTGTCGATGTGCATGGTCAGGTCGGAGAAGCGCAGGATCGACATGTCCGACGCCGCCACTTCGCCGGCCCGGCGCAGGATGGCCCCCACCCGGGCCATGAGCTCCTCAATGCTGAACGGCTTGGTGACGTAATCGTCACCCAGGGCCAGCCCTTCGACCTTGTCCTGGGTGGTGTCGCGGGCGGTCAGGAAGACGATGGGCATCTGCTCGCCCTGTTGGCGCAGGCGGCGGCAGACCTCGTTGCCGTCGAGGTCGGGCAGCATCACATCGAGCATGATCAGGTTGGGCCGGTAATGGCGGGCCATGTCGAGCGCCTCGGTCCCGGTGGCGGCCACACCCACCTCGTAGCCCTCGAAGCGCAGGGCGGCCGAAAGGAGCTCGGCGATGTTGGGCTCGTCGTCGACCACCAGGATCCGGGTGGGCGGGAGTTCGGCCGTGACCATGTCAGTAGTTGATCACGTAGAGCGCACCGGGTCGCCCGAACCCGGTCGCCGGCCCGCCTCAGGCACGGCGGGGGGGCCGGCCGGGGTGGCCGGAGCACGCCGGAACGAGCGCAGGGCCCGGCCCAGGCCCCACCAGGTCACCAGGCCGAACGCCTCGAAGACGATCATCGAGGACATCTTGGACTCCCCGGCCGCCCGGTCCACGAAGCTGATCGGCACCTCGGCGATGGTCGCCCCGTGCTGCTTGGCCCGATAGGTCATCTCGATCTGGAAGCCGTACCCCTCGGCCCGGATGCGGTGCAGGTCCAGCTTCTGCAGGATCGACGCCGAGTAGGCCCGGAAGCCGGCGGTCGAGTCAGCCACGTCGAGCCCGAGCATGGCCGAGGCGTAGACGTTGCCGCCGCGGGAAAGGAGGTGACGGTGCCAGGCCCAGTTGGGGATGGTCCCGCCCTCGACGTAGCGCGAGCCGATGGACACGTCGAACCCTTCGGCAATGGGAGCCACGATCGACGGCAGTGCGCTGGGGTCGTGCGAGAAGTCGGCGTCCATCTCGACCAGGGTGTCGTAGCCGTGCTCCATGCCCCAGGCGAAGCCGGCCCGGTAGGCACTCCCCAAGCCGGACTTCTCGGTGCGGGCCAGCAGGTGGACGTCGGTGAGCTCGGCCGCCGCCGCCTTGACCAGATCGCCCGTCCCGTCGGGGCTGCCATCGTCGACCACCAGGACGCCGGCCTCGGGCAGTGAATCGTGAATGCGGAGCAGGATCCGCTCGATGTTCTCCGACTCGTTATACGTCGGGATGACAACCAGGGGACGCACGCTGGCCATTCTAGAAGGTGGGTCCCCTCAGGCGGGATCGGCAGCCGGGGCGTCGCCCGGCCCGTCGACCACGGCGCCCAGCTCACGGACATCGACGTCGTCGGGACCCCGCCGGATCTCGCGGATGACCACCTGGAGCGCCCCCCCGACCGGAATCCCGATCAGGGCGCCCACGAACGTGCCCAGGCCCGAGCTGATCCGGCCCCCCAGGGAGGACCCGACCAGGACCGCCACCAGGACCCAGAAGGGGTTGAGCCGGACCGTCCGGCTCATGATGACCGGGTTCAGGATGTGGTTCTCAATCTGCTGGTAGACGAGGAAGACCACCAGCATGATGATGCCGGCCGGCACCGAGTGGATGGCGGCGATGATGACCACCGGCAGACCGGCCAGCAACCCGCCCACCAGGGGCAACAGGTCGACCAGGGCCACGAAGACGCCCAGGAGCAGCGAGAAGGGCACGCCCAGGATGGCCAGGGTGACCCCGACCACGATCCCGGCGATGACCGAGGTCAGGAAGTTGCCCAGCATGTAGCCGGTGACCGAGCGCATGGACTCGTTCACCACCCGGCTCAGCCGCATGGCGGTGTGGGGCCGGAACAGGCTGAGCACGCCGTGGAAGAGGCGGGGGGCCTCCAACATGGCGAAGAAGGTCAGCACGGCGATGGTGGCGACGGTGACCACCGAGGACACGGCGGCAGCCCCGACCGAGAAGGCGGTCGCCGGCTTGAGCACCTTGGTCAGCTGCTTGGTGATGGCGGTCGACCCCTCGGACAGGTATTTCTGCAGGTGGAGGCGGTAGACCAGGCGACCCAAGGGCCCGCGACCCTTGCGGGCGTTCTTAATCAGATCGGGGATCTGGTGCCCGAAGTGCACGGCGCTGGAGACCAGCGGGGAGGCGAACAGGTAGACCAGCCCGCCCAGCACCAGCAGGCCGCCCAGGAAGACCACGGTGGCGGCCATCCCGTGCGACATGCCGCGCCGGCGCAAGAAGCGCGTGGCCGGGGTGAGAAGCAGGGCCAGGAAGAAGGCCACGACGGTGTAGAGGACGATCTTGCGCAGGACCCAGAGCCCGACGATGAGCGCTGCGTTGAGGTCGATCAGGGCGATGGCGATGGCCACGGCGGTGACGATGGTGCCCAGGGGGATGCCCCGACGGGTGGCCGTGCCGGTGAGCCGGGAGCGCCAGGTTTCCGGGTGCTCGGCGGCCATTGGACCAGCATGCCAGCTTCGCCCTGGCAGAGACGTGCAAGCATGAGGGCGATGGACGAGCCCGGCGAGGTCACGGGACCCAAACCCAAGCGCCGCTGGATTCCCCGCAACGTGAAGATCACGTTGATGGTGCTCGTGCTGTTCTTCGTGGGCGAGTACATCCTCCTGCCCGAGTTGGCCAGCGCCCGCAAGGAATTCCACCAGCTCGGGCACCTCAATTTCCTCTGGCTGATCCTGGGGGCCGCCTTCGAGGTCGCCGCCCTGCTGGCCTACGCCGAGCTGACCCGCTCCGTGCTCTCGCCTGGGGCCCCCGGCCGCTTCCGCGTCTTCCGCATCAACATGTGGGCCCTGGCCATCAGCCATGTCCTGCCCGGGGGCACCGTGCCCGGGACAGCGGCCAGCTACCGCCTGCTGGTCGAGGCCGACGTGCCGGGCAGCACCGCCGCCTTCGGGCTGGCCACCCAGGGCATCGGCTCGGCCGTGGTGCTCAACGCCATCTTCTGGCTCTCGCTGCTGGTCTCGATCCCCCTGCACGGCTACAACCCGCTCTACGGCTTCGCCGCCATCCTGGGTGTGCTCCTGCTCTCCATCTTCGCCGGGCTGATCGTGCTGCTGACCCGCGGCGAGAAGCAGGCCAACGCCTTCCTGCAACGGGTGGCCCACCGCCTGCCCTTCATCAAGCCCGAGACGCTCACCGCCCTGGTGCAGAAGGTGGCCGACCGCATGAAGGTGCTGTCGCGGAGCCCGCTGCTGCTGTACCGAGCCGGGATCTGGGCGGCGGCCAACTGGCTCCTCGACGCTGCCTCACTGTGGGTGTTCCTCTTTGCCTTCGGGGCCCACATCAACCCCATCGACGTGCTGGTGGCCTACGGGTTGGCCAACATCCTGGCCGTGATCCCCCTCACTCCGGGCGGCCTGGGCGTGGTCGAGCTGACCATCGTCTCGGTGCTGACCGGGTTCGGCGTGCCGGCCGGGGCGGCGACCGCCGGCGTGCTGTGCTGGCGCCTGGTCAACTTCTGGCTGCCCATCCCCTTCGGGGGGGCGTCCTACCTGTCGCTCCGCCTGATCCGCTCGCGGGCCCAGGCCGGCGGGCGCCATGGCCTGTCCCAGGCCGGGGAGACTTCCTAATCGTTTAGAGGAATTTGGCCAACACGTGGTTGCCCGACGCCGCCAGGACCACGTGGCCCCGGGCATCGGTCGAGGTGGGCACCGAGACCGGGTTGGTCGTGGGCACGTGCATGAGTGAGAGCAGGGACGACACCGAGGTGTTCGGTCCGAGATAGACGTGCGAGGCCACTGCTTCGAGCAGCGACGCCGTGCCGGTCGGGTTCGAGATGAGCGACGTCATGGAGATCTTGCCGGCGGCCAGCTGGCCCAGCGAGGAGTTCGGGCTGGCCGCGTGCAGGTCGACGCCGACGTAGTGCCCGACCGGGATCCCGATGTGGCGCAGGCCGGCGATGATGGTGGCCGGGGCGTGCAGGCTGACACTGCTCAGCGGGACCGACGTGCCGCCGGGTCCCTTTATGGCCAGCTTGATCGGCACCATCAGCACGTTGGTGTGGCCGTGCTTGGCGTGGAAGACGTAGATCTGCTCGCTGTGGTTGGGGCCCTTGACCACGGCCAGCAGGTCGTCCTGCCCCTGGGCCAGCAGGGCGGCCGAGACCCCGACGTGGTGCACGGCGTGGTCGATCTTGTACATGCTGACCCCGAGGAACACCCCGACCACGGCGATGCAGGTCACCAGCGCGGCCGCGCCGCCGATCACGATGACCTTCATGGTCCCGAAGCGCCGCCGAGACGAAGCCGGCGGAGGTGGCGCAGTAGGCGGAGTCGGGAGCGCCGGCAGCAGCGACGGGTGAGTGGCGCAGCCGGCACAGCCGTGCCCAATCGAATGGATCGTCATGGTTCCCCCCTGCCGCGCCGGCGTTGTCCGGGCACAGGAGCCAACCTAAGGAACGAGCATTGCGCCCCCGTTGCTCGTCGGGGGCAGTCCGGTTGTCGTCCTCTGGAAGCTAGAAGACGGCGCCCGACGCGCTGGCCGGGAGGTAGGCGGCGCTACCCAGGTAGAAAACCACGTAGCCGAAGGACAGGACTGCCTGGGCGCCACCGGCGCAGGTGACCGTCCCCGCCGCGTTGGTGACGCCGGAGCAGATGATGTGGCCGGCGGGGGTGGAGAAGATCACCGTCTGGCCGGCCAGGGGGGCGCCGGCCGCGCTCAAGGTAGCCCGCAGGTTGGGCAACGACTGGAGCACCGGCACCGCGCTCAAGGTCGTCTTGACCTGTTGCACCGACTCAATCAGGGTGCCCGCACTCGGGCTGTAGGTCGAGCCCGACCCGCTGTAGGCAGCGCTGACCAGGTGGGAGCCCTGGCTGAGGGCGAGCGGTCCCGACGCCGCCTTGCCTCCGACCAGGGTGATGCCCGTGGTCACCGGAGTGCCGTCAACGGAGAAGACGACCAGGCCAGTGGGCGTCCCGGTGGCCGGGGCCAGCGGGGCCACGGTGGCGGTGAAGGTCACCGGCTGGCCGGGCAGGCCCGGGTTGGCCGAGGCCTTGAGGGAGGTGGACGAGGTCGGCGTCACGGTCAAACCCCGGGTCGCTGTGCTGGCGACCAGGCCCGGGCCGGACAGGGTGGCGCTGAGTACGTAGGGCCCGGGCTGCAGTCCGCTGACGCTTTCGGTGGCCAGGCCGGTGGTGGGGTCGACCTCGGCGACTGCGATGATCGTCTGGCCGTCAGTCGTGATGGTGACCAGCCCCCCCGGCGCGGCCGGAAGCCCGACCCCGGGCTGGCTGAACGCGGCCTTCAGGGTGACGATGGCCGTCTGCCCGAACGGTATCGTCGCCGGACCACCCACAAAGATCAGCGAGGTCGGCGCCGCCGTGACCACTTGGTTGAGCCCGGCGGTGCCCGGTACGTAGGTGCCGTCGCCCGAGTAACTCACCGAGACGGCATGGGTGCTCACGGTCAGAGGTGAGCCGCCCGCCACGGGCACGGTGAAGGTGATCACGCCGTTGGCCGGGACGGTGACCGTGCCCACCGAACTCCCGTCCACCGTCTCGGTCAGGTTCCCGGTCGGCGCACCCGCCGGGCCGCTCACCCTCGCCGTATACGTCAGCACTTGGGAGTACTGGCTCGGATTGGCTGAAGAGGTGAGGGTGACCGTCGGGACGGTCGAGCCCAGCACTTGGAAGAATTCGGGGTCGTAGGGGTAGTCGCCGCTGGATGTCCCGTTCGCCCGTAAGCAATCCGCGATCAGCTCGTACGAACCGCTGGGCGACCCGACTGGCACCGTGATGGTGCCGGCCCAGCTGGTGCCGTTTGCACTCACTGGTATGTCGACCAAGGTCGGGTTGGTGTTGCTGAGGCTCAGCCCCACCAGCACGTTGGTGGCCCCGGAACCCACGGTCGGTGGGAGGGTCCCGTCGAAGCTGATGTTGCAGAGACCCGACACCGAGATCACCGTGCCCGGAGGGCCGCTGGCCGGGCTGAAGGTGAACGTGTTGTGGGGAAAGAAGGCCGAAGCCGGCGTGGCGGTGGCCACCACCCCGGCGGCCGAGGTGACCAGCAGGCCCACCACCAGCAGTACCGCCCGCCCAGCTGAATGAAACGACGCCCGCATACGTCCCCCTTGCTTCGTTGCCAGGGACGCTACTCCTACGGCCGAATTAGTGCTGGTGGCTGTCGGCCCAGTCCCGCTCGTCATCGCGCTCGGCCCGCTCGCCCAGCGCCAGGTCGCTATCGCGGCGGCGGCGGGCCCGCTCAATGGCCAGCTCCTTCAGCCGGGCCTGGGCGCTGCGCCCGTGCACGTTCTCCACCCGGCGCCAGCGCCGGTCCGAGCCCAGCAGCCAGGAGTTGGTCTCGTCCTCGAAGACCAGGTCGAGGATCTCGAACAGCCGGGCCTGCAGCTCGGGGTCGCGCACCGGGGCCAGCACCTCGACCCGGCGGTCCAGGTTGCGCCCCATCAGGTCGGCCGAGCCGATGTAGAACTTCAAGGGCAGACCCGGTCCGGCCTCGGGGTCGACCGGGGCGCCGCCGAAGCGGTAGATGCGGGAGTGCTCCAGGAAACTGCCCACAATGGAGCGCACCTTGATGGTCTCGGACAGGTCGGGGATGCCCGGGCGCAACCGGCACAGGCCGCGGATGGCCAGGTCGATGGGCACACCGGCCCCCGAGGCCCGGTACAGGGCGTCGATCATGGCGGCGTCGGTCAGCCCGTTCAGCTTGAAGACGATGCGGCCCTCCGGCCCGGCCGCGGCCTGCTCCTCAATCATGCCCAGGATGCGCTTGCGCACGGTGACGGGCGACACCAGGATCTGGCGGTAGTCGGCGTGGCGGGAGAACCCGGTCAGGTAGTTGAAGAGCTCGCCGACGTCGCTGCCGATGTCCGGCGCCGCTGTCAGCAGCCCGATGTCCTCGTAAATCCGGGCCGTCTTGGAGTTGTAGTTCCCGGTCCCGACGTGGCAGTAGTGGCGCACGCCGTCCTCCTCGCGCCGCAGTACCAGCGCGGTCTTGGAGTGGGTCTTGAGGCCCACGATGCCGTAGACGACGTGCACCCCGGCTTCTTCGAGCGCCCGGGCCCAGCCGATGTTGGCCTCCTCGTCGAAGCGCGCCTTGAGCTCGACGATGGCCGCCACCTGCTTGCCGTTCTCCGAGGCCCGGATGAGCGAGGCCACGATGGGGCTGTCGCCCGAGGTGCGGTAGAGCGTCTGTTTAATCCCGAGCACCGCCGGGTCCTCCGCCGCCTGGGCGATGAAGGCCTCCACCGAGGTGGCGAAGGAGTCGTAGGGGTGGTGCACCAGCACGTCGCGCTCGCGCAGCATGGCGAAGAACTCGGTCGGCTCGTGCGCCGCCGTGGCCAGCCGGGCCGGTGTCATCGGCGTCCAGGTGTCCTCGTGCAGGTCGGGCCGGTCGAGGGCGTAGACGCCCCACAGGCCGGCCAGGTCGAGGGGCGCCTCGACCCGGTAGACCCCGTCGGGCGCCACCTCGAGCTCGGAGGCCAGGAGGTCAACCATCTCCTCGTTCATGTCGGCGCCCACTTCGAGACGGAGGGCCCGGCCGAAGCGGCGGCGGCGCAGCTCCATCTCAATCGCCACCAGCAGGTCGTCGGCTTCGTCCTCCTCCAGGGCCAGGTCGGCATTTCTGGTCACCCGGAAGGCGTAGTGCTCGCCCACGCTCATGCCGGGGAAGAGGGTGTCGAGGTGGGCGGCGATGACCTGCTCGAGGGGCACGATGCGCTCGCCGTCGGGCATGACCACGAAGCGGGGCAGCACCGGGGGGACCTTGACCCGGGCGATGCGGCGCTCCCCGGTCAGGGGGTCCTGCACCTCGACGACCAGGTTGAGCGAGAGGTTCGAGATGTAGGGGAAGGGATGGCCGGGGTCGACGGCCAGCGGGGTGAGGACGGGGAAGATCTGGCGCTGGAAGACGTCGACCAGGTGGACCCGGTCGTCATCGTCGAGCGAGGACCAGTCCGAGAGGCGCACCCCGGCGTCGGCCAGGGCGGGCACGATCTGCCCTAGGAAGATGGCGTCCTCGCGCTTGACCAAATCCTCGACCCGGGCCCGGATCATCTTGAGCTGTTCGCCCGGGCGCATGCCGTCGACCGAGCGGGTGCGCACGCCCGCCGCCACCTGATCCTCCAGCGCGGCCACCCGTACCTGGAAGAACTCGTCGAGCAGCTCGGAGAAGATGGCCAGGAACTTGGTCCGCTCCAGCAACGGGACGCCGTCGTCCTCGGCCAGGTCCAGCAGGCGGGCCCCGAAGTCGAGGCGGGACTGCTCTCGGTTCGTGAAGCGCTGGTACCCGAACGCCTCGATCTGCTGGTAGGAGGGTGGGGTGGGCCGCGTCTCGACCTCGGACGGGGGCGAGATGAGGGAGGGATCGGCAGTCATGGCGTCCCCGTCATAGTACTTGGCACTACTACGATCCCGGGAGTGCCTTCGCGGAGTCGTCACACACGGATTCCCCGCTATGTGATCGGCCCCAAGCCCAAGCGCCGCACCGAATTGGGCCTGCTGATCTACGCCGCCCTGCTCACGGTGGCCCTCTATCTGATCGCCGAAGAGGGCGCCCACTCCAAGATCCCGCCCCACATCGGGCCGTTCCTGGGCATTGTGCTCGGCCTGGCCCTGGTGGCGCACCTGGCCAACCGCTGGCTGGTGCCCCAGGCCAACGCCGTCATCCTCCCCCTGGCGGTCCTCCTCAACGGCATCGGCTACGTGGTCATCGCCCGCTGGTACCCCGGCCAGGCCAAGGGGCAGGCCGGCTGGGCCGCGCTGGGCGTACTGCTCTACATCGTCACGCTGCTGGTGGTGCGCCTCTCGCGCGACCTGGAGCGCTACCGCTACCTCCTCCTGCTCATCGGCGGCATCCTGCTGGTGGCGCCGCTCTTCTTCTCGCCCATCAACGGGGCCAAGCTGTGGATCCACTACGGCAGCCTCTCGTTCCAACCCATTGAGTTCGCCAAGATCCTGCTCTGCATCTTCTTCGCCTCCTACTTCGCCGCCAACAAGGAGATGCTCTCCATACCGACAGCGCGCCTGGGCAACCGCCTCTTTCTGGATCCCCGACCGCTCATCCCAATCCTCGTCGCCTGGGGGGCCGCCATGGCGGTGATCGGCCTGGAAGACGACATCGGGTTCGCCGCCCTGCTGTTCACCCTCTTCATCGGCTTGCTGTGGATCACCACGGGCCGGATGGGCTATCTCATCTTGGGCTTCCTGCTGTTCGCCGGCGGGGCCATCCTCGCCGCCCACTACTTCGGCCAGGTGCACCTGCGGGTGGACTCCTGGCTCAACCCCTGGCCCACCGCCACCAATCCCAACTACGGCGGGCAACAGCTCAGCGAGGGTTGGTTCGGTATGGGCACGGGCGGGCTCGGCGGCACCGGGCTGGCCCTCTACAACTCCCCCATCATCATCCCGGAGATCTCCAGCGACATGATCTTCGCCGCTATCGCCATTGAGATGGGCATGATCGGCGCCGCCGCCGTGACTTTCGCCTACATCCTCCTGGTCGGGGCCGGGCTGCGCATCGCCCAGACGGCCCGCTCGGACTTCTCCCGCCTCATGGCCACCGGGCTGACCATCATCGTGGGGTTCCAGGCCTTCTTCATCATGGCCGGCGTGGTGCGGCTGTTGCCCTTCACCGGGATCACGTTGCCCTTCGTGGCCTACGGCGGCTCGTCGCTGCTGGCCAACTACGTGCTCATCGCGCTCCTCATGCGCATCTCGCACGAGGGGGCGGAGAGCCTGGCCGAACAGGCAGCGGGCGTGCAGCAGCCGGGCGAGCGCCCGATGGTCCCGGCCCGCTGACCACTCAAACCAGGTTCAGGGCCTCCCTGGGTCAAAATGTGCCCGCCCTCGGTTATACTTAGAAGTATGACTTCTCGAGTGGGGCCGAAAGGGCAGGTCGTAATTCCCAAAGCCATGCGGGACCAGTTGGGGATCGCTCCGGGTGACGAAGTGGACTTCACGCTCGAGGACAATGTCGTGCGCGTGGAACTGAGACGGGGACGATCGAGCCTCCGCGGACAGTTCGCAGGCCTCGGACTAACGGCTGCACTCGAAGCGGACCATCGGGCGGAACGAGACGGTTGACCGACTGCCTCGACTCGTGGGCGATCCTCCGATGGCTCGAAGGGGCGGAGCCATCTGCAGGCCGCGTCGATCGGTCTCTTGAGACTCGACCGATCATGAGCTGGGTCAATCTCGGAGAGGTTTTCTATGTGATCCATCGAGCTGCAGGAGCTGACCGAGCACGTTCGGTTATTAACAACCTGCGACATCGGCTCCGCCTCGACCTCCCGAGTGAAGCCCGGGTCCTAGAAGCGGCAACAATCAAGGCTCAGTACGCATTGGCCTACGCGGACGCCTTTGCTATCGCCACCGCGGTAGCCCACCGCGCCACACTGTTGACCGGGGATCCCGAAATCCTCGACGACGGTGATCCGAACTGGGCCGTGGTCGACCTTCGTCCATAGCCAGGCCACAGGAACTTCCCTAAACGAAATCGGCGACGACCCGCTCGTACAGCTCAATGTCCAGGGCATTGGCGCGAAGGATCTCCTCGAGCGTCTCCTGATCAACCAACAGTGATCCGGGTTGCGGATCGACGTTGAGCCACGGCACCGGCGGCTGGGCGGCCCAGGCCAAGCGCTGACTTATGAGGGCGACCGAGTCGGCCATCCGCTCGGTCACCCCGACGGCCAGGAAATCCGTCTCCAGATTGCGCAGGGCCCGGACCAACGGCGCCCGGTGAAAGAGCGGTCCCAGGATCTCCTCGCCGCACAGGATCCGGGTCATGTGGTTGTTCACCTCGTGGCACTCGCCCGAGCGCAGCAGGTCGAGCAGCGTCATGCCCGCCGCGATGCGTTGGTGGTACTCGCCGTCCTCCTGGCGCGCCTGGTGGCGGAAGTACGACACCACCCGGGCCACCGGCTCGCGCACCACGGTGGCGTAGCGGGCCGGCAGGTCGAGCAGTTGGTGCAGCCCGTAGGAGAGGTGACCGAACAGGACGTCCGCGCCCTGCGCCTCCTGGCGCAAGGCCGCCAACCGGCCAGCGTCGCGGCCGAACTCATAGGCGTAAATGAACAGACACCGTTCGGCCGGGTAGACGTGCTGGAAGGTGTCACGCAACGAGGTGCCCGCCGTCTTGGGGATGTGCAGGAAGATCGTCAGTTCGCCCGCCTGTCGCTCCTGCATTGAGGACGAATCTCGCGCCCCCTACTTGGCGAGGCCTGGCAGATAGGTAAGGGCCCGCTGTGAGTAATCGTGGGCGTGGGTCGTTGACGCGCCTAATCCTCCTGCGGAACGATGTCGGCCGCCGTCTGCAGCAACCGCTCGTCCACCAGGATCGGTGCCGCCACCGGCATGCGCAACGCCAGCACCAGCCCGTCCGAGGCGCGGCAGGGCACCCGCTCACGCCCGCCCGGCGTCATGAGGTCCAGTTGGGCCAGGTAGTTCCCGTTCTCACGCCCCACCAGCCGCACGGCAATCACGTCGATGCGGACGCGCTGGAGCACCTCCATGAACAGTTCGTGGGTCATGGGCCGGGGCGACGTCATGCGGCGCATGGCCTGGGCCAGGGCCGTCCCTTCGGTCAGCCCGACCGGAAAGACCAGGGTGCGCATGGGCGGCTCAGCTTCGACCAGGGTGACCGACGGGTACTGGGAGGGCAGGTCGAGCGAGACGTCCTCAACGTCCATGACCCGGAAGGCGGGCGGAGGCGGTTGCAGGACGACCGCCTCGGTCTCCTCGACATCGGCCTCCTCGACCGGTTCCTCCTCCGCCTGGGGCACCAGGTCCGTCATCGCATGCGCCGGTGCGCACCCACGCTGATGGCCAGCCCGACCGCGATGAAGAAACACAGGACCGCGGTGCCCCCGTAACTGACGAACGGGAGCGGAATGCCCGTGATGGGCATGATGCCCATGGTCATGCCGGCGTTCTGGAACACGCTGAAGGCCAGGAAGGCGAAGAGGCCGGTGCAGACCAGGCGGCCGAAGACATCACGCGAGGCGGTGGCCGCCCGCTGAATGCGCCAGGCCACGAAGCCCAACATGGCCAACAGCGCGGCGGCGCCCACGAATCCCAGCTGCTCGCCCACGGCGGTGAAGATGAAGTCGGTCTGCTGCTCAGGTACATAACCCAGGTTGGTCTGGGCCCCATGCCCGAGACCGGCACCGAAGATCCCGCCCGAACCGATGGCGTTCTTGGCCTCCTGCAGGTTGTAGATGGCCGACTGCACGTACTGGTTCTTGCTGGTGCTGTTCGGATTCAAGAAGGTGGTCAGGCGGGCGATCTGGTAGTGGTGCAGCACCCCGGACTCCACGGCCAGCACGAAGGCCAGGAAGACCCCGATGAGCAGCATGACCAGGATGCGGATGGGCAACCCGGCCACCGCCAGCATCACCAGCAACACGATGAGCAGGATGATGGCGGTGCCCAGGTCGGGCTGGAGCATGACGAGCACGATGGGGATGCCGGCCAGGATCAGCAGACGGAAGACGTCGCGCCAGGCCAAGCCCTCCTCGACCCGTTTGTCGCAGTAGGAGGCCACGGCCAGGATCACTGCCAGCACGGCAAACTCGGAGGGCTGGAGCTGTATGGGCCCGACGGAGAACCAGCGCGCCGCCCCCTGGGCCGAACTGCCGATGACGAAGACACCCAGCAGGGCCAGGACGATGAGGACGTAGAGGAGCATGGCCAGCGGCTCCAGCCGCCGGTAGTCGAAGAGCGCCACCACCACCATGGCGATGACCCCGAGCACCACGAAGAGGGCCTGCTTCTTCAGATACGACTTGGGGTCCTCCCCCTGGGCCAGCAGTGAGCCCCGGGTCGCCGTGTAGACCATGATCACGCCGACCAGGGAGACCAGCACGGTGGCTACCGCCAACACGAAGTCGAAGGCTGGGCCGCGGCGGATTGGCGCGACTGTTCGGGCGATCGTGGTCATAACGCGGCGTGACGCGACAGAATACCCGGCGTGACCCTTCCCTCCCTTGCGGGCCTCCGACCCCTGGTCGGCGCCGTGGACCAGGGCGGCGGCTGGCTGTACGACCTCCTGACCAAGCTGGGCGTGAGCCCCGGGACAGCGCGCACGGTGGTCGATCTGATCGTCCGCCCGGTCTCCGTGCTGCTGGTGGTGGTGGTCGCTCTGCTGGCGGCCTGGCTGGGCGGGCGGTTCATCCGGCGGATCCATGACCGGGTGGCCCGGCAGGCCTCGGCGCGCTCGGGCAACGCCCGGGCCGGGGCCCGCATCACCACCCTGTCCGGCCTGGTGGCCAACGTCTGGCGCTTCTTCGTCTTCATCGTCGCCCTGGCCATCGTCCTGGGGCAGCTGGGCATCAACCTCACGCCGTTGCTGGCCAGCGCCACCATCATCGGCGCCACCATCGGCTTCGGCGCCCAGCAACTGGTGCGCGACTACTTCTCCGGCTTCCTCATCACGGTGGAGGACCAGTACAACGTGGGCGAGACGGTCACGGTGGACGGGGTGACCGGGGTGGTCGAAGACGTGACCATGCGCGTGACCCGGATCCGCGGTGGTGACGGCACGGTCTACGTCGTTCCCAACGGCGACATCCGCCTGGTGGCCAACACCTCGCGCGGCTGGGCCCGTGCCGTGGTCGACCTGCCCCTGCCCGGCGCGTCAGCGACCGACCTCGACGAGGTGCGTCAACTGGTGGAGGAGGCGGCCCACCGGGTGGCGCAACTGCCCCAGTTCGCCCCTCACTGCAGCGAGCCGCCCCAACTGGTCGGCTTCATCGGAGCCGATGCGGCCACCATCACGCTGGAGGTGACGCTGCACACCGTGCCCTCACAGCGCGACGCCTTGACCCGCGCCCTGCGCGAGGAAGCGGTCGCCGCCCTGGCCCGGGCCGACAAGTGGCCAGGCCCCGCCGGCGCCGTCCCCCTACCGTCGACCTAGTGGGCTGACTCGGCCGCGTTCCACATGGCGTCGACCGGCGGCGCCGTACCCGTCCACAGCTCCAGCTGCGCTGCCGCCTGGTGCACCAACATGCCGAGCCCGTCCACCGGGTGCGCCCCGGCGGCGGCCGCGGCGGCCAGCCATGGGGTGGGCCGGGGCACGTAGACCAGGTCGGCCACCACCTGGCCCCGGTGCAACAAGTCGGGCGCGACGAGCCAGCCTTCCGCTCCCCCATCACTCATCCCTACCGGGGTGGCGTTGACCACCAGGTCGGCCTGGGCCGCGTCGGCCTCGTCGCCGGCCTGGGCCACCCGGCCCACCGGTCCGGCCAGCGCCGCGGCGGCGGCGGCCCGCTCGGGGGTGCGGTTGAGCACCACGACCTCGGTGGCCCCGGCCTGGGCCAGGGCCAGCACCACGGCCCGAGCGGCGCCGCCGGCCCCCACCACCAGGCAGCGTCGGCCCGAGGGCTCGAAGTCGGCCCCCCGGACCAGTGAGGCCAGGAAACCGGCCCCGTCGGTGTTAGCGCCGTGCAGCACGCCGTCCCGGTTGATGACGCAGTTGACGGCGCCCAGCTCGGCGGCCGGCGCCAGGCACTCGTCGACCAGGGCGGCCACGTCAGCCTTGTGCGGCATGGTGACCGACAGCCCGGCCAACCCCAGCGCCCGCATGCCGGCCAGGGCGGCGGGGGCCTGGCCCGGCGCCACCTCGAAGGCCAGCGACATCCAGTTGAGCCCGAGCTCGGCAAACGCCGTGTTGTGCAGCAGCGGCGACAGCGAGTGGCGCACCGGGGCGCCGATGACCCCGACCACCGTCGTCTGCCCGTCGGGCATGGGCATCAGCGTCGACATTTTCATCGGCCGGGATTCCGTCATCGCTCAGCCCACCCCGCGCTGCTGGGCCAGCTTCTCGTTGGCCAGCTGCCCGGCGAAGGTGACCGAGAAGGCCTCGGTGCCCGCCTTGTCGACCACCACGAAGTAGAGCCAGCCGCCGGCCGGGGGATGCACGGCCGCCGACACCGCGGTCGGCGAGGGGTTGCAGATGGGCGTCGGGGGCAACCCCTTGTTGAGGTAGGAGTTGTAGGGGCTCGGCAACTGCAGGTCCTGCGGGGTGACCGGGCCGCCGTCCTGGCCCAATGAGTAGAGGACGGTGGAGTCCATCTGCAGCGGCGTGTTGGTGCCCAACCGGTTGTAGATCACCCGGGCCACGTCGGGCATGTTCTTGGCGATGTAGCCCTCCTTCTCCACCACCGACGCCGCGGTGACGAGTTGGTAGGGGGTCAGGCCGAGCGCGCTGGCCGAGGCGGTGGTGAGGCCGGCCGATGTGGCCTGGCTATCGAACCGCTTCACCATGTCGACCAGAATGGTGGTGTCGGTCTCCCCGGGCAGGACCAGGTAGGTGCCGGTGCCCAGCAAGCCCTCAAGGTTGTCCGAGCCGGCGGGCGAGAAGAGGGAATGGACCGCACCGCTGGCGGCCAGGTGAGCGAACGACGTTCCGCCGTGGCCGGGCAGGGCGTCCACCCGCGTCGCCACCTCACTCAGGGTCAGACCCGGGTTGACCGTGACGGCGTAGATGTTGGGCCCGCCGCTCAGAATGGACCGCACCTCGGCGAAGGTCAGGTTCTGGTGGAACTCGTAGCTGCCCGGTTGGAGGGTCGGGTTGCCGTGCACCAGGCCCGAGACCTTGAAGGCGAAGGTGCTCCCGATCACCTTGTCGGCCGAGAGTGTGCTGGCCACCGAGCTGACCGACTCGCCGGCGGCGACCTGGACGATCTCCCGGCGCCCGGGCGGCCCGAGGGCGTGCGACTGCAACTCGTACCAGAGGCCGAAGGCCAGGACGATCAGCACCAACAGCCCGAGCCCGGTCAGCAGCAGGCGGCCCCGCCGGCCCCGGCGTCGATGACGGCCGCGCCCGGGCGGCGCCGGCGACCCAGATCCACCCGAACCCGAGCCCGCACCGGCCGGCTCTTCCTCGCCCGAGGGGTCGAACCCCTCGGCGGAGGTGAACTCGGGGTACTGCGGCACGTCAGTCACCGCGGGGCCCGGCTGCAGCACGGGCCCCGTCGAGCCAACTCTGCAGCAGCACCATGGCCGCCGCGCTGTCGATGACCGAGCGGGATGCCTTGCCCTTGCGGCCGGCCGCCGTCAGGGAGCGCTGCGCCTCGGTGGTGGTGAAGCGCTCGTCGGCCGTCTCGACCGCCACCCCCATCGGCTCGAGCAGCGCCCGCAGGGCGGCCACCTCGGCCAGGGCGGCCTTGGCCGCCGGGCCCTGGACACCGGAGAGGCTCAGGGGCAGGCCGACCACGACCAGGACCGCCTCCATCTCGTGCACCACATCGAGCACGGCCGACCGGTCGCGCCCGGGGTCGCCGCTGCGGGCCACCATCCCCCACGGCGAGGCCACCGTGCGACCGCTGTCGCTGAAGGCCACGCCGATGCGGCGGGAACCCAGATCCAGTGCCACTACCCGTCCCGGCCCGCGCCCCGGGGAAGGCGCACTCACTCCGACAGCAGCCGGCGGGCCTCGGCCAACGCCTCGTCCAGGCGCGCCGGGTCCTTGCCGCCGGCCAGCGCCACTTCGGGCGAGCCGCCGCCCCCGCCGCCGACGAGGGCGCCCAGCGTCCGCACCAGTTCGGTGGCGTTGGGTGTGCCCCCGGTGGCCGCCACAATGGCCGCCTTGGCCCCGTCGGGCGAGCCGCCGAGCACGACGGCGGCGATGCCGTCGTGGCGCAGTACGGCCTGGGCCATGGTGCGCAGGGCGTCGCCCTCGAGCCCGTCGGCCCGGGCCACCACCACGGACTGGCCGGCCACCACCGCGGCGGCGGCCAGGTCGTCGGCCGCCGAGGCACTGGAGGCCTGGCGCAGCTTGGACAGTTCCTTGTCGGCCTCGCGCTGGCGGGCCAGCAGCCGCTCCAGCGTCGGCACCAGCTCGTCGGGCTCGGTCCGCAGCAGCGCGGCGGCCGACTGCAGCAGGTGCTCCCGGGCGTCGAAGCGGTCCAGGGCGGCCCGCCCGGTGACGGCGAAGATGCGCCGGGTGTTGGACCCGATGCTGCCCTCGGACAAAAGGGCGATGGGGCCGATCTGACCCAGGGACCCGACGTGGGTGCCGCCGCAGAACTCCAAGGACGTGGTGCCGGCCTGCACCACGCGCACCGCGTCGCCGTACTTGTCTCCGAAGAAGGCGATGGCCCCCATGCGCTCGGCGTCACCCCGCGAGGTCTCGGTGGTCTCCACCGGGGCGTCGGTCAGCACGGCGTCGTTGGCCAGCGCGAACACCTCCGCCAGCTGTTCGGGCGTCGGCTGCTCATGATGCGAGAAGTCGAAGCGCAGGTAGTCCGGCGCCACCAGGGAGCCCTGCTGGCGCACGTGGTCGCCGAGCACGCGGCGCAGGGCCGAGTGCAGCAGGTGGGTGGCGGTGTGGTTGCGCCGGATGCTCTCTCGGCGCGCCCCGTCAATGGTGGCCAGCGCGTCCTGCCCCAGCACCAGCTCGCCGTCGAGCCGGGCCCGGTGGGCGATCAGCCCCGGCAGGGCGTAGACGGTGTCGTAGACCTCGGCGATGCCGGTCTCGGTGACGATGGTCCCGGTGTCGCCCACCTGGCCGCCACCCTCGGCGTAGAAGGGCGTCTGGTCCAAGAAGACCTCGACCTGCCCCGGCTCGTCGCCGGCCAGCACGCCGATCACCCGGGCCGGCATCTCGTAGTGCTCGCTCGAGCGCCCGACGAACTGTGTCGGCCCCTCCGCCTCCAGCAGGGCCCGGTAGGACGACTCCTCGCCCACCGCGGCCGCCTTGGCCGCGGCGCGGGCGCGCTCGCGCTGGGCCGCCATGGCGGCGTCGAAACCGGCCCGGTCCACCTCCACCCCGGCGTCACGGGCCAACTCCTCGGTGAGCTCCACCGGGAAGCCGTGGGTGTCGTGCAGGGTGAAGGCCACGTCGCCCGCCAGCACCTTCTCCCCGGTGGCGAACGCCTCCTCCAACCGGCCCAACCCGGCCCGCAGGGTGCGGTCGAAGCCGGCCTCCTCCCGGGTGACCACGTTGAGGATCACGTCCTGGTTGGCCACCAGGGCCGGCCAGGCCGCGCCCAGCACCCCGGTGGCCGCCTGGACCAGGACCGGGGTGATCGGCGTCTCCACCCCCAGGCGGCGGGCGGCCAGCACGGCCCGGCGCACCACCCGGCGCAGCACGTAGCCCCGGCCCTCGTTGGCCGGCAGCACGCCGTCGGCCACCAGCATGGACATGGCCCGGCCGTGGTCGGCCATGACCCGCAGCGCCACGTCGGTGCGCTCGTCGGCGCCGTAGGCGGTGCCGACGCTGGAGGCTGCTGCCTCCAGGATGGGGACGAACAGGTCGGTGTCGTACATGGAGTCGACGCCCTGGAGGATGGGCAGGATCCGCTCGAAGCCGGCCCCGGTGTCGATGTTCTTGTGGGGCAGGTCGCTCAAATGACCGGCGCCGTCGCGGTTGAACTGCATGAAGACCAGGTTCCACAGCTCGACGAAGCGCTGCTCACCTCCGAATTTCGGCCCGCCGTCGGCCCCGTAGGAGGCGCCCTTGTCGATGAAGATCTCCGAGTCGGGGCCGCAGGGCCCGGTCTCGCCCATGGCCCAGAAGTTGTCGGCGTCGCCCATGCGCTGAATGCGGCCGGCCGGGAACCCGACCTTGTCGATCCAGATCTGCTCGGCCTCGTCATCGTCGTCGTGCACGGTGACCCACAGGCGGTCACCGTCCAGCCCGAAGACCCCGGTCAGCAGCTCCCAGGCCAGCGGGATGGCCTCCTCCTTGAAGTAGTCGCCGAAGCTGAAGTTGCCCAGCATCTCGAAGAAGGTGCAGTGGTAGGTGTCGGTGCCGATGATGTCGATATCGGGGGTTCGGAAGCACTTCTGAATGGAGGTCGCCCGCGGCCACGGGGCCACCTCGTCCCCCACGAAGTACGGCTTGAAGGGGATCATGCCGGCGATGGTGAAGAGCACCGTCGGGTCGTGGGGGATCAGGCTGGCCGAGGGAACGAAGGTGTGGCCCCGCTCGGTGAAGAAGCGCGTGAAGGCCGCCCGCAGCTCATTGGCGTCCATGAGCCCAGCCTACCGGCGGTGGCGCCGGCCACTGGGCGCCGCCTCGCCCCCCGATCAGCCCCCCGATCAGCCCCCGGCCATGCCCACGATGGGCCGGTTGAGGTGGATGCCGCCGGTGGAGCCGTAGAACTGCGCGTCACCGAAACTGAAGACGCCGCCGTCGGAGGCCACCAGCCAGTAGCCGCCCGAATCGGCGGTGCGGGCCATGCCCACGATGGGCTGGTTGAGCGAGATACCGCCGGTGCTGCCGTGGAAGGCGGCGTTGCCGAACCCGAAGATGCCGCCGTCGGAGGCCACCAGCCAGTACCCGCCACCGTTGAGGGTGGCGGCCATGCCCACGATGGGCCGGTTGAGGGCCACGCCGCCGGTGGAGCCGCGGAACACGGCGTCGCCGAAGGTGAAGATGCCGCCGTCCGAGGCCACCAGCCAGTAGCCGTTGCCGGTCGGGGTGGTGGCCATGGCCACGATGGGCCGGTTCAAGTTGAGGCTGCCCGTCGAGCCCCAGAAGCGGGCCCCGCCGAAGGCGAAGATGCCGCCGTCCGACGCCACCAGCCAGTAGCCGTTCCCGCTGGGGGTGGCGGCCATGCCCACGATGGGCTGGTTCAGGTGGGTCCCCCCCATGGAGCCGTAGAACGGCGCGTCGCCGAAGGCGAAGATGCCACCGTCCGACGCCACCAGCCAGTAGCCGTTGCCACTCGGGGTGGTGGCCATCCCCACGATGGGGGCGTGCAGGGCGATGTTGCCGGTGCTGCCGGCGAAGTTGGCCGAGCCGAAGTCGAAGATGCCGCCGTCCGATGCCACGAAGCGGTAGCCGTTGCAGTTGCTCAGGCTGCCGAAGCCGTAGCGGTCGGCCGAGCTGGTGACCGAGGTCCCCTGCGGGTTGGTCACCGTGATGTCCACGCAGAGGTCAGCCGGGGCCGCCGGCGGCTGCACCAGAAGCGAGGTCGAGCCGGCCGAGAGGATCCGCCCCGGCCCGGCCGAACCGAAATTGACGCTCGAGGCGGTGGCCAGCCCGCCGCCGGTGATGGTGATGGCCGGCGCCCCGGTCACCGGGCCGCTGTTGGCGCTGAGCGAGGCCACGGCCGGGCAGCCGGCACCGCCCTGGAGGGCGATGGCCAGGTTCTGCTCCTGCGGGGTGCCCAACCCCGACGCCGGGTCGTACCCGGCCTGGGCGCCCCAGTTGCCGCCGTTGCTGGCGGTGAAGTCGTTGTTGCCCGAGGTCACGTCGGTGTAATTGGACCCGTTGTCGGCCGCGTAGAGCGCCGGCCCGACCAGGCCCACCGGGGCGGCACAGCCCTGATTGGTGTCGGCGAAGAACGCCGCCATGGCCGGGGCCACCGCGCTGGTGCCGCCGTAGACCTCCCACCCGCCACCGGCGGCGAAGTAGGCCGCCACACCGTGGGCCGGGTCGGCCGAGGAGGAGAGGTCGGGCACACTGCGGCAGCCGGCGGCGTCCCCGCAGCGGTTGGTCGCGGGGCCGAGCGCGGCGGCGGCCGGTTGCCAGGAGGGCTTGGACCACACCCCGGAGTACCCGCCGCCCGAGGCGCCCCGGCTCGGGTTGTTCTGGCAGCTGCCGTGGTTGGCCACGCCGCAGTTGTTCCACACCGTCTGGTTGCCCACGGCCCCGCCCGGCAGCGAGGTGCCGCCGGCGCTGACCACGTCGGGCTGGCTGCCCGGGTCGTCGACGGCCAACTCGGTCCCGCCGTCGGTCTGGTAGCAGTCCTCGGATCCCTCATCGCCCGAGGCGGCCACCATGGTCTGCCCCTGGGCGGCCATGCGGGCGAAGATGGCGTGCTCGGTCTGGACGTTGCCCGGCGTGATGTCCTGCTCGCACACCCCCCAACTCGTGGTGATGGTCTGGGCCACGTCGTCGCTGGCGATGCGGTTGAGCAGGTCGAGCGAGGTGGCGCCGCTGGCCTGGTTCGGCGCCTGGTAGACGACGAGCGACGAGGAGGGGGCGTTGACGGCGGCCAGTTCAATATCGAGCGCGGACTCGCCGGTGCCGCTGGGCGAGCCGGGCGGGGTGCCGTCGACGGTGACCGAGCGCACCGGATTGCTCAGGCCGTAACACGACTCGAAGGTGGCGATGTCGTTGGCCGAGTACTGCTCGAACTCGAGCACGGCGATGGTCTGGCCGAGGCCCGTCCGGCCCTGGGCGAAGAGGTCGCTCAGCCCGTAGATATCGGCCAACTGCGTCGACGTGTAAGCCGACGTCGCGGCAGCACCGGCCGCGCCCCCGCAGGCCTGGGGGGCGCCCACCGCGTGGGCGGCCAGGTGGCTCGTGGCCGGTGCGCTCGCCGCCACGGCGTGCGAGGTCTGGCTCAGCAGCATGGAGTGGGCCAGCGAGAGTCCGCTGAGGCCGACGATGCCGGTGATGGCACCCGATAGCGCGGCCGGGATCTGGGGCGCCGCCGTGTTGGCCAGCGAGGTGATCCGGCCGGGCAGGCGGATCGACTCCAGCGGGGTGTTGAAGGCGGACGACACGGTGGCGGCGCGGCCGCTGACCGGCAGCAGGTTGCTGCCGGCGCTCGGGGTGCCGACGGTCAGCCCCTCGGCCCGCAGGGCCGTGGTGACCTGCCACACCTCGGAGGGGCTGGGCCCGTAGGCGGCGGCGTACTGGGCCGAGGTCAGGTAGTGGCGGTACTGCGGCGAGCCCGGCGTCGAGACGGCAGTGACTTCCCGGTCGAGCCCGGCCGGGTCGCGGCCGGTGAGGCCGACCTCGAGGTGGAGCACCTGGGCCCCGGGCACGGCGCCCAGCCGGGTGACGTCAGCGGGCAGGCGGAGCAGCTCGCCCTGGAGGGCCACTTTGGTCAACGGGGCGGCGGCGGCCACCGGGACCAGCGCGCCCGCGCTCAGGGTGGCCGCCAGCAACCCCGCCAACACGATTCCCCTCTTCACCTTCGTGCCTCCCCGCCATGTCGACCTACGGCTCGAAGTAGACGTGCCCCTCCAGCGCCTCAGGACGATACTGCTGGTTCCCCGCTCCCGGGGGGTCACCGTGGGGATAGATATAGCCCTCACCGTGGCCGATCGACCCGGCCGACTTGTAGTGGGCGTCGCGCAGGTGCATCGGCACCTCCTGGGGCAGGCCACCACGTACGTCCTCCTGGGCCCGGCCCAGCGCCACGATCACCGCGTTCGACTTGGGCGCCCGGGCCAGATAGATCACCGCTTCGGCCAGGTTCAAGGCCGCCTCCGGCAGGCCCACGTACTCGACCGCGCGGGCCGCCGCCTCGGCGATGAGCAGGGCCTGGGGATCGGCCAGCCCGATGTCCTCGCTGGCCAGGATGACCATGCGCCGGGCCAGGAACCGGGGGTCCTCGCCGCCTTCGATCATGCGGGCCATCCAGTAGAGGCCGGCATCGGGATCGGACCCACGCACGCTCTTGATGAGGGCACTGATCTGGTCGTAGTGCTCGTCGGCTCCTTGGTGGAAGAGACGGCCGTCCCGCGCCTTGGCCATGTCGTCCATGGTCAGGACCAGGGGCGACTGCTCGGGCCGGGTGGCCCGGGCCAGCGCCACCGCCACTTCAACGGTGGTCAGGGCGGCTCGGGCGTCCCCCTCGCAGGCCGCCACCACGGCGTCGATGGCGTCGTCGTCCGCCGTCGCCTCCTCGGCGAGGAGGCCGCGCTGCACCAGCGTGCGCAGGTTGTCAGCGCTGAGCGGGTGCAGGCGCCACAGCGAGGAGCGGCTGAGCAGGGGCGGGTTCACCTCGAAGAACGGGTTCTCGGTGGTGGCCCCGATGAGCACGACCAGACCGTCCTCGACGGCGGGGAGCAGGACGTCCTGCTGTGACTTGTTGAACCGGTGCACCTCGTCGACGAAGAGCATGGTCCCCTGCCCCTGCTCACCCAGCCGGCGCTGCGCGTCGGCCAGGGCCTCGCGGACGTCCTTGACCCCGGCCGCGGTGGCCGAGAGGGTGACCAGGTGCTTGGCCGTGGTGGCGGCCAGCAACCGGGCCAGCGTGGTCTTGCCGGTGCCAGCCGGCCCCCACAGGATGGCCGAGCCCACCCGGTCGGATTCGGCCAGGGTGCGCAGGGGGGCACCGGGGCCGACCAGGTGCTCCTGACCCACCACCTCGTCCAGGGTGCGCGGGCGCAGGCGGGCGGCCAGGGGGGCCTGGCGCTCCAATTGGCGTTGGGCGGCGTCGGCGAAGAGGCTCATCCCGCCTTAGATGTCCGCCAGCCGCGGCATGACGCGTTCGGTGACCTCCGCCACCCAGGCGGCCGGGTCCGGCACCATGGGCATCAGCTCGACCAGGTCGATGCCGAGCGCGGCGTACTCCTCCATGCTGGAGAGGAACCCATCCACGTCACTCAGTGGATCGGAGAGGCCGAGCACCGTCTTGGAAATGGCGGCGGGGTCGCGGCCCTCGGTCTCACAGTGGCGCGCCAGCACCTCGAGCTTGTGGGCCACCCCGGCCAGATCGATGGCGAACAGGTTGCACGCATCGGCGTAGCGGGCCACCAGTCGCAGGGTCTTGCGCTCCCCACTGCCCCCGATGAGGATCTTCGGGGCGGGCTGCTGAATGGGTCGGGGCGAGCAGATCGTCTCGGCCAGCTGGTAGTAGCGGCCCTGGTAGGGCCCGTCGTCGTCGCTCCACATCTGGTGGCAGATCTGCAGCGCCTCCTCCAGCCGCTCGAAGCGCTCGCTCACCGGCGGGAAGGGCACGCCCAGGCCGAGGTGCTCGCGCTCGTACCAGGCCGCCCCGATGCCCAGCTGGGCCCGGCCGCCCGAGAGGACATCGAGGGTGGTGACGATCTTGGCCAGCAGCCCGGGGTGGCGGTAGGTGACCCCAGTCACCAGCAGGCCGAGGGTCATGTGCTCGGTCTGCCCGGCCAGGAAGCCCAGCGAGGTGTAGCCCTCCAACATGGGCTCCTCGGCGGTGGCGATGTTGTCCATCTGGTACCAGTGGTCCATCAGGGAGAAAGTGGAACAGCCGCCCGCTTCCGCGGCCCGGGCGGTGGCGGCCAGGGTCGAAGCCAGCGCTTCGGGCCCCCCGGGCAGGGTGAAGTTGGCGAAGTGGATTCCGAGTTTCATGATTGTCACCTTATGGTCGGGCGGACCGAAAGCGGGACCGATGTGCTATTGATTGGCTCGGGCACAGCTTCCGGCGCGGGACGAATACTGAGTCACTGGTCAGAGGACAGTTGCGATATGTCGGCACAGCAGCACAGGCAGGACGACGAGGGCACGCTGAGTCCTCCGGCGCGGCCCGCCTCCCGGGTCAGGCGATTGCTGCAAAACCAGCGCGTCTTCAGCCCGCTTGTGGACGCCTGCGCTTGGGCCATCGCCCTCGTCCTCACCACCTACCTGCGCTTCCAGCTCAACGACGAACGCTCGTTGTCCGGTGGGCTCGTGGTCGGGATCGCCATCGTGGCGACGACCCAGCTCCTCGTCGGCTGGAGGCCGCTCTATCGGGTGCGCTGGAAGATCGGGAGCTTCGAACAGATCGCCACTCTGACTTGGACGGTGGCCGTGGCCACGGCCGTGCTGGTCGGCGCCAGTTACCTCTTCCTGCGCAAGGACATACCCCTCGGGGCCGCTCTGGCTGCTGGCGCCTTCACCTTTGTGCTCACCGCCGGAGCCCGATGCGGATGGCGTTACTACCGCGAGTACCAGTTCCAGGCCTCAAATTCGGCTGAGCGGGCCATCGTATTCGGAGCGGGCGAAGGCGGGCGGCAAGTCATTGACGCGCTGGCCAAAGACCCGGACGCACCGCTGGTCGCCGTGGCCCTGCTCGACGACAATCCCAGGAAGCGTCAGTCACAGGTGCGCCACCTCAAAGTCATGGGTGATCGCCGGCATGTGAAGGAGGCGGCCCGAGAGTCGCGAGCCACCACCATGATCGTTGCCATCCCCAGCGCGGAGTCCTCACTCATTCAGGAGCTCAGCGACCTGGCCGCGGCGGCCGGCCTATCCGTACGCGTGCTCCCCCCCGTGGCAGAGCTCTTCGCCGTCGAGGTCAGCGTGACGGACATCCGCCCGGTCACCGAGACCGACCTGCTCGGCCGGCGGGCCACCGACACCGACTTTGAGTCAGTGGCGCAATATATTGAAGGCCGCCGGGTACTGGTTACCGGAGCGGGCGGATCCATCGGCTCCGAACTATGCCAACAGCTGTACCGATACTCGCCGGCCTCGCTGATCATGCTGGATCGTGACGAGTCGGCGCTGCACCAGGTGCAGCTCAACATCGAGGGCAGGGCCATGCTCGACTCCCGAGAGATCGTCGTGTGCGATATCCGCGACTTGGGCGCACTACGCGACGTCTTCGCTGAGCACCGACCGCACGTGGTCTTTCACGCCGCTGCTCTCAAACACCTGCCCTTACTAGAGATGTGGCCGGCGGAGGCGATCAAGACCAACGTCCGCGGAACCCTCAACGTACTCACGGCAGCGCGCGAAGTGGACGTCGCTTTGTTCGTCAACGTCTCGACGGACAAGGCAGCCAATCCCATCAGCGTGCTGGGTTACACCAAGCGGCTGGCGGAGCGGTTGACCGCCACGGTCGGCGACACCGCTGACGGCCAGTTCATAAGCGTGCGCTTCGGCAACGTCCTGGGCAGCCGGGGTTCGGTGCTGACCGTCTTCCGGGCCCAGGTCGAAGCCGGCGGCCCGGTGACCGTGACCGATCCAGACGTCACCCGATACTTCATGACGGTGCAGGAGGCGGTGCAACTCACCATTCAGGCCGGGGCCCTGGGCGAAGGCGGCCGGGTCTTCCTCCTCGACATGGGGATGCCGGTCAAAATCGCCGACGTGGCCGAACGTCTGATCAGTCAGGCGTCCCGTCCGATCTCCATCACCTATACCGGACTGCGGCCGGGGGAGAAGCTGCACGAGGTGCTCTTCGGTTCGGACGACAAAGAACTGCGACAGGTCCATCCGCTCATTGTCAGTGCCGTCGTGCCTCCAATCGACCTCGACCTTTTGGCCGAGATCGAAGGGCAGCCGAGTCAGACCGACCTGCACGGCGGACTGGCCCGCCTGAGCGACTCAGCCGTTTTGCGCTGATACTTCAGGTGGCGAGCAACAGGCCCAGACTGTCCGCCACCAGGTAGGCCCAGCGACGCGCCCAAGGGGTTCGGTCGTCCCGCAGCATGGGGACCCGGCGCCACGAGTCATACCCTCCAAGATCCACCGCCCACTGGCCCACCGGAACATTGAAGTTCGACTTGCTCCGATTGAGCACAGCGGAGGGCAAAGGGCGAGCGGGGGCATTCCCAGCCAGTCGCTTCAACTCCCCGGGCGGCCTGTCATCGTTGAGCAAGGGGCCAACCTGTCTGATCAATTCGACGTCCACGAACGGCACCCGAATCTCGAGTGAGTGGGCCATGCCCGCCCAGTCGGCGTCACGCAACAGTTGATTGCGCATGTAGATCGATCCCTCGAGCGAGGCGATTCTCTTGAGGTCAGAGCCCGGATCAGGCTCGGTCGCCCCCTGCAGCAACGAGTCGAGGTCCAGTTGGCGTAACCCATCCTCGGACCTCTCGGGTCCCAGGAGCTCGGGCAGCTCCCAGGGCAGGAAAAGAGCTCGCTGCAGGAACCAGAGGTTCTGGAGCGAGCCGCCGTACTCGAGGAGTCCCGGCAGTTTCGGGCGTGAGGCCAAAAAGGGAAGATGTTGGAACCCCCGCCGACTGGTACGCCCCAGGCCGGGAACGACGCCGAATGGCCGCAACCGTCGGGCCCATTTCGGAACAGACGAGAATGAGCCGTACCCGGCGAGCAGCTCATCCCCTCCGATACCCGACTGGATCACCTTGAGTCCGGCCTCCGCCGCCTTCCGGCTCACCATCCAGGTGTTGACCCCGTCGATGCTGGGCTGGTCCATGGCATGCAGGATCTCGGGCAGCCAGCGGCGGAAATCACTCCGGCCGATCAGGTCCACGGCGTGCCGGGCGCCGTAGTGCTCGGCGACGGTACGGGCGAGCGGCGTCTCGTCAGTCGCGTGACCCTGGTATTCCTCGAACCCGAGCGTCACCGCCGCCATCGGGCCGCCCAGCTCCGAACCCAGACCCAAGAGCGCACCGGAGTCGACCCCGGCCGAGAGGAAAACACCAACCTCGACATCGGCCACCAGGTGGGCCCGGACGGAATCGGCCAGAGCCGATCGGATGAGAGCACCGGCGTCTGCACCCGTCGCCGATGCACGTTGACCGTCTCGCCAGAAGTCGGCGATCGAGCCGTGAAGGCGGGGTTGGCCCACCCCGCCTTCGGAAACGATCACCGTGGCCCCGGCCGGTATCGCCGTGATGGCGTCCCAGGCGGTCAGCGGCTCGGGGACGCTGCCGAACAAGAAGAAGCCGGCCACTCCGGCGTTGCTCGGCTCGGCCGACACGCCGCCGCCGGCGATGAGCGCTTTGGCCTGGGAGGCGACGCGTAGCGTCGACCCGTCATCGGCCACATAGAGGGGCTTGATCCCCAATGGATCCCGAGCCAAGAGCAAGTGCCTTCGTTGGCCATCCCACAAGGTGAAGGCGAACATCCCTCGGAGGTGGTCCACCATGTCCTCGGCGTACTCTTCGTAAAGATGGAGGAGCACTTCGGTGTCACACGTGCTGCGGAAACGGTGACCGAGGTCCGAGAGCCGGCTCCGCAGTTCGACGTGGTTGTAGATCTCCCCGTTGTAGGTCACCACCAGGTCGCCGTCGCCCCCGGTGCACCGGGTGGTCAGTGCCATGGGCTGGCGGCCCTGGTCGCCCAACCCGATGATGGCGAGGCGACGGTGGGCCAGGGCGATACTGCGGTCCGGCGAGACCCACGTACCCGAGCCGTCCGGCCCTCGATTGGCCATGGCGTCACGAATGGCGTTGATCTCCCCTTCCTCGACGGTCGAGGCAGAGCGCCGGTAGCGATGGATGGTGGCGATACCGCACATGGCTAGCGCGCGCTCCCGGTCCGAAAGAGGCGGCGATTCGCTCGTACCGCCTCATCCACATCCGGCAGGATCGACCGGGCCTGCCGGGCGCCCTTGGACAGCGTCGAGAACTCCGCTTGATCCATGTCGCAACACCGCTGCAGCGCCTGCTCCCAGCCGGCCACATCAGCCAGGTCGAGATCCCACCCGGCGCCCAGGCCGACCAGCCCGCGCCACGGCGTCCGGTCACTCACCAGGACGCCGAGGCCACTTCCCAGTGCCTCCAGGATCGAATGCCCAAAATTCTCGCCCAAGGTTGGCAAGAGAAAGAAATGGTGGTGACCCAGGAGATCACTCACCTCATCGTGTGGGACTGCTCCGACAACCGACACGCGCACGTGGGGCAATTGCTCAGCGATGACGCGCTGGCACTGGGCCCAGTAGCGAACATCCTCTTGAGGTCCCGCCACCGTGAGCTCGACGGTGCCCTGCACGCTGGCCAGTCGTTCCAGGGCGAACAGCAGATTCTTTTTTGGCACGACTCTGGAAAGGAACACCATCCGCACCCGGCCCGGCTCCTTGGCCATTTCCTCGCGGCGCCCTTCGGGAACTGCCGGCGCAAAGTTGGCGGCGACCGAGACCCGTACCGGCCCCAGCGCGGACTCGATGGCTTTCTTCTCATCGCGTGACGTGGCCTGCCAGTTGACCGCCCGGGTCAGCCCGATCAGTTTCAGTACGGCCAGGAAAAGGCGCTTCTTGGTATGGCCCAGGACGAGCGCCCCGGGGTCGAGCGAACCTCGCGGGGCCACGACAATTGGCAAGGAGCGCCGAACTACCCGGGCCACGAGCGCGGGCAGGACCATGAACCGCACGGAGAAGAGCGAATTGAGGTAGAGCACTTCGGGCTCAACTTCGAGGAGTAACCGCCGTAAACGGCGGGCGGTGAAGGCACGACGGTTGAGGTACATGACGTGGGCGCGGCCCCGCGCCACCCATTGGCCGGTGCGGATGCCCGGAAACGGCATCTGACTCCCGAAATCCCGATCGCTGGTAACGATGAAAATGTCGAACTCGTCGCCGAGATGCTCAACAATACCTTCAATCGATCGAACCGGACCCCCGGCCAGATACCCGGGAAGGTAGTGACTGACCACCACCAGCAGGGCCGGCCGAGTTGCGGTCCCGTCCGCCCCGACCCTCTGACGCGGCCGAGGGATGGCTCCGTCGATTTCCTCCCGAACCATGACCAATCATAGGCAATCGCCTCAGTTCGCAAGGCTGGGGCGTATCGTGCCTGCGGTCTCGGCGTCTATCGTGAGCGGGTGCGCGACGAGTCCCCCGGCGAAGCACCCGACTTCCTCTACCGCCTGGCTTCCCCCACCATGGGAGAAGCAGAAGTTGACGCCGTGCGCCGAGTCCTTTCCTCGGGATGGCTCACCAACGGTCCGGCCACAAGGCAGTTTGAACGCGACTTTGCCGAGCGCCATGAGGTCGAGCACGCCGTCGCACTGGCCAACGGCACCGTCGCCCTGGCCGCCATCTACCTGGGACTGGGCATTGGGCCGGGTGACGAGGTAATCGTCCCCTCCCTGACCTTCATCTCGTCGGCCACTTCAATCGTCCATGTCGGAGCCCAGCCGGTCTTCGCCGACGTCGACCCCGAACGCTTCAATCTCGACCCCGTCGACGTGACCCGCTGCTTGTCCCCGAAGACCCGGGCCATTCTGGCGGTGCACTACGGCGGCCAGCCAGCCGACATGGACGAGCTGAGAGCCGTCGCGGACGACGCCGGAGTGTTCTTGATTGAAGATGCGGCCGAGGCGCACGGTGCGACCTATCACGGCCGATCAGTGGGCGGGTTAGGTCATGCCGGGATGTTCAGCTTCACTCCCACCAAGAACATCACCATGGGGGAAGGTGGCATGGTCACCACCTCAGACTCGCACTTGGCTGAGCGCATCCGACTGCTCAGAAATCACGGCCAAACGTCCCCCTACGAACACACCGTCATGGGGTACAACTGGCGGATGAGCGAAGTGCAGGCTGCCATGGGTAGCGTGCAACTGGGGCGCCTGGGTGGGATCATCGCCACTAAGCGCCGCAACGCGGAGTGGATGCGCCACCGCCTCCGGAGCGTGACAGGCGTCACCACGCCGGCAGCCCCGGACGATCGAGAGCATACCTACATGCTCTACTCGCTATTGGTTGAGCATGGTCGCGACGAGATCCTGTCTGAACTACAAACGCAGAGCATTGAAGCCCGCCTCTATTTCCCCCCGGCACACCGGCAGCCCATCTTCTGCGGGGAGCAGCGGCACTTGCCGGTGACCGACTGGCTGGCCGAGCATCTGCTCTCGCTCCCCTTCCACTCCAAGCTGAACAGTGACGACCTCTCCTATATGGTCAACTCGCTTGAGGACTCATTGGGCCGGCGCGTCTCACCCATGGCTCACGATTGAGATGGAGTCGACCCTTCGACCGGGAGGCGGACCAAGGGCTCTGGTGAAACGGTCGATCGATGTCATGGTCGCGCTGCTCGTATTGACCCTCACCATCCCGGTGACCATTGTCGTCGCTCTGGCGATTCTCTTCACGACGGGGCGACCAGTCCTCTTTCGCCAGCGTCGTCCGGGCTTGGGTGAGCACCCCTTCGTGCTCCTCAAATTCCGGACCATGCGCAATCCCATGGAAGACGGCGGATCGCCCGTGACTGATTCGGCCCGGACGACCAGATTGGGGCAGTTCTTGCGAGCCACCAGCCTGGATGAGATTCCCCAACTGGTGAATGTCCTGCGAGGCGAGATGAGTCTGGTGGGGCCGCGTCCGCTCCTCTTGAGCTACCTCCCTTATTTCGCTCCTGATGAGCGGCGCCGTTTCGAGGTCCGGCCGGGAATCGCCGGTTGGGCCCAGATCCACGGGCGCAACGAGCTGCCCTGGGATGAACGGTTCGCCCTCGATGTCTGGTACGTCGACCACTGGTCGCTCCGGCTGGACGGATGGATCGCCCTCAAATCCCTGGCCATCGTGGCCTCCCGACGCGGCTATGTGGACGACCCCCAGGCTCTGATGGAGAACCTGGACACGCAGAGAAGCCGATCCGCCACCGATGAGGCACGCCAATGAGCGAACCATGGGTGAGAGTGGCGACACCGGCCGATGCACCCTCGATCGTCGCCGCCATCCGCGAAGGCTTCACGCCCGAGGTCGTCGCGCTCACCGTGTACGGGTGTTCTGGCGTTGAGGACTACGTGGCGCAGGTGGCGGCGCTAGGTCCCCTCTCCTCGACGATCTTTCTCGTGGCCGGAACGGGATCCGGGGTACTCGGAGCCGCCGAGTTCTCCCGGTCTGGCCACACCCTGGTTCTCTCCTATATCAGTGTCCGTGAGGAAGCTCGATACCAGGGTTTGGGAGGGATACTGCTGAGCGGCGGGGTCGATGAGGCCAGAGCAACCGACGCATCGATGTCCCTCGACGTGTTCGAGGACAACACCCGAGCGTTCGACTGGTACCGGAGTTTGGGCTTTGTCGCACTCGGTCGTCGCTCATGGTGGTCCGCCAAGCTGCCAGAATGGGACGGTTCACACAACTCCGACGTGATCGTCAGCGGGTTCCCCCAGGCTGAGGCTTCGCATAGGGCATTCGGCTTTTCGGAGTTCTCAGTGCGGACCGGCGCACAGTCCTGGTCCGTCGGGCGGCTGGGCGACACCTACTTCCGGCTGACCGATCCGGCCGGTCTGGCCAGCTCGGACCTCCTTGCCGCGCTTGGACAGATGAATCCCGCACGACGCATCCTCTGCCTGGGCGACGCCGATGCGCCGGGTGCCCCGAAACCCGAGCGTGCATCCCTCTTGATGAGCGCCCATCGACTCACGGCACCGATGACGCACCTTCGATCTGCCTTGTCGCCCGCTGGGAGCTACGGGTCCGTTGGCATCTGACCCGAAGCTGACCGTGGCCAAAGCGCCCAGCGACACCGCGGTCGCTCAGCGGACCACGTACGAATTCAACCGGGCCCGAGACGGCATCGGCGCCTTCTTCGATTCCGCCGGGCTCACTTCCGGCGCCGTGGTCCTCTGCCCGGCCTATGTGGGCTGGTCGCCCAACGAAGGATCGGGGATCCTCGATCCCCTGCAGGAGCGGGGATTCGACGTGCACTTCTACCGGCTAGGCCCAGATCTCGGCATCGATCTGGCCCATTTGCGCGACGAGTTGCGTGGCGGCGAAGTGGCCGGACTGATTGTGGTCCCCTTCTTCGGCCGGATCCCGGATGGCTACGCTCAGGCCATTGAGCTGGGACGGGAGTTCGGCGCCTGGACGCTGGAAGACGAAGCGCACTCGTTGCTCACCGATCTCACCGAAGGCACTTCGGGCCGCGCCGGTCATGGAGCCGTGTTCTCGCTGCACAAATTCTTCCCGCTACCGGACGGGGGCCTCCTCCTGATCAACCGCGATGAGACGTCGGAACGGAATTGGACCCGGCGCCCCGAATTCGCCGACCTGCCGCACCCGGAAGGTCGGGCCCGAACACTGGTCAACTACGACTTGGCCGCGATCGCGACCGCCCGCAAGGCCAATGCCCAGTTGCTCATGGATCTACTCAGGGAGGTCGAGGGCGAGATCGACCCGCTCTGGCCTGAGCTGCGGGAGGGGGAAGTGCTGCAGACCTTGCCGACCGTCGTCCAGCAGGCCGATCGGGATCAGATTTACGAGAGCATGAACAAATCCGGATTCGGCGTCACCAGCCTCTACCACAGCTTGGTCAGAAACATCACCCCCGAGGAGTTCCCAGACTCGCACTGGTTGTCAAAGCACATTTTGAATCTGCCGATCCATCAGGATGCATCCGCCGCCGCACTGGAGCAGTTGGTCTCCCAACTCGTGGTCACGCTGCGCCAGCGGTCCGGGTAGCCGAACCCATGGGAGCGCCCTCGGCGAGCAGCCAACCGCCACTGACCCTGTTCGACGTTGACCAACCGGCTCAGCAGGCGGCGTGGCTCCAGCTGTGGGACCGCTGGCCGTCCCGGGAACCGGCGGCTCACCCGGAGTTTCTCCGCCTGATGTCTGATCCTGGGGATCGGGTCATGGGCGCGGCCATCACCACGGGCGAGGGCGGCATTCTGTTGCCCTTCCTGCTCCGCCCGCTGGCCGCGCTCGAATGGGTCGATCGATCAGACCTGTGGGATGCCACGGGACCACGTTGGGGCTACACCGGGCCTTTTTGCTGGGGAGACGGAGCGGGGTTGGCCGATCGCTTCTGGGACGAATGGACGACCTGGGCACGGGTCCAGCACGTCGTCTCCTCGTTCACCCGGCTGTCCCTCTTCACGGACGACCTGCTGTCCTGGCCCGGGCCACGCCGGCTCATCCAGGAGAACGTCGTACGTTCGACCGACCTCTCGCCAGAGGAGCTGTGGCAGAGCGTCGAGCACAAGGTACGCAAGAACGTCACCCGGGCCAGACGTGAGGGAGTGGTCGTTGAGCGGGTCGAACCAGACGAGGGCGCACTGGTCGAGTTCCTCCAAGTCTATGGACACACCATGCAGCGACGCTCGGCCGCAGCCGAGTTCCGGTACGACTTGCCCTTCCTGGTCCGCCTAATGGAACACCTCCGAACCGCGTCGGCGCTGTTCCTGGCCCGAGCTGACGGCCGGACGGTCTCAGCCGAGATAGTGCTGCATTCGCCCCGGCACGCCTACTCATTCATCGGTGGCACCCTGGAGGAGGCCTTCCCGATCAGGCCGAACGATCTCCTCAAATTCGAGATATTCCTCTGGGCGAGGGAGCAGGGGCTCGCTGACGTCGTGCTGGGGGGAGGGCCCACCCCGGGCGACGGGATCTTTCGCTACAAGCGCTCGTTCGCACCCCAGGGGGTGGTGCCGTTCTACGCCGGGGAGATGATCCTGGACCAAGACCTCTACGCCTCCCTGGTCGAGCAACGACGGCATCACGACTCTGCGCTCGGAGCGGCCTGGGCGCCAACGCCTGGATTCTTCCCGCTCTACCGGTCATGACCTGATGCGAATCCTGATCCTCAGCCAGTTCTTCGACCCGGAGCCGGCTTCCATCCCCGGGATGCCATTGGCGTCGTGGCTGACGGCCCGGGGCCACGAGGTCGAGGTGCTCACCGGTTTTCCCAATTATCCCGGTGGGCACTTCTACCCGGGTCAGCCGGTTCGGCTGTGGCGCCGGGAACAGATGGACGACGTCAAAGTCAACCGAGTCCTCCTCTACCCCAGCCACGATCGATCACCGCTGCGGCGCGTGGCCAACTACACCAGCTTCTCGTTGTCAGCGTCGACTCTGGGCACCCTGCTGGTCCGGAAGCCCGATGTTGTCTACGTCTATCATCCGCCGGCCACCGTCGGCCTGCCTGCCCTGCTCTGGAAGGCTCTGGGCGGCGTACCGTTCCTCTTCCACGTGCAGGATCTATGGCCCGAATCGGTGGTGGATTCTGGCATGGTGGCCGATGGGAGCGCCCGGCGGGTCGTCGCCCGAGGGATCGAATGGTGGTGCCGGCGCATTTACGCCCAGGCCGGAGCGATCGTCACGATCTCGGAAGGAATGAAGGACCACCTAAAGCAGCGCGGCGTCCCCGCCGAGAAGCTCTCGGTGATCCCGAACTGGGCGGAGGAGGACACTTTTTTCCCGATGGCGAGAGATGCCGGCCTGGGCCAGCGTCTGGGGACAGCGGGCCGGTTCAACCTGATGTTCTCGGGCAACCTGGGCCTCTACCAGAACCTTGACGTCCTCATGCACGCGGCCCACCTGCTGCGGGACACGCCACAGGTGCAGGTCGTGGTGGTGGGCACCGGGCAGTTGGAAACCGAGCTCCGCCAATTGAACGAACAGCTCCAGCTCGACAATGTCCGCTTCATCGGCCGCCTGCCCTACCAGGAGATGGGCCCGGTCACCGCGCTGGCCGATGCCCTTCTAGTCAGCCTGCAAGACCGTCCGTTCCTCTCCGTGACAATCCCCGGCAAGACCCAGGTGGCCATGGCCTGTGCCCGACCGATCGTGATGGCCGTCCGAGGCGATGCGGCGCGCCTGGTCGAATCGGCCCACTGTGGCGTGGTCTGCCCACCGGGGGATGCGCCCACCCTGGCGGCAGCCGTCCGCCAGCTGGCCAGCCTTCCGGATGAGGAGCGGCTGGCCATGGGTGAGCGAGGCCGGCGCTACTACGAGCTCAATATGAGCCTCGACCGCGGGGCTCGAAAGCTCGAGACACTCCTCTTGGACCTCGGTGGGCGGAACACTCGGAGCTGATCAGGACCCCGCGGCCTCAGAGGGTCGGCTTCGAACCCCGGACCACTGGTGCGCCACATGAGCAGTTGACCGGATGAAATTGACCACGCGCTGTGAGCAGTTCGTGATCTCATAGCCGGGAGGGACGACCATTGGATCGCCATGGCCATGCTGCTCGAGCACCAGATCGATGGCGTCGCAGACGACATCCGAGCTGAGGCCGGTACTGACAATGGAGCCGCTCTCAAGCGCCTCTGGTCTTTCGATCGAATCCCGCAGGGTTATCGCCGGAAACCCGAGAATGGACGATTCCTCGCTGATGGTCCCGCTGTCGGAGAGGACACAGCGAGCGTTCTGCTCGAGTTTGACGTAGTCAAAAAACCCGAAAGGCTCATAAAAGGTCACGCCGTCGATCGCTCCTCGTCCAAGAGCGTCAAGCCGCTTTCGAGTACGAGGATGGGTCGACACCAGAATCGGCAAGTCGTAGGTTCGACGAACATCTTGGAGCATTTCCACCAAGGAACTGAGGCGGCCGACGTCGTCAACGTTCTCTTCACGGTGAGCACTGGCCAAGAAATAGTCGTGACGCTTGAGATTCAGGGTCTGCAAGATAGAGGAATGGTCAATGAGGTCCGAGTAATAAGCCAGGACTTCGGCCATCGGAGACCCCGAAAGTGCAATCGACCGAGGGTGCAACCCTTCCGCCAACAGATTCCGCCGCGCGTGCTCGGTGTACGCCAGATTGAAATCCGCAACGTGGTCAACCAGTCGGCGGTTCACCTCCTCGGGGACATTGGCATCGAAGCTGCGGTTGCCTGCTTCCATGTGGTACACCGGAACGTGCAGGCGTTTCGCCATGACGGCAGAGATCGACGAGTTCGTGTCGCCGAGCACCAGCAACACGTCAGGCCTCTTCTCGAGGAGTACCTCCTCCATGGCAATGAGGATCCCGCCCAGGACGTGGCCCAAGGTCGACGTATCGACTCCTAGGTAGACGTCCGGGGCGCGTACCTTCAATTCGTCAAAGAAAATCTGACTCAGCTGGTGGTCGTAATTTTGGCCAGTGTGCACCAGGGTGTGATCAAAGGCCGTATCCAACCTGGCTAATACCCGTGAAAGTCGGATGATCTCCGGACGCGTGCCCACCACCGTCATCACGCGCAGCGGTTGACCCGTCATTCGACCGGTTCCGAATACGTATCAGGGTCGGCCGGATCGAAGATTTCACTAGCCCAGAACAACGTCAGCAGTTCCGAGGTACCGGTATTGGAGATGTTGTGTGTGTGCAGGGTCGGGATGTCGATGAAGACCGGCTCATCACCGGTCACGTCAAAGCGCCTGACCTCCCCACCCGCTACGGGCCTGACGGCGATGCGGGCCGACCCCTTGACCACCACAAACCGTTCCACCTTGTGCAGGTGAAAATGATTACCTCTGGTCACTCCAGGTTTCGTCGTCGAGAATGAGGTCTGGCCCTGGCCCCCGAACGCCCGCACGACTTCGACAAACGATCCCCTTTCGTCCGCCTTCTCGTCGAGGGCCCGGGGGTACCAGTCCGGGAAAAGATACGACCGGTAGGTATTGAACAATCGGAGTCTGAAGGGGCTGCTCAGGTCGGGCAGCGAACCGGTGGCATAGGTTCCTGAGAGCTCTTCGAGTTCGGAGAACACCTCACCCACGGTCGAGTGATGCCCCGGGACCGAAACCACTCCGCCTTCAACCGGCCCGTGGAAGCTTTCACCGATCATCCTGGCAACATCCTGGGCATGGAGGAGCTCGACGGGGCGGTCGATCTCGATCCGGGGAACTGAGCCTTCGGCCAGGCACTGGCAGAACGTGGCGACGAACGAGTTGTAGTTGGGCCGGCCGCCCTCGCCGAAGACATTGGGCAGGACTAGATTCACGAAACGGACATCCCTCTTCCCCGACCAGCAGGACAGCACCTCGGCCGCGCGCGCCTTGCCCCGGCCGTAAGGCGAATCGGACCCCGCCTGGATGGAATTGGCGTAGACGAGCACTGGGGCGGCTCCCACGTCGTCCAGGGCCGCGACCAGCTCTTCAGCCAGGGCGAGATTTCCCAGTTCCACCGCGACGTCCGTGTCGCGGTTAATACCGGCCAAGTGCACAACGGCGTCCACTCCAACCAGGGCAGCCCTCAACAGTTCCGGTTCACTGAACGTCCGCCGGGAGATCGGCACCACCTCGTGAATCCCCGCCGCCTTCAGGCGAACGCGCAGGTGACGACCCAGGAAACCTTCGACACCGGTGACGGCTGTCCGCATCAGTACCTCGGGGCAAACACGGCTGCCTGAATTTCAGCCAAGCCCAAGAGGAGCTTTTCCATCTCCTCGACGTTCAACCGGGTGGTGGATTCCGACCCGTAGTCCGACAGGCCTCCATCCCTGGTCTCGCCCTGGTCCGAGTAGGAGGCGTAGTTGAGATCTCGGGCATCGAGCTTGATCTGGATGTAGTCGCCCTTGCTTTGACTCCGGGCCAGCTCTTCCCCAGAGGCCAACTTCTCATGGAGCTTCTCTCCGTGACGAATCCCGACAACCTCAACCTCAGGTTGAAGGTTGAAGATTCGCCCGAGGGCGGCGACCAGCGTCTCGATGGTGCAGGCGGGAGCCTTTCGAATGAGCACGTCTCCCGGATCACCCTGCGTGAACGCGTGCTCGACCAGGTGCACCGACTCGTCGAGGGACATCATGAACCTGGTCATTTGAGGATCGGTCACGGTCACTGGCTTGTTTGCCCGTAACTGACCGACAAAGAGAGGGATGACCGAACCCCGGGAGTACATGACGTTTCCGTAGCGAGTCACGCAAACCGTCGTCGATGAATCCGGATTGTTCCTGGCAAAGGACTGTGCTGTCTTCTCCATGAGCGCCTTACTCATTCCCATGGCATTGACCGGATAGACCGCCTTGTCCGTGCTGAGGCACACTACGGTCCGAACACCGGCCCGGTGGGAGGCAACGATGACGTTGCTACTGCCCATGACGTTGGTGCGTACGGCCTCGAGGGGGAAGAACTCACACGAGGGAACCTGCTTGAGTGCGGCCGCATGAAAGACGAAATCAACTCCTGAAACAGCCTCATCCAGGCTCGACATCTCCCGGATATCCCCCAAATAGAAGCGCAGGCGATCGTCAGAGAATCGCCTCCTCATTTCGTCCTGCTTGGTCTCGTCGCGGCTCAGCACCCGAACTTCGGCGACCTCACCCTGCAGCAACCGGCTCGCCATGGCGGTTCCGAACGAACCAGTCCCACCGGTGATGAGGACGGTCCGACCCGACATGTCGGCAGCGCCGGACGTTCCATTAGCCATCACGTGTCGATCCCTTGCCCGAATGCCCGATAGACGTCTTTTCACGTCGTTGCAGTTCAGCGAGCATAAACCAAGGTACCCCCGGGCGAATGAGCGACTGTTTCGACAAAGTGAACTCTCCGAGTGGTCATTGCGCCGGATCATGCCGTCTGCGACTATTGCCAGCGGCGGAGCCCTCAAAATGTGGCGGGGTCTCGGCTGTTCTTGACAGAACGTCAAGGTGATTTCAACCGAGGAGAAATAATGTTCAAGAATCGAATCCGGGGACTTGTATGTGGAGGGGTAGCAGCCGCGTTTGCGGTTGGACTCGTCGTGGCCGTCCCGCCGACGCTCGCCGACGCTGGGATTTTGCCCTTGAGCGTGACCTCTGTGACCAGCTCAGTTAATCCGTCCACGGCCGGCCAGAACGTGACCTTTACGGCCACTGTTGGCATCTTGAGCCCGGCCGTGGGCGTTTTGATCACGCCGGCAGGGACCGTCTCGTTCTTCGATGGCAACACGCTGGTCGCCAAAGCGCCGCTTTCGGCGTGCCTGGTGCTCGTAAGCCGGTGCACCGCGACGCTGAAGACGTCCGCCCTGCCCCCAGGGTCGTCGGTCATCACAGCCAAATACAGCGGTGACGTGCTCCTGACCGGGAGCCAGGCGTCTCTGGTCCAGGTGGTCAAGAGCCCGGCCACCACCACGACCATCACGCTCGGTTCGAACACGGTGGCGTCCAAAGCATCTGACCCCTTCACCATTTCGGTTACCGCGGCTGGCGGTGTGCCGACTGGATTGGTCACGCTCACGCTCACGCCGGCTGGGAACCCAGGTGGAATAGCGACCTATGGTCCCTTCCCCCTGACCAACGGATCATTCACCTCGTCGCTTTCCATTACGAACAAGGCCACTTACAGCGTCGTAGCCACCTACGGCGGGAGTACGGTCAACATCCCGAGCACCTCGGCGACGGTAACGCTGGTCGTAAACTAAGGGGTAACTAGAGCTTCACAGTTGGACGAGGACCACGAAGAAGCCCCCGGCGATTCAGCCGGGGGCTTTTTCGCGTTCGCGCCTCCCTTACGAACGGCCGTAATGCCACCAGGTATCACAGTGAATGCACTGCAAGTGCAGTAACTCCGGCTGAGGCGCTCAAGATGGCGCTGGGAGCAGCAATTCCAATCCGAGATCACCGAACCGTTACCTCGTTCACGACGCTGACGCAAAAGCGGTTGCTTTGATTTCCCTGCTCTGTCATCATGATCCGCGGCAGAGCCCGGTGGTTTGTTGTGGGGCGGACTCAGCTCGACACGAAAGTGTTGAAGCCATTACTACCGAGGAGAATCAATGAGCAACAGAAGCAAGCTCCGTGGAATTGTCGGCGGAGCACTCGCGAGTGTCTTTGCGGTGACTCTGGCCCTTGGGGGCATGACAACCGTTGCCAGCGGCATAGGAATCTTGCCGCTGAGCACCACTACCCTTACGTCCTCGCTCAACCCTTCGATCTATGGGCAAAGCGTGACGTTCACCGCCACGGTTGGAATCCTGAGTCCTGGCGTGGGCGCAGTGGTTCCCGCGGGCAGTGTGACTTTCACTGATGGTGCGACCACCATCGGCACGGTCCCGGTGGGCGCCTGCATTGTGTTGCTGACCACCTGTACCGCGTCACTGACTACGGCGCTCCTGCCCGCTGGTACGAACCCGATCACGGCTACGTACAGCGGCGACATTCTCCTCCAAGGTAGTTCGGCAAACCTGTCGCAGGTGGTGTTGAAGGCAAATACCGCCACAACACTGACCTTGGGATCAGCGAGCGAAGTAGCTGGAAGTCCTGACCCATTCACCGTGACAGTGGCTGGTGGCGGTGCCGCCCCAACCGGAACCGTGACACTGACGGCGACCGGTCCAGGTGGTCCGTTCAACTTCGGTCCGTTCCCCTTGGTTCCCGGGACAGTGTCCTCAACCTTCTCCTCCAGCATCACGATTTCGAGTCCCGGCACCTTCTCGGTAGTGGCCTCCTACGGCGGTAACAGCAACTACAACCCGAGCGCTTCCGCCGCCAAGTCCCTCACGATCACCCAGCTGGCGTCGACCACGACGCTGACGCTCGGGTCGGCCACCGAGCCTTCAGGTGTCTCAGATTCGTTCACGATCGCCGTGACCGGGGCTGGCGCGACGCCAACCGGAACGGCCACATTGACCGTCACGCCGCAGGGCAATCCTGGCGGCGCGGCGACATACGGGCCATTCACTCTGGTGAACGGGTCCTTCACCTCCAGCATTTCCCTGACCAACCAGGCGACCTACTCGCTGGTAGCGAACTACAGCGGCAGTGTCCCTTATCTGCCCAGTGCCTCGACCGCCCGAACCCTCACGGTGACGGCGCGAACTTCGACGACGGCCCTCACCCTTGGGTCGGCCACTGAGACGGCTGGTACCGCAGACACCTTCTCCGTTACCGTCACTGGCACCGGCGCCACACCAACCGGACAGGTAAACCTGACGGCGACGGGTCCTGGTGGTCCGTTCAACTTCGGTCCGTTCACCCTGGCGGGTGGTACGGCGAGTGGGAACATCACGCTCAACACCGCGGGTACCTACTCGGTGGTGGCGACCTACGGCGGCAGCTCGGCCTACACCGGCAGTGCATCGGCAGCCAAGACTCTCACCATCACCCGGTTGTCTTCGAGCACTGCCCTCACCCTGGCCTCAGCCACTGAGGCCCCGGGCAGCAACGACGCCTTCACCGCGACAGTGACCGGCACCGGCGCCACGCCGACGGGCACCGTCACCCTCACGGCGACGGGTGTGGGAGCGCCGATCACCTTCGGTCCGTTCACTCTGGTGGGCGGCACGGTGAGTGGGAATATTGCCCTCACCAACGCCGGGACCTACTCGGTGGTGGCGAGCTACAGCGGCAACGTCCCCTACTCCAGTAGCGCTTCACCAGCCAAGGCCTTGACGATCGCCAAGTTGTCGACGGCGACAGCCCTGATCCTCGCATCAGCTACTGAGACACCGGGGGCCACTGATGCCTTCGGTGCTTCGGTGACGGGCGCCGGCGGCACGCCGACGGGGACGGTCACCCTGACGGCGACCGGCGGTCCCGGTGGAGCGGTCACCTTCGGACCGTTCGCCCTGGCCGGGGGAACGGTCTCTGGAACCATCGCCCTGACCAACCCGGCCGTCTACTCCGTGGTGGCGACCTACAACGGCGACGTGATCCACGCATCCAGCGTGTCGACCGCTCAGCCCCTCACGGTCTCCCAGTTGTCTTCGGCGACCGCTCTCACGCTGGCCTCGGCCACTGAGCCGGCCGGCACGTCGGACGCCTTCACCGCGACGGTGACCGGCACCGGCAGCACGCCCACGGGAACGGTCACGCTGACCGCGGCTGGTCCGGGCGGACCGTTCAGTTTCGGTCCGTTCACCCTGGTCGGTGGTTCGGCTTCGTCGACCATCACGCTGGCCAGTCCGGGTAGTTACTCCGTGGTGGCGACCTACAACGGCAATGTGCTGTACTCGTCGAGTGCGTCGACAGCCAAGCCGCTGACGGTCACCGCGCTCCCCTCGGCGACCCACCTCACCATTGGCTCCGCCAATGAGGTGTCCGGGGTGGCAGACCCATTCACGGCGACAGTGAGCGGTGGTGGTCCGACTCCGACGGGAACGGTCACCCTGACGGCAGATCCGGCAGGCGACCCCGCTGGGGACGCAACCTTCGGTCCGTTCACCTTGACGGGTGGCACCTTCTCTTCGAGTATCGCCCTCGTTCACCCTGGTACCTACTCGGTGGTGGCGAACTACAGCGGGAATGGGATCTACACCTCCAGCGCCTCGGCGGCCGGGACGATCACGGTGGCCATACAGACCACCCACACCACTCTGACCCTGGCCTCAGCCTCTGAGGTCCCAGGAGCCAGCGACCCGTTCACGATCACCGTTTCGGGTAATGGCGGCGTCGCACCGACCGGAACGGTCACCATCCAGGTGATTCCGCAGGGCGACCCGGGAGGCACGGCAACCTACGGTCCATTCACTCTCACGAACGGATCGTTTGCGTCATCCATTTCGCTGACCAATCCCGCCACCTACACGATCGTGGCGACCTACGCCGGTAATGGTGATAACACGGGAGGCATGTCGACCTCGTCGACGCTGACGATCACCTAAAGGGGATAACGGCACTCAACAATCTGACGGCAGTCCCTTCGGGCGCGCTTCGCTCGGGGTCGAGCGGGCTTGGCCCGGGGGGACTGTCACGTCAGAAGAAAAGCGCCACTAGCCACTACGGATGTGAAGGTCGGTCCACCACGTTCAGCCGGAGCGGTGTGGCTGCATCACCAACGCCTCCCGCCAAGAGGAGTTGGCCAACCTCGTGCGCGCGCGATTGTGGCTGAAAATAGTGTCGAGCCCAGAGCCGAGCGTTGATGCCCATCTGATGCAGTCGGTTCCGGTCTTCCAAGAGCACCGACATGGTCGCAACCAGGGCATCCACACTTTGATCCGCTGGTCGAAGACCCGTGACGCCTTCAATGTAAGCAGCAGATGAACCACCGAAGGCCGGCGCCACTACCGGAGTTCCCGACAGCTGAGCCTCAACTAAGACAATCCCGAAACCCTCTCCGAACACTTCGCCAGAGAGGCGAGTTCTGGTGGCCAGGACAAAGAGGTCTGCGCCGGCGTAAATCGAGGCCAGTTCGGTGTCCGTCGGGTTGGTTTGGATGCTCACCCACGGTTGACCGGCCACACACTGCTCCAATCGGCGCTGGACGGTTCCTGATCCGGCGATGCTCAGCGTCACCGGGAGTCCCCTTTCGCGCAATTGAGCGATGGCTTCAATCAGAGCCAAGGCTCCCTTCCCTTCCGCCGCCTCAAGCCGAAACACCGTGGCCACGTTGAAGTCCTGTCCGGTGCGCTCGACTGCAGGTCGGTGGGACTGCACCAGCATGTCGTACCAGTCTGGCTCTAGGCCGGGGTGAAGTACCAAGGCATTCTTTCCCCCGGTCAATGATCCGGCCGAAAAGGCGCTGATCGTTACCGGTTGCAGCGCTGACCGGTAGAGCAATCGTCGCTCAACCAGGCCCAGTGACCACGAATCAGTGCCATAGAAGAAGTAGAAGGAGGCACGTGGCCGTATCCGGGCCAATCGCATGGCTGCGAGGGCCGCTAGTCCAAGGGAGGGATGGCCGACCAAGACGATTGCCGGTGTGTCCTTGCTCCGGAGAAACAGCCGCCAGCTCTTGAAGAGAAAGGTTGCTTTGCGGCGGAAGGAAGGTCTCTGATCCTCCCCAACCAGGGCCAAAGACTTCACGTCCACACCAGTTGACGCGAGCGACTGAAGCACCCAATTGAGGTACCGCTCTATCCCTCCGCCTAAACCTCGAGACGGAAGGAGCGCAATAACTTGACCGACAGCCTTTGAATCGGTCAAGCGCAACGGTCCTCTCGGTCAGTGTCCAGAGACCGATAACTGGGCGTCACGGCCGTCACATTAACTCCCCCACGCATCCCTGCCATGTGCGATGAGCATGTCCACCAGCCATCGTTCTCGTGCCTACTCGGGCACAACCGGCAGCTCACCAGTGAATTGGAACTCACCTTTAATCCGGGACAGAAAGAGTTGGGCCAACAGGAATGAGGCCAAGTACGACCCGACATCAGCCAGAGCTACGACGTCGAGGTTGCGCGAGATGGAGATCCCCACCGCGAAGACGACCGTGCCCAGTCCCTCTTCAGCCGCCATGAGCCATGGCCGCCCAGCTCCGAGCAATCGGCCCGACGACGACTGAAGAGCGAAGTTCACCGCTCCACCAAGTGCAATTATCTGCGCCACCCTGATTGATCCGTTGAAGGCCGATCCGAATACGAACGGGATGACGAAGGGACTTAGCGCGAAAATCACAATCCCAAAAAGAGCGGTGCCGACCACACCAGCCCGATCCAATTTGAGCGAAGAACCGATGATTCCTCGAATGATCCCAGCTGATCCAATCAGTACGGTTGACTGCCCTGCGGCCAATCCAATGGAGTAAATGCCAACTTCTCTGGGAGTTGACAACAACGAAAGCGCCAGGATGTCCAATCTCGCGTTCAGATACTGCATGGCGTTGGCCACTTGGGCTGAGGCGGCGAACCGAACCAACCTCCGCCAGACAATCGATTTACGATTTCTCCTGACCGTTGCCGCTGATACGACGATCACCGGAAGCACGAGCGAGATCACAATGGCGATCGCCATGGCATCCACCCGAGACGGGCGGGGCGAACCGCGGAAGAGGAGCGCCACGGCAGAACAGCCGAGAATGTAGGCCGTCGGCTGGCCCAATCGGTAAGAAATGAACTGGGCCATCTTCTTCTTCGCCAGCAGCCAACCAGCCCCTACCTCGCCGTAGGCGGTGGCGCAGGCGCCTATGGCCAGCATCAGGGCCCAGTCCCATCGGTGAAACAACGAATAGCCAATGGCCACACTTGCCCCGGAGACGGGGAGACTCAGCATCAGGATCGCTCGCCGCGACCAGGCCAGGGCGTCATCCGGATCTATCCGGGAATTGTCACTGGATCTGGACTGAACGACGATTGCTTTGTCCAGAGAAAACGCAGAGATCCACCCGAGCAACTGGGCCCAGACGACCAGGATGGTCATGGATCCTCGGCCCGATGGTCCAAGGCTTCTGGCGATTACCAGGCTCGCCACGACGCCAAAGCCCTGAATGGCGACGTACATGCCTTCAAGGGCACGCGAGTGTTGCCCGAGCTTCTTTCCTAGTCGCCCGAGGGCCGCCACCGTCAACCGCATCCGAAAGTCCAAACTCCGTTCTCTGACACTCTGCGATTCTTGACGATCCGGAAGGGTTACACAGCTCCATTTCCGGAGCGCGCGGATCCGGGAACGTCTCCCCGACTACGGAACAATTGAGCAAAGGCCATGGCTACAGCGAGGGAAACCAGACCTTGCAGGATCGCCGCCAGCATGTCGGGATAGGTCGCTTCAATCCACGCGCCCTGCTCAATCAGGATCGCCAACGCCACGAGCGCCCAAGGCCCTCTTCGTCGAATGGCCATACCAATGGCGATGGAGAGGAGTCCGGCGAATATGGCGATTCCCACCCAACCCTGTTCGATGTAGGCCAGACCGAGGGTGCTGGCGGTGTCAGAGCTATCGGCCGGTCCGCCGGTGGCGACGCTGAAGCCCGACGCAGAATTGAAGGATCCTCGCCCAGAGTCGAAGACTCGGGGGAGCAGCCCGGTTCTCACCAACGTACCGAGCTTCGGCTGTCCGATATTGTCCGGAATCCGGGGTACGAGGGCAACCTGTGCCATCTCCAGGTCGAGCCGGAGTCGGCTGCCCGCGTTGTGCCGATTCAACTCCGTCACGTTGGCGCCCTGAGCCTCTCGCCGATGATTACGGAAGTTGTACATGGCCGGCCACACCAGCGGGATGAGCACAACGGCGACCACGACCCAACGCAATCGGATGGATCGGGTCAAGACCGCCAAAAAGGTAACCGTAAGAGCAAATGACATCAGCGGGGCAAGGATGGCGATGAGAATTACCGTGATCAGCTGCAGGATCAGATTTAGGCCGACGGTGAGCCACAATGTCCGACTTGAGATGCGGCCTTGGCGTCGAAGGCCAAACGTGAGCGCCACGCCGATCAACGGCCAATAAGTAAACGGCGTCACAATAGAGACCAAATGTGAAGTCGGGGTCGAACCGATCTGGTTGGCGTAGCTACCGCTGCCGAGCACGGCTCCAGTCAATGACGCGGCCCACCCGACAGCCATAATCCACAACGTGGCCGTCCAGGTGATGGGTATTTGGCGGCCAATCCGGACACCGAGGGGCCAACGGGTGGCTTCGACGACAAAGGCCACACCTATTCCGCAGGCGCAGATTGACAGAATCGTCGCTTCGGGGGCGGTCCGGTGCAATAGGGCAGGGACAATGACCAGGGACCCGTATTGAAGCGCCAACAAGATGGTCACCGGAAACAGTTCAAGACCACTACGGAGGGGTCGCTTGCTCCCGACCGTCAGGACCTGATCCTGTAGAAGCGTCATCACCGCAAACCATAGCTAATTACGATTTCGATCAGAGGCCTACCCGCTGCTGAAAACAAGGCTCCGTCGGCCATCAAAGAAAGGTCATGAAATGTATTTTCCTCCGGCTGGCAATCAACTGCCCAGCCCCTTATGACCTAAAATGAACCGATGGAGCCAAACGGAGGGGAAGGAGGTACGGACCTCGTCACGTACCTGCGAGTGCTTTGGCGACGCAAATGGATCGTCCTTTTGGCCATAATTGTGGCAGTGGCCGGGGTACTGGCGGTGGATTCCCAGCGGACCAAGATTTACCAAGGTACGGCCACCATTCTCTTCGTATCCCAAAACTATGTGGGTCCCGGCGAAGTGTCTCCCCTTCAGTCAAACGACATTCTGACCGACATCCAACTTGTGCAAAGTGCGTCTGACTATCTCCATGTCGTCAAACTTCTTCACGGGTCAGCCCCTAAGCCGATCGTGGCCCAGGTGGGGACCACCAATACCGCCACCGTCTCGGTCAACTCACCCGACGCGGCGTTCGCCGCCAAGGCGGCCAATGCGTACGCCCGGGCCTACACCATTGTCAGCGAGAGTCAGTACCTGGCCACGCAAAAGGGCGTCGAATCGCAAATCCAGACCCAAATCGACTCCCTCCAATCTCAGATCTCAGCCGTCGAAGCACAGCTCGGCACGGCCACTGGGACCCCATTGGCCAACCTGAACACGCAGCTGGGCAACTTGCAGGGGAATCTCGACAGTCTGCGGGCGCAGCTGACACAGGTCCAGGTGGAGGTGGCCCAGACCCCCAGTGGCGGACGCGTCGTCACACAAGCCACCCTGAACAGGACCACTGTCTCCCCGAAGCCGGTCACCGACGCCATCATCTTCGGACTCATCGGTCTCGTCTTAGGCATTGCGCTTGCACTCCTCAGGGACCTCACGGATGACCGGGTACGCGACAAAGCGACGCTCGACCAGCTAGTGGGCGGACTTCCGACACTTGGCCTCATTCCAAGGGTCGAAGAATGGCGCAACAAACGGACTCCCCTCTTGGTTTCCGCCCTTGAGCCCCGGTCGGCTCCGGCCGAGGCATATCGAGGACTCAGAACGTCAATTCAGTTTCTCGGCATGGGCAAACCGGTGAAGACGCTGCAGATCACCAGTCCGATCGCCACCGAGGGCAAGACCACAACGGCAGCCAATTTGGCTGCGACCATGGCGCAAACTGGTCAACGAGTCGTCCTGGTGAGTTGTGACCTCCGCCGCCCCCGGGTGCACGAGTTCTTCGATCTGCCCAATGACGTCGGATTTACCTCGATCATCGTGGGTGACGCCACGCTCGAGGAGGCGCTGGTCCAGGTTCCGGGCTATAGCTCGCTGCACTTTTTGCCGTCGGGGCCGATACCTCCCAACCCTTCGGAACTGCTCGGGCTGGACCGGGCGCTCGAGATTTTTTCGACGCTGAGGGCGCAAGCCGACATCGTGATTGTCGATAGCCCTCCGGTGATGCCGGTTACCGATGCCTCCGTCCTGGCCGCAACGGTCGATGGGGTTCTGCTCATTGTGTCCGCCAATTCGACCAAGAAGAGGGACGTGCGCCACGCCATTGAGACACTCGGTCGGGTCGACGCCCGGGTCGTCGGTGTCGTGTTGAACGGATCGTCGGAAGCCGACTCCTACGGCTACTACCGCTACGGATATCGCCCCAAGAAGGAGCCCAAGGCGCCAGCGGCTTCGTCAGCACGGTGAACGGACGCACCTGTTCCGTGTTCCGGTGCGTCGACCTGCCTCGGGCCTAGGCCCACACCATTCGGTGCCCGCACCCTCCTCAGCGGAAGTGACGACGACCACGATCCACAATTGGAGGACCTGGATCGGCCGCCATCGCAAGGGCTCCCGATTGGCCGGAATCGCCGTCGGTGCGATCATCGTCCTGTTTGCGGTGGCGCTCGGGTTGACCTTCAAGACGTACGAAGACGTGCGTACTCCGCTCAGCAACGCCCAGGACACCCTCACGGCACTCGCCCATAACCCGGACAGCCTCAATACGGGCCTTGGCCGCAACCTGACCGAGATCCGGCTGGCCACGGCGGCCAAGGAGATCGCCAGTGCGCAACATACTCTCAGCTCATCGTTCGGCCTACGGGTGCTCGGTGTACTGCCGGGACTGGACACGCAACGCGCCGGACTGACACAGCTGGTGTCCGACCTCCATACCGCTACCATCAATTCACTGCGACTCCTGGAGTCGCTCAGCACTTTGGCATCGCACAGCCACGGGACCACCATTTCGCTGCTCGATCTGCGCTCGCTCGGGACCGTCATGGGAACCGCCCGAACCGAACTGGCGGCGGCCCAGCGCTCAAGTAGCGGTCTGTGGGGACCGATCGGGAGCGACCGTCAGCGTTTTGATCGCGAGGACGCCCGGGCGATCCGCCTATTAGGCCAAGGCCAGGCATTGACCCGCTATGCCATCCCCTTCCTCGGCGGTGCCGGGCAGCGCAACTACCTCGTGCTCGGTGAGAACAACGCCGAAATGCGCGACGGGGGCAGCATCCTTTCGTATTCGACGCTGCAGTCGGTGAACGGTTCGCTCACCGAATCCAACGGCGGCTCAGTGGTGAACGTCGCGCTCCCCGCACCGGTGCGCGGTGTCCCGCTCCCGGCGGGGACGAAGAAGCTCTTCGGCGAGCTCGAGCCCACGCTGCTCTGGCAATCGGCCAACGCACCCGCTGACTTCCCTTTTACCGGGCGGGTCACCCAGGCCATGTTCGCGGCCGCAACGGGAGCCCACGTAGAAGGTGTCATCGGCCTGGACGTGGTGGCACTGCAGGGGCTACTCGCCTTGACGGGACCGGTCACGGTCGCCGGGATCCCCGAACCGGTTACCAGTGACAACGCCGCCTCGGTCCTGCTGGATCAGCTCTACGAGGGTGACCCGCCGGGCAGCTCCCAGGATCCGCGGCATGAGGAGCTGGGAGCGGTTACGTCGGCGGCCGTCCATCAATTGCAGTCAGGTGATGTCGACGTGGTCGCCCTGGCGCGCACGCTGGCCACCGAAGTGGCCGGTCGTCACCTCCAGATCTGGGACGAGAACCCCAGCTATGAACGGACCATCACCGAGGTCGATGCGTCCGGCGCGGTCGATACCACTGATCCCACCCGGACCTTCCATGTGGCGGTCGAGAACGCCACCACCACCAAACTCGACTTCTTCATCCGGGTGTCCATCTCTGACACGGTGTACGTCACGCCGAGCGGAACGGCCCAGGTGGACACCTCGGTCACGTTGCACAACACGGCACCGGCCGGCCAGGCCCCGAGCTACCAGTTGGGCCCCGACGGCATCAACTCGCACGTAGTCGGCCAGTACGTGGGCCGAGTCATCCTCTGGGGACCGCGTGGTGCCTCCCAACCCAACAGCGTGGCCGAATCCGGCCTGCGGGCCACCGAGGTCGATCTGAGTGTCCTGCCCGGCCAGTCGGCCACGGCCCAGTTCTCGTCGTCCATTCCGGGGGCGGTCCATCAGGGAACGTTCCATCTCGTCTTCGTTCCCCAAGCCAGGCTGTTCCCAGAAACACTGAAAATCCACCTGGTTGGCGCAGCACTGGCCCCGGGCTCCTCGGCGACGGCCCGCGTCACCTTGAACAAGACGCAGGCCTTCACCTGGCATTTCACCGGAATCGAGTAGACCCTTCATTCCGGGATGGCCCTGTTGTACACTGTGGTTAGCATGAACCGCCCTGGTCGGGCGGGCATTTTCGATCGGTGGGAAGGAATTGAAGGTGCGCAAACTCCATAAGTGGGCTGCATCAGCCGGGATCGTCGCTGTGGGGGTTCTCGGACTTCAGTCTGTGGCCGGTGCCCAGACCGGCTACCCGGGCACCGTGGCCCAGAGTGGCTCCAACAACATCGCGCTCAGCGTGAACATCGGGAACACGGTTTCCGCCACCTTCTGCTCCTTCAACCCAGGTTCGGCCGTCACCTCATCCCTGGGTGGTGTGGCCCAAGGTGGCCAGGCCGTCGGTAGCGCCGGCTGCGTGACGGTGAGCTTCGCGGCGACCGACCCCCACCTCTCCGCCAATGGCGGTCCCTTGGTGGCCGCGAACCTCGGCGCCAATGGTGACGTCTTCTCCATGGTCGGAACGAACACGACCGGTGGAACCCAGACGGACACGGCCTCGATCACCGTGCTCCCAGCCGCCACGGCGGCATCCGGCCTGGCCTTCACCGGAGCTGACATCGCCTACATGGTGGTCGGAGGGGTGCTGCTGATCGCCCTAGGCGCCTTCATCGTGATCTTCGCTCGGCGCCGCACCGCTTCGTCCGCTTCTTAAAGGACGCGATCGTCAGTCTGTGCAAAAGATGGAAGGGTTCAGAATCTGCGAGCCCAGGAGCAACTCCCGATCCGTTGCCGAAAGTCGGCCGTGGTCGGCTGCGTCGGTCCATTGGGCTTGAACTACCTCGACCAGATGCTCGACGATCTCACGCGCCTCCCTCGGCTCAAGGTGGTACAGCGGGGCAGCTCGAACCAGCGGCTCGAGACGTGAGCGGCGTTCGCCATCAGGTCCGTAGTCCATCGCCTGTTCGGTCTCACCGGTGGAGCGTGCCTGCGGGCACACGTCGTAGGCGGGAGTGAGTGTCAGCATCTCGCGGGACCCATCCCAGAACGCGGCGTGGTTGCGCGCATGGTCATCGGTATTGCCGACACAGATGTTGAACGCGACACGGCGGAAGAGCTCCCGAAGGGTCGATCGAACATCGGTGAAACGCAGGCGGATTTCTTCAGCCAGTCGGGTGTATGTGGCATACCGGGCCCATTGCTCGTCCAGCTCTTGAATGGTGAGCGCCGACACAACCATGCGCCGCTGATGAGGCGCGGGGCGGTCGAACCGATCAACAAGGAGGACATCGGCGTCACCACAGTGGACTACCTCGGTGGTGGCGACGTTCAATCCACCCTGGCGAGCCAGGTACATGGCGGCGCCTTCGGCATTCACGACCGGATACATGTCAGACGGGCGAGCAAACTTGGCAATCCGTGGGCGGCCCTCTTCGTCGTCAATGAGCACTTTTGGCCGCGCTCCACCCAGCGAAGAACCGTGGAGTAGCGCGAGTTCCAAGTCCGGATTGAGCGGCAGGCCGGCTTCGATTCGCTCGACTGCGGACATCAGCTCTTCGAGCGGCGCGTGGGTGATGCGGGGGATGTAGTCCGTCGAGCTCGCCTGGAAGTCCAACGCCCCGAAGCGATCGGAACCTGATTCAAGGAGGAGCGCGAGCAGTCCGATGTGGTCTATTCGCTCTTCGGCATTCGCCCCAAACCGCCTGCGCAGGATGACGCGCTTCCCCCAGGCATCGGGTCGGGCATCGGCGATGCACCCAGCGATGTGCATACCGCTGAATGGAGATTGCGTTTGGTGCCCGAGCGGGAGCTCGGGCAAGAACAGCGCAACCCGCTCCGACCGGGCAAGGTAACTAGCCCCGTATTGGAACGTGATCTCGTCCGCCGTCCCGTCGAGTCGTCCGGCCACGACCGGCTCGACTGAGCCCTCCAGCCACACCCACACGAAGGCTTCGGTGACCTCAGAAGTCATTGGCTGCCACGCGGCCCGACTTCACAATTCGGCTCGGCAGGAGAGCGAGTCGGTCCTCCTCGCGGCGCACGATCGACGGGAGGTCAGAGGGGTCTGGAGCGAACAGACTCACGCCGACGAGGCCGGCGACTTCGAACATGGTGCCGGTCGCCACTGTCGGGTCTCCCTGCTCCACCTTTCGAAGCGTCTTCTCGTCAATGCGGGCCCGCTCCGCTAGGTCCTTGAGGGTCATCCGTCGCCGCCGACGTGCGGCCGCTATCTGGAGGCCTAGGACGCGAGCTGCGTCGAGGGTTTGAGGAAGATAGGTGTAGGTTCGTCGCATTGTCGCCTAACAGCATTATAGTTCGTTTTAAGTAGCTATACAGGATTATATTCCTGGATTCCTTCCTTAGGCTCGTCAGAGAGCTCGTCTCAGTTGCCCCGTGGTTGGCCGGCGCACCACCAACGCCATCGCCCCTTTAAGGTCGGCGTCATGTCGATCCTTGACCACACCCTCAACGCACTCGATGGCGAGCCCTTGGACCTGACCGCCTTGCAGGGCAAGGCGGTCCTGGTGGTGAACGTGGCCTCCAAGTGCGGCCTGACGCCCCAGTACACCGGCCTGGAGGAGCTCCAGCGCACCTACGCCGACCGGGGCTTCACCGTGGTCGGCGTGCCCAGCAACCAGTTCGGCGGCCAGGAGCCCGGGACATCGGAGGAGATTGCCGAGTTCTGCTCGGCCACCTACGGGGTGACCTTCCCGATCACCGAGAAGCTGGAGGTCAATGGCCAGCACCAGCACCCGCTCTACCGCGAGCTGACCGCCCAGCCCGACGCCGAGGGCGCCGCCGGCGAGATCCAGTGGAACTTCGAGAAGTTCCTCGTCTCCCCCACCGGCGCTGTCGTGGGCCGCTTCCGGCCGACGGTGACACCCGAATCAGACGAGCTGGTCGGCGCCATTGAAGCCGTCCTGCCCAACTGAGCCCTACCGCAACCTCAACCCCAACCTCAATCCACCCGAACCCATCAACGCACTGGAGCCGCATGCCTGAATCCTGGAAGACCGTGAAGGCCGACGAGGTCCAACCCGGCGACACCGTGCGCACGCAGGCCGGCGACGTGGTCCTGGTCTCGCGCATCGATCCGTCGTTCATGGGCCGTCCCAACATGCTGGCCCTCATTGAGGACACCGACGCGCGCTGGTACAAGCGCCCGGTGACCGCCGACGCCGAGGTGGAAGTGAAGGTCGGCGCATGACGACGGAGCAGCCCACCCTCGGTCAGCAACTCGACGCCCTGACCGCCTCCGCCAACCGGCTGGCCACCCTGGTGACGCCCCTCACCCCCGGCCAGCTACGTCAGCCGGCCTATCCCTCGGAGTGGACCGTGGCCGACGGACGGTCGCATCTCGGCTCGGGCGCCGTCATCACCCGGCTGCGGCTCAGTGGCGAGGTCGACGCCCAACCGATCTGGGACGAATGGAACGCCAAGAGCCCGGACCAGCAGGCCGCCGACGCCCTGGCCGCCGATCAGGCCCTGCTGGAACGGCTGAACGGGCTCAGTCCCGAGGAGCAGGCCCAGCGCTTCGCCATGGGCCCCTTCGACCTCGACCTGCGCGCG
>DASZMA010000104.1:0-20153 GCA_035552095.1 Acidimicrobiales bacterium | reverse complement strand
TGGAACGCCAAGAGCCCGGACCAGCAGGCCGCCGACGCCCTGGCCGCCGATCAGGCCCTGCTGGAACGGCTGAACGGGCTCAGTCCCGAGGAGCAGGCCCAGCGCTTCGCCATGGGCCCCTTCGACCTCGACCTGCGCGCGTACCTGGCCCTGAGGCTCAACGAGCACGTGGTGCACACCTGGGACGTCGCCGTCAGCCTGGACGATTCGGCCACCATTGCGCCCGAGGCGGCCACCTTCCTGATCGACTCGCTCGGCATGATCGCCGGCTTCGCCGGCAAGCCGACCGGCGCCGAGCGCACCATCACGGTGCACACTGACGCACCGCACCGCCACCTGGAGATCGCCCTGCGGCCCGACGGCGTCGCCCTTTCGACCGCGAGCGGCGAGGCCGAGGCCGGGCCGCCCGACCTCCAACTCCCCGGTGAAGCGCTGGTCCGGCTGGTGCAGGGCCGGTTGGATCCCGACCACTCCCCCACGCTCAGCGAAGGCCAGGCCGCCGAACTCAGTGAGCTCCGGAAGGTCTTCCCCGGCTTCTGATTAGCGGATCAGCTCGGTGTCACCGGGGAGCGCTTCGGCCAACCCTCCATCGAGCGTCGCCAGGCGGCATCCCCGGCTGGCGGCAAGCGCGGCAAGGTAGGTGTCGGTGACCTGCCGATGGCCCACGACATGGCCAAGTCCGACCGTCGCGTACGAGATCTCATCGGGCCAAAAGGCACACCTCGGCGAGTTGTAGAGGCCGGACAAAAGGCCCACGGCAGTGGCCGAGCTTTCGCCGGAGCGGACGAGGAACCGGACAAGGGCACCTTCGACGACCGGGCACAGGGCGACCCCGTCGACCCGGGCCGCCCATGTCGCCACCGTGTCGTGGCGGACATGATCGGACACCACGAGGGCGATGAGCGCATTGGCATCGAGCAGGTAGGTGGCGGTCATTCGTCGTCCAGGGCGGCGGCCACTTCCTCCGAGGTCAGCCGCCGTCCCAGGGTGATGACCGGGAACCCGCTCGTCCCATCGGTTTTGAGCTCCAGTGGCTCACCGAGCGTCGCCAGACCGCGCACCGCCAGGTCCGCTACGACCGCGGAAAGTGACTGGTGACGCTCACGGGCAATCTCTTGGGCCCGCCGATGAACCGCTGACGGCAGATCAACGGTGGTTCTCATATCTGCATCATACCTGCATCACTAGTGATGCAGGTAGACCGCCCTACTAATTTCAACTGCGCCTAATTGGACCTACGGCGCCGCCGGCGGCTCCACCACCCGGATGCCCAGCTCGACCAGCGATGCCGCCGGCAGGGCCGAGGGCGCTCCGGTCAGCAGGTCGGCCCCGGACTGGGTCTTGGGGTAGGCGATGACCTCGCGGATGTTCTCCTCGCCGGCCAGAATGGCGGCCAGGCGGTCGATGCCGAAGGCGAAGCCGGCGTGGGGCGGGGCCCCGTAGCGGAAGGCGCTGAGCAGGAAGCCGAAGCGGCTCTCGGCCTCCTCGACGCTGATGCCCAACGTGGCGAAGATCTTCGACTGAATGTCACTGCGGTGGATACGGACACTCCCCGACCCCAGTTCCCATCCGTTGAGCACCAGGTCGTAGGCCTGGGAGCGCACGGCCAGCGGGTCGGTGTCGAGCAGAGGAATGTCCTCGGGGTAGGGCATGGTGAACGGGTGGTGGGCCGCCTGAGGCCGGCCGTCGGCGTCGACCCCGTCGAAGGAGGGGAAGTCGACCACCCACACGTAACGATGCGGTCCCTGGCTGACCGGGGGCGACCCGATGCTGGTGCGGATGAGCCCGAGCACATTGCAGGCCGTGCGGTACTGGTCCGAGACGGCCAGGATGAGATCCCCGGCCGCCGCGCCGGTTTTCTCCAGGAAGACGGCCCGCTCCGTGTCCGACAAGAAGCGGTCCAGCGGCGAGTCCAGCGCCAACGCCGACGCACCGTCGCCGTCCCCTTCGGCCCCGGTCACCCGGAACCAGGCCAGCCCGGCCGCGCCGGCCTTCTTGGCCTGGTCGGTCAGCGCGTCGAGGCGCGAGCGCGAGAACTCGGCCCCGCCTTCGACCACAATGGCCTTGACCACCGGCGAGGAGAAGGCCCGCACCTCGGTCTGGGCGAACTCCTCGGTCAGGTCGATCAGCTCCATGCCGAAGCGCAAGTCGGGCTTGTCGGTACCGAAGCGGTCGAGGGCGTCGGCCCACGTCATGCGGGTGATCGGTGGCGGGCGCTCACCGCTGGCCGCCTCGGCCGCATCCAGCACGGCCTCGCTGACGAAGCCCATGATGTCGTCCTGGCTGGCGAAGGACGCCTCCATGTCGAGTTGGACGAACTCGAACTGGCGGTCGGCTCGCAGGTCCTCATCGCGCAGGCAACGGGCGATCTGGTAGTACCGGTCGAAGCCGCCGACCATGAGCAGCTGCTTGGCCAGCTGCGGGCTCTGGGGCAGCGCGTAGAAGGAACCGTGGTGCAGGCGGCTGGGCACCGAGAACTCGCGCGACCCCTCGGGGGTGGGGGCCCAGAGCAGCGGCGTCTCCACCTCGCAGAAGCCCTGCCGGTCCATGGCGGCCCGGATGGCCGCGTTGACCCGGGCCCGCAGGCGGAGGTTGCGCTGCATGCGGGGGCGGCGCAGGTCGATGTAGCGGTGGCGCAGCCGCACCGGCTCGTCGGACTCGTCGCGGTCGTCGACCGAGAAGGGCGGGGGCTCGGACTCGTTGAGCACCTCGACCACGCAGTCGCCGATCTCTACCTCGCCGGTGGCCAAGCCCGGGTTTACCGTGCCCTCGGGCCGGCGGCGCACCGTGCCGGTGACGCTGATCACCCACTCGCTGCGCACGTCGACCTGGTTGTCGATCACGCACTGAATGACGCCGGTGTGGTCGCGCAGGTCGATGAAGGCCAGGTGCTCACCGTGCTCGCGGCGGCGGGCCACCCAGCCGCACAGGCGGACGGTGGCGCCCTGGTCGGCGTCGGCCGTCCCCAGCACCCCGCAGAGGTGGGTGCGCATGGCGGTCGGTTGGTTCTCGGTGGTCGGGACGGGGTGATCGGTCATGAAACGGCGTCGGGTCCTTGGTCGGGGTGGATATCGGGCGGTTCGTTGTTGATGAGATGGGCGCGCAGCTCGGCCACCACGTCGGCCCGGGGGACGGTGCGCTGGTCGGCCTCGTCACGCAGCGTCCGGAAGCCGACGGTGCCGGTCGCCAGCTCCTCGGCCCCGATGACCAGGGCCACCTCGGCTCCGGAGCGGTCGGCCGACTTGATCTGTGACTTCATGGAGCGGTGGTCGAAGGCCCGGTCGACTCGCAACCCGGCCCGGCGCAGCTCGGCGGTGAGCGCCAGCGCCTCGGCGCCGCCGGTGAGGTCGATGACGAACGCGTCCAGCGCGGGGGCCTGGGTCGGGAAGACGCCTTCGGCGTCGCACACGATGAGCAGCCGCTCCACCCCGATGCCGAAGCCGATCCCCGGCGTGGCCGGGCCACCCAGCATCTCGACCAGCCCGTCGTAGCGGCCGCCACCCCCGATGGCGTTCTGGGCGGCGTCGATGGCGCCCGAAGCGAACTCGAAGGTAGTGCGGGTGTAGTAGTCGAAGCCGCGCACCAGCCGGAAGTCGATGACGTAGGGCACCCCGAGCGCCTCCAGGCCGGCCCGCACCCGGGCCAGGTGCTCGGCGCAGGGGCCGCACAGGTGGTCGACGAAATGGGGCGCGCCCTCGGTGACGGCCCGGCACTCGGGCGTCTTGCAGTCCAGCACACGCAGCGGGTTCTCCCGGTAGCGCAGCCGGTGGGCGTCGCACATCTCGTCCTGGTGCTCGTCCAGGTAGGCCCGCAGCAGGTCCAGGTAGGCCGGGCGGCACTCGGCGTCGCCCATGGAGTGCAGCTTGAGGGTGAAGTCGCGCAGCCCGAAAGAGGTCAGGAAGTCCTGGGCCAGCGTGATCACCTCGACGTCGAGGTCGGCGTCGGCCGGCCCGATGGCCTCCACGCCCAGCTGGTAGTGCTGGCGGTAGCGGCCGTGCTGGGGGTTCTCGTGCCGGAACAGCGGGGCCAGGTACCAGCTCTTCCAGGGCGGGGTGGGGTGGTGCTGCACGAAGGCGCGCACAATGGAGGCCGTGCCCTCGGGGCGCAGCGCCATGACCTGCCCGTCCCGGTCGGCAAAGGTGTACATCTCCTTGCCCACCACGTCGCTGGCCTCCCCGATGCCGCGGTGGAAGACGCCGACGTGCTCGAGCACCGGCGTCACCGCCAGTCCGTAGCCCGCCCCCTGCACAATGGTGGCGAAGCGGGCCACGGTGTCCTCCCAGCGGGCCGACTCGGGCCACAGCACGTCGTGCATGCCCTTGGGGGTGCGGGGCGCGTTGGCGCGCGCGTCTGACCCGGAGGTGTCCGTTGCTGCCATCCGTCAGACCTTCTTGCCGGGGAGCTGACGGTACGCATCGAACACCCCGTCGAGGTGTTTCAGGGCATTGATGAGCGAGTGCAGATGGGTGGGGTCGGCCAGCTCGACGTCGAAGGCCATGCGGCTGACCCGGTCCGGCGTGGTGGCCGTGCGGGCGGCCACGATGTTGAGGTGGTGCTCGGAGACGACCCGGCTCACGTCGGCCAGCAGGCGCGAGCGGTCGAAGGCCTGCACCTCAATGGTGGCCACGAAGACCCCGTCGTTGCCGCGGTCCCACTCCACCTCAATGAGGCGCTCGTTGGAGCGGTCGGCCAGCGCGGTGGCGTTGGAGCAGTCGGCCCGGTGCACCGAGACGCCCCGTCCCTGGGTCACGAAGCCGATGATCTGGTCGCCCGGCACCGGGGTGCAGCAGCGGGCCAGGTGGATCATGACATCGTCGAGCCCCTCGACGTAGACCCCGGCGCCGGTGCGCCGGCCCTGGCGGGGGCCCTTGGTGCCCCGGATGGCCGTCGTCGGGTGCTGCTCGTCCTCTCCCCCACCGAGCTCGCGGTTGAGGCGCTGGACGATCGACTGGGCCGAGACCTGGGACTCGCCGACCGAGGCGTACAGGGCGTCGAGGTCGGCCAGGTTCATCGACTTGGCCACCTCGAGCATGGCGGCCGACCCGAGCAGCTTGTGCAGGGGCAGGCCATCGCGGCGCAGGGCCCGGGCCAGGTCCTCCCGCCCGTTCTCAATGGCGTCCTCCCGCCGTTCCCGGCTGAACCACTGGCGGATCTTGTTACGGGCCCGGGTGGAGGCCACGATCTGCAGCCAGTCGCGCGAGGGCCCGGCGGTGGGTGACTTGGAGGTGAAGATCTCCACCGTGTCGGCCGAGCTGAGGTGGGTCTCGAGCGGCACCAGGCGGCCGTTGACCCGGGCCCCGATGCAGCGGTGCCCGACTTCGGTGTGGATCACGTAGGCGAAGTCGACCGGCGTCGACTCGGCCGGCAGGGCGATCACCTTGCCCTTGGGCGTGAAGACGTAGACCTCGTCCTGCTCCAGGTCGAGCTTGAGCGCTTCGAGGAACTCAATGGGGTCGTCGGTCTGACGGTCGACGTCGGCGATCCGTTGCAGCCAGGCCATCTCCGAGGAGTGGTCTTCCTTCTCCTTGTAGCCCCAGTGGGCGGCGATGCCGTACTCGGCCCGGTGGTGCATCTCGGTGGTGCGGATCTGCACCTCAATCGGCTTGCCGTCCAGGCCGATCACCGTGGTGTGCAGCGACTGGTACATGTTGAACTTGGGCGTGTTGATGTAGTCCTTGAAGCGGCCCTGCACCGGCGCCCAGATGGCGTGGATGGCCCCGAGGGCGGCCCAGCAGTCCTTCTCCGAGCTCACGACCACCCGGATGGCCACCAGGTCGTTGATGTCGTCGAACTCCTTGCCCCGGACCACCATTTTCTCGTAAATCGACCACAGGTGCTTGGGCCGGCCGGTGACGTCGGCCTCCACGCCCATCTCCTCGACCCGCTGGCGCACGTGGACCAGCACGCGCTCCAGGTACTCCTCGCGCTGGGGCGCCCGGGCGGCCACCATCTGCTCGATTTCCGCATAGCGCTTCGGGTGCAGGGTGGCGAAGGCCAGGTCCTCCAGTTGCCAGCGCACCTGCTGCACGCCGAGGCGGTGGGCCAACGGGGCGTAGACGTCGAAGGTCTCCTGGGCCGTGCGGCGCTGCTTCCACTCGGGCATCACGGCCAGGGTCCGCATGTTGTGCAGGCGGTCGGCCAGCTTGATGAGCAGGACCCGCCAGTCGTCGGCCATGGCGACGAGCATTTTGCGGATGGTGGCGGCCTGCTGGGCCTCCTTGGAGTCGAACTGGAGGCGGTCCAGCTTGGTCACCCCGTCGACCACCTTGGAGACCACGGGGCCGAAGGCCGAGGTGATCGCCTCGAGTGAGAGCCCGGTGTCCTCTACGGCGTCGTGCAGCAGGGCGGCCGCCACCGTCTGGGCGTCCAGGCCCAACTCGGCCACGATGGTGGCCACCGCGATGGGGTGGGTGATGTAGGGCTCACCGGAGCGCCGGAACTGGCCGTCGTGGGCCGAGAGGGCCAAGCGGCCGGCATCGACGATGGTCGAGGTGTCGTCGTCGGGGCGGTGCCGGGCGAACTCCTCCAGGAGCGGCGCCAGCATGTCCCTGAACGCGCGCTCCCCATCTTCGGCGATGGGAGTCACCCCAGTCAGGGTCACCATCCACCAAGCCTACCGGAACAGGCACGAACGCCTGGTCAGGTAGGCGTGTTCACTATCTCTTGCGCTTGCCTTTGCCCTTGCGGGGGCGTGGTGCCCCCGGGGTGGCCGCGGTCCCGGCGCCCGAGCCAGTGGTGGGCGGCGCCCCATTCGTTGCGCTCGAGCCCCGCTCGGTCCCCGCTCCCGGCCGGATCGGCCCGGTGCGCTTGGCCGGCGTGCTGCGGCCGCGGCCGGTGGAGCCTTGTCCCGGGCCGGCGGCCTGCCCGCTGGCTGAAATGCTGATCTGGGTCGACAGGGCCGCCGCATCGGCCGCCGAGTAGAAGTCGGAGCGCTCGCCCCGCGAGATCAGGCGCTGCTCAATGGCCACCCAGCGCGACTCGCGGCGCTTGAGCATGGACAGCACCGGCGAGGCGATGAAGATGGACGAGTAGGCCCCGCTCAGCAGGCCGACGAAGAGGGCCAAGCCGTAGTCCTTCAGGGTGGAGGCGCCGAGCAGCTGGGCGCCGATCAGCAGGACGGCCAGCACGGGCAGGATGGCCACCATGGAGGTGTTGATGGAACGGGCCATGGTCTGGTTCATCGACAGGTTGATGAGCTGGGAGTAGCTCAAGCGGCCCGAGGCGCCGATGCCCCGGGTGTTGTCCCGCACCCGGTCGAACACCACCACCGTGTCGTAGAGCGAGTAACCCAGGATGGTCAGGATGGCCACCACCGTGTCGGGCGTCACCTGGAAGTTGAAGAGCGAGTACACGCCCACCGCCACCAGCACGTCGTGCAGCATGGCGATGAAGGCGGCCAGGGCCATCTTGGGCTCGAAGCGGATGCTGATGTAGGCCGCCACCACGATGAAGAAGATGATCAGGGCCTCAATGGCCTTGTTGGTGATCTCGCCGCCCCAAGTCGGGCCGACCTGGGTGATGCCGATCTTCTCCTCGGCACTGCTGGTCGAGTTGCCCTTGCTGCCGGCGGCGGCGGCCTTGGGCGTGGTGGTCGAGGTCGTGGTCGACGTGGCCCCGACCGCACCGGCGGCGGTGGTCGTCGTGGTGGCCGCCGTCGTGGTGGTGGTCGACGCGGAGGTCGAGGTCGTCGTGGTCGAGCCGGTGCTGCTGTTGCCCGTCCCCGAGCCGTTCGACGTCAGCTTGACCAGGGCCTTCTCCACCTTGTTACTGATCTGGGTCTGCGACTTCTGGGGCAGCTTGTTGAGGTCGGACTGCACGGTCAGCGTCTGGCTGGAGCCCGACCCGAGCAGCTGGACGATCGGGTTGACCAGGCCGGTGTTGGCCACGGCGTTGAGGGCCTGGGTCTGGGTGACGCCGGGGGCCTTGACGGTCCACTCCGTGCCGCCCTTGAACTCAATGCCGAGATTCAGCCCGCCCCGCAGAATGATGGAGAGGATGCCGGCCGCGATGAGCAGCCCCGAGAGGGTGAACCAGATGCGCCGCCGGCCGTCGAAGTCGAACCGGGTCTCGCCCCGGTAGAGACGCATGAGCGCCCCGTGTTCTTTTTCCGGCCGCTGCTGGCGCTGGCGCATGAGGTTGCGCGCCGCGTTGTCGACCGACAGGCGCTCCTCAGCTTCAGCCTCAGCCTCAGCTTCAGCGCCCGCCTCGTCGTCACTCATTTTCCTGCCCCCAACGGCGCCACGCCCACGCCGCCACCAGCGCCCGCCCCGCCGCCCGCCTCACGCCGCACGGCCAGGCCGCGGGCGATGCCGAAGCGGCCCCGGCCCTCGGTCAGGCGGTCGCTGCGACCGAGCAGGATGACCAGCGGACGGGTGTAGAACCAGGTCACCGCCATGTCCATGATGGTGGAGAGCCCGAGGAAGAAAGCAAAGCCCTTCACGTCGCCCACCGCCACGATGTACAGCACAATGGCGGCCAGCAACGACACGAAGTCGGCCGCCCACACGGTGCGCCAGGCGCTCTTGAAGCCGCGGTCCACCGACGTGCGGATGGAGCGGCCCGATCTGGTCTCGTCTTTTAATCGTTCGAAATAGACGATGTAGGAGTCCACGGTGATACCGATGGACACGATGAGGCCGGTGATGCCTGCCAGGTCGAAGCTCGGGCTGAAGGTGGTATGGCCCAGCGCCGAGATGATGGCCCAGAGCAGCCCGGCCGTCAGCACCAGCCCCGAGATCACGACCGCGCCCAGGGCCCGGTAGTAGAGCAGTACGTAGAGCAGCACCAGGGCCAGGCCGGCCGCGCCGGCGCCCAACCCGGCCCGCAGGGCGGACTTGCCCAGGGTGGGCGAGACGGTCTGGGAGGTGAGCTCCTTGAGCCGGATGGGCAGGGAGCCGAAGGTCATGGCCTGGGCCAAGCTGTCGGCGTCAGCTTGGGTCAGGCTGCCCGAGATCTCGCCCTGGCCGCCGAACGAGGTGAAGCCGGACTGGCTGGGCTGAATGATGGGGGCCGAGTAGACCGAGCCGTCGAGCTCAATGCCGAGGATCTGGTGGAAGTTGGCCTCGGCCACCTGGTCCCACAGCTTCGAACCGGCCGAGCCGGCCAGGGTGTAGTTGACCACCCAGTTGCCCGTCTGATCCTGCTGGGCCGTGGCCGACTTGATGGAGTGGCCGGTCATCTCGCTCGGTCCCAGCACGCAGCGCAGCTGGGCGTTGCCGTCACAGGCCCCGTTGACCCCGGGCAGCAGCACGGTGGACTTCTCGTAGTTGTTCAGGCTGGTGCTGGTCGAGGCGTCGGCCACGTACTGGGTGTCCGGCGGCACGTTGTTCGAGGCGTAGCCCTGCACCGAGCTGTTGGGTGTCACGCCGAGGTTGGCCGCCGAGAGCTGGCTGGCCGACGCACAGGCCGGGATCGCTTCGGTGCCCCGGGGCAGCGGCGCCTTGGACTTGTCGCCCTTGGGCACACCCTGGGGGTAGGCGAAGCACTCGACCGGGCGGAAGTAGAGCTGCGCCGTCTGCCCGATCTGCTTGAGCACCTGCTGGGCGTTGCTCACCCCGGGGATCGACACGGAGATCTGGTTGGTACCCGAGGTGGCCACCGTGGCGCCCGAGACGCCGAGGCCGTTGACCCGCAGGTTGAGGATGTTGACCGTCTCGTTGAGATCAGCCGTCGAGACGTGCTTCTCCTGCGCCTTGTAGACGACGGACACGCCTCCGGCCAGGTCCAACCCCAGCTTGGGGGTCCACTTGACGGCGAACACGGCGGCGAAGGACCCGAGGGCGATGGCCACCACGGCCAGCACGCTCAGGAGTAGGTTCCGCCGTTGCCGTTTCTGCGCCCGCCCCGATGCTGGGCTCACGCCTCTTCTGCTTCCTCGCCATGGTGAGCGTCACCGTCGCTCGGACCCTCGTCTTCGACGTCGTGGTCAGTGGGCAGGCCGTAGCCCTCGTGTGTCGTCTCATCGTGGTCGGCGTGCTCGCCCAGGTCGTCGGGCTGGACCACCGGGTCGATCTTCTTGGCGATGGCTTGGCGGATGAAGACAATCCGGGTCGGCTGCAGGCCGTCCAGGTTGCCGTCGGTGCCCAGGCTGCCAGTGAGCAGGGTGTAGCGGTCGCCGTGGATCTCCAGCACGGTCCCGATCACGCCGCCGATGGTCTGCACCTCGTCGCCCACCTCAATGTCGCTCTTGGCGCCGGCCCGGGCCGCCTGCGCCTTGCGCTGCTGCGGCTTGAGGAAGAAGAAGTACCCCGCCAGGGCGATGCCGACCAGGATGAGGAGGGGAAGGATGCTGCTCGAACTCTTCTTGGTCGCAGCCAGCAAGTGCAGCACGGCGAGCGATGGGGTCATATGCGTTCCTTCAACCAGGGGGCGGGTGCGAAGCGACACCCTAGTGCCTGCACCCTGGTCATCCTCGACGGCCCAGGGTGAGGACGCACCATCCTAAGGCGGGTGCCCCACCCGGCCCAAATGCAGGACTTTTAGGCAGGCGACGCGTTCGCCTCCCGGCAGGAATAACGGCCCAGACGGGGCTTTACGGCGAAAAAATTCGCCGGGTCACCCAGAAACTCCCGGGGCAACCAAATCGCAACCCAGAAGCGCCGATGTTGCACCATCGACCCTGCACTATGTGTCCTACCAGCAACTGCTTCACAAGCCGTACCGCCTCATCTGCGTGCTGGTCACCCGGAGGGGGGTGACCAGACCTTGAGTTCCAATCTGTGGGGGAACGGACTCAGGCGAGGCACCGAGGGGGAAGAGGAAGAAAGCAGGGGTGTGCCGGAAGGGAACGGCCACCATCGATCGGAGGAATCCGAGGGGAATCGATGGTGGTGGGTCCGGCGCATCCCTGCTCCTCAATTCCGGCCTCAATTCCGGCCCCGGGCCAAACATCCGTAACCTGGGCTGCCAGCCCGTTACAGTGGGCCACCGTGCGTGATGACCATCCATCGGTCCTGGTCATTGAGGATGAGGCCGATATACGTCAGCTGCTGCGGACCCTCCTCGAACGCGAGGGGTTCGAGGTCACCGAATCGGCCCTGGGCCGGGACGGCGTGCGCATCTTCCACCAGAGCCATCCCGACATCGTCATCCTCGATGTGGGGCTGCCCGACCTCGACGGCTGGCAGGTTCTTGAGCGCATCCGGGACATGAGCGACGCGCCCGTCCTCATGCTGACCGCCCTCTCGACCGAGCGGGACAAGGTGCGGGGCCTCAACGCCGGGGCGGACGACTACCTGACCAAGCCCTTCTCCCGGGTGGAGCTGCTGGCCCGCCTGCAGGCCATCAGCCGGCGCCAGGTCCAGCGCAACGACCCCATCACCACTTTCGACGACGGCACCCTCCACGTCGACTTCGCCCACCAGGAGGTGACCATTGACGGGGCGGTCGTGGTCCTGACCCCGACCGAGTACCGGCTGCTGGCCACGCTGGCCCGCCACCAGGGCCAGGTGCTCTCCTCGGACCAGCTCATTGAGCTGGCCTGGGACGATCCGTCCGGTCTGGCCCCCTCCCGGGTCAAGTACGCCGTCCTGCGCCTGCGCCGCAAGCTGGGCTGGGGCGAGGCCGGAGGTGAGGAAGGGCCGATCGAGACCGTGCGGGGATTCGGCTACCGGTACCGAGCCCGGGGCAGATGACCGTGCCGCTCGACCCCGGCGTGCCGGTGGCGTCGGGAGCGGCGCCCGAGTTCGAACCACCGGCAGTGGAGTCGGCCTCTCACTGGGAACAGGACCTGGCCACCCCGGCCTATGGCTTCCCGCCCGGGTTCTACGGCTCCATGCGGACCCGCCTCCCGCTCTTCGCCCTGGTGGCGGTCTGCACCGTCCTCATCGGACTGATCCCGTTCCCCCACAACGCCCGCCACGAACTGCTGGTGTCCGGCGTCCTCTTCTTTGTCCTGCTCTCCGCCGCCTTCCTGCTGCCCTGGGAGCGCCTGCCCGACTGGGCCTGGCTGGTCATCCCCATCGGGTACATGGCCGTTATCGGCATCGTGCGCGACGCCCAGGGCGGGAGCCACTCGGGCCTGGTGGTCATGTACCTGCTACCCATCGTCTGGCTCTCGCTCTACGGGCGCCGCTTCCATCTCCTGGTCGGGCTGTTCTTCATGGACCTGGCCCTGCTGGTCCCGGTCCTGGTCATCGGGCGCCCCGAGTACCCCGAATCGGAGTGGCGCGAAGTCGTCATCATGATCGTGGTGACCACCCTGGTCTCCTACACCGTCTCGACCATGGTCTCGCGGGACCGCGCCTACGTCAGCGACCTGGCCTCGCAGTCCCGCCTGGCCCGGCGCAGCGCGGTCGAAGCGGACTACGCCCGGGACCGCCTGGAGACGCTGCTGCGGGCGGCCACCGGCAGCGCCATCATGGGGGTCGACCCGACCGGCACGGTGACCTTCTTCTCGGCCGGGGCCGAGCAGATGCTCGGGTACGGCGCGCTCGAAGTGGTGGGCATCCGCTCCATCGCCGACTTCATCGATCCGGCCCAGATTGACGAACGGCGCCAGACCATTGATGAGATGCGCAACGACATGGAGCCGGCCGATGCCGCGACGGTGGCCGAGGTGCCGTGGACGGCCACCCGCAAGGACGGTGAGCTGCGCCGCTGCGTGGTGCGGGTGCGCGCCCTCCCGACGCCGGCCCCGCTGGTCGATCCCGGGGGCGACGCGGCCACCCACCGCCTGGCCACCGGCTCGCGGGCCGGCTACGTGGTGGTGGCCATCGACGTCACCGAGCGCGAGGACCTGGCCACCGAGCGCGAGCGCCTCTACGCCATTCAGAAGGAGGTGACCCAGTCCCTCATTGAGCAGAACAACCGCCTGCGCGAGCTGACCCAGATGAAGGACGACGTGGTGGCCACCGTCTCCCACGAGTTGCGCACACCCATTACGTCGATCCGCGGCTTCATTGAGCTCCTTCTCGACGGCGTGCCCTCACTTTCGGCTGATCAGATCCGCATGCTGCGCACCATCGACCGCAACTCCGAGCAGCTGCAGCGGGTGGCCGAGGACCTGCTGGCCGACCCCGGGGCTGGGCACGGGCTGCGAGTGGCCTTCGTCGAGCTCGACCTGTACCAAGTGGCCGAGGAGGCGGTCGACGCCTGCCAGACCTCGGCCACCACGCACGGGGTCACGGTCACCCTGCAGCCCGGCTCCACCGTCCCGATCTTCGGTGACCTCACCCGGTTGCACCAACTGCTGGGCAACCTGTTGTCCAACGCCATCAAGTTCTCGCCTCGCGGCGGCAACGTGCAGGTGCTGGTCGACGCGGCCGACTCTTTCGCCCGGGTCCAGGTGCGCGATGACGGGCCGGGCATCCCCGAAGCCGAGCGGGCCCAACTCTTCGAGCGCTTCTACCGCGTGGCCGCCGCCACCGAGATGGGCATCCCGGGCAGCGGCCTCGGCCTAGCCATCGCCAAGTCGGTGGCCGAGGCCCACGAGGGCTTCGTGGACATTGTCGACACCCCGGGCTGGTCCACCACCTTCCGGGTCTTCCTCCCTATCCGCATGGACGCCGAATCAACCCTCACTGCCTGAACCGAGCTGACGACCCAGCTGCGAGACTCCCACGAATCCCTCACCCGGAGGAGTAGAGCTGTCAGCCCCCGAAGAGCGTCGGCGCGCCGGGAACGGGCGGCGGCGGGGTCAAACCCAGATGGGCCCACGCCCGGGCGGTCGGGATGCGGCCCCGGGCGGTGCGCTGAATGAGCCCGCACTGCAGCAGGAAGGGCTCGTAGGCGTCCTCAATGGTGTCGGTCTCCTCCCCCACGCACTGCGACAGCGTGGTCAGACCGACCGGCTGGCCGGCGAAGCGACCACACAGTGTCTCGAGGATGGCCCGGTCCACCTTGTCCAGGCCCAACTCGTCCACCCCGAAGAGGTCGAGCCCCTCGCCGGCGGTGACCCCGTTGATGGAACCGTCGCCGCGCACCTCGGCGAAGTCGCGCACCCGGCGCAACAGGCGGTTGGCCACCCGGGGCGTGCCGCGGGCCCGCTCCGAAATCCGGGTCGCCCCTTCCTCGTCGACCTGCACGTGCAGAATGCGGGCCGACCGCTCGACAATGGCCCGCAGGTCAGCCGGAGCGTAGAGGTCCAACCGGCCCACGAAGCCGAAGCGGTCGCGCAAGGGCCCTGACACCAGCCCGGTGCGGGTGGTGGCGCCGATCAGCGTGAACTTGGGGAGATCCAGCCGGATGGAGCGGGCGGTCGGGCCCTTGCCGATGAGGATGTCCAGCTTGGCGTCCTCCATGGCGGAGTAGAGCATCTCTTCCACCGAGCGGTGCAGTCGGTGGATCTCGTCAATGAAGAGGACGTCGCCGTCCTGGAGGTCGGTCAGGAGGGCGGCCAGATCACCGGCTCGGGTCAGGACGGGACCCGAGGTGATCCGGAAGCCGGCGCCCATTTCGGCCGCCACGATGCCGGCTAGCGAGGTCTTGCCTAACCCGGGCGGGCCGGCGAAGAGGATGTGGTCGACTGGCTGCTGCCGTTGCCGGGCCGCCTGCAGGACGATGCCCAGGTGCTCGACCAGCTGGGCCTGGCCCACGAACTCGGCCAGCGTGCGGGGCCGGAGCCCGGCCTCCTCGACCTCCTCGCCACCGTCAGCTACCACCGGCGCCACCAGCCGCTTGGCCGCGTCGACCGCCCCATCCGCTCCATCGACGGCGGTGTCGTCGGCCGGATCTCCGGTGGCCAGGACCTCGCGGCGAGCCCGCGGGCTCACCGACTCGCCAGCTCGCGCAAGGCGAGTCGAAGCATCTCTTCCACCCCGACATCGTCGCGCAGCCCATCGAGCGCGCCACGGATCTCCTCGGGGGCGTAACCCAGCTCAGTCAGCGCCGCCCGGGCCTCCGAGCGTGATGTACGGGACGTGACCTGCCCGGATGATCCCGGCAGGTCCATGGAAAGGTCGGGGAGGTCGAGGCGGCTCTTGAGCTCAATGAGCAGGCGCGCCGCCGTCTTGCGGCCAACGCCGGGCACCGTGCAGAGGGTGTCGAGGTCGTCTTCGAGGACGGCGGTCGAGAGCGAGGCCGGGGAGAGCACGGCCATGATGGCCAGCGCCAAGGCCGGGCCCACGCCGTGCGAGCCCAGCAACACCTCGAAACAGCGGCGCTCGTCGTCGTGGATGAAGCCGTAGAGCACGATGGCGTCCTCGCGGACGTGGGTGTGGATGTACAACGTCGCCTCGGCCGCCAGGCCGGCCGTCATGAGGGTGGCCGCCGTGGCCGGGGTCACCAAGACCCGGTAGCCCACACCGGCCACATCGACAATCACCTCTCCCTCGGCCGACCGTAAAACGACGGACCCACGCAAGAGACCGATCACGACACGCTCCTTCCTCGAGATTCCGCTGCCCCGGCCAGCGCGGCGTCCACCGCCCGCCGCAACGGCACGGTGGTGAGATGGCACACGGCCAGGGCCAGGGCATCAGCCACGTCGGGCGGGCCGTCGACCACGCCCAGGCGGAGCACGCTTGCCACCATGCGTTGGACCTGTTCCTTAGTAGCGGCGCCGTAGCCCACCAGGGCCTGCTTGACCTCGTTGGAGGTGTACTGGGCCACCTCGCAGCCCGCCTCAGCCGCCACCACCAGGGCCAGGCCGCTGGCTTGCCCGACCGACATGGCCGTCTTGACGTTGACCTGGAAGAAGACCCGCTCGACCGAGACCACGTCGGGGGCCAGCTCGGCCACCAGGGCCCGCAGCTCGGTATGCAGAATCAGGAGCCGCTCGGGAAGCGGAGCGTTCGGATCAGTCTCGATCACCCCGGCGGCGCGGGCGGTCAAAGCACTGTCGGCCTCACCACGCCCGACCAGGCCGTAACCACAGCGGGACAGCCCCGGATCGATACCTAATACGAACATGCGTTCGTAGCGTAGTCGGGCCTAGGCACGAGGGGGTGGACCGAATCAGCCTCTCCCGCCCTCCTCAAGTGCCCGAGAGGTCAGACAGAGATCAGCCGGGAATCAGGATCAGACGGAAACCCGGCTCCGCTTCATAAAGCGGACCGGGTGGGCCAACCAGAAGAAGTTGATGTCCCAGCCGGCGCCGTAGGTCTTCGGCGTGAAGACGTGCGGGTCACCAGCGTTCCAGTAGCGGGCCTTGGCCCTCGCTACCGTGGGCCGGCGGAGGTCGTAGGGCACCCCGGCCACGCGGCCTTGGGGTGGCAGAAACTCGGGTGCTTCCTGGGTGGATTCTTGATTGCCGTTGCCATTTTGTGTCGCCATTTGAATCGCCTCCGACCACATCCCTACCCAAAACCAGGCAGCCGCAATCTGGGCGCCATCCGACTACTTTCAAGTGACGCCGCGACTAAGAGGCAACGGAGGGCACACCATGAGTCAAGAAGACGACTACTTCCCCGACGAGCCCTTGGGCACCGAGACGTTCGAACAAGGCGATGAAGCACAGGACGAGGACACCCGACTGGATCCTGACTTCGTGGAGGACTTGGAGCAGGACCCATCAATCAACCCGACCCTGCTGGTCGACGACCGGGAGATGGAAGAAGCCGGTGTTCAGTTCGACGACCCCGAGAAGTTGGCCACCCTCGACGGGGGCATGGACGATCCGGACGGGTCAGCGGCCCGCCGGGGTACTCCACCCACGACGGCCGAGGACGAAGAGGGCGACGGTTGGGACCTCGCTGCTGCTGAGACCAGCGACGACGACGAGGGTGACGACGACGACCTTGCGTAGGGCCCACCGTCTCAACCCGCATTGCTGCCGCAATCCTCGGCCTTGAGACCCGGAGCGTCGGGCTGCCTTCTATGTGGTGACTGGCCACAACAGCCCGACCCTCGGGTGGAGGCGCCCCGGCCGGGAATCGAAGCCGGTGCACCCGGTTAGTCAAGCCAAGGCAGCCGTCCAGACCCAGGGCGCTGTAGAAGAAACGGTCGGACCCGGATGTGAAATGGACTGGTAGCGTTTGAACAGTCAGAGGGCCGTAGTCGTTGCCACAAAGGGGCCTTCGGGCCCCTTTGTCGCGTCGGCAGGAGTGGCGTATTCTTAGTGATAGTCAAGCCAGGGCAGTCGTGCGAAGGGGCCTCCGGGCCCCTTCTGCGCGCCCGAGGGTGACAATTCACGAGGGACTCTGCTCTCGATTTTGGGTTGTACGAGATTTGGTACCAGTCCGTCAGGCCGGTTCGGCTCAACCGCCCTCGCCTCAACCGTCCTCTTCTGAACCGTCCTCTTCTGGACCGCCCTCTTCTGGACCGCCCTCAGGAGCCTCGACCATCTCGCGAGCCGAGCGGATGCAATCGGGGCAGATATAAACAGGACTCCCCTGCCCACCCGGCCCACTTCTCGGCCCACCCTGTACCCCAACGGGACGAATCTTCCCGCAGAACGAGCACTTCTGACCGAGTTCCCTGAACCCCGTCACCTCGTCACCCCGTCACCCCGTCACCCGACTAGCCCTCGAAGGCGGCCAGGACCTCATCGGAGATGTCGGCGTTGGCGTGCACGGCCTGGACATCGTCGTGATCGTCAATCGCCTCTAAAAGCCGGAGCACCCGCTTGGCGTCGCCCTCGTCGGACACCGGGATGAGCGAGGTGGGCTCCAGGGAGAGGTCGACTGAGACCGGGGTGACTCCCGCCTCGTCCAGGGCCTGGCGCACCGAGTCGAGGTCGCCGGGCGCACAGGTGACGATCCAGAACTCGCCGTTGTCGGTCAGGTTCTCGGCGCCGCCCTCCATGGCGATCTCGAGCACTTTGTCCTCGTCATAGGACCGGTCCACGCTTACGATGCCCTTGCGCTCGAACTGCCAACTGACCGCGCCCGGCTCGGCCATGTTGCCGCCGTTGCGGTTGAAGAGGTTGCGCACCTCGGAGCCGGTGCGGTTGCGGTTGTCGCTGAGCGTCTCGACCATGACGGCCACCCCGGCCGGGCCGTAGCCCTCGTAGTTGATGGCCTCGTAGCGCACGCCCTCCAGCTCGCCGGTCCCCCGCTTAATGGCCTTTTCAATGGTGTCCAACGGCACCGAGGCACTGCGGGCCTTCTGGTAGGCGGTGCGCAGCGTGGCGTTGGCATCCATGTCGCCGCCGCCCTCCCGGGCCGCCACCTCGACCAGGCGGATGCATTTTGCGAAGATCTTGGCCCGCGCTTTGTCCTGCGCGCCCTTGCGATATTTGGTTGTCGCCCACTTCGAGTGACCCGACATGTTCCTTGTTCCTCCTCGGAGACTGGGTATTTGAGTGTACCGGGCCGTACCGCACGGACCTCTCCTGGCGGCCGGACCCCTCCTCCGAGGACCCAAGCATCAAACCGATGAGTTCCGGCGCGCCCGGGCGTCTGCCCTGTTGGAAGTCACGGACAGGAGGCAGCCACCTTGCAAACCGCCGAGGGAACCGAGCGCCAGAGCGCCGAAATGGAGATCCGCCGCATCCTCGACGCCCAGGCCGACGCCCTGTGGCGCAAGGACGTGGCCGGCCTGCTGGCCGACTACACGCCCGATGTCGTCTCTTTCGACCTGGCGCCCCCATTGCAGCATGTCGGGCCCAGCCCGATGGAGGCGGCGCTCTGGCTCGAGACCTGGGACGGTCCCATCTTCCAGTCGATCTCGCAGTTCCAGGCCACCGTTGCCGATGCCGAGGGCATCGCCTATTGCCATGGGCTGGTGCACATGGTGGGCACCAAAGTCGGAGTGGACGGGCTGGAGGGCGACCCGGTCGACCTGTGGTTCCGCTCGACCTGGTGCCTGCGCCGGGTCGACGGGGCCTGGAAAATCACTCACGAGCACGCCTCCACGCCGTTCTACATGGACGGCTCCGAACAGGCGGCGTTGGACCTCACTCCGGAAAGCGGTGCGTGCTCGTGAGCCTTACCATTGAGCCAATGCAGGCCGTCACCTCGCAGGAAGACCTGGAGCAGCACCGACGGGAGATCGCCGGCTACTGCTACCGGATGCTGGGCTCGGTGTTCGAGGCGGACGACGCCACGCAGGAGACCATGCTGCGGGCCTGGCGCGGCCTGGAGCGGTTCGAGGGGCGCAGCTCGGTGCGCACCTGGCTCTACCGCATCGCCACCAACGTGTGCTGGGACATGCTGCGCGGCCGCCAGCGCCGGGAGCGCCCGATGGACCTCGGCCCCTCGTCGCCGGCCGACGCCTCCTTCCTGGGGCCGCAACTGGTCGACCATCCCTGGCTGCTACCGATGCCCGATGCCCGGTCCGTCCCCGACGTGGCCGCGGGTGACGACCCGGCCGGCGCGGCCGTCGGGCGCGAGAGCATCCGCCTGGCCTTCGTGGCTGCCCTGCAACACTTGCCGCCGCGCCAGCGGGCGGTGCTCATCCTCCACGAGGTGCTGTCCTGGTCCGCCCTCGAAGTGGCCGAACTGCTCGATACGTCGGTCGCGTCGGTCAACAGCGCCCTGCAGCGGGCCCGGGCCACCCTGGCCGCTCGTCACTTGGAGGACCTGCCCGATCTGGTCTCGGTCGAAAAGGAACAGCAGGAGCTGCTGGATTCCTTTGTCGATGCCTTCGAGCGCTACGACATCGACCGCCTGGCCACCCTCCTGCGCGACGACGTGGTGCAGTCCATGCCGCCCTACGCCCTGTGGCTGGAAGGGGTGGACCGGGTGGCCCAGTGGTGGAAGGGGCCCGGCATTGACTGCGCCGGCTCGCGCCTATTGGCCACGCGGGCCAACGGGTGCAGCGCGTTCGCCCAGTATCGACGAGCGGAGACGTTCGGCGATGGCGGCGGCGGCCACCTGCCGTGGGCCGTCCACATCATTGAGGTGTCCGAGGGACCCGACCGGCGGCAGCTCATTTCGGCCATCTGCACCTTCATCGGGCCGGACATCTTCGATGCCTTCGACCTGCCCGACCGGCTGCCGGCCGCATGAGCCTGCCCGACGTCGTCACCCGAGCCGAGTGGACCGCCGCCCGCAAGGCCCTGCTGGAGCGGGAGAAGGCGATGACCAAGCAACGGGACCAGCTCAGCGCCGACCGGCGCCGGCTGCCCATGGTCGAGATTGAGAAGGCCTACACGTTCGAAGGGCCCCAGGGCACCGTGGGCCTGATCGACCTGTTCGAGGGCCGACGCCAGCTGATCATGCAGCACTTCATGTTCGCCCCCGAGTGGGAGGACGGCTGCCCGAGCTGCACTGCCGGATCGGACGAGCTCTCCGACGGACTGTTCGAACACCTGGCGGCGCGGGACACCTCGT
>DASZMA010000103.1:0-60094 GCA_035552095.1 Acidimicrobiales bacterium | reverse complement strand
GGTGGTCCGGTAACTCCACCCTCCAGGTATGGGAGATGATGTCTCCATGGAAGGCCACGTCCAGCGCGTCTCGATCCACGGCCACGACATGGCGTACCAAATGGAAGGGAACGGACCTGCACTCCTGCTTCTCCACGGCATCGCGGGTAGCTCCCGGACCTGGCGGGATGTGATCCCCCACCTGACCGATCGCTTCACCGTGATCGCACCGGACCTCATCGGTCACGGTCTTTCCGAAAAGCCCGTAGGTGATTACTCGCTGGGTGCATTCGCCAGTGGGATCCGTGATCTTCTCGAAGTCCTGGACATCGACCGGGCCACCGTGGTCGGCCAGTCCTTCGGCGGCGGGGTGGCCATGCAGCTCGCCTACCAGCATCCCGAGCTCTGCGATCGACTCGTGCTGGTGGACAGTGGCGGTCTCGGGAGAGAAGTGAATTGGATGCTTCGATTCATGACGCTGCCGGGGAGCGAGTATTTGATGCCCTTGATCTTCCCGGGGTTCGTGCGCGACTGGGGAGACAGCCTGTTGCGGTCGATCAACCACCGCGGTTTCCACCTGGGCCGGATCACCGAGATGTGGAGTGCCTACGCGTCGCTGGCCGAAGCCAAGAACCGTCAAGCCTTCGCCCGCACCATCAGATCCGTCGTCGATCCCGGCGGCCAGACGGTGAGCGCGATGGATCGCCTTTACTTGGCTTCATCCATGCCGACATTGATCATCTGGGGTGACCGGGACGACATCATCCCGGTCGACCATGCCCACGCTGCACACGACGCCATCCCTGGCAGCCGACTGGTGATCATTGAGGGCGTGGGGCACTTCCCTCAGATCGAGGCGCCGGAACAGTTCGTCACCGCTCTCGTCGACTTCGTGGACTCAACGGCACCCGCTCATGTCGGCGCCCAGGACCGCCAGCGGATGCTCAAAGAGCGATCGGCGCTATCGCAGCGTTAGCGGGCGGACACGCCCTTCGGGCGCCCGAGGCGCGGCCAAGTCAGGCACCGACGAAGTTGCCGTGCAGCCCGAACGGGACGGCGTGGGGCAGTCTCACCATTGCGATGGCTTTGGCGGACAGGTTGGAGAGATCGATGACGTGCAGCTCACTCGTACCGGCCCGTCCGTCGAGCACGACGGTGAGTCCCCACCTGTGGGCGGTTGGGATGACTTCTCCGGCAAACTGCCACGCGGGCAGCGTTGCCACTTGAGCAGCTCCGGTCTCAGGGTTGACGACCACTGGGCTATTGAGGAACCCGGCGCCCGAGCCAATCGTCAGCCCGATGATCCGTCCGTCGCCGGTCGGGCGCGGAAACTCGAAGGGCAACTCAGCGATGCGGCGCCGTGTCACGCCGCCTTTGGAGTCGACGAGGATCCGCTCGAGTGCGGGTCGGGCCTGGGCCGGTTTTCCCCGCATGACCCGCCCAAAGTCGCCAATGACCGACATATCGTCGTAGCTGCATACGTCGACCTCAAGTGACGTCCCGTCCTCGCGAGCACCAGCCAGGTGAAAAACCATGAGAGCGTCGGTCTGGTGGGTGCGTGCCGCGCCGGTCTTGCGGTCCACCACAAGCAGGGTGGTACCCCACCGCGGCCGCCACCGCAGAGATTGGGCATACCCCTTGCGGCCGGTGAGAAGCGCTATCGGCACGGCGGCGAGTGCCACTGGCGCGAGCACCAACACCACGGAGGTCGGCGTCAGCGCCATGTCGTGGACCATGTACTGATGGGGCAGGGCCGACCGAGCAACCTCTGACCACTTTCCGGTGCCGACACCTCGATACATGGTGAGGCGTGGCCGGGGCCCGTAGGTGATGCCGAAGTTCCACAACTCCCCCGACGCCGGATCGGACTTCGGATGGGCCGAGAATCCCTGATGTGGGCCAAGGATCCCGCCCAGGTCGTCTTCACCAATGGTCTCGAGTGTGTCGGGGTCGAGGCGATGCGGACGGCCGCCTTCCCAAAGGGCGTAGAGCGCGCCCGCGTGGCTCACCACGTTGACGTTGGCCACGTTTTTGGGTCGGGCGTGGCGCAGCCGGTGGAGTGGGCCTCCGGGCGGTGGCGTGGCGAACCCGCCGGCGAACACCCTGCAGCCGGCGGCGTCCTCGGCTCGCTTGCCGGCGGTGGCGACGAAGCGGCTTCGGTACGAGGCGCGCCCAGCCGCGAGATGGATCGCGTGCACCATCCCGTCCCCGTCGAACCAGTGCCCGTAGCGCTCTCCGCCTACCTCGAAGCGGGCCGGACCGATCCGGTAGAGCGTGCCCTTGACCTCGGGTGGCAACGTCCCGTCAATCGCCAGATCGATCGGTTGCGCAGTCTCCGCCTCGATTGAGGTGAAACCCAGACGCCAGGGCGTTTCCGTGACGGGAGCCGTGGTGGTCATGGCCAACTCCTTACATAGCAAAGTGGACGGTGTTCCACTACTTTGAACCGTCTAATGTGGAATGTCAATGACGAACGCGGACGATCAGGTGAACCCGACTGCGGGGTCACTGCTCGGCTTTCTTGCCACGTTCGGATCCATGACGGGTTGGGACCTCGACCGGGCGGTCAGCGACTCCATCGGCGAGTTCTGGAACGTCACCCGCAGCCAGATCTACCGAGAGCTTCGAGACCTCGAAGCACGTGGCCTCGTCGAAAGCGGACGTCCGGGCCGGAGGGACAGCGTTCCGTACGAGATCACGGCCGATGGACGGGCTGCCCTGCTCGACTGGCTCTCGGGTGAACCGGGACCGGATCTCATCCGGCACCGCCTCCTTCTCACCGTGTTCTTTAGCGACTACCTACCGGGTGACCGGCTCGCGGAGATCCTCGATTCCCAGCGGAACACCCACCAAGAGGTCCTCGAGCGTTACCAGGCCCTTCAGCGAGGGCTCGGACTCGACGGCGCCATGGCCGCCACGCTGCGATTCGGCATCGCCTATGAAGAGATGGTCCTCAAATGGCTTTCGACGTTGCCGCACCCCGACGGGGAATAGCTACGGTGGCCGAGAACGCCGCCCGACGTGCAGCAGCGGTCGTCCCGGTTCCAAGTGGCGTCGCTGTCCAAAGGCTCACGGCCTGGGCGGCTTCAAATCGCTTGAACGCGGACCGCATCCATCTTGGCGGTTACCGCCGTTCGTGCGTCAGGGCAGCCGCATACGGCAACTGACATTTGACTATGGGCGTTCCAGCTGGTAGCCAGGCGAAACTCGACCGAGACGGAGGGGCGATCCAGTGTCAGAATTGGTTAGGCGGAGCAGGTCGCGCGTAATGGCAGTCGGAGCGGGATTCGCGTTGATCGTCGGGGTCCTGACTGCGGGGTCCGTGATGGCGACCTCGGCCGGCGCGGTTTCCGTTGTGTACGTCAGCCCATCCGGCTCCGGGAGTGGCAGCTGCTCCACGCCGAACTTCAATACAATCTCGGCGGCCGTCGCGGCGGCGAGCGGCGGCGAGACCATCAACGTCTGTGCTGGGACCTACAACGAAATGGTCACCGTCTCTGCCGTTCCCGTCACACTTAACGCGGTGACTGCCCCGGTGATCGTCAACGCCACCGGCCAGCCTGAGGGCATCGTCATCAAGGGTGCCACCTCCGCCGGTACCGTCGTAGACGGCATCACCATCAACAACGCCCAGGCAGAGGGCATCCTCGTCGAGGGTACGTCCAATGTCACCATTCAGAACAACATCGTGACCGGCAACGACGTCGCCTGCGTCCCCCAGACCGGACCAAACGACTGCGGCGAGGGCATCCACCTCGAGGCAGTAGCCAACTCGACGGTCTCCCACAACACGTCTGAGAGCAACAGCGGCGGCATTTTGCTCGACGACGGCGTACCGCCGAACACCATTGGAGTGGGAGCCTTCGGCGGTGCTACCGCCTACTACGGCCCGACTAGCGGGAACATGGTCCTAGACAACATGGTCGTAAACAACATCTGGGACTGCGGCATCACGCTGCCCTCCCACAACTCCCTGGCCGCGCCGGGCGGCCACCCCAACCCAACGGCGGGCGGCGTTTTCGACAACACCATCTCGGGCAACGTGGCCCAGAACAATGGCACGGCCGGCGGAGGTGGTTCGGGCATCCTGATCGCAGCGCCCTTCCCGGGTGCCGCCGCCTACGACAACACCATTACAGGCAATACGGTGACGGGCAACGGGCAGGCGGGGATCACCGTCCACAGCCACGCGCCGGCTCAGGATGTGAACGGCAACGTGATCACGAACAACACCGTCGGCCAGAACGCCGTCGGCGAGTCCCAGCCGGGTGCCGGGGTGTTCACGACCGGCAGCATTAGCGCCGGTGACGTCGACGCCGGCGACCCGGCGACAACGGGCATCGTCGTGTTCAGTGCGGCGGGCCACATAACCGGGACCGTGCTGACGGGCAACTCCATCTCCAGCAACTACTACGGGATATGGACGGCCAACACCGACACGAGCGGCATAGGGAACAACACGTTCGTTAAGGTGACGGTGCCGGTCTATGCAGTGCCGCCAATGGGTTCGGGCTACCTGATGGCCGGCGGCGACGGCGGCGCCTTCAACTTCGGTCAGCTCGGCTTCTGGGGCTCGGCCGCGGGCTCGTCCGTCACGGCCGGCACCAGGGTTGTCGGCATGGCGGCGACACCGGACTCGGGTGGTTACTGGATGGCCACGGCCGCCGGTGGCATCGCGGCCTTCGGAGACGCGGCCAACGTGGGCTCTATGGCCAACACGAAACTCAACGCCCCGATCGTCGGCATCGCCGCCACGGCTGATGGTCACGGCTACTGGCTGGTGGCCAGCGACGGCGGGATCTTCAGCTTCGGCGACGCCACGTTCATGGGCTCCATGGGCGGCAAGCCCCTCAACAAGCCGATTGTCGGCATCGCGGCGACGCCCGATGGCGGCGGCTACTGGCTGGTGGCCAGCGATGGCGGGATCTTCAGCTTCGGCGACGCCACGTTCTACGGCTCTGCCGGATCCCTCCACCTGAACAAGCCGGTGATGGGAATGGCTGCGGCGCCGGACGGCGGCGGCTACTGGCTCGTGGCCAGCGACGGCGGCGTCTTCAGCTACGGCGACGCCTCGTTCAAGGGCTCGGCGGGCTCGCTGACCCTCAACAAGCCGGTCATTGGCATGACGGCGACGCCCGATGGCGACGGCTACTGGCTGGTGGCCAGCGATGGCGGCGTCTTCAGCTACGGCGACGCCTCGTTCAAGGGCTCGCTCGGCAACGTGCATTTGGCAGCGCCCATTGTGGCCACCACGAATTAGCCGCCGCTCAACACCTCGGGCGACGGCCAATTCGGTTCACACGACAAACGCAGCAAAGGGGAAGTCACGGGGCCGGATCCACATCGGTCACAACTGCTTGGGGAGCAACGACCCTAATGTGAGGACGAGAGTCCACGCCTCGGAAGCGACACGACGGCCTGCGCCGACCTCGACTCTTGGTGGGCCGCCCGGGTCTCGATCCCGGCACCTTGGGATTAAAAGTCCCCTGCTCTTCCGGATGAGCTAGCGGCCCCGGGTTGGAGAGATTACCTGCGAGACAACTCTCGAGACCAAACCCGTTCGAGAATGCCATTACGCACGGCGCCGTCCTCTCGCGGACGAGAACAGCAATCGATAGGAAGGAGTCGGGGCTGCGTCATCGTGATTTTCGACCCCCATGACTGAGCCGTCATCAATTCGTCAGGTACGACCTTTACCATCGTGTGGGTGCCTGGGACGCCCGATCGGCGACGCTCGACCTCTGACGCAGGGACCCATCGGGCCCGATCCGGCCGCAACTCACCGGAGGCGCGCGACCGCGCCCAGGCCCGATTGCGCCGTCTGACCAGAAGCGTGGTGGTCGCCGCCACCGCAGCGACGGCCCTCATCGGGATCATCGTGTCCCGCGAGCATCCCGGCGTCAGCAGCGGAGCGAAGCCCTCCACCACTCTCCCACCAGCCCCCGCCGTGTCCAGCCCAACCACCACCGGCCCCGCTGGTTCGACCACCGCTCCCCTGGCCACTACGCCGACGACAGCGGCGCCCGCCACGTCGACCACCACGCCGCCCAACGTTGCCGGCGCGACGGATACCCCAACAACCGTGCCCACCCCAGCCACGACCACGCCGACAACCACTGCTCCGCCCCCGCCGCCGACCACGACGACGACCCAACCGCGGGTTGTCTCTGGCGGCACGTCTTCATGAGTGCCTATTTCAAGGCCGCAGTGGTACAACTGCAGGAGTGTCTCCCGGACTGAGTCAGCCCGTGCCTGACGGCGAAGTGGCGGTATTCGATCTGGCCTTCGTGGTCACCGGTCTGGACGGACCTCCCCGTCCCGACCTCGATCCCTTCCTGAACGCGGCGGCCAAATGCTTCGCCCGCCACGGACTCCGCCGCACTTCGGTGCAGGACGTGGCTCGTGAGTTGGGCGTCGATCGCACCACGGTCTACCGGCAGGTGGGCACCATCCCCCAACAGGCCCGGCTACTGGCTGCCCGGGAGTTGCAGCGCCTCGTCACCTCTCTGCCGGGTCGAGCACCCCAGCCGGTCGGGCCCCAGGGGGTCATTGAGATCATGGCCTCGGTCATTGACGACGTCCGCCACCACCCGGTGGTGGCCAAACTCCTGGCCGACGACACCGACACCATCACCCTCTCGACACTGGCCGACCTCCCGTTGCTGCTGGAGCGGGTCGCCGCCGGCCTGGCCCCCATGCTCTCCGCCGCCATGGAGGCCGGGGTCCTGGCCCGCCGGGACCCGGTGATCCTGGCCGAATGGCTCATCCGGTTGGTGGTGACCCTGGTCCTAGTGCCGCCTCTGACCGAGCTCCGGGCTTTTCTCTCCGAGCTCCTCCTGCCTGGACTGACCCCCTAGATACGACATATCGACAAAATCGTGGCAATGTGGTTCACTGAGGGGATGGAAACCTCAAGGGGTGCCGGCGTGACCGGGCGCCGGATCCATGGTGCCGGGCTGGAGCTGGCGCTGACCGAGCGGGGCGACACTTCCCGACCCACCGTGGTTCTGGTCCACGGCTTCCCCGACACCAGCGCCGTCTGGACGCCCCTGGCCGAGCTCCTGGCCGGGGATTTCCACGTGGTGACCTATGACGTCAGGGGGGCCGGTGCTTCCGATACGCCACGGCACCGGTCCGAGTATTCGCTGCCCTTTCTCGTCGATGACCTGGCCGCCGTGATCAGTGCGGTCAGCCCGGCGACGCCGGTGCATCTGGTGGCCCACGACTGGGGCTCCATCCAGGGGTGGGAGGCGGTGACCACCGACCGCTTGGCCGGGCGCTTCGCCAGCTACACCTCCATATCGGGGCCGCCGCTCGACCATGCGGCGCTCTGGGCCCGCAGCCACCGCAGCTGGCATCTGGCCGATCTGCGGGCCGCCTTGGGTCAAGCGCTGCACTCGTGGTACATCGCCTTCTTCCATCTCCCCTTCCTGCCCGAGCTGATGGCCCGGGGTGGTCGCAACCGCCAACTCTGGGCGCGGGCGCTGCACCGGATCGAAGGGGCACCGGTCGACCCGACCTGGCCCGCCGCCACCTTCGGCGACGACTTCGCCCACGGCGTGAATCTGTACCGGGCCAACGTGAGCCGGCGGTTCCGCCATCCAACGGCCGGGCACACCGAGACGCCGGTGCAGATCATCGTCCCCCTGAAGGATCGTTACGTGACCCCGGCGCTGCTCGACGGACTCGAGTCATGGTCGTCGACCGTCTGGCGCCGTCCGATTGCGACCGGGCACTGGGCGATCCGGACCCACCCGGCGGAGTTGTCCCAATGGATACGTGACGTCATTGCCTACGTCGAGGAGGGTGTTGAGGCTCCCGACCTGGCCCGGTGCCGCCTGCGTCCGGGAGAGCACACCGGCGACGCGCCGGCGACGCGGACGGCATGAGCAGTACCGCCGTGGCCCCCCGATCGGCCACTCCGATCCGGGCCCGACGCACCCGCTTCGACCTGTCCGAGACCCCACTGCACTGGGTGCCCGACGATCCGATCGCCACCCACATGATGAACGTGCTCCACCTGGTGCTGCCTCCCGGGGAGCGGTGGTTCTGCGACGTCTACCGGGAAGCACTCCCCCTCATCACCGACGACGCGCTGCGCCAGGATGTCAAAGGCTTCATGGGCCAGGAAGCGACCCACGCGCGGGCCCACGATCTCGGTCGGGAGTACCTGGCCCGCTACGGCATCGACACCGAGCGCGCCACGGCACAGGCCGAATGGATGCGCCAGAACCTCGGTGGCGCCCAGCCGTTCGGGCGGACCCTCCCCCGGCCCTTGCGCCGGCCCTGGTTAGTGACCCGGTTGTCGGCCATCGCCGCCATAGAGCACTTCACGGCGGTACTCGGTGAGTGGATCCTCAACCGGTCCGGAGAGCTGGAGTCGGCGGGGACGGATCCGGAGATGCTCGACCTGTTGCGGTGGCACGGTGCCGAGGAGGTCGAGCACCGCTCGGTGGCCTTCGACGTCTACCAACACATCAGCGGCAACTACCTGCGTCGCCTGATCTCCATGGTGTTCACCGTGGTCGGGCTGACCATCGGCTTCATCATCGGGGGCTCCATGCTGCTCTCGGCCGACGCGTCGACGAGAAAACGGTTCACCCTGCAGGCGTTCCGTCGTGCTTCCCGGGCCGGACACCTTCCCTCCTATGCCTTCATCCTGCGTGCCGTGCCGACCTACCTGCGACGCGACTACCACCCCTCCCGGGAAGGCTCGACCGAAGCCGCCCTCGCCTATCTGGCCCGCTCGCCCGGGGTCACCGCGAGGCCGAGGCTTTCGTAGCGCCTGACGCTGGACGGCGATCTCCACTCACCAACCGACGCGACGTTGCAGCCAGGATCGAGCTACGTCGGCCTGGGCTGCCTGAAACGCCCGCAACGTCGGCAGACCCGGAGGCGACGGCAACAGCGAACGCTCGGTCAAGAAACCAGCGACCGCAGCCACCAGCACATTCACCACATCCGGGTCGGCCGACCCGGATGGGTTGTAGCGAGCCAGCAGCGACTCGGGTTCGGGGCCACCTTCGAGGACGACCGAGGGGGCCCAACAGATCAGGTCCAACACCGGAGACCCCACCCCGGCGTGGGGCCAGTCGACAAAAACCACCCGGTCGTGATCGATCAAGATGTTGTCGGAGCGAATATCGAGATGGAGCAGGGTCTCCCCGGCACAGGCGTCCGGCCAGGCCGACTCGAGCTCAGCCAGTCGAAGGAGGTTCCGACGGGACCATTGGTCCAGCGTCGAAGGCGGGACGGTCATTGACGCCAAGCGGCGCCAACCGCCGAAGGTGCCGAGCAGGCGAGTGGCGGCCGCCTCCGCGCCGATGATGGGGCTGGGGGCGAGGTCGACATGCATCGCTTCCAGGGCGTGCACCACCACGTCGAGTTCACTGCGCTGCCACGGGTGCTTCGGCGGCTGCCCGTCCACCGCGACGAACGCCAGGGCCACCCAGTCGCCGTCGTCGTACGTCGTGATCAACTCGGGCCAACGAGGCGAGCGCGGCAGGCCGGCTGCGATGACAGCTTCCCGTCGGTGTAACTCCGGTGACTCGGGATTGAGGGCCGCGCCGACGGCCTTGACGAACAGATCGGGCCGACCGGCGAACTGCAGTCGGGTCGTGGCGCCCGGCGAGAATCCTCCCGGCAGGTCGTGGACCCGGTGGGGCGCGGCACCAGCCACGGCGGCCGCCCATTCCTGAATTCGGTCCGGAACCTGGGCCCAGGGCAGGTGCACGCCGGCCGCAGCCGCCTTCGGGGGATCGGTTCCGCCTTCCACCCCCACCACTCCATCACATGGCTCAAGCCGTCACATGGCTCAGGCCGTCACGTGGCTCAAGCCAGGGCAGCCGCTCCCGCCGCGCTGAGCGCGGCCTGTATGCACCGCACCAGCTCGCGGGCCGAATCGGCGCTCAACTCCACCGCCACCCGGGCGCTGGGCCCCCGGGACGGGTCGAGGAAGTCGATGTTGAGCGTGTGCTCGTAGGGGGCGTGGTAGGGGTGGTCGAAGTAGACCGACGCCGAGGTGACGGGGAACCAACCCTCTGGGCCCTTGGCGCTGCCGCTGATGTCGGCGGGCACGGTGAGATAGGAACACATGATCACGCCTCCGATGCGTTGAGGTAGGTGCCGAACCACGAGAAGATCCGCTGCCAGCCGTCGAGAGCCGCCTCGGGCCGGAAGCTGGTGCGATTGGTCGAGAAGAAGGCGTGACCCGCCCCCTCGTAGCTGTGGAACTCGTAGGTCTTGTTGTGCGCGATGAGCGCCTGTTCCAACTCGGCCACCTGCTCGGGGCTGGGGAACTGGTCGTCGGCGCCGAACAGTCCCAACAGGGGGCAGGCCAGGGATCCGGTCCGGTCGACCAGCGGCACCGCCTGGAGCGGGAACCCCTCGGGCGGGGTGCCGACCACGAAGGCCCCGTAACAGTCGACGGCGGCATCGAGGGGAAGGCTCACCGCGGCCAGGAACGACTGCCGGCCACCCGAGCAGTACCCGATGACGCCGACCTTGCCGTTCGACGTGGGCAGGGCGCGCAGGGCATCAGTGGCGGCGCCGACGTCGCCGACCAGCTGCTCGTCGGGCACGCCACCCTTACCCCGAGCGGCTGCGGCCGCATCGTCGGGATCCTCGTTGAGCCCTTCCCGGGCGTAGAGATTGGGACAGATGGCGTGGTAGCCGTGGGCGGCGAAGTTGCGGGTGATCTCCTTCGTGGCCGAGTCCCACCCGGGCAGGTGGTGGATGACCACCACGCCGGGGTGCGGCCCGTCGCCACCGGCCAGTGCCTGGTAGGCGTTGATCTGGTCGCCGCCGTGGCCGCTGAGCATCACGTCTCCGGCCGATAGGGCCTCTTCGGGGTAGGGCAACTGTCTCTCCTCTGCGTGTGGTCCGATTCCCCGCCCACTATGGCGCGGCAACGGCGCGGCGAACCAACCGCACCAACCGCACCGGCCGGGTGCAGTTCTCCGGCGCGACCGGGTTCCCACCCGGCATGATGAGGCGATGCGCCGCCCCTGGCTGGTCCCGGCCGCACTTCTCCTGGTGAGCGGCGTGGGGCTGACCGGAGGGCCGGCTGCGCCCGCCTCGGCGTTGACCAAGCAGCCCGCCGTGACTGCTGTCGTTGCTACCGGTGTTGTGAATTCGCCGGGCGGGATCGCCCTGGACGCGGCCGGCGATCTCTTCGTGGCCGATACGGATCACTGCCGGGTGGTGGTGCTCCCTCACGGTGCGGGATCGATGTACGGGTTGCGGGTGAAGGCCGGTCACGTCTACGACGTAGCGGGGAGCAGCTGCGGCCACGGCGGCCATGACGCCCTGGGCTATCCGACCGGGGTGGCCGTCGACCAACACGGGGACGTATTCATTGCCGAAGCGGCCGAGCAACGGGTCCAGGTGGTGCGCCCGGGCGGGCGGGGCGGTCCGCACCCCGCGATCACCGTGGCCGGCACCGGGTTGGCCGGGTACGACGGTTCAGGACTCCTGGCCACCAAGAGCACCCTCAACCAACCCACCGGCGTGGCTGTCGATGCGGCCGGGGACCTCTTCATCGCCGACACGGCCAACTGCCGGGTGCGGGTCCTGCCCGCGGCATCGGGGACGCAGTTCGGCCAGGCCATGACGGTCGGGCATCTCTACGACGTGGCCGGCAACGGCGTGTGCGGATCGGGTGATCGGAGCGGTCCGGCCGGGTTGGCCCAGCTGGCGAACCCGGTAGCGGTGGCGCTCGACCGGGCCGGTGACCTCTTCGTGGCCGACCAGGGCGATCAGTCGGTCCTCGAAGCACCGGTGCATGGCGGGTTCTATTACGGCACGGTGATCGGCGGCGGTGACATCGCCACCATCGTGGGCGGCAACGGCCACGGTCCCTATCTCGAGGACGGCTTGCCGGCGGCCAGCGTGGCGGCCGAGATGAACGATCCCGAGGGGCTGGCGGTCGGTTCCGACGGGACCCTCTACATCACCGACGGCGCCATGCACTGCATCAGGGTGGTCCCCGACGCCACCCGTTCCCTGTTCGGTCGCGCCATGAAGGGGGGCAGCCTCTACACCTTGGCCGGGGCCCTTCCTATTTCGACCTCGTCGGGCGCCGGCAACGGGACGCGTTGGGTGCTCACCCACTTGGGTGTGCCCACCGGGATCGCCGTAGCTCCCTCCGGTGACGTGATCTTCAGCGACCGCGGCCTGAGCCAGGTGCGGGAGATCGGATGAGCCCGCTCGACCGGCGCACCTTCCTCGGTCATGGGGCGCGCGCCACCGCGGCGCTGGCCGCCGCCGCAGCCATCCCGGCGGCCCCGGTGACCGGCACTGGCGCCACCGAGCCGACGTCGCCGGCCCGTTTGCAGGCCACGGCCGCGTTGGCCGCCGCCACGTCTCCGGCGCCCGGGCTTTCCGCCCACGGCCTCACGGTCAACGGCCTAGTCGACCCGCTTGGCGTCGACCCCGACTACCTGTCCTTCGCCTGGCTGCTGCAGTCGGCGGGTCGAGCGGTCCGCCAGCAGGCCTACCGGCTCATCGTCCGCCACGACGACCCGGGATTCAGCGGCGTGGCCTGGGACAGTGGGACGGTGTTGTCGGGGCGGCAGGCCTTCGTCTACTACGGCGGTCCGGCGGCGCTGGCCGCGGACGCGGTGTACACCTGGACGGTCGCCGTGCAGGGCCCGGACGGTCACCTGAGCGGTCCCTCTCAACGCGGCCGCTTCGTCACCGCCCTGCGCCAGCGCGACTGGACGGCCCAATGGCTGCATCCGGCACCCACCTCGCCCCAGCCCGACGTGGTGACCTACCTCCGCTCGGAGCTCACCCCGCCGGCGGGAACGCTACGGCGGGCCACCGCCTACATCTCGGCCGCCCACACCTACCGGTTCTTCGTCGACGGCAACCAGGTCGACTTCGGGCCCAGCTTCTCGTACCCCGACGAGCAGTACGCCCGGACGGTCGACCTGACCGAACACCTGAGGCCCGGGAAGGCCAGCGCCCTCGGGGTGTTACACCGCTGGTACTCGGGCGGGCAGGGTCGCCCGGCTTCGGCACCCGGCCTGCTCGTCCAGCTGTCACTGGTCTATGCCGACGGGAGGCGCGTCACCCACGGGACTGACGGCAGTTGGAAGGAGCACCCAGCCGAGTGGCTGCCGGCGCCGCTGCGCAACGGCGACGGGGGGGATTTCGTGGAATGGGTCGACGGGCGGGCCCATCCGAGTGGCTGGGCCGACGCCGGTTTCGACGCCAGTGGTTGGTCCCCTTCGCTGGTGCGCGGCCCGGTGGGAACCGCCCCGTTCGCCGCGATCTTCGCCCAGCGCACCCGGGTGGCCGAGCAGGTGGTGGAACCGGTCAGCCTGCACACCTTGGCCAACGGATCGGTGGTGGCCGACTTCGGGGCGGTCTACGCGGCCCGGCCCCGGCTCCAGTTGCTTGACGGGCAGGGCGGGCGGACGATTCCGATGCACGTCGGCTACGGGCTGGATCCCGACGGCCAGGTCTCGACCACCCACGGCACCCAGGGGACGGACCTCTCGTTCTCCTACATCACCCGGTCGGGCCGGCAGGAGTTCGAGCCCCTGACCTACCTCGGCTTCCGCTACCTCCAGATCGACAGCCCGGGTGAACCGATCACCCGGGACCAGGTGGTGGCGGTGGCCCAGCATGCGGCCATGCCCGAGGTGCCGATGGCCACCTTCTCCACCGACCAGCGCATGCTCAACTCGGTGTGGAACCTCAACGCCCGCTCCTGCCTGTACTGCACCCACGAGCAGTTCGTCGACACCCCCACCCGGGAGAAGGGGCCGTTCGTCTGGGACTCGGCCAATGAGTCCGAGGCCATCATGGCGGCCTACGGCGACCAGAACATGAGCTGGCAGGGGCTGCGCGACGTCGCCCGCGGCCAGGCCCGCTACTGGCCGGACGGGCGGGTCAATGCGGTGTACCCCAACGGCGACGGCGCCCGCGACCTGCCGACCTTCACCGAGCGCTACCCCGAATGGATCTGGCGCTATTACGTGGCCACCGGGGATCTCGACACCGTGGTCTTGCTCTACCCGACCGCCCGCAAGGTCTCGGACTACCTGTGGTCCACGCGCGCTCCCACCACCGGACTGCTCACCGGGCTGGCCGAGGGGAGCAACGGCGATCCGGTCTACGGCTACGACCAGGGCGTGACGGCGGACACGACCAGCAACGTGCTGGGCATCAACGCCTTCAACCGCATCGGCCAGCTGGCTCAACTGGCCGGCGACGCCGCGGGCGCGCTCACCCAGGTGATCCGGTCGGCCCAATTGGCGGCCGCGGTTGACGCCCACCTGGTCCGTACCGACGGGATCTACGTCGACGGCCTCTTGCCCGACGGCACCCAGAGCGGCCACGCCTCCCAGGCGGCCAACGCGCTGGCGCTGGCTTACGGGGTGGTGCCGCCGAAGCGGGTGGCGACGGTTGGCGCCTACGTGGCCAGCTTGGGCATTGCGCTCGGGCCCAACCACGGCCTGGAGCTCCTGCGCGGGCTGGCCCGGGCCGGTCTGTGGACCGATCTGGTGTACACCCTGACCGACACCAGCATTCCGGGCTGGGCCCACATTGTGGCGGCCGGTGGGACCTTCACCTGGGAGGTGTGGCAGCCAAGCGATCTGATCGGCGACTCCATGTCGCACGGTTGGGGATCCTCGGCCCTGGTCGCCATGCAGGAGTCGCTGCTCGGTGTGACGCTCATGACACCGGACCAGAACGGGGCCGTCGTGGCCGCGGTCAGCCCACCGGCCAGCGGCCTGAACCGGGCCCGGGGATCGGTCCCGACCATCGCCGGTCCGCTGTCGGTGCAGTGGCGCCGGACCGGGACCGGTCTCTCGCTGCAGGCGGTAATTCCGACCAACGCCTCGGTCCGTATCTCGCTGCCGGCGTCCGGCGCGTCAGCCGTGCGCGAGGGCGGGTCGCCTCTTGAAGCCGCGCCGGGGGTCCGGATTAGCTCCGTCGGTGACGGGCTGGTGGTGCTCACCGCCGGAAGCGGCTCCTACCGCTTCACGACCCAGCGCTGAGACGGCACGCCGTCAGGACGAGCACACGGCGCCCGGGGCCGGGGTGGACCCGATCACCAGGTAGGTCTGCACATACGAACGCACGCAGGGGCTGTAGAAGTAGGCCACGTGGTCGCTGCCGTCCCGGGTCAGCAGAACCCCGTGGCTCAGCTCGCCGGCCAGGCTGACCGCCCAGGCATACGGGGTGGCCGGGTCGTGGGTCGTCCCGACCACGAGTATCGGCGGCGCGCCCACGGCCCGGGCCGGCGCCGGGGTACGGGTGGGCGCCGCTGGCCACACCGCGCAGGCCGCCTCCCCCCAGGCCAGCAGCGGTCCGAAGACGGGTGCCGAGGCCTGGAAGGTCTTGGCCAACGAACTGAACGAGGCCAGGTCCTTGGTGACCGGGTGGTCGAGGCAGTCCACCGCTTCGCCCGCGTCGGCGCCGTTGGTGGAGCCGTCGGCGTTGTAGCTGTCCGACATGGCCACTACCGGAGCGCCGTTGCCGGCGGCATCAGCGGCCAGGGCCGCACCCAGCTTGGGCCAGTCCGACACCGAGTACAGACTTTCCAGGAGCGCGTCGTAGAGCTCGCCCGGCCCGGCGGTGCGACCGTTGCCGGCCGGCACCGCGCTGGTACCGCTCTGGGCGATCTGGGCCAGGAGGGCCGCCGTCGGGTCCGCCGTCGTCCGCCAGGGGCAGGTGGCGCTGCCGCCACACCAGGAGAAGAATGAGTTGAGGACGCCCTCGAAGCCCACCGCCTGCCCCAGCGTGATCTGGTTGAACGACAGCGCCGGGTCGATGACGCTGTCGAGGACCATGGCCCGCACGTGGGTGGGGAACAGCTCGGCGTAGGTGGCCCCGATGAGGGTGCCGTAGGACTGGCCCATGAAGGTGAGCCCGGCGTCGCCCAGAGCCACCCGCAGCCGGTCCAGATCGCGGGCCACATCGACCGTCCCGACAAAGTCGAGCAGCGCGCCACTGGCCTTCTCGCAATCGGCGGCGAACTGGCGCATGTTGGCAATGGTCGAGGCCTGCTCCGCCTTGGTCTCGGGGATTGGGTCGGGCAGGGCGCCGGGCGCTGCCCCCGGGGTCTCCCCGCAGGTGACGGGGTCGCTGCGCTCCACGCCCCGGGGATCGAAGGTCACGATGTCGAAGTCGTCCAGGAGACCGGAGGTGAGCACGCTGAGCTCGTTGGCGAAGTCGTCAATGCCCGAGACCCCGGGACCACCGGGATTGATGACCAGCGAGCCGATCCGGTGAGCCGGCTCCTCGGCCAGGTGGCGCTCCAAGGCGATCCCGATGGTCGCTCCCTGGGGAGCCGCGTAGTTGAGGGGCACGGTGAGCGTCCCGCACTGCAGATCGCCATGGCACGGCGTCCAGGCGATCGGGGTGACGGGTAGGGAGGGCACGGTGGTCGTGGAGGTCGACGCCGCGATGGACGAGTGCGTGGTGGGGGTGGAAGTGGAAGTGGAGCCGGCAGGGGGCGAGCTGTTCACCAGGCCATGGCCTCCACAGCCAGCCAGCAGCCCGGCGCACACAGCCAGGGTGGCCAGGCTGATCAGGGGGGGCGGGCGCACCGGGCCAGCGTGGCAGATGCGGCCCGGTGCCGACCGTCACCGGCCAATGGGCCTTTCGGCCCTTTCGACCGTCACAGCCCGGTCGTACCCTCTGTTGAAGAAGCAAGGAGGGGCCATGGGCGCCGCACAACCAGAGGACAGCCACCCCGAGCGGCGGATCGATCCGGGCCTCCCCGGCGCGTCGGCCCGGGCCGAGTTCGAGCGCCGCCAGCGGAGCGACGACCAGCACCGGGAGCAGCTGTTCGGGCGCTACCTGGCGCCGGTGGTCAAGGTCATCGCCGGCGAACGGCCCTCCACCGTCAACTGGGATCGGGGCGGCCGGGGTGAGGAGCGGGTGGGCCAGTACCTGAGCCTGGCGGTCGGGATGGACGGCCTCGTCCTACACGATCGGAAGATCCCGGGCTCCCCGGCGAACATCGACCACATCGCCATCGTGCCGTCGGGGGTCTGGGTCATCGACACCAAGCAGTACCGGGGACGAGTGCAGCAGCGCGACCTCGGCGGATGGTTCGTCTCCCGCCCGGCCCTGTTCGTCAACGGGCACAACCGCACTTCCCTCATCGGCGGGGTGCTGCGCCAATTGGACAAGGTCCAGACCGCCGTGGGAGCGGCGGCCCCACTGCACGCCACCCTCTGCTTCGCTGACGCGGAGTGGGGACTGCTGGGCCGGCCGTTCACCATCGAGGGCGTCTCGGTCACCTGGGCCAAGCGGCTGGCCGGTTGGCTGGCCGAATCGGGGCCACTCGAACACGACGACATCCGCCACCTGGCCACCCGGTTGGCGGCCGCCTTCCCGCCCTATCGGTCGTAGGGCCCCTGCCCCCGGCTGAACCCGGGCGGCAGCCGCACCCGGTTGGCGGCCCGGATCACTAGGGTCGCGGCATCGCCATGGGAAGGGGTGTCGGTTGCTGGGTTTGGTCGAGCGTGGACCGGTGAGGCACCGGTGAGCCGGATTGCCGTGGCGCAGCCGGCCGACGGGGTCCGGGTCATCATCTTTGACCGGCCGGAGGTGCGCAATGCCTTCGACACCGCCATGTACCTGGAGGTGACCGAGGCTCTGCTCGACGCCGACCGTGACGAGACGGTGCGCGCCGCCGTGCTCACCGGCCGGGGCACCGCCTTCACCTCGGGCCAGGACCTGGCTGAAATGGCGGCCATCGCTACCGGCACGGCGGTCGAAGGAGCGGGTCAGGGTTTCATGGGCCTGCTGGAGACCATCATCGGTCTTTCGGTACCCCTCCTGGCCGCCGTCAACGGCGTCGCCGTCGGGCTCGGCTTCACCGTCCTGGCCCATTGCGATCTGGTCCTGGTCGACGTGGCCGCCCGGCTGCGGGTTCCCTTCGCCGAGCTCGGCGTGCCCCCCGAGGCGGCCAGCAGCGTGCTCTTCCCACACCGCATGGGCTGGCAACAGGCGGCCCGCATCCTCCTCACCTCGGACTGGGTCAGCGCGCCGGAAGCGGTCGAGCTCGGCCTGGCCCTGCGGACCTGCCCGGAGGGCACGGTGCTGGACGAGACCGTGGCGCTGGCCGCCCGCATCGCCGCTCACCCCCGCGCCGCCACCCGGGCCATCACCTCGTTGATGCGGGCGGGCCAGCGTGATCTGATCCGCGAGGCCAACCGGCGGGAACAGGGGGCCTTCGCCCAGCTGTTGGGCGGGGCCGCCACCAGCGGCACCCTGGCCGAGTACGCCGCCCGGCCGGCCACCTGACCCATGCGCCTCGGGATCACCGCCTTTCTGACCGATCGAGACATGGCGCCGGCGGCCCTGGCCCGCTCGGTGGAAGCACACGGGTTCGACGCGCTCTACCTGCCTGAGCACACCCACCTGCCGGTGCGGGCCGATGTGCCACCGGCCCTGGTCGAGGGGGTACGCCTGGACGACTACCAGCGCGGCCTGGATCCGCTGGTGGCGCTCTCGAGCGCGGTGGCCACCACGGAACGCATCCGGCTCGGCACCGGCGTGCTCCTGGTGGCCCAACACGACCCGATCGCGCTGGCCAAGCAGATCGCCACCCTCGACCACCTCTCGGGGGGTCGCTTCACGCTCGGGGTCGGCTTCGGCTGGAACCGGGCCGAGGCCGAGGACCACGGGATCGACTTCGGCCGGCGCCACGCCCTGGTGCGCGAGCACGTGCTCTGCATGCAGGCGCTGTGGTCACAGGACCAGGCCGAGTTCCACGGCGAACTGGTCGACCTGCCACCCTCGTGGGCCTGGCCCAAACCAGTGCAGCAGCCCCGCGTGCGCACCCTCATCGGCGGTGGGGCCGGCGAGAGGGTGCTCGCCGCCGTGGCCGACTACGCCGACGGCTGGATGCCCATCGGCGGCCGCGGCCTGGGCGAGGCCATCCCCCGGCTCCATCGCCTGGCGGAAGCGGCGGGACGCGACCCGGCGCAGCTCTCGGTCGTCCCGTTCGGCACCATTGGGGGCACCGAGGAGAAGCTGGTGCACTACGCCGGCCTGGGCGTCGACGAGGTGGTGCTGCGCCTGTCGTCGGGCTCAGCCGCCGAGATGGGGGCCCAGCTCGACACGCTGGCCGCCCTCCTGCCCATCGCGGCCACACTGGAGGCCTCATGAATGACACCACCCCCCGCCTGGGCAGCACCACGATGCTCCCCAAGATCATCAGCGTCGACGACCACGTGGTCGAACCGCCCCACCTGTGGCAGACCTGGCTGCCGGCCCGCTACCGCGAGCGCGGCCCCAAGTCCGAGCGCCGGGGCATCGGTGAGATGGAGCACATCGGGGGCGGCACCTACCGCCAGAGTTTCGACCCCGACGGCGCACCGGCCGACTGCTGGGTCTATGAGGACCTGGTCTACATCAACAAGCGCCACGTGGCCGCGGTGGGCTTCGACCGCGACGACATGACGATGTCGCCCATCACCTACGACGAGATGCGTCCGGGTTGCTACGAGCCCAAGGCCCGCATTGCCGACATGGAGTCCAACTGGGTCGAGTCCAGCCTGTGCTTCCCGTCCTTCCCGCGCTTCTGCGGCCAGACCTTCCTCGAAGCCAAGGACCGGGAGGTGGCCCTGGCCTGTGTGGTGGCCTACAACGATTGGATGGTCGAGGAATGGTGCGGCGACAGCGCCGGACGCCTGATCCCGCTGTGCCTCATCCCGCTCTGGGACGCCGCGCTGGCGGCGGCTGAGGTGCGCCGCAACGCCGCCCGCGGGGTCCGCGCCGTCTGCTTCAGCGAGATCCCGCCCCACCTCGGTCTGCCCAGCATCCACCGCGGGGCCTGGGACCCCTTCTTCGCCGCCTGCGAGGAGACGAGGACGGTCGTCTGCATGCACATCGGCTCTTCCTCCAAGATGCCGGCCACGTCGGCTGATGCACCGGTGGCGGTGGCGGCCACCCTCAGCTTCGGCAACGCCATGGCCTCGTTGACCGACTTCCTCTTCTCGGGGGTGCTCATCCGCTACCCGACCTTGATCCTGGCCTACTCGGAGGGACAGATCGGGTGGCTGCCTTACATCCTCGAGCGGGCCGACGATGTGTGGCGCGAGCACCGGGCCTGGGGCGGGGTCAAGGATGTGGTGCTTGAGCCGCCTTCCACCTACTTCCGGCGCCAGGTCTACGGCTGCTTCTTCCGGGACCAGCACGGGCTCGACTCGCTCGACGTCATCGGGGCGGACCGCATCACCTTCGAGACGGACTACCCGCACACCGACTCCACCTGGCCCGAGACGCGGGCCGTGGCCGAGCAGATGGTGCGCCACCTCTCCGATGACGACGTCTACAAGATCATGCGGGGCAACGCCATTGCGATGCTGGGGCTGGCGCCGGACTCGTTCTGAGGACGGGCGGGCGGGCCGAGGCGGGCGCGCCGAGGCTCGCGGCCGTCAGTACCGGGGCAGCGCGACGAAGGCGACCAGGTAGGCGAACGTCGCCGCGCCGACCACCGTGCAGGCGTGGAACACCTCGTGGAAGCCGAACACGCCCGGGAACGGATCGGGCCGCTTGCGGGCATAGACCAGCGCGCCCACGGTGTAGGCCAGCCCGGCCACCAACATGAGCGAGAAACCGACCCAGCCCAGGCTGTGCACCAGTTGCGGGGCGACCGTGAGGGAGCACCAGCCAACCACCACGTAGGGAACGGCGACCGCCCACTGCGGCGCGTCGAGCCAGACCTGGCGTAACACGATGCCGATGATGGCCCCGCCCCAGACCAGGCTCAGCATCAGCACCTGGGACCAACCGGTCAGGGCCAGTCCGGACACCGCGGTGGAGGTCCCGGCGATGCCCACGAAGATCGCACTGTGGTCGGCCCGGCGCATCCGCCGCCAGGCCGCGGCCGACCAGCGCAGGCGGTGGAAGGACGCGCTGACCCCGAACATGGCCAGCATGGCCAGCACGTACACGCTCAGGGCCGCTTTGCTGCCGGCGTCCGGTCCGGCCGCGATGAGGAACGGCCCGCCGACCAACCAGGCCACGAAGGCGCCGACGTGGAGCCAGCCCCGGAGCAGGGGGCGCTGGCCCAGGTTGTCGGCCAACTTGCCCTGCTCGCCCTGGGCCACGGTGCGCTGACCGACGTCGGTGGGAGTCATACCCCTCCAGCCTGCTCCAATTCGTCGGCCGTCTCTACCTCCCTACGGCTGATTCCGAGCAGGAAGAGGATGGCGTCGAGATAGGGCACGCTCAAGGCCGTGTCGGCCGCTTGGCGGACCAACGGTTTGGCGTTGAAGGCGATGCCCAGTCCGGCCGCGGCCAGCATGTCGAGATCGTTGGCGCCGTCGCCCACGGCGATGGTGCGGGCCAACGGGACGCCCGCTTCGACGGCAAACGCCTTGAGGGCGGTGGCCTTGCCGGCCCGGTCGACGATCGGACCCACCAGGCCTCCGGTGAGCACGCCCGCCTTCATCTCCAGCCCGTTGGCGGCCAGGTGGTCGATCCCCATGTCGGCCACCAGGGCATCGATCAGCTGGGTGAAGCCGCCGCTCACCACGGCGATCTCGTACCCCAGTCGCTTCAGGGTGCGCACCAGGGTGCGCGCCCCGGGGGTGAGGAGCAGCGACTGCCGCACCGCGGCCAGGTCGGACTCGTCCAGGCCGGCCAGCAGCCGCACCCGTTGCCGCAACGCCTCTTCGAAGTCGATCTCCCCCGCCATGGCGGCCTCGGTCACCGCGGCCACCTGGGGGCCGCAGCCGCAGCGGGCGGCCAGCAGGTCGATCACCTCTCCTTGCAACAGGGTGGAGTCGGCATCGAGCACGATCAGGTGTTTGGCCCGGCGGTGCAACCCCGCCACCTGGACCGCGATGTCCACCTCGCGGTGCACCGCCTCCTCGGCCAGGGCGCGGCGGAGCTGGTCCAGGTCGCCGCCGGCCACGGAGAACTCGTAACTGTGAACCGGGTAGTCCGACAGCCGCACGATCCGCTCAATGTTGCCGCGGCACTGGGCGATCCGCCCACTGACGCCTTCGAGCGCCGCCGCCCCGATCTCCTGGGCCAGGACGGTGACCAGGAACCGATCCCGCTCGGCCGCGGTCTCGGCCTCGACCAGCGGGGTGATCGACACGTCGACCTCACCGGTGAACCGGGCGGCGATCAACTGGGCGAACTGGTCCGCCTCTCCGGCGGGCACCCCTTCGATTTCGACGCAGAGCAGGAGCCGTCCGTGCACCCGGACCTGCTCCACGTCGCGTACGTCAATCCCGGCGGCCGCCAGGCCACCGAAGAGCTGGGCCGATATGCCCGGCCCATCCTGGCCGGACACGGTCAGCAGATAGGGCGGACGGCTGGACATGCGGCCTCACGGTACAGGCCCGTCACGGGCCGCCTCGAAGGTCATCGGGGGAGACCGGGCCCGACGCGGGGGTGCGGGTAGATTTCGATCCCTTGAACCGACTCCCTCCGCCCGGCCCCACCGCACGGTGATGGTGACGGGGGCGCCCGACCCCGACGCCCCCCGTCAGGGCCCGAGTCTCTCTTACATCCCGGCGCTGGACGGGATCCGAGGGGTCGCCATCGTCGTCATCATGGGCTACCACGGTGGCGTCTTCCTGATCTCGGGCGGCTTCTACTCGCTCGACACCTTCTTCGCCCTGTCGGGCTTCCTCATCACGTCACTTCTCATCTCGGAGTGGCAGCGCCAGGGCAGCATCCGCCTGCGGGTCTTCTGGGCGCGCCGGGCCCGGCGGCTGCTCCCCGGACTCCTGGTCATGTTGCTCGGCGTCGCCCTCTTCGCCGCCTTCCTGGTCCCGGCCGGGACCTACCCGACCCTGCGGGGCGACGGTCTGTCGTCGCTCTTCTACTTCGCCAACTGGCACTTCATCGCCTCGGGATCCAACTACTTCGACCAGACCGGGCTCACCTCGCCGCTGATCCACATGTGGTCCTTGGCGGTGGAGGAGCAGTTCTACCTGGTGTGGCCGCTGCTGGTCCTGGCCATCTTCGCCCTGACCCGGAGCCGGCGGGTGCTCCTCGCCGTCTGCGTCGTCGGCGCGCTGGCCTCGGCGGTCGAGATGGGCGCCTTGTACTCGCTGACCAATGTCAACCGGGTCTACTACGGCACCGACACCCGGGCGCAGTCCCTTCTGGTCGGTGCCGCGCTGGCGGTGGGCCTCTCGCTGTGGGCCGACCGCCGCCGGGCGGCCGGTTGGCTCCCGGCCGACGGGCCACGGCACCAACGCCTCACAGGCGGCGATCCGGCCTGGGCCGTGCGGTCGGTCGGGGGCCGCTCGGTGGTGTTCGTGGTCGGCCTGGCCGGAGTGGCCGGCAGCGCGGTGCTGTGGACCACGGTCTCCAACAACGAGGCGTTCGCCTATCGCGGCGGCTTCCTGCTGGCCGCGCTGGCCACGACGGCCGTGCTGTTCAGCGTCGTCTGTGGTCAACGCTCCCTATTGGCCCGGGCCCTGTCGGTGGCGCCATTGCGTTTCGTCGGCCGCATCTCCTACGGGATGTATCTGTGGCACTACCCGCTCTTCACCTACCTGGACGGGGGGCGCATCGGCGTCACCGGCTACCCGCTCTTCGCGGTGCGGGCCGCCGCCACGGTGGCGGTGGCCACGGCCTCGTTCTACCTGGTCGAACGGCCGATCCGGCAAGGGAGGCTCCGGACGGGCTGGGCCCTGCGCCTGCTCACCCCGGCCGCCGTGGCCGGGACCGCCGTCGCCCTGGTGGCCGCCACCACGGTGTCCACTCTGGCCGTGGCCAGCCCGCCCACCCCGTCGACCTCATCCACCACCGTCGCGGCCGGACCACCGGTCAAGGTTCTGGTCGTCGGTGACTCGACCGCCCTGACCCTCGACATCGGCCTCAACGAGCACGCCAGCGCCTACGGCATCGTCCCGGTCAACGGCGGCATCTTCGGCTGCGGCATCACCACCGGCGCCGAGTACCAACTCAAAGGAGTGGACGCCGCCATGGCCCCCGAATGCTCAGGCACGCCGGCCGGATTCCAGTGGCCCAAGCTGTGGCTGTTCCGGATGAACGAAGTGAAACCGAACGTGGTGATGATCCTGGCCGGGCGGTGGGAGGTGACCAACCGGACCTATGAGGGGCATTGGACCAATATTGAGAACCCGGTCTACGCCGCCTACGTCAAGCGCCAACTGCAGCACGCGGTGCAGGTGGCCGGCTCCACGGGCGCCCAGGTAGTCCTGATGACCGCCCCCTGCTACAACAGCGGCGAGCAGCCCGACGGCGCGCCGTGGCCCGAGGACTCAAGGGCCCGCCTGACCATTTACAACGATCTGGTGCGTCAGGTGGCCGCGTCGGCGCCCCACACCTCCCTGCTCAATTTCAACGCGCTGGCCTGCCCGGGCGGCCGTTACGAGGAGAACATGGACGGCCAGCAGGTCCGCCAGGCCGACGGGGTCCACTTCACCTTCACCGGTGGGAACGTGTTCGCTCCCCAGATCTGGCCGGCCATTGCCGCCTTGGGCCGCCAGCAGATGGCCCGGGCGCTCCCCGGATAGGACCGGCCGGGCCGAAGCGACCACGGGCAATACTGGTGGAGTGGACGATCAGGCCGACACTCCGGCACCGGCGGGGTCACCGGTGCCCTCGCCCCGGGCCTCCGACCGCGATCGTGACCGTACCGTCGCCGCGTTGAACGATGCGGCGGCGAGCGGACGACTGACGTTGGACGACCATTCGACCCGGCTCGATACTGCCCTGGCCGCCGTGACCATGCCCGAACTGGCCGGCCTGCTGGCTGACCTGCCGGTCACCCGGGACGAGCATGGCCTCCCGGTCACCGCCATCGTGGCCCGGGTCGACGGTCGCTTCGGCAAGGTGGTCCGCCAGATTGTGCCGGGCGCCGCCGCCGAAACGCACGCCGTGGCGCGCTTCGGGCAGGTGGTGCTCGACCTGCGCGCCCTGCCCGAGGACGCCGAACCCGTCCTCATCACCGCCGACTCGCTCTTCGGGCAGGTCAAGGTGCTGCTTCCCCCCGGCGCCCGCGTCGTCGACACCGGCACCGCCCGCTTCGGCAACCGCAAGGCCTCAGGCGCCGTCGGTCCCCGCGCCGACGGCCTCATCGTCTACGTCCAGGGCCACTCCCGCTTCGGGCAGCTCAAGTGCATCCCGGCCGACGAGTCCTCGGCCTACCGGGGAGGGCACCAACTCGGGCGGTGAAACGGCCGCGCTACGAAGGGGCGACGATGTCCTTCTGGTCGACGTCCTTCTCGTCCACCCAGCCCTGCCCGTCCACCCAGCGACGGATGATCCGAGCCGGCACGCCCGCCACGACGCAGCGGTCGGGGAAGGTGCCCCGCACCACCGCGCCGGCGGCCACCACCACGTGCTCCCCGATCTGGGCCCCCGGCAGCACGACCACGTTGGCCCCCAGCCAACTGCCCGAACCGATGCGCACCGCCGCCTCGGTCGGCCACTGCCGCCCGATCGGCTCTATCGGGTCCTCGTAGCTGTGGTTCTGGTCGGTGATGTACACGTAGGGACCGGTCTGGATGTCATCGCCAATCTCAATCGACCAGTGCCCGACGATGTGCGAGCCCCGGCCGATGATGCAGCGGCTCCCGATGCGCACCACCGGATCGGTCGGCATCTCCTGGCCCGGCGCCATGCCGGCCGTGATGCACGTGTTGGGACCCACCAACGTGCCCGAACCGATGTGGATGTGGTGCTCGTTGTAGATGGCCCCCTGGGGGAACAGCAGGCAGGCACCAGGGCCCATGGCCCCGAAGCGGCGCCCCCGGGGGTCGTCGGGCCCGATGGCACCCAGCTCGGCCGCCATACCCCAGGCGCCGTGCACCAGGCGCGTGATGCCGCGTCGCAGCGGTCCAGGAAGAGAGCGGGCCCAACTCACCGGCGGAATGCTACGTGGCGCCGGCCCGACGGATTGGAAAGGGGAGTGCTCAGTACACTGCTGGCGTGGAGCAAGCGCCGGAGGATGACCCGGCGCGGGCTCCGCTCGGGCAGGTGCCGATCGACCGGCGCCGCTTCCTCCTGATCGCCGCGGCCGGTGCCACCGGCGCGGCCGGGCTGGCCCTGGCCGCCTGCTCGGGCGACGACCCGCTGGCCAAGGCCGCCGCCAGAGCCCGCAAACGACGGCCCCCGGCCAAGGCCAAACGCCCGCCCTCGACCAGCACGACGACGACCACCGTGCCGGCGGTGGAATCCAAGGCGCTGGCCAGCGGGGTGGTGGTGCCGACGGCGCCCTGGCTGATTGCCGAGAACCAGAAACCGGGCACGCTGGACTGGATCGTCAACCACGTCCAGCCCGACCATGCCCTGGAGGGATTCGCCAGCCAGGTCAGCGCCGTGGCCGGCAACGACGTCGCTGTCTTCGTCAACACCACGGCCCAGGCCGTCCAGGTGCAGGCCTACCGCATGGGGTACTACCAGGGCCTGGGCGGCCGGCTCGTCTACCAGAGCGCCATGGTGGCGGCCGGGCCTCAAGCGGCGCCGGTGGTCAGCCCCGGCATCGGCACCGTGAGCTGCCCCTGGACCCCCACCTTGACCCTCAGCATTGACAGCACCTGGCCGCCCGGGTGCTATCTGCTCAAGCTGGTCGGCAACGGAGGGGAGGAGCAGTACATCCCGCTGACCATCCGGGACGATGCCAGCACGGCGGCCTACGTGATCCAGAACAGCGTGACCACGTGGCAGGCCTACAACCTCTTCGGCGGCTACAGCCTCTACTACGGCGTCGCCGGCCGGCGGCAGACCTTCGCCAACCGGGCCCGGGCCGTCTCCTTCGACCGCCCGTACCCGTCGACCTGGGCCTCGGGCGCCGCCGACTTCATGGGCAACGAGTACCCGTTGCTCTACCACCTCGAAAGCCTCGGGCTGGACCTGACCTACTGGACCGACATCGACCTGCACGCCAACCCGCAGCTGCTGGCCAACCACCGCTGCCTGTTCAGCCTGGGCCACGATGAGTACTGGTCGGCCCCGATGCGCAGCGCCGCCCAGACGTCCAGCGCGGCCGGCGTCAACCTGGCCTTCCTGGGCGCCAACGCCTCCTACCGCCAGATCCGACTGCAGCCGACGTCGGTCGGCCCCAACCGGCTGGAGGTCTGCTTCAAGGACGCGGCCGAGGACCCGATCACGGCCCAGGACCCGTCGCTTACCACGGTCAACTGGAACCAGGCGCCGGTCAACAATCCCGAATCCACCATGATCGGGTCGACCTACCAGTCCGTCGGGGCCCAGGCGGACATGGTGGTGACCGATGCCTCGTCGTGGTTCTTCGCCGGCTGCAACCTGACCGACGGGCAGGCGCTCCCGGCCATGATCGTGGGCGAGTACGACCGCTTCGTGCCCGCCCTGCCCGGGCCGCGCAACCTCGATGTGCTGGCCCACTCACCCATCCCCGGGCAGGGCAACTGGTCCGACCTGACCTACTTCACCACTTCGGCCACCGGCGGCGGCGTCCTGGCCAGCGGGTCGGCCTACTTCGTCTACCGGCTGGCCAACTCGACCGCCATGCCGTCGAACATCCTGCCCCAGGCCATCCCGGGCGAGACGGAGATCCTGTTGCGGGCGATGGAGAACCTCTACGGGGTGTTCGGCCAGGGGCCGGCCTCGGCCGTGGCGGCCTCGGGCAGCAACTGGAGTTCCATTTACGCCGGCGGGGCGGCTGCCGCCGGTTCGGCCCAACCCACCAACGCAGCATGAACGCTTTCGCCCCGGCCACCCCTCTACGATCTCCACCGCACTCATGGAATACCGGCCCGTACATCTCATTGGACGCCGTGGCCGTCGGGGGGGAATCGCTCTCGGCGTCGTCGCGCTGACCGGCCTCATCCTCAGCGCCTGCTCGTCGACGCCGGCCGCCCACAACAGTGCCGCCGGCGCCACCAGTACCTCGGCGGCCAGCACCACCACGACGGCCGCTCCCCCACCCACCTGTCCCCTGACCGGGGGAGCAGTGCCCGGCGGCGGGGCCGCACCAGCCCGGCCGGCCCTGGCGGTCAAGGTGGACAACTATCCCGACGCCCGGCCCCAGAGTGGGCTCGACAAGGCCGACGTGGTCTTCGAGGAGCCCGTCGAAGGCGGCATCACCCGCTACGCCGCCGTGTTCCAGTGCCAGGAGGCGACCTCGGTCGGTCCCGTCCGCTCGGCCCGCAACATCGACATCGGCATTTTGGGGCAGCTGGGCAATCCGCTCGAGGTGCACGTCGGTGGCATCAACCCGGTGCTGGCCAACATCAACGCCTCGCCGATCGTCAATGTCGACCTCGGGGCCAACGGCTCCATTGAGTCGCACCCGGCTGGTCGCTTCGCCCCCTACGACACCTACTCCACCACCGCGCAGATGTGGGGCACCCATCCGACCATGGTCACGCCGCCGGCACCGCTCTTCTCCTACTCGTCCACGACGCCGGCCGGAGCGGCCGTGTCCAGCGTCAACATCGACTTCTCCGGCACGTCCAATGTGACCTGGAAGTACAACCCGGCCATCAGCGCCTTCCAACGCTTCTACAACGGCACCACCCCCGACGTACTGGCTGACGGCGTGCAGAACACCGCAGCCAACGTCGTGGTGCAGTACGTGCACATCAGCTACGGACCCTGGCTGGAGAACAGCAGCTCGTCCAGCCTGGAGGTCCAGGCCGACATGTACCCCAACGCCAGCGGCCAAGCCGAGATCTTCCGGGGTGGCGTGGCCATCCCGGGCACCTGGAGCCGCGCCACCTTGGCCACGCCCACCCAGTTCGTCACCACGGCTGGCACCCCCATCGCCCTGCAACCCGGTCAGACCTGGGTCGAGTTGGTGCCCGACACCATCATGGCCAAGACCACCCCTGAGGCCCGACCCTTACGAAGGCTTGCGGGCCATCAGCGCCAGCAGCAGGCAGTCCTCGGCCGCGGCGTAGACACCCGGATGCGCGCTGGCTTCCGCCTCGTCGAACCGGCCGGCCGCCACGCCCCTCTGCATCAGGTTGAGCCCCTTGGCCTCGACCATCACAAAGCCCGACGTCTCCAACTTGGCCTGGAGCTCGGCTGACCCGTACTCGACCTTATGGTCGTCGTTCATGAGCTCGGCCGAGCGCAGCCGCCAGGCCGGCCCGTTCGGCGTGTCCAGGCAGAACCAACCGCCGGGGGCGAGGACCCGGAAGACCTCCCGCAACACCGTGTCGCCATCGGCTTCGGTGACGTGCTCAATCGACTGGCCGCTGTAGACCAGGTCGAACGACGCGTCGTCATAGGGGCTGAGGTCGACCATGGAGTGGAAGGCAAACTCGACCGGTCCCAGTTCGGACTGGACGGTCGCCCCCTTGGAGCCGCCCTGGTAGATCTCGTGACGCTCCTCGACCGGCAGATCGACCACGACGAGCCGATCGAACCGATAGGGATAACCCAGATGGACCAGCGCCCCGTCGGGGAACCCCTGGTGGGTGCCGCCCAGGTCGAGAATGCGCCTGGCCCGGGGCAGGCCGGCCACGAAGACGCTCCGGCTCACGTGCATGGAGAGCAGGACATCGACGATCGGCACCTGGCGCCGGAACTCCTCGGAGTGGGCCAGGGCCTGGGCCACACCATGGCGCGATAGTTCACCGCCGGCCAACTTGGCTTCGTACTCGGCCCCGCCGGCCGGGTCGGGCTCGCGGTCGAGAATGACGTTGAAGGCCATCCGCACCGACTGTTTGGGAGGCAGGAACCGGAACGGCACCGTGGGGGCCACCCGGTCGAGCACCCGGAAGGCGCGCTGCTTCCACCCTGAGGTCGGCATAACTCCATTCTGACGCGAAGCGCTCCGGGTCAGACACCCGAGGGAGTGGCGGGGTCAGCCCGGAGCAACTTCGATGCTGTGAGAGTGCGGCTCAAGCGGTGGCATCGCCTGAGCCGCGGAGGTGTGACCTATTTGTCGAGCATGATCGGAAGATCGTCCGGATCCAACGCAGCACCTTCTTCGGTGGCCTCCTCGACCGGTACCGGTGCCAGGGCCTGACGGACCCGGTCGTCCACCTCGGCCATCAGCTGGGGGTTCTCCGAGAGGAACACCTTGACGTTCTCCCGGCCCTGCCCCAACTGCTCACCTTCGTAGGTGAACCACGCTCCAGACTTCTTAATGAAGCCGAGCTCGACCGCCACGTCCAGCAGGGAGCCCTCACGGCTGATCCCCTTGCCGTACATGATGTCGAACTCCGCCTGCTTGAACGGGGCCGAGCACTTGTTCTTGACCACCTTGACCCGGGTCCGGTTGCCGACCACTTCGGCGCCGTCCTTGATGGCTTCGATCCGCCGGATGTCGAGACGGATGGAGGCGTAGAACTTCAGCGCCCGCCCACCGGGAGTGACTTCGGGTGAGTTGTGGACCACCACGCCGTCGACCAGGTAGTTGTGGCTGTCCTCCACCTCAATGTCGAAGCGGTGCATCGACCGGGTCGGGGGCTTGATCCGGATGTCGGTCACCGGGAGGCCCACCAACTCGTAGTGCATCGGCGTGAAGAAGGGCTCGACGGCGAAGCGGCCCCGGTAAGCCGGTAGCAACTTGTAGTCCATGCTCGGGTGGATGAAGGGGGCGATGAGAGCGTGCAACTTGGCGGTTTCGCCGTTGCTGAAGACCAAGACGGCCTTCTTCGACGCACCCGAGGCAACCAGCTTGGCCTGGATGCCCCAGGTGTCGGCGAGATACGCCACCAGACGCTCACGGGTGGCCGGCTCCATGGCCTCGACACAGATGGTGGCGCGACCGGTCAGCCCTTCGGTCCGGCTCTGCGCGCCCTTCGACCGGATGGTGAAGCTGGCGTCGTCCATGTACCACAGCGCCAGGGCCAACGGGGAGAGACTCTTCAGGTAATCGTCGTCGAGAACCTTCTTCTTACCGACGTAGACGCCTTGACGCAACGGAGCCAACTCAGGCAAGGGGGCGAAGTCATACGTCACCACACCGTCGTCCCGCACGTGGCGACTAGAGCCGATGTTGGAGAACAGTGATGCCTTCCAGTCGGCATACGCCGTCTGCTTCTCGCCGTGGGAGTAACGGAACCGAGCACCATGACCGCTACGGGTCGGGGACAGGGCGCCGTCGCCCATGAGCGTCCCGCGCAGGGCATCCCACTGGAACTCCGACAGATAGTGCGGCAGCGCTTCGAGCACCCGGTCACCAACCTTGAGCTCACCGGCCTCGCGCCAACCGCTGGGTGTGCGGATCAGGTGGTTGGAGGTACACGCCAACTGGGCCCGGCCGTTCTTGGCCGGCTTGGCCACCGTGATCTGCAGGAACTGGTCGGTGACACCGTTGTCAAACCAGTTCACCACCCGCTTGGGCACAATCTTTCCGAGTGTCGCGTCGTAGGACAACACCTCTACAGGGAGACGCTGGTTGACGATTTTGCCGATCTTCTCCGTACTGCCATCGGCCAAAACAACCCTGGCACCATAGGAAAAACACCCGTACATGATTCCGATTTTTTCCCGCAGCTGGTTGATGAAGATGGCGATGGTGCTGGACTTCGAGAGCGTCCCCGTCAGCTTGCGCAGGGCCTGCGACATGAGGCGGGCCTGCAGGCCGACGTGCGTGTCGCCCATCTCCCCCTCGATTTCGGCCCGCGGCGTTAGTGCCGCCACCGAGTCGATAACCAGGACGTCAAGCGCGCCCGAACGGATCAGCATGTCGGCGATCTCTAGGGCCTGCTCACCGGTGTCGGGCTGCGAGATCAGCAGGTCGTCAATGTTGACCCCGATGGCTCGGGCGTAGACCGGGTCCATGGCGTGCTCGGCGTCGATGTAGGCGCAGATGCCGCCGTTGCGCTGTGCCTCGGCCACCGCGTGCATGGCCAGGGTCGACTTCCCGGAGGACTCCGGCCCGTAAATCTCCACGATGCGCCCTCGGGGCAGGCCCCCGATGCCCAACGCCAGGTCAAGGGAGAGCGCCCCGGTGGGGATGGACTCGATGTTCATGCTCAGGTTGTCGCCCATCCGCATGACCGAGCCCTTGCCGAACTGCTTCTCAATTTGGCCCAGAGCCGCATCCAACGCCTTTTCCCGTTCTTCGGCCATCTTTTCTCTCCTCGTTGTCCTGTCTTGCGACCTGTACGTGGAAGCGCTCGAATCGCCGTCCGACCCGCTTCAACCTTGTGGTGTGACCTTACGGACGGGGTGTGACAACGCCCCGCCCGGCTCTGCCGTGTGGCCATATTAGCGAACACCTGTTCGCCATGGGTGGATTTACCACTACAAAAAACGGTCCCCGGGAACGTCGCCGTGTGCACCATTTTTCCGACCGACACCAGGGGTCCCTCCCCAACGTGTGATGCTGACCCTGAGCGCGAGCTCGAGACGAAATGGAGAAGCGGTGCGAGTACCCAAAAGGTGGCTGGGAGTCGTGGTAGTGACGCTGGGAGCTGTGGCGGCCTCGCTCAGCGCCGGGTCGCTCCCGGCCGGCGCCACCCCGAACGCCGCCACCCTGTACGACGAGGCCCTGGCCACCACCAAGGCGTGGTCGGTGCACTACGCGTCTGACGGCGTCATCTCGAAGGTCCCCATTCTCGAGAGCGGAGACGCCGGTCCGGCTTCGGGCACCCAGGTCGTACTGGTCGGCACTGGTGCCATGACCGACAACGCTTCCCTGATCGTGATCGGCGACCTGACCTATCTCAAGGGCAACGCGGTCGCCCTGGAGGATCTGGCCAATCTCTCGGCGACCCAAGCCGCGGCCGACGTCGGGCAGTGGCTCCTGTTCTCGACCAACAACCCGACCTTTTCCCAAGTGGTCGCCGGCGTCCGCTCGCATGACGTGTCCGAAGAGATTGCCCTCAAGGGCCCCTACTCGCTCGGACCTTCCCGCATGCTCAACGGCTACCGGGTCTACGCCATACGGGGTACTCAGCAGCCGCAGGGCATAAAGAAGCAGCACGCCATCTTGTACGTTCGGGCCAGCGGACGACCGCTGGTCGTCGAAGAAGACACGGTCAACGCCCAGGGCAAGCGCAATGGGATTGAGCACATTATCTTTTCCAAATGGGGCGAAACAGTGCAACCCAAGGCGCCCCAGTCCTCCATCACCTTGGGCAGCGTCAACGCCACATAGTGGGGTCAGCTCGTTGCGCACCGCGGCGCCTTTAGGATCCACGGAAGGGAAGCAACATGTCAGCCACATTGAAGATAGTGAGAGAAGGCACCGGCATCGAGCTCCGACGCGGTCGATTTGAGATCGTCGCTGACGGCACGACCATCGGGTCACTCGAACGGCATGAAACGGTCGAGACGCTGCTCGAACCGGGACATCACACGCTTCGCATCCAGGCAGGCCGGTACTCCAGCCAAGATCGCTCTTTTGATCTGGCCGATGAGGAAGTCGTCAACTTCCGCTGCCACGGCGCGATGATCTGGCCAACGTACGTCGCGTCCATCGTGAAGCCGAATCTGGCCATTTCGCTGCACCAGGAGTGAGCGCCGGGCCGGATCTGACCCCGATTCGCATCGGATTGGTGGGCGCGGGACCGTGGGCGAAGCTCTTTCACGCTCCAATATTCGCATCCAACCCGGCCACGACATTGGCCGGCGTGTGGTCTCGCCGCCCGGTCGCCTCCGAAGAGATCGCGTCGGCCCACGGCGCCACCAGTTTCGGTTCGATCGAGGAGATGTTGCTCCACGTCGACGCACTCTCGTTCGCCGTTCCCCCTGACATCCAAGCTGAAATCGCCATCGTCGGAGCCCTGGCCGGCAAGGCACTCCTGCTGGAGAAGCCCGTTGCACTGGACCTCGGACTGGCCAAAGAGCTGGCCAGGGTGGTCGACGAAACCGGAGTGCCGACCCAGATGGTGCTGACATGGCGCTACGCGCCCACCGTCAGAGCTTTTCTGGATGCCGTTCACCACTGCGAACCGCTCGGGGGCAATGGGCAATTTCTAACCGGAGGGCTCCTGGGTGGGATGTTCGCCACGCCCTGGCGCATCGACCGAGGACCGCTGTGGGACCTCGGTCCCCACGTGATCGACCTGCTCGATGCCGCGCTCGGTCCGATCGACGAAATCGCCGCCCACGGCGACCTCTATCGTTGGGTCGACCTTCAGCTGACGCATGCCAGCGGCATCGTCAGCCAAGCATCGCTCACCGCGTACAGTCGCCTCGAGCCGGCTCGCGCCGGTGCTGCCATTTACCATCCGGACGGCGTGCACGAGGTGGATACGAACGGCGTTGCCGCGGCGGCGGCGCCCAACATCGCATCCGAGTTCGCCGAGACCGTTGGGAACCATCGATCACACGCCCTTGATGTCCACCGAGGTCTCTACCTTCAAGAACTTCTCACCTCAGCCTCACTCGATCTCGACAAACGCCGATAGCCCAGCCGTCCCTGCTGAGCCACCCCGACCCTCCCGCCCGGGGTCAGCATGGGAGAATCTCCCGGGAACACATTGGAGCCCTGGGCTCGTGGAGCACCCGCCGCCGCGGGTGCTGGAGAGGGACATCATGCGACGCACACACAGGATCGCTGGCGCGGCTGCCGTCAGCCTGGGCGCATCGTTGGCGGGGCTGGCTGCACTGGGCCCTCCGGCCAGCGGAGCCACCAGTGCCAAGACGCAGTACCAGGCGGTCCTCCGGGCCGCGGGAAGCGAGAGCGTGCACTACGTGTCCAAAGCGAACGACCAGGGTGTCGTGCTTGAGGTGATCGGCGACACCGGCCAGACGTCCGGGTCGCAGGTGCTGGTCATTCAGAGCGGATCGACGGTGGAGGAACTGGAAGTGGTGCTGGTCGGCGCCACCGGCTATGTCCGGGGGAACGCCAACTCGCTGCAGAAGATCATCGGACTCAGCGCGGCGCAGTCCACCACCTACACCAACGTCTGGCTCTCCTTTCCGGCCACCGATCCCACGTTGGCCCAACTGGTCGGTGGGCTGCGCAACAAGGACGTGGCCACTGAACTGGCCATGAGCGGGCCCTACACCCTGGCCGGCACCAAGAAGGTGGGTGGGCACACCACGCAGGGTGTCAAGGGGTTCGCCACCTCGTCGTCGGGCGGCAAGGTGTCCATCGCGCTTTACTACGAAACGGGAACCACCCCCCACCCGGTTGAAGAGGTGACCAACCCGGGCAAAGCGGGCGGCATTGCCGGCACCGTCACCTTCTCGAAGTGGGGCGAGAAGAACCACACCGTCGCGCCGTCCAAGGTGGTCTCGCTGGCTTCGCTGGCCCCCGCCGGCTGAACCACGACGCTCCGGAGTCTGAGCGATCCGGGCCGGAAAGGGGTGACGGCCCGGACCGCTCAGCTCGAGGTGGATGAAGTTGTCGGCGCGGTCAGGTCGTACACCGTGGTGCCGTCGACCGTCTTGGCCGTGAAGTGGGCTTCCACCCAGGTGGTGATCTTGGAGGCCACATCGTTGGTACCGCCCCGACCGAAGCCGCCCGCGCCGCCCCCGGAGATGAAGTAGTGGATCTGGCCGGACGAGACGTACTGCTCGAACTGGGCCAGCGAGGGGGCCGGGTCGGTGCCGTTGAACCCGCCGATCGCCATCACCGGGTCGTCGCTGGCCAGCTGGTAGCCAGCGGCCGAGTTCGAGTTCACCGTGGCCGCCACCCAGGTGTACCGGCTGGCGTTCGACTGGAGCAGTTTCGTCAAGGCCGGGCTCGAACTGCTGGAGCTCAGGAAGCCACCACCAGCCGCGCCGGCACCGCCGGTCCGGGCCGCGCCGCCGCCCGCGCCGGCACCGAACCGGCTGAAGCCACCGCCCGGGGCACCGCCACCGGGGAAGCCGCCGGCGGGGGCGCCACCACCCGTTGGCGCGGCGCCGTTCGTCCGGCTGAAGCCGGGAAATCCGCCGCGTCCACCGGCCGCGCCGCCACCGGGGAAGCCGCCGCCACCGCCCGGGCCCCCGAACCCGCCCGAGGCGGAGGGGGTGACCGACGGGATGGCTCCGGAGTGCGGCGTGGCCGCCGTGGCCACGGTAGAGAAGAGCGGGGCGGCCAGGGCCGAGCCGAAGCCCAGCACCGCCACCAGCGCGATGGCCAGCCGGGGAACCGAACGGAGAGCGGGCAGGGCCAGGATGGCCACGACGCCCAGGGCGCCGGCCACCAGGACCATGAAGCGCAGGAACGGGAACCAGTTCCCCGTGCGGTCGAGCAGCACGAAGCCCCACGCCGTGGTGGCGGCCAGCCCGCCGGCCAGGCCGGCGCGGCCGACCCAGCTGGAGCGGCGCTGCCACAGCGCCATAGTGCCGATGCCGACCAGCCCGGCCAGGGGTGGGGCGAGAGCGACGGTGTAGTAGGGGTGGATGATCCCCTGGGCCAGGCTGATGGTGAGGCCGATGGCGACCAGCGTGCCGCCCCAGAGCAGGAGCGCGGCGCGCTCACGGTCGGTTCGCTTCGCCCGCACCGTGATGACCAGCAGCACGGCCCCCATGAGCAGGGCGCCCGGAAGGAGCCACGACATCATGTTGCCGAACGACGGGTTGAAGAGGCGGGTCAGCCCGGTGGGCCCCCACATGCTGCCGGTTGTGCCCGAACCACCGACGCTGCCGCTCTCGTTACCGCTGAGACGGCCGAAGCCGTTGTAGCCGAAGATCAGGTTCAGGATGCTGTTGTTCTGGGACCCGCCGACGTAGGGGCGGTCGGCGGCCGGGGTCAGCGCGACGGCGGCGACCCACCAGCCGGCGGCCACCAGCGTGGCTACTCCCATCACCGTCACCTGCCAGACCCGTCGCCACCAGCCGGTCGGCGCAGCGATGAGATAGACGACGGCCAGCACGGGGATGATCAGGAAAGCCTGCATCATTTTGGTCAGGAAGCCGAAGCCGACCAGCGTGCCGGCCAGGACCAACCAGCGGGTCTGGGCCCGCTCCAACCCCCGCACCAGGGCATACATGGACCCGGTGAGGAGGAGAGCCAGCAGCGCGTCGGGGTTGTTGAAGCGGAACATCATGGCCGCCACCGGAGTGAGGGCTAGCACGGCACCGGCCAACAGGGCCGCCTGCGCCGAGAACCAGCGGCGCACGGTCAGATAGACCAGCCCCACCGTGGCCACGCCTTCGAGCGCCTGAGGCACCAGCAGGCTCCACGAGTTCACCCCGAAGAGGCGCGCCGAGATCTCCATGACCCAGAGCGCGGCCGGCGGCTTGTCCACCGTGATGAAGTTTGACGAGTCGGACGAGCCGAAGAAGAAGGCCTTCCAGCTCTTGCTCCCGGCCTGCACGGCGGCGGAGTAGAAGGAGTTGGCCCAGCCCGAGGCTCCGAGGTCCCACAGGTAGAGGACCGCGGTCAGGGCCAGCAGCGTGAGCAGGGTGGGGCGGACCCAGGCCGCATCGGTCTCGCGGCCCCGGAAGAAACGGGCCAAGCGACCCCGGCTGGGACTGGACGGACCGGCGGCAGCGTCGACGGGCCCGGGCGGGGTCGCCGCGGTCGGCGGCGGCACGAGCGGTTCGAGAAGACCGACGGAGGTGCCGCCGGTCGAGGGGTTGAATTCGTCGGTCACGAGGTTGCCTCCGGGTGGTTGGTCACACTGGAGCTGTCGGGTCGGAAGACCCACGCCCGCAGCACGGCGAAGCGGAGCACAGCGGCCACGGCGTTGGCCGCGGTGACGGCCAGGAGCTGTACCGGCAGTGAGCCGGCCATCACGACCTGGGCCACGACGAGGGCCACGGTGGTCAGGCCGAGACTGAGCAGGAAGAGAGCGGCCGCGGCCAGGGCGAAGCGGCTGCGGGGTGCTCCCCGGGTTCCGGCCAGCTCCCGGTGCACGGCCATGTTGAAGAAGGTGCAGATGGCCAGGGCCAGGGTGTTGGCGCCGAAGCTCCCGGCCAGGGGCCGCCAGGCCACGAACAGGAACAGGTAGCCCAACGTGCTGATGGCGCCCACACCGGCGAAGCGCATGAGTTGGTCGGCCGCCACCTGGTCGACGGCGGCACTGGGCCCTGACGATGGGCGGCGGGTGAGGTCGCGGCCTCGACCGTGCGAAATCCGCCACACGCCGCGCAGGTCGTTCAGCGCGGTCTGCACAATGCGCACCCGGGAGTCGGGGTCGTCGACCCAGTCGACCGGCACCTCGCTGATGCGCAGGCCGAGCCGCTCGGCCGTGATCAGCAGTTCGGTGTCGAAGAACCACTCCTCGTCCTGCACCAGGGGCAGGATCTGCAGGGCGGCTTCCCGGCGCAGCGCCTTGAAGCCGCACTGGGCATCACTGAACCGGCCGCGCAGGAAGAGTTTGAGCAGCAGGTTGTAAGCCCGCGAGATCAACTCCCGCTTGGTGCCGCGCACGACGTGGGCGCCCCGGGCCAGCCGGGTCCCGATGGCCACGTCGCGGTGACCAGAGAGGAGCGGGGCCACCAGCGGCAGCAGGGCGGAGAGCGAGGTGGAGAGGTCGACATCCATGTAGGCCACCACCGGAGCGGTGCTGGTGGACCAGGCCGTGCGCAGGGCATGGCCCCGACCCTTGCGCGGCACGTACAGGGCGGCCACGCCCGGGGTGGTCTCGGCCAACTGGGTGGCCACGGCGAAGGTGCCGTCGGTGCTGGCGTTGTCCACCACGGTCACCACGGCCCGGAAGGGGAACGACTGGTCGAGAAAGCGGCGCAGCTCGGTCACCCGCTCGGCCAGGTGGGGGGCCTCGTTGTAGACGGGCACCACGATCTCCACATCCAGCGGGACCCGACGGGGATCGCTGCGCATCTCACCCATGGCCGGCGGCTCCGTTTCAAGCGCTGTCATGCCAGTATGGTGCCGATCCGGGTTTCGACCGCCATGAGCACACGCTGTGCGTCGCGTGTGAATCGCTGGGCCGCCCGCTCAGCCGCCCGCCCGGCTCCTCAGGGAGTAGGCGACGGGTCCGAGTCGGTGATCTCCCCGTCGACGAAGCGGTGGGCCGAGGCCAGGACGGCGCCGCCGAGGACGATCACCCCGGCCAGGGCGCCCAGGGCGGTGCGCTGGCCGGCGGCGTCGGCCAGTGTCCCCACGAACGCGGCCACCGAGATGGCACCCAGGGCGAAGAACACCGTTGACCAGGCGAAGGCCTGGCTGCGTAAGTGCGGGAGCGTGACCATGGAGACGATGGTGGTGTAGGGCGGGAGGAACCCGCCCAGGCCGATGCCGGCGAACCCGGCCGCCACGATGGCCATCCACAGGACGGGGGAGATGGCGGCCAGGAGGACGAAGACAGCGAAGACCACGGCGGCGACGCCGGCGATGAGGGGGAGCGTCCGGGCCGCGCCACGGGTCATCTGGCGCTGGGCCGTACCGCCCGAGAGCAGCAGGCCGATGAGCCCGCCGACCCCCACGACCGAGATGATGGCTCCGCGCCCGAAGGAACTGACGTGAAACACGTCCTTGAAGAAGGTCGAGACCAGTGTGGCCGCCGGTGCCGAGGCCCCGCCGAGGATGAAGGCGCCCAACCAGGTCCGGCGCAGGGTGCGCGAGGCGCGGATGATCCGGAAGCTCTCGCGCATGGTGCCGGCCCGGAGCGGCGTCGGCGCGGTGGTGAGGGCCGGGATGAGCCCAGGATCCTCCCGCCCGATCTCCTCGGGCCCTATCTCGTCGTCGGGTGGCGTCCGTCTGATCGGCTCGTGCAGGAGCCGCAGCAGGGCCACGAAGATGAAGGTGGGCAGGGCCAGCAACACGAAGGTGGAGCGCCAGCCGAAGAGCGACCCCAGCCCGCCGGCCAGCGGGCTGGCCACCAGCCCGAGACCGGTGGAGGCGAACAGGAAGGCCGTGAAGACCTGGGCCCGCTTCTCCAGCGGGTAGTAGTCCGAGAGCAGGCTCGGGTAGATCGTCTGCGAGGAGAGCAGGCCGATGCCGCCGAGCAGGCGGGCGATCGCCAACACGGCCAGCACCGGGGCCAGTCCGGTGAGAATGGCCGTCACGCCCCAGAGGAGCCCGCTGTAGCGGGTGATTTTGACCCGGTCGCCCCGGTCGCCGAGGTTCCCGATCACCACCGACAGCAGCAGGGGGACCGCGCCGGTGAGGCCGGCCACCGTATCGATGCCGGCGTTGTCCAGGTGGAACGTGTGCCGAATCTCGGGGGCCAGGACGCCGAAGGCGGCCGAGTCGAAGCCCTGGGCCGCCCCCAGTCCGGCCAGGATCAGCAGCGGGATCAGGCCCGAGGGGCCCAGGCCGACCCGGAAGCGGCCGATCCGGCCCAGGGGTAGAGGCGGCGAGACCTCGAATTGTTGGTCGCTGCTCATGGCCATTCCCTCCCTCGGGTGCCGGCTGAGGCCTCGGCCAGGGAGCCACCGGGAAGCCCCAGGTCGGGCGGGTACACACCGAATCCTTCATGCGCGACCCGCCAGGAGCCGTCGTCGGGGAAGCCGGGGAGCGTCGCCTCCGCCCCTTGCCATCCGCCGACCATCATGGCCACCGCGGCCAAGAGTCCCCCATTGGCCGGCAGATAGACGCTCAAGCCGCCCGGGAACTGCGGGACATGGCCACTGGCCAGGTAGTGGTTCTTGTAGGTGTCGAGCATGAGCGCGTCGAGCGCGGTGGCCGGGCGACCCAGCTTGGTGGCGCACATGGCCAAGGTCGGGTAGTCCCAGCCCCACGTCGTTCCGAGATCCCACCGGGCCAGCACCTCGTCCAGGGTCGCCTCGACCAGGTCCGGTTCGATCAGCGGGGTCTGGGGCACGAAGCCGAGGGCCATCAGCATGGACGGATGGTCCTGGCGTACCTCACGGCGTGGTTGGGCCACGCCGGCGTACGTACCGTCTTCGACCCTGGGCCGGGCCAGGTTCGCCATGACCTGGTCCCACTGGGCGCACGGGGGCAGGCCGAGACGGCTGCGCCACTGCTGGGCCACGTGCAGGCCCCAGTACCAGTAGGCCAACTCGAACGTCGGGTCGCTGGTGTGGGCCCGGTCGGCGTAGTACGACTCCTGCGCCGGCACCAGGGGCGGTCCCAGGTGATAGGTCCCGTCGACGCAGTCGGGGAAATCGGCCATGAACTCGGCGGTGGCGAAGACGATGTCGCGGTAGCGATCGAGCACGGTGGGGTCGCCCGAGTTGAGCCACAGCAGCTCGGCGAAGTAGATCGGGTGGGGCTGCTGCCAGACGATGAAGGACCCGATGGTGCTCGGGGACTCCCGCCCCTCCGGGCCGACCTGCTTGGGCCAGCGCACCCCCAGGTAGCCCTGGCACTGCGCGGCCAGGCGGGCCTTCGGCATGATCGACCGGTACCAGCCCAGGCTGCGCTCAAGCAGGGCGGGCCGGCCCCACAGGGCGAAGTGGGCGGCGTGCCACCAGTGCATCTCCAGGTGGAACTTCCCGCCCCAGGAGTTGTGGACCAGACCCGATTCCTGGGGGGGCAGCGACCCGCTGCAGTGGACGGCGGTCAGGTACTGGGAGAGCACGACGCGCCGCTCCAGCTCGTGGGCCCGGGGATCGGTCGATCCGGCGAACTCCACCGCCGCCCCGCTGGACCAGAAGTCGCGCCAGTGCGTCTCGGCGGCGGCCCGCACCGCCTCGAAGCCGGGCACGTCGTCGTCCGGGCCCGTCCCCGGGCCGAAGGCCACCGAGAGGCTGAGCGAGTCACCCGACGTCCCCACCGACAGAGCGGATCCGGACGACCGCACCTTCCCGTCCGTCTCCAGCGTGACCACGTAGGTACCGTCACCGACGGTGCGCCTGACCGCCGGTGGCCCGGGCCTTCCGCCGAAGCCTCCGCCGAGCTCGGTGCGGTCGTGCAACCGCTCCCGGCCGCCCAGCGGGTCGCGCTGGGGCGGGAAGGTCAGCTCAATGGACAGTGCGCCCCGGGCCAACAGATCCGATCGGACCCTGGTAGCGACCACGTCGCGGTCCGGGTGCGCCACCGTCCAGACCTCGACCGTCGTCCCGAGCACCTCGAAGCGGGAATGGATGGAGCCGGAATACAGGTCCAACTCCACCGAGGTCCGGGACAGGTCGGACAGGCTGACGCCGCCGCCGGGCGCGCCGGCCCGGCCGATGCGGAGACCGAGGCGGCCCAGGTCGAGCCGGCGCGGGTTGGCGTAGAGCCACCCGCCGGCGCTGTCGGGCGGGCTGCCGTCGGCGTTGAGGTGCAACTGGTCGGCGTAGCGGACGACGCCCCGTGCGCTCTGGTAGTCCGAGCTGGCCTGGTCGAGCGAGAACTGCTCGCCGGGATCGGTGCTGTACCAGCCCCAACTGGACTGGATGCGCAGGGGGACGGGGAAGTCGTCCCGCTGGAACGGGCGCGCCGGCAGGTGGCGGTTCCCCTGCTCGTCGGCCACCAAGGTCGGCCGCGGCAACAACTCATGCTCGGCCGGGAACGTCTGCAGGCCGGTGACGTCGACGTTGCAGGCGAAGTCGCCGTTGCCCACGCTCAGGGTGGACGAGGGATGCCACTCCGAGAGGACGACGTTGTGCCGGCGCACCAGGCGCTGGCGGTCGATCATGCGGCAGTCATGCGGCGGTCATGAGGCGTTGACCTCCTCGGCGAACTCCTCGAGGCGGGCGGCATCGAGGTGGGCCCCCGGGAACCGGGCCAGGCGGCTCAGCGGAAACGATCCGACCGTCTTCAGGCTGGCCTCGGACAGGAATCTCGCGGCCGACTCACCGGAGTCGGCCGGCGGCTGCATCTCCCGCTCCAGCACGTTGCGCCCCGCCGGGTGCGCCGCCCATTCAGCCAGGGTGGAGTCGACCGTGATCTTCGGGGCGACCTCCGTCCCGACGACGGTGACCTGACCGGTCAGCCGGAGGTCGCGCGACGAGGCACCCAGGGCAATGGTGACGGCCCCCGAATCCACCGACCACCGGTGGAGGGCCACGTCGTAGTAGGCGAGATCACGCCAGGGCAGGACCAGCTCCACCGTCGTGCTCTCGCCCGGCGCCAGTTCGACCTTGCGGAACCCCCGCAGCTCCCGGGGCGGGCGGCGGACCGCACGGCTGGGGGCCGAGACGTACGCCTGCACCACCTCTCGACCCGAGCGCGTCCCGGTATTGGTCAGTCGGGCCGTCACGGCAACCGCGAGCGTCTCACCCCGGCCGCGTACGGTCAGGCCCAGGTCCTGGTAGTCGAACGTGGTGTAGGACAGCCCGTGCCCGAACGGGTAGCTGACCGCTCCGCCGACGGCGTCGTGGTGGCGGTAGCCGACGAAGACCCCCTCGCCGTAGCGCACGTGAGCCTGCTCGCCGGGAAAGTTCAGGTAGGAGGGCGTGTCCTCCAGCCGGATCGGGATGGTCTCGGCCAGCTTCCCCGACGGGTTGACGACGCCGAAGAGGAGGTCGGCGATGGCCCCGCCGACAGCCTGGCCGAGCAGCCAGCTCTCCAGGATGGCGTGGGCCTGGTGATCCCAGTCCGACAGCTTGACCAGGCCCCCGTTGGCCAGGACGACGACCACCCGGGTGCCGGTGGCGGCCACCGCGGCCAGGAGGCTCAGTTGGTTGGCCGGCAGGTCGATGTGGGTGCGGTCGTACCCCTCCGACTCCTCGGGAGCCGGCAGGCCGAGGAAGACCACCGTGATCTCGGCCGCCCGGGCCAGGCTCACGGCGGCCGCTTCCAACTCGGGGTCCGGCGGCCCGCCGTCCAACGAGTACCCGGCGGCGAAGGGGATCTCTTGACCCGAGACCGCTCGCATCTCGTCGAGGGGGCTATCCAGAAAAGCCGGCGTCACCTGCGAGCTGCCGGCGCCCTGAATGCGGGGCGTGCAAGCCAACTCGCCGACGACGGCGACCGAGGCATCGCCGGCGAGGGGCAGAACACCGTCGTTTTTGAGCAGCACCGCGCACTGGCCGGCGATCTCGCGGGCCAGCTGGTGGTGGGCCGCCAGGTCGGGGGCGGACACGGCCGGGGCGGCCGCCGCCCGCTCAATGAGCGCGAGGACGCGCTCGGCCATGGCCTCCAGGAGCTCAGGGGCCAGGTTGCCCTCCTCGACGGCCCGGAGGAGCAGGGCGTCGGTGCTCCCGCCCATGGTCGGCATCTCAATGTCGAGCCCGGCGCGCAGGGCCGCCACCCGGTTGTCGACCCCGCCCCAGTCCGACACCACCAACCCCTCGAAGCCCCACTCCTCCCGCAGGATCTCGGTGAGCAGCCAGCGGTTCTCGGCGCTGTAGGTCCCGTTGATCCGGTTGTACGAGGACATGACGGTCCAGGGTTGGGCCTGCGTCACCGCGTATTCGAAGGCAGCCAGGTAGATCTCGCGCAAGGTCCGTTCGTCGACGTCGGCACTGACCCGCTGCCGGTCCGTCTCCTGGTTGTTCACGGCGAAGTGCTTGAGCGAGGTCCCCACCCCCTGGGACTGCACGCCGTCGATGAGGGCGGCGCCGAGCCGGCCCGAGAGGTGCGGGTCCTCGGAGAGGTACTCGAAGTTGCGGCCGCACAAGGGTGACCGCTTGATGTTGATGCCCGGCCCGAGCAGGACCTGGACATTTAGATGGCGGGCCTCGCGACCCAGGGCGACGCCCATCCGCTGCAGCAGGGCCGGATCCCAGGACGAGCCCAGGGCGACCGCCGGTGGGAAGCACGTGGCCGGCTCGCTCCTGCCGCTGCCGACGTACTCGTCACGGCTCCCCTGGCGGCGGACCCCGTGGGGACCGTCGCTGAACCGGATGGCGCGGAGGCCGACCCGCTCGACCGGCTTGGTCTCCCACAACGTGGCCCCCGAGGCCAGCGAGGCCTGTTCGACCAGGGTCAGCTGGTCGGCAGAGATGCGTCCGTTATCCGAGTTGGGCACTGGCGCTCGCTTCTTCCATAGGGGTGATCGAGTCGAGGTAGCGGTCGAGCTCGCCGAGGAAGTCGAAACCCGGCTCGAGCAGCCACTGCACCTGCAGACCGTCCAGCACGGCGATGAGGATCGGGCCGCTGACGTTGGCGTTGACCTCGCCGCGCTCCTTGGCCTGGTCCAGCGTCCGCGCGAACAGTTCCCGGCTGGTCCGGTAGCGCTCCTGGAAGTAATGGTGCGACGGGTGGGTGGGATCGGTCGACTCGGCGGACAGGGTGACGAACAGTTGGAGGACGTGCGGTGAGCTCATGCTGCGGGCCACCAGCTCGTGCACCGCCCGGCGGAAGCTTCCGGTCTCGGCCCATTTGTTCTCGAACCACGGTTGATCGAGGTCGTCCCGGCGTTCGAGCACCGCCGCCAGGAGCTCCTCCTTGGACTTGAAGTAGTGCAGCACCCCGGCCAGGGTCAGCCCCACCTTGGCCGCGATATCGGCCATCGGGGCACCCCGGTAGCCCTGCACGCTGAACAGCTCGAGGGCCGCCTCGAGGATCTGCTCCCGGCGCTTGACCCCGATGGCGTAGGGCTTGCGGACGGCCTGCTTCATCGTCGACTCCGTCTCTCTGGGCTGGTCGGCACGGCCATAAACCTAGCAATTGGTTGGTAGTTTTTGTCCGGGTGCTGGTCCGGCTGCTGGTGCCGTCCCAGGTCCCGCCCAGCGTCCCTCATGAGGCTGGGCTCGGGACGGGAAGCGCTCCGGCCCCGGCCCCGGTGCGCCGCACGGCACGCTCGTCGGTGCCGAGATAGCTGGCGATCACCGCGTCGGCGGCCAGGACCTGCGCCGGTGGGCCTTCGGCGATCACCGCGCCCAACTCGAGCGCCACCAGGCGGTCGCACAGGGCTGAGATCATGGTCATGTCGTGCTCAATGACGACCATGGCGCAGCCGGTCTCGACCGCCACCCGGCGCAGCAGCGGGCCCAGCGCCTCGGTCTCGGCCTGGGCCACTCCCGCCGTCGGTTCGTCCAGCATGAGTAGGGACGGCTTGTGGGCCAGGATGCAGGCCAGCTCGACAATGCGGCGGGTGCCGGTGGACAGTTCGCCGGTCGGCCGCTCCCGGTAGGCGGTCAGCCCGAGCAGCTCAATGATCACGTCGACCCGCTCGGCCGCCCGCGCCTCGGCATCGGTGGAGGCGGGCAGCCGGAAGGCGGCGGCAAAGGGATCCCGGTTGGCCAGGTGGCGTTCCAGTGAGACGGTGATGGTCTCGGCCACGCTGAGGGTGGGGAACAGCCTGGCCTCCTGGAAGGAACGGCCGAGCCCGCCGATGGAGCGCCAGTAGGCGGGCATGCCGGTCACGTCGACGCCATCGAGCAGGATGGTCCCTTCCTCGGGGCGTTGGAATCCCGAGATGACGTCGAACAGGGTGGTCTTGCCGGCGCCGTTGTGGCCGATCAGGCCCACGATCTCCCGCGGGCTCACAATCAGGTCGATCCCGTCCACGGCGGTAATCCCGCCGAAGCGCTTCACCAACCCCCGGGTCTCGAGAGTGGGCGCGGCGTCCTGAGCGTCATCCCCGGCGTCGTTGGCGGAGGCATCGGACGGCGCCGCGGCGACAGTCAAGGGGACTAGACCGGGTGCGCCGCCGTTGGCGCTCACCGTGGTCGGGACCACGGCCCCCGTCCCCGCCATCGAAGGCGTCTGCTCCTGGCCGCCGATGAAGACCGCCCGCAGGAGGTCGGGCCGGTCGAGCAGGTCGGCCGAGGGTCCGCTGAAGCGCACCTGGCCCTTCTCCAGGAAGATCGCCCGTTCGGCCACCAGGAGGGCGACGTTGACGGACTGCTCGACGATCACGATGGTGGTGCCCCGTCGATGGATGTCGCGCACGGCCTCAATGAGGGTGGTGACGACGGTCGGCGCCAAGCCGAGCGACAGCTCATCGATGCAGAGCAGGCGCGGCTTGGTCAAGAACGCCATGGCCAGCGAGAGCATCTGCTGCTCGCCGCCGGACAGGTTCCCGGCCGCCACCCCGGCCCGGGCGTCCAGGGCCGGGAAGAGCGCCATGGCCTCGCGCCGCGCCTCGGCTGCTGCGGCGCGGTCACGGCGCAGCGGCCAGGAGGCCACCCGCAGGTTCTCCTCCACCGTGAGGGAGGAGAAGGTGCCCCGCCCGCCCGGCATCATCGTCAATCCCTGACCGGCGATGCGCTCGGTCGAGTGGGCGGTGATCACCTCGCCATTGAGCGTGATGGAGCCGCCGTGCGCCGGGAGCAGCCCGGTGATCGACTTGAGCAGGCTGGACTTGCCGGCGCCGTTGGTGCCGAGCAGGGCCAGGATCTCGCCTTCCCGCACGACGAGGTCGACGCCGAACAGCACCTGCAAGGACCCGTAGGACGCGTTGACATCGGCGCAGCGCAGCAGCACACCTTCCTCGTCCGTCTCCTGGGCCGCCGCCGCCTGGGGCACCACCACGTGGAAGAGCCGGTGACCGTTGGCCGTAGGACTCACCGCTTCGGCCAACGGGTCGTCCTCCTCCCCCCACACGCTCATGCTCAACCCCCGGCGGCGGGCCAGCACCGCCAGCGCCCGGTCGCGCAGATTGGCGAAGACGCCGGCCAGGCCCGACGGGAAGAGGACCAGGACCAGCAGCAGGCCGGCCCCCGAGAGCAGCACCTGCAGCTTGGGGAAGGCGATCCCGATCACCTCGAGGAGGGCGACGCCGGCCAGCACGCCCCCGATAGAGGTGAGGCCACCGATGACGGCCATGGCGAAGACCAGCAGGCTCTGCGAAGACGGGAAGGACGAGCCGACACCGGTCCCGGCCGCGGTGGTGTAGATGACGACGTACAGCCCCCCGGCCACGCCGGCGATCAGCCCCGAGATGGCGAACGCGGTGAGCCTGACCTTGGTGGTGGGCACGGCCGCCGCTTCGGCCCCCCACAGGTTGTCCCGCGTGGCCATCACGGCCCGGCCCGTGCGGGACCGGCGCAGACCACGGGTCAGGACGATGGTCAACACCAGGAGGCCCAGGCACACCAGGTAGAGATCGCCCTCCCCGACCAGGTTGAACCGCTTCCAGAGCACCGGGCGCAACACGGCCGCCGGCAGCACTTTCGGGAAATTGGCGCTGTTGAAGAAGAAGGCATCGGCGGCCACCGCGAAGGCCAGGGTGGTCACGGCCAGGAACAGACCCTTGACCCGCAGGGCGGGCAGGCCGAGGATCACCGCCGCCCCGGCCGCGCAGACCCCGCCGCCGGCCAGGGCCAGGAAGAAGTCGACGTTCAGGTGCTGCATCAGGTCGCCGGCCGTGATCGCCCCGACACCGACCAGCGCCATCTGGCCCAAGCTGATCGTCCCACCCCAGCCGCTGAGGATGACCAGCGAGAGCGCGGCCAGGCCGAACACCACGGCGCCGCTCACCTGATCTAGCCGGGAGGCGGGCAGGATGGCGGGCAGCGCCAGCGCCAGCGCGGCCAGGAGCCCCAGGCCGACAAACCGGGCGACGCGCACCTCCCGCAGGTTGCGCAGGGCGGCCGGAATCGGTTTCACCGCGCCGACGACCGACCACGACGATTCGTCCACCGCCTCCGCCCGGCTCCCGGAGCGGTGCTGTAGCAGCAGCGCCACCACCACCACGACGAGCAGGACCACCGTCGAGACGTTCTGCTTGTTGACATTGAGCCCGGTGACGTACTGGAGAACCCCGAGACCGACGGCGGCCGTGAAGGCGAGCCACAGCTTCTCCATCTTGGCCACCACGGCCGCGGCCAGCGGTGCCAGCAACAGGGTGGGGCCAGCGGTCGCCGTGAGCGTCACCCCTTGGGAGGGTGCGGCCAGCATGACGACGAGCGCGGCCACCACCCCGCTGAGCGCCCACACGCCGAGGAGCAGCCGGCGGGCCGGGATACCGACCAGACGGGCCCGGTCGGAGTTGTCGGCGATGGCCCGCACCGCCCGGCCGGTGTCGGTGCGCACCAGGAACCAGGCCACCAGCGCCACGGCGACCGGCACCGTGATCACCATGAGCAGTTCGTTACCGGTGAAGAGCACCGGGTTGATGAAGGTGCTGACCGAGTTCAACCCGGTCTGGAATCCGGCCAGGGAGTAGCGCGAGGGCGTCCCCAGCCATTGCGAGAGGTAGACGGCGATGCCGCCCAGCAACTGGGAGAGCCCGATGGTGGCCACGGTCACCACCAGCCGGGGCGACGTGGAGAAGCGCCAATTGACCAGGGCGCCCACGGCGCCACCCACCAGCCCGCCCACGACCAGCGCCAGGAGGATGTCGACGGCCCACGGCCAGTGGTGCCCGCCGAAGAGGCCCACCCCGACGGCGGCGGCCACCCCGCCCATCGACCCGTAGGCGAAGTTGATGGCCCGGCTGACCCGGTAGGTCAGGACCAGGCCGAGGGCGAGCAACCCGTTGAGGCTGCCGTACAGCGCGCCGTAGAGGACGGTGCCCAGCGGCACCCGGTGCGGGAAGACCTGGGTGAGCAGGAGGACCACCGCCACGCAGGCGAGAGTCACCGCCACCCGGCGGCGCCGTACTCCGGTCACTGGGGACCGTTGGGGAAGACCGGCAGGGGGTTGGGTGGGGTGCTGTACCAGGTGTTATTGGTGACCCAGGTGCCCTGGGCGCCGTCGGACTGCGAGACCGTGCTGGGGTCGTACCACTGGATCTTGTACTGGTGGATCGGGCTGAAGTACTTGGTCCCGCCGAAGACGTAGGTCTGCGGCCCGTACCCGCCGTCACCACCCTTGTAGTTCCACATGCCCTGGGCGAAGGACTGGGGGGTGAGGTTCGGCCCGGCCAGCTCTATGCCGAGCGCCAGCTGGTACAGCCGTTGGTAGAGGATGTCGACCTCGTTGACGATGAGCGACCCGCTCGGGTCCTGGGACTTGGCGGCGAAGTAGCCGATGGTCGATCCGTACTTGCCGGCCAGCGTCTCCTCGCTGGTGACCACCGCCGTGTGGGACCAGACGCTCTGGGGCATCTCCTGCGCGATGTCATCGGTCTCCTCACCGGCCACGCCGCCTTCGACCCATTCGGGGTTGTAGTGGTCGTTCTGCATGTCCTCGGCGAAGAGCAGCTCACCCACCGGATCGCACATGCACAGGACGGTGGTGATCTTGTCGTTGATGAGCTGCTGCACGGTGCTCTGGGCGGTGGCCGTGGCCACGCTGGCGTTCGTGCTGTAGGCCACGGTGGTGGTGGCCGGCTGTCCCGCCGCCGACAGCGCGCCGGTGATGGCCCCGGCGCAGGACTGCAGGACCGGCGTGTCGTCGTAGACCACCGCGAACTTGCGGGGCTGGCCGTTGGTCACGCCGGCCCCGGCCCAGGTGGTCGACTGGCCCACCAGGTCCTTGGCCGCCACCGCGCCCACGTCCTGCGCCACCTCGGTGCAGTCCGGCGCCGCGCTCCACGAATACGGCGCATTGGCCTGGTAGAGCGCCTCGTTGGCGTAGACCGACGAGAAGTTCATGACGTGCTGGGCGGTCAGCGCATTGACATAGGCCACGCTGGTGGCGTTGAGCTCGGCGAAGGGCTTTATGGTGTCGGCCACGTTGAGCGCATCGGCCTGCACGGTGCCGGCGCTGTCGCCGCCGCTGTCCTCCTGGCCGTTGAACACCTTGAGCACGATCTGGCGCCCGTAGAACTGGAAGTGCTTGTTGAAGTAGGTCACCAGTTCCTGCAGCGTGTTGAGCACGTCCTGGTAGGTCTCGGGAAAGATCACGCTGTTGTAGCTCCCGGTGACCGACTCGATCTCCTGGTCGATGCTGACGCTGCCGTCGGTCGGGTTCATGTACGAGATCACGATCTGATTGGCCGAGACCCCCCGGGTGGTGGCCCCGCCATTCGATCCGCTGAAACTGATGCAGGGCGGCGCGTAGGGGTCGCCGGAGACCTGCGAGCCCGTGCACCCGGCCACGGTGGCGGCCGCGCCACCCGTCGCCACCGGCGAGGTGGCGGTTCCTCCAGGGGTGGTGGCGCCCCCGGTCGTCCCGCTGGCCGCCGTGGTGGTGGTCACCGACCCGGCGCTACCGCCAACGGTCGACCCGCCCTGGGTCGGCGTCGAGCCCAACCCGGTGCCCGGGCCCGAGTTGGCGACGCTGGCGGCCACGTCTTTCTCCGGCGCCACACTCGGGACGGCTACCGCCATGACCAGGAAGGCGGCGATGATGAGCACGGCCGGCCCGTACCCGGCCAGCAGGCGGCGGTCGCCCGGAGACACTCGGTCGTCGCGCTTGGCACTCATAGGGTCTCCTTGGGTCTGGTCAATTTCCGCCGACTCCGCACGAAGTCGGCCGCGAACAGCGAGCCGCCGGCGATGAGGAGCACCGCCGCGGCCACGGTGGCCGCGCCGGACCAGCAGCTGGGCCGGTTCGCCGGGCTGCTGCTCACGCAGTGAACCAGGGCGACCGGGGTGCCGAGCGACTGCGGGTGGCCGGTCGGCGTGGCCGCGCTGGCGGCGGACGTGCTCGGCGCCGTGGTCGCTCCGGTTCCGTCGCCGAAGCCGTTGCCCAACCCGCCCGTGACCCCGGAGCCGATCCCGAGGGTGGACGGCCCGGACGGGGTGAGGTCGGTCCCACCCGAGTCGGACCCGGTCCCGCCGAGCGGATCGACGAAGTTCGGCGCCGCTTGCGTGTCGGCCGATGCCCCGCCCAGTTGGAGGTCGATCACGCCACCGCCGGCCAGGATCCCCTCGACAATGGAAGCCAGCAACTCCCCCGTCCCGATCACGCCGGCCACGCTCTCCAGGCAGGCATTGTTGAAACTGGCCAACGCCTTGGCGATGGCCTTCTCCACCGTGGTCTGGGTGGTGGTGAGGTGGCTGAGCACGGTGGCGACAAGGGCGGTGCCGGTCAGCTGAATCTGCAGCGGGCTCATCGTGATGGCGCCGGTGACCGAGGACGTCGACTGCGTGGGCAGCGTCAGGCTCAGCCCGACCGTGGCCAGCACCTTGTTGACCAGCGAGACGGTCGACGTGAGGGCGGTGGGCCCGACGATGGCGGTGGTCTTCCCGGCGATCGTGACCGCGGCCATGGTGAAGCTGGCGGTGGCGGCGTTCTTGCTCCCGCTCTGCTGGTTGGCCGTCCAGGTCAGCCCGTCCAGCGTGACCAGGCCCCCGAGCAATGCGACCGACATGGTCGAGTTGGCGTCCGCTTCCTGCTGCTGCCCGCTGGCGTAGGCGACGTGGGCGGCCGATTGGGCGTTGATCGTGAGCAGGCCGGGAATGGCGATCGGGGCCATTTTGGTGGTGGCTCCGGCGGACTCGGGGGTCGGGTTGACGCTGACCGCCTCGGACCCCCCGATGGCCGAGGTGTTCGACGGTCCCGCCGCCGACACCGCCACCAGCGCGTTCAGCGCGGCGGTGGGGGACGGGGCCGGCGTCGTGGCGGCGGTGCTGCCGCCCCCGCCGGTGCACCCGCTGGCCGCGCCGGTCGAGAGGCCCCCGAGGAAGCCGAGGTTGACGACCTGGGAGTTGGCCACCGCTTGGGACCCGGTGTACGAGGCGGTGGCCTGGCCGCCCCGGGCCACCAGGGAGAGGCTGCCGTACTCAGGGTTGGCCGTCAGCACGGTGGCGGTGGCGAAGGCGGAACCCGGAACGGTGGGCAGCGCCACGACCGCACTGAGTGGGGTGGCGGGTAGCTGGGCGGCCACCAGGCCCCCGATACCGGCGCCGGTCAGCACCAGTGACGCGATCAGGCGCGGCCGCCTCACGTGGCACCGCTCGGGTGTCCGTCGCCCCCGTCGTCCCTGTTCGTGGCTCCAGCTCGCGCTGGGCAACCACCCCTCCCCAGAATCACTGTGGGCACAGTAGCAAAACTACCTATCACTTAGTAGGGTTTCTTGAACGAACGTTGCCCTAGAGGAGGACGCGTGGGGGTAGATCCGCTGTTGGTGCCGCTGTTGGCCGCGCTGAACGCCATGCCGAGTCAGGCCGGGGTGCCCATTGAGGAACGCCGGCGCCGGGCCGCCGAGGCCCGGGAGAAGGGCAGCCCGTATCAGGACCTGATGGAGACCCCACCCGAGGTCGCCGACATTCACGAGGAGCGGGTGCCGGTCGGGGACGGCAGCGAGACCATCGGGGTGCGCATCTACCGAAGCCAGGGGGCCCTCGACCACGGGGCGCCGGGGGCGCTGGTGGTGTACCACGGCGGCGGCTGGATAGGCGGTTCGATCGGTGACTCGGACAGCCGGAGCCGGACCATCGCGGCCGAGACGGACGTGGTTGTGGTCAACGTCGACTACCGCCTGGCCCCCGAACACCAGTTCCCCACCCCGGTCGAGGATGCCTATGACGCCCTGACCTGGACGGCCGCTCAGGCCGAACGACTCGGCTTCGATGCGCGTTCCCTGGGCGTCGAGGGCGAGAGCGCCGGAGGCAACCTGGCCGGGGCGGTCGCCCTGATGGCCCGTGACCGGGGTGGACCCACGCTGTCCCTGCAGATCCTCGAGATCCCGGCGCTGGACCTGACGCTGGCCTCCCCATCGGTGGAGAAGTACGGACGCGGCCACATCCTGGACAAGGACGAGCTCCACTGGTGTGTCGGGGTGTATCTAGGTGAGCACGATGCCCGGGACCCCCGGGCGTCGCCGATCTGGGCCGACAGCGTGGCCGGGCTCCCGCCGGCGGTGATCCTGACCTCAGAGTGCGATCCCATCTGTGATGACGGGCGGCGCTACGCCGAGCGTCTGGCCGGGGCCGAGGTGCCGGTCGTCTTCAAGGAGTTCGCCGGCCACGTGCACGGATCGCACTCGCTGACGGCCTTCCTGCCCTCGGCCCGCGACTGGCGCTCGGTGGTGGTGGAGTCGGTGCGTGAGCACCTGGTGTCCGGTGGCCAACGGCCCCATGCCGCACTGGCCACTGAAGCGAACTGAACCGACCGTAACGACCGAAAAGGAGTCAGCATGTCGTATGTGTCGAACGGAGCCGTTCGGCTCTGGTGGGACGAAGTCGGGGCCGGCGATCCGGTCCTGTTGATCATGGGCTTCTCCTACCCCGCCGCCATGTGGCACCGGGTGTGGCCGGCCATGTCGGACGAGTTCCGGGTCATCCGCTTCGACAACCGGGGGATCGGCCAGAGCGACGCCCCCAAGGGCAGGTACTCCATTGCCGATATGGCCGACGACGCCGTGGCGGTCATGGACGCGGCGGGTGTGCAACGGGCCCACGTCTACGGAGCGTCCATGGGTGGGGGCATCGCCCAGGAGGTGGCGCTGCGCCATCCGGAACGGGTGGCCTCGCTGGTGCTCGGCTGCACGGCGGCGCCGGACCGACCGACCGGCGCGCCGCCCAAGCTGGCCAAGGTACTCCGGGTCATTCCCCCGAAAGTCCTGCTCCGTCTCCGCTCGGTGCGAAATTCCGCACCCGGAATGCCCAAGGAGGCGGTGGAGGCGGACCGCAAGATCCTGCTCTCATCCCGCATCACCAGCCGGGGTCTGATCGGTCAGGCCTACGCCATCGCCGCCTATCACTCCAAGGACCGGCTGGGCCAGATTGCCGTGCCGACGCTGGTCCTGCACGGCGATCAGGACCAGACGGTCCCCCTGGCGCTGGGAGAAGCGCTGGCCTCGGGGATTCCCGGGGCGCGCTTCGAGGTCATTGCCGGAGTCGGGCACAACTACATCACCAGTATCGACTGTCCGGCCAACACGATGGTGAAGGAGTTCTGGCAGAGCCAGCCCGCACTCACGCCGTAGGGGGCGGGCGTGCGACGCGTTACCCCTTACACGGTCCCGGTCGCCGACGACGTCTGCGGCAACTCAAGCCGCCGGGCCTCGGGTTCCACCTGCTCTGGCGCCGCTTCAGCTTCGGAGGAGGCGACCGGGATGCGCACGGTCACCGTGAACCCCTCCCCCGGGGCGGATCGGGCCGACACGGTGCCACCGTGGGCGGCCACGATGGCCGCCACGATGGAGAGCCCGAGGCCGCTGCCCCCGTGGCCCCGCACCCGGGCGGCGTCCACTCGGTAGAACCGTTCGAACACCCGTGCCGCGTCCTCGCCGGGCATGCCGGGACCACTGTCCTTGACGATGATCTGGGCCACGGCACCGTCCTCCTCCACCCGCACGGTGGTCAACGTCCCCTCCGGCGTGTGGGCCCGCACGTTGGCCAGCAGGTTGTCGACCACCTGACGGATTCGGATCGGATCGCCCATCACCTCGACCGGGTGCGAGGCGGTGAACTGGACCGGCCACTGCGGCCCGACCGTGGTGGCGGTATGCACGGCTTCGGCCCCCAGGCTGACCAACTCGACCCGGAGGATCTGCAGGGGCAGGCCCTCGTCGAGCCGGGCCAGTTCCAACAGATCGTTGACCAGCCGCTCCATGCGGGCGGTCTCCGAGCGGATGCCCGTGATGACCCGGGGCAGGTCGTCGGCGTGCTGGCTGGCCCCGCGCTCGAACAGTTCGGCGTAGGCCGAGACGGCGGCGATGGGCGTGCGCAGCTCATGGGAGGCGTCGGCGACGAACTGGCGCAGGTGCCGATCGGACTCCTTCAGCCGGGTCTCAGAAGCCACCCGGGCGGCGAACGCCGCCTCAATCCGCTCCAGCATCACGTTGAGCGACCGGGCCAACCGCCCCACTTCGGTCGGTTGATCGGCGCCGGGCACCCGTTGGTCCAGATTGCCGGCGGCAATGGACTCCGCTGTGTGCTCGACATCTTCGAGGGGGCGTAGACCGAGGCGGACCAGCCACCAGCCACCAGCCAGCGCGAACACGAGCGCTCCGGCCGTCACGGCCAGCTCAATGAGAAAGAGCGAGTGCAGCGTGCTGACGGTGTCGCTGACGGGCACGGCCGTGATCACCTGGTCACCGACGAAACTCCCGCCGGTGACCTTGGCCGCCTCGACCCGGAAGGGGGGTCCGCCCGACTTGGTCGACCCGGTCGTGAAGAACGTGGCGTCGCTGCCGTCGGGCTGGGTGGTCAAGCCGGTGATGCGCGCAGGAAGCTGCGGTCGATAGGCCTGCCCGCCGACATAGGACGGACACGTCAGCCCGTCCACCAGCTGACCATTCGGGGTCCGTATCTGGTAGTAGGCGAAGCCGAATGCGTTGCCCGCTGCGTTAGGCCCGGGTGCGCCTCCGGCGCCCAGCTGGCCGTCGCCCCCACCCGTCCCGGGGGCTTGGCAATAGACAGCGCCCGAGGCGTCGACCCTGGGATGGACGATGATCCCGACCAGGATCTGGTCCTTCTGCTTGTAGAGCGACGAGCGCAGCGCCGAGTAGGTGGCGAAGTCAGCCACCACCAGCGCGATCAATGCGATCGCCCCTACGGCCACCAGGAGTCGGAGACGCAGGGACACCTAGGACGACCCGTTGGTCGATTCTGACTCTCGCAAGGTGTAGCCGACGAGGCGGATGGTGTGGATGAGCGGCGGGCCGTGCTTCTCCAGCTTCTTGCGCAGGTAGCTCACGTAGGTCTCGACCACATTGCCGTCGCCGCCGAAGTCGTAGTGCCAGACATGGTCGAGGATCTGGGACTTCGAGAGGACGTGGCGCGGGTTGAGCAGGAAGTAGCGCAGGAGGTTGAACTCGGTCGCCGTGAGTTGGATCTCACTGCCGCCCCGTCGCACCTCGTGCGCGCTCTCGTCGAGCTCGAGGTCGGCGAAGCGCAGCACGCCGTCGTCCTCGGGCTCGTAGCCGGTGCGGCGCAGGATGGCGTGCACCCGGGCGATGAGCTCGGCCAGGGCGAAGGGCTTGGTGACGTAGTCGTCGCCGCCGATGGTGAGGCCCGCCAGTTTGTCCTGCAGGGTGTCCCGGGCGGTCAAGAAGAGGACGGGTACCCGCACCCCGTCGGCCCGCAGGCGACGGGTGACCTCCAGGCCGTCGAGGTCGGGCAGCATCACATCGAGGATGACCAGGTCCGGCGGATCCTCCTGGGCCTGGGCCAGGGCCCGACGGCCCGTGATCGCCTCGTCGACCGTGAACCCTTCGTAACGCAGTGACGTCGCCACCGCATCGACGATGGACGGCTCGTCATCAACCACCAGGACCCTTGGTCCGTTCTCAGTTTTCACCGGGTACACCTCCCTGACTCACAGGTTCGCACCGCCAGGTTCCGCTCCAGTGTGGCCCGGCTGTGGTCCTCCTGTGAGGAATTTAGGCCGGGGCGAGCTCGAGCAGGGCCCGGCGCAGCAGGTCGAGAGCCGAGATGGACCCGTACTGGCGTACCCGCTCCCGGTCGCCGGGCACGCGCAGCTCCCGGGTGGTGGTCGATCCGTCGGGGCGGGCCAGGCCCACGAAGACGGTGCCCGGAGCCACCCCCTCCTGGTCGTCCGGCCCGGCCACCCCGGTGATACCGAGGCCCACATCGGCTCCGGTGACCCGGCGCACGCCCTCGGCCATGGCGGCCGCCGCCTTCTCCGAGACGACCGGGCCCACCGGCACCCCGAGCACGTCGAACTTCACCTGCTCGTGATAGGCCACCACCCCGCCCCGGAACCAGGCCGACGCCCCGGGCACATTGACCAGGCGGGAGGCGATGAGGCCACCGGTGAGCGACTCGGCCACGCCGAGGGTGAGGCCACGGGAGATCAGCACGTTGGCGGTGGCCACCTCCATCGACTCGTCATCGACACCGAAGACGATGTCGCCCAGTCGGGACTCAATGGCATGGCGCACCGCCTTCTCCTCCCGGTCGAGCAGCTCGGCGCCGGCGGCCTCGGTCGGCGCCTTGGCGGTGATCCGCACCTTGATCCCCTCCATGCCCGAGGCCAGGAAGGCCAGGGTCACCGTGCCGGCCCGGTCCAGGGCGTCAATGCGGTCCTGCAGCGACTCGGCCAGGCCGGACTCGCTGGCCCCCCAGGTGCGCAGCACCCGGCTGACAATGACGCTCTCCTCGCCGGCCTCGGCCATGCGGGCGCGCAGGTCGGGCAGGATGGCCCGGTCGAACATCTCGGCCATCTCGTAGGGCACCCCGGGGACGGCGTAGATCACCTTCTGGCCCAGTGGGCAGATGAGGCCGGGGGCGGTGCCCATCACCTGGGGGATGATGGTGGCGCCGGCGGGCACGTCGGCTTGGCGGGCGTTGTTGGCCGACATGGTGCGGCCCCGGGTCGAGAAGAAGCCGGCGATGAGATCGACGATCGCCTGGTCGCGTACCAGCTCGACCCCCATGACGTCGGCGATGGCCTCGCGGGTGATGTCATCTTGCGTCGGGCCGAGGCCACCGCAGACGATGATGCCGTCACTGCGGGCCAGCGCGGTGCGGAAGGCCAGCGTGATGCGCTCGTGGTTGTCGCCCACGGCCTGATGGAAGTGCGAGGTGACGCCGTTGGCGGCCAGGCGGTCGCCCAGCCAGGCCGAGTTGGTGTCGGCGATCTGGCCCAGCAGCAGCTCGGTGCCCACCGCCACGATCTCGATCCTCATACCCCTGCCTCCCTGAAGGCCCGTCGACCGTCGGTCATGTACTGCACGCCGGTGATGATGGTCAGCGCCGCCGCCACCCAGATGACGGTCAGGGCCACGACATGGTGGTGGACCAACGGCGGGGCCAGACAGGTGCCGACAGCCAGGTCCTGCACGAACGTCTTGAGCTTGGCCGAGTTGCGGGCCGGGATGGACACCCCGCGCCGGGCGGCCCACGAGCGGTAGAGCTGCATCCCCACCTCACGGACGGTGATGAGGATCACCGGTAGCCACGGCAGGTGGCCCTGGGCGGCCAGGGTGAACAGGGCGCCGAGCACCAGCGCCTTGTCGGCCAGCGGGTCGAGGAAGGCGCCCGAGCGGGTCGTGCCCTGGCGGCGGGCCATGTAGCCGTCGAGCCCGTCGCTAGCGGCGAAGAGGAAGCCCACCACCAGGTTGAACCAGGTGGCGCCCCAGACGACGATCATGACCACGAAGAGGGGCGCGGCCAGCAGGCGGGCGATGGTGACGGCGTTGGCCGGGGTGGCCAGGGCAGTGGGGCCGAAGGTGAAGTGCTTGGTCTCGGCGTCGGTCACCGACGCGCTCCCACCGATTGGCGCGGGCGGGCCGCCACCGGCACCGCGTGCAGGTCGGGTCCCTCGGCCGCGGTCACCACCACGTCGATCAGCTCACCGGCCACGGTGTCGGCGGGCAGGTGGACGACGCCGTCGATCTCGGGCGCCTCATGCACCGTGCGCCCCCGGCCGGGCGCGTCGACCAGTACCTGGCGCACCTGATCGACCAGCAGGTCGCGCCGGGCCGCCGTGATGGCGTCCTGCAGCTCGGCGCACTCGCGCAAACGTTCGAGGGCCAGCTCGGGCGCGATCTGGTCCGGCAGGTCGGCGGCGTGGGTGCCCAGCTCGTTGGAGAAGGGGAAGAAGCCGGCCCAGTCCAGCTGCGCCTCGGCCAGGAACTCGAGCAGCCGGTCGTGGTCGCGCTCGGTCTCGCCGGGATAGCCCAGGATGAAGGAGGAACGGAAGGTGGCCAGCGCGTCGGCGGCCCGGATGTCGGCGATGCGACGCAGGAACCGCTCGCCGTCACCCCACCGGCGCATGCGGGCCAGCAGCGGGCGGGAGACGTGCTGCAGGGACAGGTCGAAGTAGGGCACGCCCGTGTCGATGACGGCGCCGATCAACTCGTCGGTCAGCCCGGAGGGGTACAGGTAGAGCAAGCGGGTGCGCGCCACCCGGTCCGAGATGGCCCGGGTCAGGGCGGCGATGGGGGAACGGCCGGCTTTGACCCGCTCGCCCGGCCGCGAGCGGTCCCGCCCGTAGGAGGCCAGGTCCTGGGCCACCAGGACGATCTCGCGCACCGGCGGCGCCGGCCGGCCGTCGGGTGTGGTCCCCCCGGCCAAGAGGAGATCCACCTCGGCCATCACGTCGTCGGTGGAGCGGGAGCGCTGCTTGCCCCGGAACGACGGGATGGCGCAGAAGCCACAGATGCGATCGCAGCCCTCGGCCACCTTGATGTAGGCCCACGGCACCTCGGAGGCGGGCCGGGCCAGCTCCAACAGGTCGAACCCCTTGGTGGGCCGGGGGCCGGGCTTGGCGGCCAGGGAGACGGGGACCCCGGCCGGCACCGGTGCGGCGAGCGGTGCCGTCAGCTCCACCCCGAAGCCGGCCACCAGGTCGACCTCGGGCAGGGCGTCGCGCAGCTCGTCGCCGTAGCGCTCGGCCATGCACCCGGTCACCACCAGGCGGGCGCCGGGCTGGCGTTGATCGGCCAACACCAGGACGGTGTCGATGGACTCCTGGCGGGCCGACTCAATGAAGGCGCAGGTGTTGACCACCACCAGGTCGGCCTCGGCCGGATCGCTGGCGCGCCGGTAGCCCTGGCCCGCCAGATGCCCCTCCAGCTTGTCCGAGTCCACCTGATTCTTCGGACAGCCCAGGGTCTGCAGCCAGTACCGACCCTCTCCCACGTACGCTCCTCACGGCCAACCGTGACCACCACGGTGGCGGCACACAGCAGGTCCGCCAAGACGGACCATTTGGTTCGGGCACTCCTCGTGCCCGCCCCCGAGCGGAGAGGGAGGGATTTGAACCCTCGGACCCGGTTACCCAGGTCAATTCATTAGCAGTGAATCCGATTCGGCCGCTCTCGCACCTCTCCCGACGCGCCAGTCTAGGCCATCTTGGGATCGACTTCGTCCGGGCCACCAGCCC
>DASZMA010000102.1:0-1766 GCA_035552095.1 Acidimicrobiales bacterium | reverse complement strand
GGCCGGTGGTGGATTTCCCGGCCCCCATCATGCCGATGAGGAGGACCCGGGTCGGAGGGCTCACGACGAGCGCAGGGCGGCGAGGTAGGCGGCCTGGTTGCGCAGGACCTCGGGCATCGAGTCGCCCCCGAACTTCCGCAGGGCCTCCCCCGCCACCACCAGCGCCATCATGGTCTCGGCGACCACGCCCATAGCCGGCACCGCGGTGACGTCGGTGCGTTCCTTGAAGGAGACCGTCTCCTCCTTGGTGACCACATCCACCGTCTTGAGCACCGGGCGGTTGAGAGTGGCGAGCGGCTTCATGGCCACCCGCACCACCACCGGCTCGCCGTTGGACATCCCGCCTTCGATCCCCCCGCTCCAGTTGGTGTCACGGCGATAGCCGGTGGCGTCGTCCCAGGCGATGGCGTCATGGGCCTCGGATCCCCGCCGGCCGGCCACCTCGATGGCGTCGCCGATCTCCACCCCCTTGACGGCCTGGATGCTCATGAGCGCCTGGGCGAGCAAGCCTTCGAGGCGGCGGTCCCAGTGGACGTGACTGCCCAGACCGACCGGTAGGCCGTACCCGATGACCTCCACCACCCCACCAAGGGAATCGCCCACCTTGGCGGCCGCCTTGATCTCCGCCACCATGGCGGCTTCGGCCTCGGGGTCGAAACAGCGCACCTCCGACTCGTCTACCGCCGCCAGGTCTTCCGGCTTGGGGCGGGCCGTGGCCTTGGAGGTCACCGGGCCCAGCTGGACCACGTGGCTGACGATCCCGATCCCCAACTCGGCCAGGAAGGCCTTGGTCACCGCGCCGGCCGCGACGCGCGCCGCCGTTTCCCGGGCCGAAGCCCGTTCCAGGACGTCACGGGCGTCGGTGAAGCCGTACTTCTGCATCCCGGGCAGATCGGCATGCCCGGGCCGGGGTTGGGTCAGGGGCTTCTCGGTCTGACCGGGTGCCGGGGACATCTCCTGCTCCCACTTCGGCCATTCCGTATTGGCGATCTCGATGGCGACGGGAGAGCCCAGGGTGCGGCCGTGACGCACGCCGCCGATGAGCGTCAGGCGGTCCTGTTCGAAGCGCATGCGTGGGCCGCGACCGAAGCCCAACCGCCGGCGGGCCAGCTCGGCCTGCACCTGCTCGACGGTGATCGAAAGGCCGGCGGGCAGACCTTCGAGGATGACCACCAGGCCCTGGCCGTGGGATTCGCCGGCGGTGAGGAAGCGCAGCACAAGCGAATCCTACCGGCCCGACTCCGATCGCCCGGCGACCTCAACAGCAGTAACTCGGGTTCTGCAATGCCGTCTGCACGGTCGACGGCGGGATCTGGGTGTAGCCGGACGTCGTCCAGGGCCCGAAGAGTGCCTTGAGGGCATTGTCGTAGTAGAAGCCCAGGTTCGGGCCGCCGTTACAGGTGAAGATGTTGATCACGACCGCGCCGAGATAGCTGCTCTTGCAGCCGTTCCCCGTCAGCGACGCGTTCGGAGCGTAGAGGATACCGCCGAAGCAGTAACCCTTTCCGCTGCTGTCGCCGACCAGGCCGGCGCCATTGGTGAAAATCTGCAGCTGGGTAGCATCGGGCAGCGTTCCACTCAAGACGCACTTACCGCTGGCGTCCACGGAGCCGTTGTAGTTGACAGTGGAACCGGCGGTGATGTCAATGTCGGTGGTGGTGCTGGCGTTGGGGTCGAGAATATTGACGAACAGCTGGACGGGGCCGCCGGTCACCGCCAGATTCCCGGTGATGGTGATCGGGTAGGCGCACGCGTACGTCCCCGGA
>DASZMA010000101.1:0-6530 GCA_035552095.1 Acidimicrobiales bacterium | reverse complement strand
CGAGGTCCGTCACCATGCCGTGGTCAAAGCGGCCAAGAAGGCCAAACGCTCCGGCGTGGCCTCCGATTTCCACCGGCTGCGCATCCGGTGCAAGCGCCTGCGCTACTCGCTCGAGTTCAGTGCCGAGCTCTACGGCGGGCGGACCACCCGCTACACCAAGCAGCTCACCGGACTCCAGGACCAGCTCGGCCTGATGCAGGATGCCGAAGTGGCGGCGGCCCGGCTGGCCGACCTGGCCACCGGCGAGGCCCACCTGCCGCCGGCCACCGTGTTCGTGATGGGGGGAGTGGCCGAGCGTCACCGCCTGGAGTCCGAGCGCCTGCTGCGCCAGGTGCCCAAGGAGCTGTCACGCGTCGGCGGCCGCGAGTGGAAGGAACTGGCCGCGCTCATGGAGCGCCGCCGCGACCAGGCGTTGGCCCAGCTGCCCCCACCCCGCCAGACCCTACGGGCGGTACCGGGGCCACAAGCGGCGAGTGTGGCCGAGGATCCGGCTGCGGACGACAACGTGGCGGAGGCGGGGCTGGCAGTGTTGGCGCCCTCACCGCCCGTGGCGACCTTGGTCCCACCGACCACCGGGCCGGCGGAACACGTCGATCCCTCCGGGGCCACCGGCCCGACGGAGGCGGCTCGACCGGCCGACCCGGCCCGACAGGGCGGCGACGGCCCGGCCTGATTCGCTCGGCCTGATCAGGCCAGAGGAAAGGACCCGGCGTCGCCCATGACCACGCTGGGGTGCTCGGTCAGGACGAAGTGCAGCGCGTCGGTATCCAAGAAGCGCTCAATGTCCTGCCAGATGGATCCGAAGTCGGGCTCGGCCATGTGGGCCTGGTAGCTGTCCATGCTCTCGAACCACTGGACGGTGACGCCGTCGAATCCCGGGTCGTCGTCGCCGTGGTAATCCGACAGCGGGCGCGGGTGTTGCTCGTAGCGCACCACATGGCTGCCGCTCTGACTCGACGCGATGAGTGGCCCGTGCACCGTGCTCCAGTGTTGATGGAACTCAACCGGAGTGAGACCCGCCTTGCGGCGCAGGAGGCACGTCAGTCTGACCAAAGGGTTAGGGGTTGACGCAGACGTTGGCGCCCGTGGAGGAGCCCCCGAGCTTCACGCCGATCGACACCGGGCCGAGCGAGATGGTCCCGCTGGCAATGGTGGGCAGCGGGAGCGGCAGTGCCGGCGTGGCGACGCAGGTCGAAGCAGCCGAAGGCGGCGTCGCCGCGATCGACACGTCGACCGGAGGCAGAACCGGCAGGCTGGGCACGGCCACTGGCAAGCTGGGCAGGGTCGAGCTGCTGCTGCTGGACAGCGGCAACGTGGGCAGGCTGGGCAGCAGGCCACCACCGGACGAACCGGAGCTGGACGAGCCGCTGGAGAAATCGCCGCCGCTCAGCACGTTGGTCACCGTGCTCAACGGGTTGGACGACGGGGCCGAGGTCTTGGCCCCGCTGGTGGCCGCCGGCGCAACCGCGGCGTGGTTGGTGACCGCCGCCGGTGCGTTGACGGCACCCGGCGCGGCCGCCGTCAGAACCGGCAGGGTACCGGTGCCCAGGCCCGCAGGCAGGGTCGGCAGCAGGGTGACCAGGTTGGTCAAGGTGGAGGTGAGGTCGGTCATGACGCCGGTGAGCGGCGTGATCACATCGGCCAGCCCGGCCGTCGGGTTCGACGGCAGCGAGAGGATGCCGCTGAGCGCCCCGGTCAGGTTGTCCAGCACGCCGGTCAGGCCGACGGTCAGGTCACCGACGACGGCGTGAACCGGATCGGTCGCCGTCGGGGTGGCGGCAGCCGGCGGCGTGGTGTCCGCCGCGGTGGTGATGGGAGCGCTCGGGGTGCTGTCCGACGTCGTCTCCGGAGTGGTGGCGGTGCCCTTGAGCACGCCGCCGAGGGTGGTGGTGAGCGTCGTCGCGCCACTGCCGTTGCTGACACCGCTCTCGGTGCTCGTGATGGCTTCACCGGTCCCGCCGGCCGGGGTGGCGGCGTGGGCGGCAGCGGGTGCGTGGAAGGCAGCGTTGGCCACGGCGGACAGCGGGACGAACTGGCTCGAGGAGGAGGAGAGCGGCTGGGCCGATGCCGGCGCCACACCGAACTCGCCGCCGAGGCCGCCCAGGAAGGCGCCGACTACGGCACAGGCCATGCCGCCCGAGGCGACCAGCGCCGTGGTGCGGGTACGCGAGGAGTGGATGAAGGAGGTGGCCGACCCGCCTGCACCGCCCGTTGGGGTGGCACGGAACTCGTCGTGCAACATGTCGTCGTACATCTCGTCAAAACTCATCTTCGGTTCCTCCTCCGTAGTCCCCGGGTGTTCCCCCCGGCATTGCAGTAGGTAAACGGGGGCGATCCCGTCGTCTTGCGGTCTTCTTGGGCGTCGATCGAAGAATTTATGCTAGCCAAACTGCCAGCTTCCGATGGACACTTTACCTGCTTGAACTGGGAGAACCACGGTTTCGGTGTGGGTCCCCGGTGCCGAGCCCCCTGACAGTGTCACCGTGGTGCGTAACACCACCTGACTGGGGTTGCCGGCAGTGGAATCGATCTCCACGTCCAGAGGTGCGTTGTGGCCGGTGATGACCGCCCCTTGCAACTGGGGTGGCATAGCTACGCCCGGCGCCATGGCGGCCCAAAAGGCCTGTTGGTTCTGGGCCCCCGCATGCAGTCCCCCGAAATAGGTCTCCAGGGCGGCCGCTTCCAGGTTCAGCGGGTCGGGTGACTGTTGGAAGGCCACCGAGGCGTTCACCAGGTTCATGGTCCCCATGGGGGCCTCGTTCTGCTCCAGGGTCAGACCCTGGGCCTGCAGGGCGGGCGGGGCGGTGGTGCTGTAGTTCACCGAAGCCGCCGCTGAGGCGATGGCCTTGGCCGGGACCAGGCTGCTGCCCGTGGTGGCGGCCGATATCTCGGTCGCTCTGACCAACAGCCGCTTCGAGGTGAAGAAGAGGGCGTTGGGCGGGTAGCACGTGTCGAGCACCAGGCTGGGCTCGGTGGTGTTGGCCACGTCCGAGCCGGCCTGGACGATCTGCTGCGTGCTCACGACGAACTTCACCGTGTTGCAGGCCGTCTTGTAGGTGATGACGTCGCCCGCCTTGAGGTCGTTCAGGTGGACGAAGTAGCTGACGTCGTGGGCCAGGAAGACGGCGGCCCCGTTGACGCCGGGCCAGACCGACTGCGGATCGTGGCCGACGGCCACATTCAGCTCGGTGTCATCGGTGCCCTCCTCAACCGGTGCCTTCAGGTTGAGGGCCGGGATGCTCAAGATGCCCGAGAGCTGACCGGTCTGCTGTCCGCTGACCAGGCAGGCCGCCCCGTGACTCTTGGCGGCGATCTTGTTCATGGCGGCGTGCTCACTCTGCAGGAGCACCGCTGCGGCGTGCCGCTTGTGGGCCTGCCAGGCCACCGCGTAACTCGTGAACCCGATAGCGGTCCAGACGAGCACCACGCCGAGGAGAGTGACTCCCCATTTTCTTACGGGCGCCATGGGCCCGTCCTCCGTGTGGGCTGCCCCTGCTCGGAACGGGATTCCGCCTTCCCGTTCCGAGCAGTTCGCAGCATCGGTTCCCGCTGCATCCTGCTTCTCCCTCTCCAGATCCTCCGTAGATCTGATGTTCGTTGCTGTCCGGCGTGGCGGAACCCGCCGGGGTTAACTGCTCCTCCGGCTACAGAGACTGCCGCCGGGCCGGCCCCGAGACCGGAGGGGGAACGGAGGAGGTCCCGGAAGCCGGGCCCGGTGGCGGTCCGCCTGCCGACCCGAAGGTCGAGTGGCGGGCGAATGGCGTGAGCGAGCGAGCCGCAGAGAAGACACGGCGTCGACCGATCAACATCGTACCAGCCAGGGCCATTCCGATGACCAGGATGATGGGCAGTGTGCCCGACCAGAACTCTCCGGTGTGGACCGAGGTCACACCAGGCACCACGGTGGCCGCAGGGACGATGGCAGCCGCAGGGGCGGCTGGCGTCACGGCCGGCGAGGTGATGAGGGGGGCAGGCACCGCGGCACCCGAGGAAGCCGTCACTCCGGCATCGCCCAGGTTCAGCGTCACCAGGCCACCCAGGAGGTTGAGGTCCAGGTCGGCGGCAGTCGCCTTACCCGAGGCGGTCCCGATGCCCGAGGTGGTGCTTTCGGCCACCGTGGTGAGCTGAGGGTTGATCAGCGAGCTCAGGCCGAGCGTGTTGAGGATGTTCCCCAACAGGCTGCTGAGGTCCGGGAGCGCCAGCGTGGTGGGTGCCGAGTTGCCTTCCTGGACACTGAGCACACCGGTGACGGCGTTAGCGGCCGTGACCAATCCGGTCGTGGTGTCGAGCGTGACCGAGGCCGTGTTCGGCAGCACCTTGATGTCGAGCATGCCGAGGATGTTGACGTCGACGCCCTCCGTGGTGGCCGAGGTGGTCACCGACGGGTCACCGTTGGTGCCGTTGGCGCCGGTGGCGACCGTCGAAGCCGACTGGCCCACCGTGATCGTCAGCAGCGGGGTCGAGGTGGTGGCGTTCGACAGCAGCCCGCCCAGGATCGGCAAGTTGGCCGTCAGACCCGAGAGGATGCCGCAGACGGACGTCAGCGGATTGGCGGCGCTGGCGGTCAGCGTGCCGAGGCCCGCCGTGCCGAGGATGCCCTGGACCAGACCGAGCACGCCCGAGACAACGCCGGGCGAGGCAGCCGCAGCGGCCGGACTGGCCGCACTCCCACAGAGCGGACCGTTGCTCAGGAGCGGTCCGAGCAGCGAGCCGGCGCCGAGCAGGCCACCGAGGCCCACGGTCACCGTGGCCACGTCACCCTCACCAGAGGCGGTGGGGTTGCCGCTGCCATCGACCGAGGCCGAGGCCCGTCCACACGCTGCTTCGAGCGAGACGAGGAGAAGCGAGATCGGCGGCACCAGACAGTTGGCGGCGGGAGTGGAACTCCCCCCGTTCGTTGTCACGCTGGCGCTGGCCGTCGTGTTGATGATGTCGGAGCTACCGGCCCCAGTCGGGCACGCCGTGGCGGACCCAGAGAGGGTGGCCAGGCAGAGTCCGGTGCCGGTGGCGGCGTCCGTACCACTACCCGACCCGGTGTTGGTGGCGTTGGCCGTTGAGCCACCGCCGCTCAGACCGAGTAGGTGGAGCAACGAGAGGGATATGAACCCGCCGTTGGCTGATGTGCTGTAGGGCACGGCAGAGCTAGCTGCCCCTGCGGTGCCCGACAGTGCGCCGACGACCATGACGGCCAGCACGCCCACTGTCGCAATTCGAATACGACGCCTCATTTGTATATCCCCTTCCGTCTCCGCGTTGTGCACGGAGTCTCCTGTTGTCAGCATTGAAACGGGGGAGTCCGCGGAATCTTGCGCCTTTTGAAAGATTTTAGGTCGAAACCCCACTTGCCCGGCGGATCCTTGTGAATATAAGCACAAAAGGGCAGGTCTTTACCATCCCGTACGCTACGCCACCGTGCATCCGTTGAGCGTGGGATTGGTCTCCTTGACTACATCCCATGTCGTTCTGCTCATCCTGGGCGGCGTCGGCGCCGGCATCTTCAACGGGGTGGCCGGAGGGGGCAGCCTCATTTCGTTCCCCCTCCTGTTGGCGCTCGGCTATCCGGCCCTTACGGCCAACGTGACCAACACCGTCGGCATCTGGCCGGGCTACCTGGGCAGCGCAGCCGGGTTCCGCCACGAGATCTCGGACCAGAAGGGCCGATTGGCCCGCCTCAGCCCGGTGGCCATGGTCGGGGCGGTGGTGGGAGCGATCCTGCTGCTGACCACCTCTTCTGCGACCTTCACCAGCCTGGCGCCGTGGCTAGTGCTGGGGGCGTCGTTGCTCTTCGCCGCCCAGCCCCTCCTACGGCGGGCGTTGGCCGGGGGGGCGGAAGCCACCGCCCAGACCCGGCCCACGCTGCTCCTGGCCGGCACCTTTTTGGCCTCGGTCTACGGGGGCTACTTCGGCGCCGGCATGGGCGTCATGCTGCTGGCCGTGCTGGGACTGGCCCTCCCCGATTCCATCGCCCGCACCAGTGGCCTGCGCACGGTCTTGTCCGTCCTGGTCAACGGCGTGGCCGCCGCCGTCTTCCTCATCCACCGCGGGCTGGCCTGGGAAGCCGTCGGCCTGCTGGCCCTGGGCAGCCTGGTCGGCGGCTGGGTCGGCGCCCGGGTCGCCCTGTCCATTCCGGCTATGGCACTCCGGATCGTGGTCGTCCTCATCGGGCTGGGCACCACGATCAAGCTGCTGGTCTCCTGAAGGATTCCACGACCGCCACCCCCGCCATGGCCACCGCCTACTCGACCACTAAGGGGTAATGGCCGACCACGGCGGTGCGCCCGGACCCCGCCCGGGCCTGGCGGGCCACCCGGGCCTGGTCGAAGTCGACGGCCACCAGCTGCACCACGGCGCCGGGGGCGCACTGGCCCAGCAACCCCTGATCGGCCACCGCCACCACGGCGATGACCGGGTAGCCGCCCAGCGTGGCGTGGTCGCCCAGCAGAATGACCGGGTCGCCGTCGGGCGGGACCTGTATGGCCCCGGTCACCGTGCCCTGGGAGTCGAGCTCAACGGTCGGACCAACCGTGGCC
>DASZMA010000100.1:0-15302 GCA_035552095.1 Acidimicrobiales bacterium | reverse complement strand
CACCGGCGCCGGGCGTGACAACCGACCCCTAGTGCTGGTGGTCGACGACGAGGAGTCCTACCGCCAGGCCCTGGCCTCGGGTCTGACCCGGGAAGGGTTCGCCGTCGAGATCGCCGGCGACGGGCACGAAGCGCTGCGGCTGTTCCACCGGGTGCACCCGGACCTGGTCCTGCTCGACGTGATGCTGCCCGACCAGTCCGGCATTGAGATCTGCCAGCAGATGCGGGCGCTCAAGCCGGTGCCCATCATCATGGTGACGGCCCGCGACTCCGAGGTCGACGTGGTACTCGGGCTGGAGCTCGGGGCCAGTGACTACGTGGCCAAGCCCTTCCGCTTGCGCGAGCTGGTGGCCCGCATGCGCGCCGTCCTGCGGCGCGGCGTGGCCGTGGCCGAACACCACGAAGAGGTGCTGCACATCGGTCCAGTCCGGCTCGACGCCGGCCGGCGCGAGGTGGCGGTGCACGAAACGCCGGTCGAGCTGTCCCGCAAGGAGTTCGACCTCCTCGCCCTCCTGATGTCGCACAGCGGCCAGGTGGTCACCCGTGACTGGTGCATCGACCGCCTGTGGTGGGACCAGGAGCTGACCGACACCCGGACCCTGGACACCCACATCAAGCGGCTGCGGCGCAAGATTGAGCCCGACCCGGCCAACCCGCGCCACCTGGTCACCGTGCGGGGCGTCGGCTTCCGCTTCGAAGCCTAAGCAGCACGAGCGGGAGCGCTCCCCTACATTGGGCGCATGCGCAAAGGTGACGTGGTACCCGACTTCGAGCTGCCCGATCAGACCGGGACGCCCCGCAAGCTGAGCGAGTTCCTGGCCAACGGCCCGGTGGTGCTCTTCTTCTACCCGGCGGCCATGACCTACGGCTGCACTAAGGAGAGCTGCCACTTCCGGGACCTGGCCGGCGAGTTCGCCGCGGTGGGGGCCCAGCAGGTGGGCATCAGCGCCGACTCGGTGGACAAGCAGAAGCAGTTCGACGAGAAGGAGTCGCTGGGCTTCCCCCTGCTCTCCGATGCCGATCGCACCGTGGCCACCCAGCTGGGGGCGAAGCGGGGACCGAGTTTCCTGCCCAACAAGCGGGTCACCTTCGTCATCGACACCGACCGCACCCTGCTCGATGTGATCCACACCGAGTTCTCCATGGGCGCCCACGCCGACAAGGCGCTGGAGATCCTGAAGGCGCGTCAGGCTGCCTGAGTCAACGGCCTTCGTGGCCGTCACCGGGAGCGCCTCGGGCATCGGCGCCGCCTGCTCGGCCCGTCTCGGCGCGGCGGGCTACACCGTGATCGGCGTGGACCAGCACGACGCGGACGTGGTGGCCGATCTGGGCACGGTCGAAGGTCGGGCCAGCGCCGTCGCTGGCATCAGCGCCGCCTGCGGCAGTGACCTGGCCGGGGTGGTGACCTGCGCCGGACTGGCCGGTTCCCCGGACCGGGCCGGCTCCCTCCTGGCCTCGGTCAACTACTTCGGCACGGTGGAGCTGCTGACCGGGCTGCGCCCGCTGCTGCGGCAGGGCGGGTCGGCCGTGGCCATCAGTTCCAACTCCACCACGGTGCAGCCGGCCATCCCGGCCGACCTGGTCGAGGCGTGCCTGGCCCACGACGAGACCACCGCCCGTGCCCTGGCCGACGCGGTCGGATCGATGGTGACCTACCCGGCCTCCAAGCTGGCCGTGGCCTACTGGGTGCGTCGCCAGGCCACCGGGCCCGAATGGGCCGGCATGGGCGTGCGCCTCAACGCCATCGCGCCGGGGATGATCGACACGCCGATGGTCAGCTCCATGCAGTCGCACCCCGAGGTGGGGCCGCTGCTGGACATGCTGCCCATCCCGGTCGGCCGCAAGGGCCGGCCCGAGGAGATCGCCGCCCTGGTGGAGCTGCTGCTCGGGCCGCACGGGGGCTTCTTCTGCGGCTCGGTGCTGTTCTGCGACGGGGGCAGCGATGCCGTGTTGCGGACCAACGACTGGCCGGCGTCCTGGGACATCTCAGTGCGGGCGCTCGGGGAACAGCTCTCTTAATTCCGTCGGGGGCGGGGGCCTGGGCCTGGGCCAGGGGCGGCTGTGCGGCGGCGCGGCCGGGCCAGCCGGTGGCGGCGGTTCGCTCCATGGCGCCGCTGGGCCGCCACGATGGTCGAGGCCAGCCGCTGCGCCTCCTCGGCCTGCCCGGGCGTGCAGGGCCGGGGCGTGTAACAGGCCTGTTCCACCAGCGCGGCCAGTTGGGCCAGCGCATCCGCCCGGGCCGGCCGGGTCGAGACTTGTTCGGCGTCGACTGTCCGCACTCGGACGGCGTACTCGCCGGGCGTCTCGGCGGCGTCGCGGGACAGGCCGATCCGGCGCAGCGCGTGGGTGGCCCGCTCCCACGATCGCAGCACCCGCTGGTCGGTCGAGAGGTTCGCCGGCCCCAGCCCGCCGCGGCCCCGGAGCCGGCGGAGGAGCAGACCGGCCGCGGCCAGAAGGGCCAGGGCGGCCACTCCAATGAGCGCAATCAGGAGCCAGGGGACCGAGCCGGCGTGGGTGGCGGCGGGCGGCGGCGCCGCGGTGGTCCCCGAGGTACCGGCCGGTTGGGTACCCGCCGAGGCCGCCGCGGGGGGCACGGTCCCCACCCCGGGCGCGGCGTTGGTCGGTTCCAGCACGCCGTCGGGGACGGCCTGGCCCGCCTCGGCCGGCGGCGTCGGCTCCACCGAGACCCAGCCGGCGTCGGGCCCGAGGTAGACCTGGGGCCACACGTGGGCGTCGGCCCCGGTGACGGTCAGGTGGTCGCCCCCCGTGGCCTGGCCGGCCGTGAAGCCCGCCACCAACCGGGTGGGGAGGCCCAGGGCACGGGCCAGTACCCCGTAGGCCCCGGCGAACTGCTGGCAGTAGCCCGCCTTGGTCACGGTGAGGAACTGCACCAGGGGATCGGGGCCGCTGGTGGGCGGCGGGGAGAGGGTGTAGCGGAACTGCCCGTTGCGGAACCAGTTGACCAGGGCCTGGGCCTTCTCGGCCGGCGTGCTGGCCTGACCCACCGCCTCCCGGGCCAACTGGTCGACCACGGCCGGTTGGCTGGGCAGGGCCAGGTACTGCGTCAGGCGCGGGTCGTCCGAGGCCAGTTGGGTGCCGTTGGTCGGGGTGGCCGCGGTCAACCGGGCCGTCACCGTGTAGGTCGTGCCGACCCCGCTGGCGACGGCGGCCAGCACCCCTTCATCACCCACGGCCGTGGCGCCGGTCAGCCCGCGCACGGCCACGGTGTGCGGCGGGGCGGGCAGGAGCCGGCTGGCGAAGTCGGTGATGTCCAGGGTGGCCGAGAACGTCGCGGCCGACGTCGGCGCCGGGAGGGGCGGGGGCCCGAGCGAGGTGACGCCGGCGCTGGGCGAGCCGGCCAGCGCGTCGCTGACGCCGCTCGAGGGCAGCCACTGCGTGCCGTTGAAGGTCGACAACGTGCCCACCTGCCAGTAGGTGGCGGCGGGCGACTGGGCCTGGAAGATCACCACCTTGGACGTCTGCACCTCGGTGGCCAGCAGGTTGTCCACGAGGGCCAGGCCGGTGACCAGGTTCTGGGGCGCTCCGTTGGCCCCGGCCGAGGAACCGGGCGGCGCCGGCGGCGTGACGTGGAACACCGAGAGCTTCATGGACGAGAGGCCCACCCCGGCGCCGATGACCACAGCCAAGGCCACCGCCCCGCTCAACACCGCGCTCAGCGTGGGCCGGGGGGCGGGGGGGAAGCGGGGCGTGCTGGCGCCGGAGGGCCTGCGGTCCGCCAGGCCAACGAAGATGAGGACGCCCACGAAGTAGGCCACGGCGGCACCGGTGCGCCCGCGTTCCGAGCTGACCAGGGTGGAGTAGATGAACAGGGCGAATGATGGGGCGATGCAGGGAGCCAGTGGGCCCAGACGGCGGGCGGCCGACTGGCTGATGGTCTGGCGGCGGACCCAGAAACCCCGGGTCAGGGCAGCGGCGGCGGCGCCGAGCGCGCCGACCCCGATGACCACCCCGTTCAGCCGGGGCAGCGGGGTGCCGTCGTTGGCCAGGGCGTACTGGGCGGCGTGGAACTGGGCCGAGAGGAGGTGGGCGTTGAAGAGCGAGGACGGGTCGACGCTGACCAGCAGCGCCACCACCGACGCCAGCAGGCCCAGGACCACGGCCGCCAGCAGCTTGATCCGGGCCCGCAACCCGAGCGCGGTCACCAGGTCGCCCACGACGATGGCCACCGCCATGGGGAGAAGGACGCGGGCGCTCAGGCCATGAGTTATGAGTCGGGCCAGGGCCACCGCGCTCGAGACCGACATGACGAGCGGGCCCAGGTCGCCCGTCCCCGGGACCCGGATCCGGCGAGCCGGGCGGCGATGGTGGGCAGCGGTGGTGACGGGGGTCATGGGGCGATGATCAAGGGGCTGGCGGCGAGCGATCCCGGCAGGGCGTTGGCCCCACCGCGGGTGGTGACGACGAGGGGTGAGCCGCCGACGGGGGCGAAGCCGTGCGCGGTCGAGCCCGGCCCGGCCCCGGCCGGACGGCGCCGCGAGCGGCGGCGGCGTGAGCGGCGGCGGCCCAGCGCGGTCGGCGGCGCGGTGTCGATGGCGGCGATGGCCCGCAGCAACGCCATGGCGGCGTGGGGCCCCGGCCCGATGCCGATCCGCTCCCCGGCCGAGGTCGACAGTTCGACCATCTCCCCCCGGGCCAGCAGCTGGAGCCCGACCCCGGCCACGGTGGCCAACACGGACTCGGTGCCCCGGAAACCCAGGAGGGGGCGCACGTCGGCCACCAGGTGGACCCGGTGCGGCGTCACGTCATCGAAATGGCGCACCATCAGTTCCCCGGTGCGGGCCAGGGCGGGCCAGTAGAGCAGCCGCAGCCGGTCTCCCGGCACGTAGGCCCGCAGGCCGGCGAAGTCCCCGAAGTTGTCGTGCCGCCGCGGCGCCAGGGCGGACACCGGTTCCAGGTCGTCGGGCCCGGACTCGCCCTGCAGCAGCGCGTCGGGGATGGCGACCTCAGTCGGCACCGGATGCACGCTCACGATGACGCTGGGGCCGACCCCCACCACCTGGGCGAAGAGGCCGACGCTGTCGAAGCACCACAGTCGGTGACCCTCCAACGCGTAGACCCCCCGGTAGGCGGTGGGCACGGGGAACGAGAAGGCGGCGGCGTCACCGGACTCCAGCACAGGCACCCGCAGAGCCAGGGCCGGGTTGGGTAGCGCGCGGCGTCCGGTCTGAGGCCCGGCCCGCGGTGACCGCCGCCAGCGGAGCGTCGGGTCCTCCAACCAGGTGGGCACGGATCCACCCCGGCCCGAGGGGACCACGGTCACCACCAGTTCCAGCGGCCGGCCCACCTCGGCGTCGCTGCTGGCCAACTGGGCCCCGATGTGCCAGTGGCCCCGGGCCTGGCGGGCCCGTTGCCGGGTCTGCACCAGGCCGGTCACCAGCAGGGTGCCCAGCGCGATGGCCAGCAGCACCAGTTCCTCGGCTCCGAGCAGCAGACCGGCCAGCGCGCAGGTGGGGGCGGCGCCGACGGCGAAGGCGCCGCGCGTGGTGAGCGAGAGTCGCGGCGGCCCCATCGGGGCGTTACCCAGCGGCCACGGACGCGCCGCCCGTTGCCCGCACCGGCACGGGCACGGTGGTGAGCAACTCGGCGATGAGCGAGGCCGCCGTGTAGCCGCCGAGCTCGGCCGCGGCGCTGATGGCCAGGCGGTGAGCCAGGGCCAGGGCGGCCACCGCCTTCACGTCATCGGGGCTGACGTAGTCGCGCCCGACGGTGACGGCGAAGGCACACGAGGTGCGCAGCAGAGCCAGGGCGGCCCGGGGCGAGGCCCCGAAGAGAAGGCTCGGGTGGCTGCGGGTGGCCTCGACCAGGTCCAGGACGTACTCCCGGATCTCGGGCGCCACGTAGACCTCGTTCACCACCTGGGTCAGGTGGGCCAGCATCGGCGCGCCCCCGAGCACCGCGAGGTCCTCGGGCCGGGGCCGCACCGTGCTGGTCTCCAGCAGATGGTCCTCCGCTTGGCGGTCGGGGTAGCCGATGTTGACGCGCAGCAGGAAGCGGTCGCGCTGGCTGAACGGCAGCGGGTAAGTGCCCGAGGTGTCGTAGGGGTTCTGGGTGGCGATGACCATGAAGGGCTTGGGCAGCGGATGGGTCACCCCGTCCACGCTGACCTGCCCTTCCTCCATCGCCTCGAGCAGGGCCGACTGCGCCTTGGGGGAGGCCCGGTTCAACTCGTCGGCCAGCAGAATGTTGGTGAACACCGGGCCGGGGTGGAAGACCGGCGTCATGCGCTCACGGTCCAGCACCATGGCGCCGATGAGGTCCGAGGGCAGCAGGTCGGCGGTGAACTGGACCCGGCGGCAATGCAGCCCGAGCGTCTGGGAGAGCGCTTTGGCCAAGGTGGTCTTGCCCACGCCGGGGAGGTCCTCAATGAGCAGATGGCCGCCGGCGGCCAGGCAGGTCAATGCCATGCGCACCACGTCGCGCTTGCCGTAGAGCACCGAGCCGACGTTGGCCGCCACTTCCTGGAGCTGGCGGGCCAGTTCCTCGGCACTGCCGTGGGGCCGATCGGAGCCGGTGAGGGTCACGGCCGCGATCCTAGAGGTCACCACCCGGAGGCCAACGAAGGCAGTCCACGTTGGGGGAGCGGCCGGCAACCGAGGGGCGAAATCCTCTGCCTAGGCTGCTGCCATGCCGGGCAAGATCCTGGTGGACATCACCCCGTTGCGGGAAAGCCGGGACTTCAGGCTGCTCTTCACCGGGCAACTGATCTCCATGCTGGGCACGCAGCTCACCGTGGTGGCCATCCCCTACCAGGTGTACCGGTTGACCCACTCCACCCTCCAGGTGGGAGCTATCAGCCTGGCCCAGCTCTTCCCGTTCCTGGTGGGGGCGCTCCTGGCCGGGCCCCTAGGCGATTCGTCCGACCGCCGGCGCATCATGATCTGGACGGCCGGGGCCTCGGCGCTGACCAGCGCCGCCATGGCGTTCAACGCGGGCCTGACTCACCCTTCCCTGGTGCTGCTCTACGTGGTGAGTGCCCTGGCCGCCGGCTTCACCGGGTTCTCCAGCACCGCCCGCATGGCCTCGGTGCCCGGCCTGGTGCAGCGGCGTCACCTCTCGGCCGCGGCCGCCCTGATGCAGATCATCTTCCAGGTGGGCACGGTCGTCGGCCCGGCCGTCTCGGGACTCCTGCTGGGCATCGGACTGCGGCTGGTCTACGGGATCGACGCGGTGACCTTCGTCGTCGCCCTGATCGCCACCATGCTCATGGTCCCCATCCCGCCGGCCGAGGGCCCGCACCTCAAGGTGTGGGCGTCGACCAAGGAGGGGCTGCGCTACCTGAAGTCACGCCAGGCCCTCCAGGGCGTCTACATCATCGACATCAACGCCATGGTGTTCGGCATGCCCCGCGCCCTGTTCCCGGCCATGGCCGGTGCGGTATTCGGGGGCGGCACCATCACCCTGGGCTTCCTCTATGCGGCGCCGGGAGTCGGCGCGCTCATCGGGGCGGTCACCACGGGGTGGGTCACCCATATCAAGCGGCAGGGTCGGGCCGTCATCCTGGCCGTGCTGGCCTGGGGCGTCGCCATCACCGTGTTCGGGTTGGTGCACACCGTGTGGCTCGCCCTCCTGATGCTGGCGATCGCCGGCTGGTCTGATGTGATCTCGGCCGTGTTGCGGAACACGATCCTCCAGACCACCATTCCCGAGCGCTTCCGCAGCCGGATGTCCTCCATTCAGATGGCCGTGGTGCAGGGTGGGCCGCGCCTGGGCGACATGGAATCGGGTGCGGTGGCGGCGGCCACCAGCATTGAGTTCTCGGTGGTCTCGGGCGGTCTGGCCTGCCTCGCCGGGGCGATCGCCATCGGCCTGCTCATGCCCCACTTCCGTCATCACGTGGCCGACGAGATTGACGAGGTGCCCGTATAGTCCGGCCATGCCGTACGAAGAGCCGACCTGGGGTGAGGTCGACCCCGCCGCCTTTGAGCGCATCGTGGTGGTCTCGCCGCACTTCGATGACGCCGCCATGGGCGCCGGCCACCTCCTGGGGTCGTACGAGCACACCACGGTGATCACCGTCCTGGCCGGCCGACCCCCCGCCTACCCCGAGGTCGTCTCGGACTGGGACGCCCTGGGTGGCTTCAGGCCGGGCGATGACGTGGTGGCCGCCCGCCGCCTGGAGGACCAGGCCGCCATGGCGGTGCTGGAATCGGAGTACCGCTGGCTCGAGTTCTCCGACCACCAGTACCTGGAGCCGCCCGATCGGCCCACCCCGGATCAGGTGGCGCCGGTGCTGGCCGAGGCCCTGGCCGAGCTGAACCCGACCTCGGTGTTCGTCCCCATGGGGCTGGGCAATCCCGACCATGTGATGGTGCACGAGGCGTCACTGCTGGTGCGCCAGCGGCAGCCCGATCCGGTGTGGTTCTGCTACGAGGACCACGGCTACAAGCACATCCCCGGGCTGCTGGCCTGGCGGGTGGCCAAGCTCTTGCGCTCCCACCCCTGGCCGACGCCGGCCATTGTGCCCCACGTGCCCGACGAGGAGCGCAAGCGCCAGGCCATCTGGTGCTACACCAGCCAGATCCCTCCGCTGGAACAGGACCATGCCCTGACGGCGCGCATGGAAGGGCGGGTACCTGAGCAGTTCTGGCGGTTGGCCGCGCCGCCGCAGGGCTGGGAAGGGCTGGCTGATTTCATTTGAGCGAGTTGAGCCTCGGCCGCCGGCCGGGTTGCTCGGCTCAATTAGGGCAGCAGCGCCATCAGCTCGGCATTGACCTGCGCCTGCACCAGGTCGGCCGGGCTCAGGGTGGCCACCTTCAACGGTGAGGGCGCGGTGAGGACAGGCAGCGAGGTGAGCCGGGTGGTGCGCTCGCGTACCCGGAGCGAGAAGATCCGGCTTAACCAGCGTTGGCGGTTCGAGCCCAGGATGATGGCGTCGGCCTGATGGCGGCGGGAGGCCTCGACGATGCACTGGGGCACCTGGCGGTAGCGGGCCACGCAGCCGGACCCGCTGGCCCGCACCCCGGCCGCCCGCAGTTCGAGGACGGCCCGGGTGACCAGTTCGGCCGCCTCGTCGTGGGTGTGCAGGGTGACGCCCCGCCCGGCCACCTGGTACTCGTTGATGTGCACCACGTGGACCGACGACGAGCACCGTTGGGCGAAGGCGGTGGCGAAGACGACGGCAACCTCACTGGCCGGCGAGTCATCAATGGCAAGCAATAGACGTTCGAACATGTGGTTCCCGCTGTCGTGAGGGCTCTCTGAATTGTTTCCACAATGTTAACTCGACTTGTCGGAGGCCGGCCGGCGCCCTCCGGCCCACCTTCTAATGTGTGGCCCCATGCCGACCTGCCTGGTGGTGCAGCACGTGGCACCCGAGTCAGCCTTCGCCCTGGAGGACGCCTTGCTGGGAGCCGGGGTGCTGGTCGACACGTGCCACGTCTTCACCGACGACTGCGTACCCCCGGATGCCTCGGGTCTGGACGGGCTGGTCGTCATGGGCGGACCCGTGTCCGCCGCCTCCGATCAGGGCTTCCCGACCCGGGGGGCCGAGTTGGCGCTCCTGCGCGACGCCATCGCCACCGGGGTCCCCACCTTGGGCGTCTGCCTGGGGGCGCAGCTGCTGGCCGTCGCTGCGGGCGCCACGGTGCACCCCGGTGAGCTCGGTCCCGAAATCGGGTGGTCGCCGGTCCGGCTCGGCCAGGCCTGCAGTGACGACCGGCTCTTCGCCGGTCTGCCCGAGAGCCTCACGGTGCTGCAGTGGCACGGCGACACCTTCGAGCTGCCCGCGGGCAGCTGCCTTCTGGCCAGCAACTCGGCCTATCCCAATCAGGCGTTCCGGATCGGCGACGCGGCCTGGGGCGTGCAGTTCCACCTCGAGGTGACGGCGGCCGCGGTGGAGGGGTTCCTGAGCGCCTTCGCTGCCGACACAACAGACGTGCCCGGCGGCGCCGAGGACATCGCGGCCGAGACGCCGGCGGCCCTGGCCGGACTCGGCGCGGCGCGCGATCTCGTCTTCTCCCGCTTCGCCGACTTGGTGAAGGTCCGGGCGTTGAGCCGGGATCTGGTCAGCGAGACCCCGCCGACCGTCTGACTGAGTCGGCCCTGTTTCGCCGTGTTTCCGGCGGGTGAACTGTGACAAAAGGCCTTGCCTCAGAGGCAAGTTAGCTACACAATCGGGCCATGGAGCTTGAAGCGGTGCTGACATCCCTGGCCGAGTGCCTCCGCGAGGAGCGGGTGCGGGCCGGGCTGACGCTCGACGAGCTGGCCCAACGCTCCGACCTGTCGACCGCGCATCTCTCGAGGCTGGAGTCCGGTGACCGCCAGCCCTCGGTGGCCGCCCTCATCTCGCTGGCCCGGGCCCTCGGGGTCTCGCTCAGCACCCTGCTCGGCGAGCGCCGCGGCGCACCGGCCATCTCCATCTACTCGGGCGGCGAGACCACGCATGAGGCCAACGGCTTGACCATCGCCGGCTGCAGCGGCTTCCCGGGCTCGACCACCCTGGAGGCGCTGCACATCACCATCAGCCCGGACCGGGTTCCCCCGTCGCCGGCCCGCCACCGCGGCGAGGAGTGGATCTACGTCATCACGGGGAGCCTCCGGCTGGAGTTTGACGACCAGGTCCACCTCCTGGCCCCCGGCGCCACCGCGCACTTCGACGCCAACCGCCCCCACCGGCTGGCGGCCGACGCCGTGACCACCGAGGTGCTCGTGGTGGCGGCCGACGCCCCCAACGACTTCCGCAACCACCCACTCTTCAGCTCGTCCATCACCGACCACTAAGGAGGAAGCACCATGACCATGCTCGATCAGTCTGCGTTGGAAGCCACGGGAGAGAAGTTCTCGCTCGACCTGCTCATGGACATGCGGGCGCGTACCCGCCAGGCGGTGCACCTGATCGCCGATCAGGTCACCGTCGGCATGATTGAGGAGGAGGCCAAAGCCTTGGCCCGCACCACCCTCGAAGGGATGGGCATGCGCCGGGGCTGGCACCACATCATTGTGCGCTTCGGGCCCAACACGACCAAGGACTTCATGGAGCGGTCGGAGAAGGGTGTGGTCCTGGGTGCCGACGACATCTTCTTCGTCGATATCGGGCCGGTCTACGGCGACACCGAGGGCGATGCGGGCGACACCTTCGTGGTGGGGTCGAACCCCGAGCACCTGAGGGCCAAGAAGGAGGTCCGGCTGATCTGGGACCTGGTGCGCGAGAAGTGGTTCGCCGAGGGCCTCACCGGCACCGAGCTCTACGACTTCGCCATCGCCACCACCGAGAGCTACGGCTGGAAGTTGAACATGGACCTCTCCGGGCACCGGCTCAGCGACTTCCCGCACTCGGCCCACTACGACGGGCCGCTGGCCGAGGTGAGCTTCCGGCCCAACCCGAACCTGTGGGTGCTCGAGATCGCCATCGCCCATCCCGATGGCACGTTCGGCGCCTTCTATGAGGACCTCCTCCTCGAGGACCAGTCCTTTCCCGAGTAACGGGTCCATTCCGCCGGTCACCCTCGCCGACCGGCGCGACGCAGTGCGCAGTGCAACCGATGCATCCGTGGGGGGCCACACCGTAGGAGCCGTGACACCGTGACAATGACAGGCAGCAGTACCGAACCGAGCATGAAGAAGCTGATGGGACTCAAGACCAACGTGCTGGGCTTCCCGGCCTTGTTCGCCCAATCGGTGGCGGCCATCTCACCCACCATGACGGCGGTGCTGATCATCCCGCTGGCCTTCGCCAGCGCCGGTGCCGGCACCTGGCTGGCCTACGCCTTCGGCACCGTCATGCTGCTCACCGTGGTGTACTGCCTGAACCAGTTCGCCAAGCGGTCGGCCTCGGCCGGGTCCATGTACGCCTACACCGGACGCGCACTCGGACCGCGCGTCGGGGTGCTCTCGGGCTGGACCCTGATCTGGTCCTACTTCTTCATTGCCGTGGCCGGCATGACCGGCTTCGCCGTCTTCAGCGGCCAGCTGATCTCGGCCCTCGGCTATCACGGATCCGTCCACCCGATCTTCTTCTTCGCCATCAGCGCTCTGCTGTGCTGGGTCGTCGCCTACAAGGACATCCGGGTCTCCTCCATCCTCACCCTGATCCTTGAGGGTGCCTCGGTGGTCCTCATCCTGGCCCTAGCCTTCGTGGTGCTGTTCAAGCACGGCTTCTCGGTTGACACCACGCAGCTCTCGCTCAAGGGCGTGGGCCTGCACGGCATGGGGCTGGCCGTGGTGGCCTGCATCTTCTCCCTGGTCGGCTTCGAGAGCGCCACCGCACTCGGCGGTGAGGCCAAGGACGCCAAGCGGACCGTGCCCAAGGCGGTCGTGGCCAGCCTGATCGCCACCGGTGCCTTCATGGTGTTCATGGCCTACGTCGAGGTGGCCGGGACCCGGGGCTACCACACGCCGCTCAGTGGCATCGCCGCCCCGCTCAACGTCCTCTCCCAGCTCTACGGCGTGAGCTTCTTCAAGATCCCGATCTCCATCGGGGCCATGGTCAGCTTCTTTTCGCTGTCGCTGTCCTGCCTCAACGCCGGCTCCCGCATCATCTACCCCATGGCCAAGCACGGGATCTTCTCGGGGCACCTGGGCAAGTCCCACGCCACCAACCGGACGCCGCACGTGGCGGTCACGGTCTACATCGCCATGATCTTCGCCTTCCCCGCCTTCATGATGATCTTCACCAACCCGCTGACCGCCTTCGGCGACGCCGGCACCCTGGCCGCCTTCGGGTTCCTGGTCGCCTACTACCTGATCACCGTGGCGGCGCCCATGTACCTCAAGAAGATCGGCGAGCTGAAGCGACGGCACGTGGTGATGGCCGTGGTCTCCGTGCTCTGCCTGCTGGTCCCGACCATCGGCAGCTTCTACCCGCTGCCCCCGTACCCGGTGCGCCTCTTCCCCTACATCTTCGCCAGCTGGATGCTGGTCGGCGTGGTCTGGCTCTACGTGGTGAGCCGGCGCCAGCCCGGCATCCTCGCCGCCATTGAGGCCGACCTGGAGCGGGCCCCCGAGCTCGGCCACGGGATCATCGAGATCCCCGAGGTCAGCCCGGAGCCGGCGATGGCCTAAGCCTGATCGGCGATCTGCACTACCTCAGGGTCACTGAGGAATTCGACAATGGCCCTCTCGGGACCCTCCCCCGGGTGGGCCATTGTCGCGTCGGTCCAGCTCCGGTGGCCGTGGGCCCGCCGGACCGGGGTAGATCTGGGCTAGGTCCCACCGGGCGGTCGATGGGACTATAAATGTACTTATGACCCGTCCAGAGCGACCCGACGAGCGCCGGGACATCGGCCCGGGCTCTCTCCTCTGGCGCTGGGCCGGCGACACCCGGATCGCCTTCGTGGGTCCGACGATCGGACTCCTCCAGTTGATGCACCCGGCCATCGGGGCCGGGGTGTTGGAGCACTCGAACTTCTTTGCCGACCCCTACGGCCGGGTCTTCCGCTCGTTGCCCCGGATCCTGGGCACCATTTACGACGGACCCGGAGCCGAGACCACCGGCCATGAGGTGCGGGACTTCCACAAGGACATCCGGGGCATCGACTCGGCGGGCCGGAAGTACCACGCCCTCGATCCCGCCACCTACTGGTGGGCGCACGCCACCTTCCAGTTCATGGCCGAACAGGTCGGTGACCGCTTCGATACCCACCGCATCAGCGACGCCGAGCGCGAGTCCCTCTATCTGGACGGCGTCGAGTGGTTCCGCCGCTACGGCGTGAGCGATCGGGCGGTACCGGCCACGCGGGCCGACTACCAGGTGGCGTGGGACGACGTGTGCGCCAACGTGCTGGAGATGAACCCGGCGGTCGAGTTCGTGCTCGAGTTGCTGGACAACCTGCAGCCGCCGCGCCTGGCCGGCCTGTTGAGCCCGGCCCAGCCGTTCCTGAACATCCCACCGCTGCGCCAGCTGACGACGGTGCCGGTCCGCATCGCCGCCATCGGCTGCCTGCCGCCCGTTGTGCGGGACCGCTTCGGCATCGCCTGGAGCCGCCAGGACCAACTGCAGCTCAACGCGCTCCAGCTCGTCGTCTCCCAGGGGTGGCGCTTCGTGCCGTTCCCGATCCGCTGGCAACCCCGGGCCCAGGAGGGGTGGCGCCGGGTGTGGGCCGAGCGGAAGGCGGCCTGAATGGCCCGGCGCCGACCCGCCTTCGGCATGGCCTCGCTGGTGGCCAGCATGGGTGCCGGTGCTGATGCCGACGAACTGACCACACGAGTGCTCGACGCCGCCGCCGTTCTGCTCACCGACTACGGCCTGCGCCGCTGGAGCATGGACGACGTGGCGGACCGGGCCGGGGTCGGCCGCACCAGCCTCTACCGGAAGTTCGCCGGGCGCGACGAGCTGGTCTACGCCGTGCTGGCCCGCGAGGTCCGGGCCGCCTTTGCCGCCATCACCGAGGCGGCCGCCCACTTCGAGTCCTTGGAGGACAAGGTGGTGGAGGGCGCGTTGGTGGCGCTGGCCCTGGTCGAGGACTCCCTGGTGGCCCGGCTGATCCAGTCGGACCCCGCCACGTTCCTCCCGTTCCTGACCACCGAGGCCGGCCCGCTGGTGGCGTTGGCCCGTGAGCTGCTGGTCTCCCAGGCCGTCGCCCTGGGGGCCGAGGTCGACCGGGAGGAGGCGGCCGAACTGTCCGAGCTGGCGGCCCGGCTCGGGCTGTCGTTCATCCTGACCCGGGCCACCGTGTTCCCGACCGACGACCAGGCCGCGGCCCGGCGCACCCTGCAGCGCGTCCTGGGACCGATCCTGGCTCCGTTGGCCGCCCCGCCTGGCCGCCGCCGCGAGAGCCTGCCGGTCTGACTCGTCCATTCAGTAGCCGGTTCCATGCAGTAGCCGGTTATGGACTGATTAGTCAAGAAGAACTATTCTGGTTCGGTGGCGAGGCCCAGGGAGTTCGACGAGGACGAGGTGCTGCGCACGGCGCGCCAGCAGTTCTGGTCGACGGGGTACGCCGGTACGACCATGGATGCCATCGCGGCGGCCACCGGGCTCGGCAAGGGCAGCCTCTACGGCGCGTTAGGTGACAAGCACCAACTTTTTCTCCGGGTCTTCGACGCCTACTGCGCCGACATCGTCAAGGCCGTCGACCGGAATCTCGCCGGACCTGACGCCGAAGCGTTCGATCGACTCTGTGCACACGTGCGGGCCGTCGCCGCCAACACGGCGGCGGATGCCGCTCACCGGGGCTGTCTGCTGGCCAAAGGAGTCGCCGAACTCTCCGAGCACGACGGTGATGTCGCTGCCCGCTCTTTGCGAACCTTCGATCTCCTCCAGGAGGCGCTGGCGGTCGACATCCAAGCGGCGCAGCGTCATGGCGACATCGACCCTGCCGCCGACCCCCACCAGCTGGCCGACCT
>DASZMA010000099.1:0-5098 GCA_035552095.1 Acidimicrobiales bacterium | reverse complement strand
CCTGGCCGCTCCCGCCCTGCAGCTCGCCACCGGGACCGGTGCGCTCACGGCCGCGGCGCCGGCGACTGCGCCGGTTGCCGATGTCGCCACCATCACCCTGGGACTGGTTGCCCTGGTTGTTGCCTGGGTTGTTGTTGCCCTGGTTGTTGTTGCCCGGGCTGTTCTGATTGTTGCCCTGGTTGTTCTGGTTGTTCCGGTTCTGGTTGCCCTGGTTCGGGCGGTTGTTCCGGTTCTGGGGCGGACCCGAGGACTGCCCCAGGCCGTTGCCGTTGTGGCGGGTCCCGTTCGTGTCGGCCCCGTCGGCCAGCTCGGGTGGCTCCACGAAGACGGCCGGGCCGGGATCACTTTGGGCGGCGGGGGCGGTGGGTGCGGAAACCGAGTCCGTCGCCGGCTCGGCGCTGGCTGGTGCGTCGTCCTCTTTCACCTCGGCCGTGGCCGAGGCCGCGGCGCTGGCCCGGGGGCGGCGGGCGGGTTTGGTGCCGTTGGTGTCCCCGCCGGCGGAATCGCCGTTGCTGGTCACACCGGTGGCATCAAGTATCTGGTCAATGATGTCGGCTTTCTTGGTCCGGGTCGTTGTCTTGAGCGACATGGCCTGGGCGATGGCACTGAGCTCATCGCGCTCCTTGCCTTCAAGTACCGATCGTTCGAGCTGCTGTTCCGCAGTCATCGGGCTCCTCTTCCATAGAGGGTTGTTTGCCGGTTCGCAATGTCCGCGTCCCGGCAAGGGAAACAGGGAGGAGAAAGGCTTCCCAGCTGGAACCTTCCCCCGATCACCTCTGCGAAAAGCACACCCGGGACCCTTAGGTACCCGCGGAGAGCGCTTCAAAGCGCAGTGGGGATAGCCACACATTAGCGGGATCAGACCGCCAATGCCAACATCCCACTATCCACCTGGGAAAACGATGGGAATCGCCCCAGCTCCTCAGAGGGAGAGCTCGGCCAGAATCGACTTCATATCGAGGTCGACCACCGAGGGTACCGAGATCTGGCTGATGGCCAGGTCGGGGTCCTTCAACCCGTGGCCGGTGAGGACGCAGACCACGGTGGAGCCCTCGGGCACCCCCGACTTCATGAGGCCGGCGACCGAGGCCGCCGAGGCCGCCTCGCAGAAGACCGACTCCTGCTGGGCCAGGAAGGTGTAGGCCCCGAGGATCTCCTCATCGGTCACCGCAGTGATGGAGCCGCCCGACTCGCTGGCCGCCGCGGTGGCCGAGTACCAGCTGGCCGGATTGCCGATGCGGATGGCGGTGGCGATGGTGTCGGGGTGCTCCACCGGATGGCCGAGGACGATGGGAGCGGCGCCGGCGGCCTGGAAGCCCAGCATGCGCGGGAGCTTGGTGGACCGGCTGGCTTCCTTGTACTGCAGGTAGCCGCGCCAGTAGGCGGTGATGTTGCCGGCGTTGCCCACCGGGATGCAGTGGACATCGGGCGCGTCGCCCAGGACGTCGACGATCTCGAAGGCACCCGTCTTCTGCCCTTCAATTCGGTCGGGGTTGACCGAGTTGACCACGGTGATCGGCGCGTGCTGGGGCAGCTCGCGCACAATGGAGAGGGCCTGGTCGAAGTTGCCCCGCACCTGCAGCACCCGGGCGCCGTGCACCAGCGCCTGGGCCAACTTACCCAGTGCGATGTGTCCCTCGGGTATGAGCACGGCACAGGCCAGTCCGGCCCGGGCGGCGTACGCCGCCGCCGACGCCGAGGTGTTCCCGGTCGAGGCGCAGACCACCGCCTTGGCGCCCTCCTCCACCGCCTTGGAGATGGCCATGGTCATGCCCCGGTCCTTGAACGACCCGGTGGGGTTGGCCCCTTCCACCTTGAGCCAGACCTGGGCCGCCATGCGCTCGGACAGCCGGGGGGCCGGGATCAGCGGGGTGCCACCCTCGAGCAGGGTCACCACCGGTGAGTCGGCGGCCAGCGGGAGGAACTCCCGGTACTCCTCCATGACGCCCCGCCAGCCGACGGCCACGCTCAGCCTTCCTCTTCGCCGATGACGCGGAGGACGCCGCTGACCCGATCGACCGCTTGCAGCATGCGCAACTCGTCCAATGTGGCCAGGAGGTCGCCCTCGCGGGCGATGTGGGTGAGGAAGATGAGCCGGGCCTCGTCGGCCAGGCCCACCTGTTCCATAGCCCGGATCGATACGTCGTGGTCGCCGAACACCTTGGCCACCGCGGCCAGGACACCGGGGCGGTCGGCCACGTCCATGGAGAGGTAGAAGGCGGATCGGAGTTCGGCCTGGGCCCGCATGGTGGTGCTGGTCCGCTTGGGGGCCGGGGCCGGGGCGCCGGCCCGCAGGTTGCGCGAGGCGTCGACCAGGTCGCCCAGCACCGCGCTGGCGGTCGGGCCGCCACCGGCGCCCTTGCCGTAGAGCATCAGCTCGCCGCTGACCGCGCCCTCCACGAAGACGGCGTTGAACGCGCCGCGCACCGAGGCCAGCGGGTGGGCCCGCGGCACCATGGCCGGGTGCACCCGGACCGAGAGCTCGGGGCCACCGTCGACCAACTCGGCCACGGCCAGCAGCTTGACGGCATACCCGAGACGATTGGCGTAGGCCACATCGGCCGCACTGATGCCGGTGATCCCCTCTCGATACACATCGGCGTCGACCACGTCGCTCCCGAAGGCCAAGGCGGCCAGGATGGCGGCTTTGGCGGCGGCATCGTGACCCTCGACGTCGGCGGCGGGATCGCGCTCGGCCAGCCCCAGCTCCTGGGCTTCGGCCAAGGCCACCTCGTAGTCGATACCGTCCTCCTCCATCCGGGTCAGGATGAAATTGGTGGTCCCGTTGACGATGCCCATGACCCGGACGATCTGCTCGCCGGCCAGGGATTCACGCAGCGGCCGGATGACGGGGATGGCTCCGGCCACGGCGGCCTCGTACAAAAGGTCGACGCCGTGGGCGGCGGCCACGTCGGCCAGCTCGGCTCCGGCCACGGCCAGCAGGGCCTTGTTGGCCGTGACCACGGGCTTGCCGCCCTGCAGAGCCGTCTCAATGAGCTCGTGGGCCGGATGCAGTCCCCCGATGAGCTCCACCACCACGTCGACATCGTCCCGGGCCACCAGGGCGGCCGCATCGGTGCCGATCAGCCCCACCGGGATGACCGCGGCGCGGGCGCGGCCGGCGTTGGCCACGGCGATCCCTACCAGCTCGAGCCGGACCCCGGTGCGGGCAGCGATGTCGTCCTGTCGGGTCAACAGCAGCTCAGCCAGCGCACCCCCGACGTTGCCGCAGCCCAAGATGGCGACCCGAACGGCAGGAGCCGGTGGCACAGCGGGCTGGGGCGGAGACATGTGACAACGGTACAGGGTGCCTGCGGCACCTCACGTTGAGGGTCAGCTCAGGAATCGAGGCGGGAAAGGTCGTCGAAGGTCTCCCGGCGCACGACCACCCGGGCCCGGCCATCGGCCACGAACACGACGGCCGGACGGGGGACCTTGTTGTAGTTCGACGCCATGGAGTGGCCGTAAGCGCCGGTGACCGGAGTGGCCAGGATGTCCCCCACTCGCAGGTCCGCTGGGACGGAGGCGTCGGGAACCACCAGGTCCCCACTCTCGCAGTGCTTGCCCACCACCCGCACGGCCCGGGTCCGCCGGGCTTCGACGGCTCGGGGCAGGAAGGCCTCGTAGCCGCTGCCGTAGAGCACGGGGCGTGGGTTGTCGCTCATCCCGCCGTCGACGCTGACGTAGGTACGGATACCAGGGAGCGCCTTGACAGTACCCACCGTGTACAGGGTCAGGCCGGCCGCGGCCACGATGGACCGACCGGGCTCGGCCGAGAGCCGGGTCGACGGGTTGACCCCCGCCTGGGCCATGGCCGACCGGGTGACCTCGGCCCACTCGGTAATGGAGGGAGCCGACTCGCCGTTCACGTACGGGACGCCCAGGCCGCCGCCCACCACGAGCTCGGGCAGGCCGAGCGGGGCGAAGAAGCCACCGATCACCACGGCGGCCTGCTCGAAGGACGACGCGTCGAAGACCTGACTGCCGATGTGGGCGTGCACTCCCATCAACTCGACGCCCGGCAGGAGTTCCAGGGCGGCCACCGCCTCGGCGGCGGCACCCGAGGCCACCGAGAAGCCGAACTTGGAATCCTCCCCGCCGGTGCGGACGAACTCGTGGGTGTGCGCCTCCACGCCCGGAGTGACCCGCACCAGCACCCGGGGCCGATCGGCCCGCGACGGCCCCCGGTCGAGCAGGCGGCCCAGCCGGGTGATCTCGTCGAAGGAGTCGACCACGATCCGGCCCACCCCGGTCGCCAGCGCGGTGCCCAGCTCCTCCTCCGACTTGTTGTTGCCGTGGAGCACCAACCGCTCCGCCGGCACCCCGGCCAGGAGGGCGACATGGAGCTCACCGCCCGAGGCCACATCGAGCTGCATGCCCTCCTCGTGGGCCAGTCGGGCCATGGCCCGGCACAGGAATGCCTTGGTGGCGTACGCCACCCCGTCCCCCCAGGCCGCCACCGCCTCCCGGCAGGCGTGACGCAGGTGGTACTCGTCGTAGACGAAGAGCGGCGTGCCGAATTCGGCCGCCAGGTCCAGGAGGTCGATGTCACCCACCCGGAGATGCCCGTCCTCACCGACGGTGGAGGTCCGCGGCAACAGGCTCAGGTCGAGGGGCGCGCCCTCCCCGCGGTGGTCGGTAGGCATGGGGAGGCAGGATACGGCAGGTGCCGGCCCATTCGGGACAGGGCGCCGCGCCCGGGGACTACGATCGTTCCCTGCTCGTGCCCCCGTAGCTCAGCGGATAGAGCACCGCCCTCCGGAGGCGGTGGCGCAGGTTCGAGTCCTGCCGGGGGCGCCAAAGGGTTAGCGACAAAAGTCGCCTAACCGCAACGACACAACTGCCCGCGAGACATCGCCAGTATGGATGATGGGTGTATCACCCCCTTCGTGGCGGTCCGATGGGAGCCCCAGGTGCGGGTCTGGGGGTGATGTCGCGATTACGGACGCCGCGTCTCCGGCGTTGGGTTCTCCGAGTCAGTTCAGTTGGCTTGAGGTGGCGGGGGCCGATAGTCGGTGATGCTGATGCGTCGTCTCCGAGCCCGCTCGAGCACTTTGGGCCCGTCGCTTTGGACCAGGGCCCGGTAGGCGGCGATCTT
>DASZMA010000098.1:0-5821 GCA_035552095.1 Acidimicrobiales bacterium | reverse complement strand
TCTCGGGGACCACACCTCCCGGCGGCAGCGTCTGGCGGGCGACCGCGACCGCTTCGGTCAATCGGCGCAGCTCGACTTCCTGCTCCAGGAGTCGGTCACGGGCGGCCCGGTACGGCGCTGACTCTCCGGGGAACGAGGTGCTCATGCATGCCTACTGGTCGACGGCAGGGATACCGGGAGTTTCTATCGGCTGGAGCTGAGAGTCGGCTCGGTGGCTCCGGTCAGCGCCGGGCGTGGGCGGCCCAGCCGAATTCGTTCGACCGCACCTCAACCTCGGCGAATCCGGCCGTCAGGAGCCGGCCCGACAGCGTCGCCGGATCGACCGGGTTGTAGACGTCGCCGTCGTGAAAGGCGGCCAGGTCGTCCCCGGCCAGACTGTCGGAGGCGACGAACACGCCGCCCGGACGCAGGACGCGGGCCACCTCGCTGAACAGCTGGTCCTGCAGCTTGGCCGTGGGCACGTGGTGGAGCATGGTGAAGGAGATGGCTCCGCTGAAGCGATCGTCGTCGAAGGGCATGGCGGTGGCGTCGCCGACCACGACCTCGACGTTGGTGCCGACCAGGCGGGTCTTGAGAGATTCGGCCAGCGCCGCATCGAGCTCAAGGGCCGTCAGTCGCTCGACGGTGGGCCCGAGCAGATCGGTGGTCAGGCCGGGGCCCGGCCCGATCTCGAGCACGTCGTCGCCCAACCGGGCTTCGGCCAGAGCGAAGGGGATGATCCAGTCGCGCAGCGCGTCGCGCCATTCCTCACTGGCACACAGTGCGAGGTGGGCGGGGTTCATCCTCAGACCATAGAACTCGACCTGGATCCGCCGGCGCGATGACGGGTCGTAGGCTGGCTCAATGGGGAGCGATGTGGTCGATGATCGCTCGCCCCGCGAGAAGTTCCTCACCGTATTCGGGCGAGTGGCGGTCCTCGAAGCCCTGGGCGACGACGGCTTGGAGGTGGCCCAGGTGTTCGTGGCCACCGATGTGGCGAAGCCCATGGCCCGGCAGCTCGAAGCGGCGGCGCAGCGACGCGGCGTGCCCGTGCAGCACGTGGGGCGGGACAAGGTGACCCGGGTCAGCGGGACGGGCAAGCAACATCAAGGGGTGGCGGCGGATGTGGTGGCGCCTAACAAGCGCTCCCTGGAGGACTGGCTGGCTCACCTCGGGCTGGATGCGCCGGCGGCCTGCGTCGTCCTCGACGGCATCACCACGCCGGCCAATGTCGGCATGATCATCCGCTCCGCCGTGGGCGCCGGCCTCGACGGGATCGTGGTGCCCAGTCGCGGCGTGGCCGATCTGGGCCCGCTGGTGATCAAGGCGTCGGCCGGCATCGCCTTCCAGGCCCCGCTGTTGCGGGTCCGCACCGCCGTCGACGCGGCCGAGCAGTTGGCGTCCGCCGGGTTCACCCTGGTCGCCCTCGAGGCGAGCGGCTCCAACGATCTGTGGAACGTGGAGTTCGGCCCCCGCACGGCCTTCGTGTTGGGCGGGGAGCACGCCGGGGTGTCCGAAGAGGTCATGGCGTTGGTCACCCGGACCGTGCGCATTCCCCTGGCCGAAGGCGTCGAGTCCCTGAACGTCTCGGCCGCCGCGGCCATTGTGCTCTTCGAGGTCCAACGCCGGCGCACCCAGGCGCCTCGGTAGGGCGACCCGGGTCGGTGAGCGCCTACGTCGCCGCCGCCTGCCGTTCGAACTCGCCCAGGTCGAAGTAGTCCCGCCAGCGAACCACCTGGCCGCGCTCGTCCAAGGTGATGACCGAGCACCCGTGCAGGGAGACGGCCGGGCCGTGGGGGAGATGGCCCTGGCTCACCCATTCGATAGCGCCACCGTGCTCGTCCCCGACCGTGCTGGTCACCGTCATCTCCCAGTCGGGGAAGCTGGCCCGGGTGATGGCGAAGACCGACGCCACGTCGGTGGTACGGGTGGTCACCGGATCCTGGTAGGTCCCGCCCTCGGCAAAGAGGGCCACCCAGGCACCGTCGGTGGCCGTTGGCGTCATGGTCAACGTGCCCACCGCGTGCCCGGCCCATGCGCTCCAGTCCATCGCACCCCCTGTCCAGTCGGCAACCGGCACGAACACTACCGAGACGTACCATCGTGGTGATGAAGGTGGTACAGATCGACCCAGGCGACGAGGCGCTGTTCGAGGCCTGGTTCGCCGTGCTGCGCGAGACGGATCTGGAGCGATGGCCGGACCGGCCGGGTTGGCAGCGGGCCGAGCGGTTGGCGCAGGCGCTCGATACCGAGGGACCCGAAGAGCACCGCTGCCTGCTGGCCCGCGATGACAGCGGCCAGGTCATCGGCATGGCCGATCTGGAGATGTTCCGCCGGGAGAATCAACACCTGGCCCGCCTGGAGGTGCGGGTGCGGCCCGCGGCGCGGCGCCTGGGTGTGGGGCGGGCCCTGGTAAAGACGGCGCAGGAGATCGCCCGGTCGTTGGGGCGCAGTGAGCTGGGCGGCATGGACGAGACCCCGGTGCGGCCCGGGTTCCCGGACCTGGTCACCGGCTTCGCCGGCGCGCTCGGCTTTGCCCCGGCCATGCCCATGGCCCGGCGCGAGCTGCGCCTGCCGCTGGCCGCCGGGCCGATGGAGGCCTTGCAGGCCAACCCGAAGGCGGCGCCGGCGGGCTACACCATGGTCAGTTTCGCCGACCGTTGGCCCGATGCGTACATCGCCGACCGGTGCCTGCTGGGGCGACGCATGTCGACCGACGTGCCCCAGGAGGGACAGGACCTCGACGAGGAGGTCTGGGATGAGTCCCGGGTGCGCCAGATTGAGGCGAGCCTGGCCGAGCAGAACCGGGCCAAAGTCACCACGGCGGCCCGCCACGATGCGTCGGGGCGGTTGGTGGCCTTCACCGATATCGTCATCCCGCTCGGCGCGCCGGAGGCGGCCTGGCAGCACGACACGTTGGTCATTCGCGAGCACCGCGGGCACGGCCTGGGGTACGCCGTGAAGGTGGCCAACCTGGCTGCGGTGGCCCGGGCCAACCCGGCGGTGCGCTCCGTCTGCACCTGGAACGCCACCGTCAACGACCACATGATCGACATCAACGAGGAGATGGGGTTTGAAGTGATCTCGCACTCCATCTACTGGCTCAAGCGTTTTTGAAGATCGGCGCGGTTCCTACTCCTCCGACCCGTGGCGGACGGCCTCAATGTTGTGGCCGTCGGGATCGCGGATGAAGGCGCCGTAGTAATCCTCGCTGTACTCGGGGAAGATGCGGGGCGCGTTGAGTATCTCGGCCCCGATGCCCAGCGCGGCCTGATGGAAGGCCCGCACCACCTCGCGGCTAGGAGCCCGGAAGGCGATGTGGAGCTCGCGGTCGTCGGCCCGCTCGGCCGGGCCGAGCCAGAACGAACTCGAGTCGGGCCCGAAGAAGCCGGCGGTGGTGCCATCGTCGTGCCCCAGCGTGATGCCCAACGGCTCGAGCACGGCCGCATAGAACGCCTTGCTGGTGGGAACGTCGCTGACTTGGAGGGAGATATGGTCGATCACGCTGTCCAGGCTCGCGCCGGAACGGCACGGCCCGCACCTCATTTCTCCCGTATGCATGAGTATGCGAACATATGTATACTGATGCGATGAAGGCCGGCATCATCGGGGCCTCCGGGTACACCGGGGCGGAGCTGCTGCGGCTGCTGGTCGCCCATCCCGACATTGAGGTGGCCGTGGTCACGGCCCACTCGCACGCCGGCCAGGTGGTGGGGGAGCACACTCCGTCGTTGGCCGCCGCCTACCCCGGTCTGGTCTACGAGGCGGCCGGCCCTGATCTGCTCGACGGGTTGGACCTCGTCTTCTGCGCCCTGCCCCACGGGGAGTCGCAGAAGGTGGTGCCGGGGCTGCGCCAGCGGGTAGGGGTCATCGTCGATCTGGCGGCGGACTTCCGGCTGCGGGACGCGTCGCTCTACCCGCGCTGGTACGGCGAGGACCACGCCGCCCCCGAGCTGTTGGCCCAGGCGGTGTTCGGCCTGCCCGAGTTGTTCCGGGCCGACCTGGCGGGGGCCACCCTGATCGCCGCCGCCGGCTGCTATCCCACGTCCGCCGGTCTGGCGTTGGCCCCCTTGCTGCGGGCCGGTCTGATCGAGTCGAGCGGGATCATCGTCGATGCTGCTTCCGGTGTCTCCGGGGCCGGCCGCGGTTTGAAGGACAGCCTCCACTTCGGCGCGGTGGACGAGGATTTTGTGGCCTACGGGCTGCTGACCCATCGCCACACGCCCGAGATGGAGCAGATCCTCGAAGCCCAGGTGCTCTTCACCCCTCACCTGGCGCCGATGACGCGGGGCATCCTGGCCACCTGTTACGCCCGCCCGATTGATGGGGCCGGCGCGCTGAGCACCGACGACGTGATGGACGCGCTGCACGCGGCTTACGACGACGAGCCCTTCGTAATGGTGACCGATGCCCCGCCGTCGACCAAGGCCACCACCGGCTCGAACGTGGCGCACGTCACGGCCCGGGTCGATGCCCGCACGGGCTGGGTGATCGCGCTCTGCGCGCTGGACAATCTGGTCAAGGGCGCCTCCGGGCAGGCCATCCAATGTGCCAACGCCGCGCTCGGCCTGCCCGAGACGACCGGCCTGCCCTTGGGGGGGATGTACCCGTGAGCGTGACCCAATGAGCGTCACCGCGCCGAAGGGGTTTGTGGCCGTGGGCGGTTCGGCCGGCATCAAAGCCGTGGGCGTACCCGATGTGGCGGTGGTGGCCACGGTCGACGGGCAACCGGTGGCGGCGGCCGGTGTCTTCACCTCCAATCTGGCCACGGCAGCGCCGGTGCAGGTCAGCCGGGCCCACCTGGCCGCCACCGAGGGTCGCGCCGCCGCGGTGATCCTCACCTCGGGCAATGCCAACGCGGCCACTGGCCAACCGGGGAGAGACGCGGCCTTGGCGCTGTGCGGGCAAGTGGCCCTCGGCATTGGCGCCCAACGCCAGGACGTGCTGATCTGCCAGACCGGATTGATCGGCATCCCGTTCCCCATCGACGTGGCCCTACCCGAGGTAGGGGAGATCGTGAGGTTTCGCTCCCCTGGCCCCGAGGCTGGCGCGGCGGCGGCCCGGGCCATCATGACAACCGACACCGTGCCGAAAGAGGTCCTGATCGAGGCGGACGGCTTCAGCGTGGGGGGCATGGCCAAAGGGGCAGCCATGCTGGCCCCGAACATGGCCACCATGCTGGCGCTGTGCACCACCGACGCCGCCGTCGAGCCTGAGATCCTCCAGGCCGCCCTGCGCGCCGCGGTCAACGCCTCCTTCAACACCATGACGGTCGACGGCTGCACGTCGACCAACGACACCGTGCTGGTGTTGGCCAGTGGCCTGGGGTCCCGGCCCTCCGCCGATGCGCTGACGGCGGCGCTGACCGAGGCGTGCACCTCACTGGCCGAGCAGATGGTCGACGACGCCGAGGGGGCGACCAAGGTCTCCCACATTCTGGTGGTGGGAGCCGAGAGCGACGCGGCGGCCCATATCGCCGCTCGCAAGGTGGCCGACTCCATGCTGGTGCAGTGCTCCCTCAACGGGGAGGACCCCTACTGGGGCCGGGTGGTGAGCGAGCTCGGCTCGGCCGGGGTGTCTTTTGACCCCGACACGGTGTCGGTGGCCTACGGCGGCGTCGTGGTCTGTGCCGGGGGCGTGGCGGTGGCCCACGACGCGGTGGCGGTCAGCGCCCACATGGGCGGCCGCCACGTTGAGATCGTCTGCGACCTGGGTCTCGGATCCGGCGCCGCCGCTGTGCTGGGCACCGACCTGGGCTACGGCTACATCGACGAGAACCGGACCACGTCGTGACGGCGACGGAGAAGGTGGGCCGCAACGCCCGGGCCCAGAGGGCGGCTGC
>DASZMA010000097.1:0-3436 GCA_035552095.1 Acidimicrobiales bacterium | reverse complement strand
CTCGCCCCCGGCTCGATCGTGTCCGAGGCTTACGGGTCCGAGGTTGTGAAAGAACGGCACCGTCACCGCTTCGAGGTGAACCCGCGCTACCGGTCGAGGCTGGAAGCAGCCGGCCTCCGCTGTTCGGGGATGTCCCCCGACGGGCGCCTGGTCGAGTTCGTCGAGCTGAGCGACCACCCCTTCTGGGTCGGCACCCAGGCCCACCCCGAGTTCAAGAGCCGGCCCGACCGGGCCCATCCCCTCTTCCGCGAGCTGGTGGCCGCCGCACTGGACCGGGCCGAGGGACGCGAGCCGCACCTGCTCGATCTCGACACCGTTCCATAGGCGCCGACCGTGACCGAGCCCGTGCCCGAGCCCTCATCATTCCGGCGGCTCTCCGAGGTAGAGGTCTTCCGGGGTTGGCTCTTCACCGTCGGCCACGTCGACCTGATCGATCCCGACGGCCAGCCCTTCGACCGTTTCGTCATCCACCATCCGGGAGCGGTGACCATCGTGGCGGTGGACGACAACCGCCGGGTCACCCTGGTCCGCCAGTACCGGTCCTCGGTGGACCGCATGATGCTCGAGGCGCCGGCCGGGACCCGGGATGTGGCCGGTGAGCCGGCCGAGGAGACGGCCCGGCGCGAGCTGGCCGAAGAGGCCGGCCTGGAGGCCGAGTCGATGGAGGTCCTCATGGGCACCTTCAACACACCGGGCATCAGCGATCAGTACACGACCATCTTCCTGGCCACCGGCCTGTCACCCGTCCCCACCCGGCCGGCCGGGGTGGAGGAGGGGTTCATGACCGTTGAGACGATCGGGCTCGATGAGATTGAGGCCCTCGTGGCCGACGGCACCCTGTTGGATGAGACCACCGTGCTCGGCCTCCTGCTGGCCCGGGCCCGGCTGGACGGGGCCCGCTCACCGTGACCGCCACGCTCCCGCTGCCCGTGAGCGCCGAGGAGTACCTGTCCTGGCTCGAGGTGGAGCGGGGCCGCTCTCCCCGCACCCTGTCGTCCTACCGGCACGACCTGGTGGCCTACCAGGCCTACCTGGGGCAGACCGGCGCCGGGGTGACCATCGACCACACGTCGTCGGGTCAGGTGGCCGCGTTCGTGGCCTCGCTGCGCCGGACCCACAGTGCCTCGTCGGTGGCCCGCTGCGTCTCCACCCTGCGGGGCTTCCACCGCTTCCTGGTCGAGGAGGGGGAGTCGGCCGGGGATCCCACCGTTGACCTACCCAGCATCGGGGTGGCCGACCTCCTGCCGAAGGCACTGAGCGAGGAGGAGACCGAGCAGTTGCTGGGCGCGGTGGTGGGGACGGGACCGGCCTTCCTGCGTGACCGGGCCCTGCTTGAGGTGCTCTACGGCACCGGGGCCCGGGTGAGCGAGGTGACCGGGCTCAGCCTGGGAGACGTGGCCGAGGCCATGGACCACACCGACGTCCCGCTCATCCGGGTCTACGGCAAGGGCGGCAAGGAGCGGATGGTGCCCCTGGGCCGCCTGGCCTGCGAGGCGCTGGCCGGCTGGCTCTCGGGCGAGGGCCGGGCCCTGATGGAGCCCAAGAAGTGGAAACACCGCAGCGACGCCGACGCCGTCTTCTTGAATGTGCGGGGCGGTCGCCTCTCCCGGGTGGGGGTGTTCGGGGTGGTCAAGAAGTACGCCGACCGGGTCGGCCTGGGCGACCGGGTCAGCCCCCATGTCCTGCGTCACTCCTGCGCAACGCACATGTTGGCCCGCGGCGCCGATATCCGGGTCGTCCAGGAACTGCTCGGGCACGCGTCCATCGCCACCACCCAGCGCTACACCAAGGTCTCGCCCGAGCACCTGCGCCGGGCCTACGAGGAAGCGCACCCCCGGGCGGGAACCGTCAGCGGGGGGAAGGACGTAGCATGAGCAGATGCCGAACGAGGCCCCCGCGGCCGAATCCGCCGATGTCGACTACGCCGAGCTCCTCCGGGTCGAGCAGGGCGTTCTCCAGGCGCAGCTCAAGGAGCTGGGCTACGGCGACGCGGGCAGCGGGCTGAACTACGACTCGAACTTCGCCGACTCCAGCCAGGTGACCGCTGAGCGGGGCGAGGCCGAGCGCCTGGCCACCGAGCTCCGTGAGTCGCTGGGTGACGTGGAGGCCGCCCTGGAGCGTCTGGCCGCCGGGAACTACGGGGTCTGCGAAGTCTGCGGCAAGCCGATCAGCCCGGCTCGACTCGAGGCCATGCCGGCCGCCCGTCTCTGTATTGACGACGCCGCCAAGCAGTAGGGGAGTGCGCCCACCGGGAGCTGGCGCCTCGGGTCGCCGGCCGATGACCGCCTCGACCAGGCAGATGCTGTGGATCGCCGCCGGCGTGGTGGTCGTGGTGGCGCTGATCGCCCACCACAACATCCACTCCTACGAACTGATCCTGTTCTGCGTGATCGTCCCCTCAATCATTCTGCACGAGGTCTCACACGGCTATGTGGCCCAGTTCTTCGGCGACGACACGGCGGCCCGGGCGGGACGGCTCACGCTGAACCCGCTCAAGCACATCGATCCCGTCGGCACCCTCATTGTGCCGGCGCTGCTTTCGCTGACCTCGTTCGGTGTGTTCGGCTGGGCCAAGCCGGTGCCGGTCAACGTGGCCCGGTTGCGCAAGCCGCGCAATCAGGGGGTACTGGTCTCATTGGCCGGACCACTCACCAACGCCATCCTGGCCGCCATCGCCGCGGTGATCTTCACCAAGGTCCTGCACCCGGTCGGGCAGCTGTCGCTGCTGGACCAGATCTTCTTCTATTTCGGCCTGGTCAACGTCACCTTGATGGTCTTCAACCTGATCCCCATCCCGCCCCTGGACGGGTCGGTACTCTTCGAGCGGTTGCTGCCGGCGCGCTACTGGCCCCGGTATCTGCGGATTCGGCCGTACACGATGCCGATCATCATGGGATTGGTGCTGCTCAACTTCTACCTCAACCCCGGTCCGTTGACCTGGATCTTCGATCACCTCGACACGTGGTGGGCCAACCGCCTCGGCGTCACCTACGGCTAGGCGGCCACCCTCAATCTCGGATCCGGTTCGCCTTGCCCCGGGCCGCCGCCACCTTGCGGGTCCGGTTGATCTGCTGGGCGCTGGGGGGATGGGGCGGGGCGATCCACTGGCGCTGTCCGGGGGGCCCGGTCAGCTTCCAGCCGCCGTGGGTCTTTTGATCATGGTGCTCGGCGCAGATGCGGACCAGGTTGGAAATGTCGGTCGGGCCGTCGTCTCGGTAGTCGACGTCGCAGTGGTCGATCTGGAGGCCGCGGCGTTTGGGGCAGTGCGGCACGGCGCAGGTGCGGTCGCGGGCGATGAGGGCCATTTCTGTGCGTTGGCGCACGTTGCGGGTGGTGCTGGTCACGCTGCGGATGTCGGTGCCGTCTCTGATCAGGAACTGCAGGCTGGCCTCCCCGAGCAGCTCGGTGGCCGCCTCGAGCGAGATGGGCCCCACCC